>JAZNPB010000063.1:0-3806 GCA_045589435.1 Eubacteriales bacterium | reverse complement strand
CGTTTTTTATGATGTTTAATTAGAAAAGGCTGTCGCTCGAATGAACGACAGCCTCGCTTTAGTATTAGGAAAGGAAGATATGCTAACGCTTAAAAATTAGCCGTTAGACTTGGTATTAGTATAGCTTTCTACCATCTTCTTAACCATCTGACCGCCAACGCTACCTGCCTGACGAGCAGTGATATCACCGTTGTAACCCTGCTTAAGGTTTACACCAACTTCCCTTGGTGTTCCTCTCCCATCTTAAAATGGTTGTTTTTACTTGCATATATCACTGTTTTTCCGTGATCTCCTGCATTTCGCCTACAAACTTGTAATATATCCGTATCGATTGCTGAAACTCAGAGTTTCTATGGCTTGCCTTGACTTTTCTCTCGGGTAGAATTTTCGGTCCCACCTCAATTCTATCAATAAAGGTAAGCAGGGTTTCTCTATCAAGTACGTCGATATGGGTATATTTTTTTGTCAGTTCAAAAAATTGTTTGTAGTTATCACTTTTGCTTGTTTGCACCGCATCCTCGCTAAACTTCGAGAGTTCCTTTTTAATTTGGACGGATTCCCTTTGCAAATCATCAACCATAGCACTCAGCCTGTTATCGTCAAGTCGTCCTTCCGCATTATCCACATAAAGCTTTGGTATGATCTTATCGATTACCGTAAGTCTCCCTTGAAGTTTCTCAATACGCTGCTTTCTGGCCGTTACTGCTTTGTTGGAGTTTTCTTCCTTCATAACACTTGCAACAATGCCTTCGATTTGCTTGTCGGTCAACGAGATTAAAGAATTTAAGTCATCTCGAATAAGTTCTATAAGGTCAGCATAGCGAATTCGTGCACCCGTGCAGGGCTCATTGATATCCTTCCTTTTGTTAATGCAGGAAAGATACCAATACTTTTCTCTCTCGCCTTTATAAACTGTTCCGCAGGAACATAAAGCATGTCCACAAAGTGCACAGTATGCAACACCCGAAAAGATACTTTTTCGCACGTGATCATACTGCCGAAAATTATGAGTACCCTTACCCATGTTCTCGTGAGCCCTATTGAAAGTATCCTCACAAACCAAGGCTTCGTGGGTGTCTTCTGTCACAGCCCAATTTTCTTTTGGTATGGCAATCTTTTTCTTGGACTTGACACTGGCCTTCTTGCTCATGCCCAGGACCGTATGACCTAAATATACGCGATTTTTGAGTATACGCTTTATGGTTGTATAATTCCAAAGATCGGAAGCCCTGGCGGCACCTTCTTCGCTGAATTCATCACGGTATAACACACGGTATTTAAGCGGTGGAATAACACCGTCATTGTTTAGATCCTGTGCTATTTTCCTTGAAGAATCCCCATTAGCAGCAGCCACAAAAATGCGCTTTACGATTGGTGCAGTCATCTCATCGGGAACCAGCTGGTTTTTGTTGCGCTCGGCCTTTTTATAACCATACGGCGGGCAGGCACAGTAAAGGCCTTCTTGCCGCTTTGTCCGAAGCACATCCTTAACCTTTCGTGAACCATCACGCAGATACACTTCGTTCATAGCAAACTGAAAGGGCGCCATAACGTTTTCATTTTCACTGTCAAAATTGTCAGCTATGGCAATATAGCGTATGCTATGCTCTGGGAAAAACTGTTCGGCATAATAACTTGACTCCCTCATGTCACGGCCAAGACGAGAAAGGTCTTTGGTAATAACCGTATTTGCAAGTCCTTCTTCCAGTTCGCGCATCATATGCTGAAAGCCCGGTCTGTTAAAGTTGCCACCGGAATAACCATCATCTATAAACTCACGAACAAGTGTAATGCCGTTTTGCTTACAGTAATTCTCAACAATCATTCTCTGGTTGCTGATACTCGAAGATTCACCCTTTTGCGCTTCCTCTTTGGAAAGTCTGAAATATGCAAAGCAAAGCATCTTCCGTTCGATTCTCATATTACCTCCTTTGACCGAATCGAACCACTGTTATCATTATACATCATCTTATCATTATCGGTCAATGAAAATGATCTGGAATAATTTGCCTTGACGCGCTCCTCAATAAGATCCGAAGCTGTTTTTTTCGATTTAAAAACTCGTGTAATGATATACCGGGTATTGGCAATACACTTGTACTCCATCAGTCCCTTCGCCTCCTTTCTTTATTCTTAGCAACTTAATTGCTGTTTAAACACAAAAACAGGTCCTATGAATCGGCAGATTCATAAGACCTGTTTACTTGTTTTTGTTTAAAGTCTAATTCTTCACGCTAACAGTATAACACATTTACGTTCACTTGTCATCGGCAAAAACTCGGCTTTTTATAGGCGAAAAATGGGCACAAAATAGGCAACCTTAATTACGACTGTATATTCTATGTCAGTTTGGATATAATATGATTGCGATGAAAACAGCATCGAACAGTTGACTTAATCGCAAAGTTGTGATATACTTTAATCACTGAGAAAGGAGTATTAAATTTATGTATATTAACAGAACTGTAGAAAATGCAATACTCGCTGCAGGAGAATCCTTCCCCTGCGTAGTAGTTTACGGTCCGAGACAGGTCGGCAAATCCACCACCATTGACCGTTTGTTTGGAGATAAATATAAAAAGGTAACTCTTGATGATGGTGAAGACCGCGCACTGGCTCTCAGCAACCCGAAATTGTTTTTGGAGAGTTACGGTTGGCCTATCGTTATCGACGAGATACAAAAGGCTCCCAAGCTTCTGGACGAGATCAAGAAAATTATCGATGAGCAACGTCTTACCTGGATGAGAACCGGTGAAGAAAGAAAACTGATGTATATTTTGACCGGATCTAACCGCTTTGAGCTTCAGGAAGGCATTTCCGATTCTTTGGCAGGACGCTGCGGTGTCATCGATATGGCATCCTTTACCTTTGCCGAAAAGAACGGATATAATGCGCCATTTTTTAACCCCGAAATTAGTGAGATAAGAAAAAGAGAAAATGACGGCAGAAAATATATCAGCAAAAAGGAAATCTTTGAGGAAATATTCAAGGGCGGTATTCCTGATATTTGCACCGGCATTTCCGAGCGTGAGATCTATTTCAAGTCTTACGTGAACACCTATATTGAGCGAGACGTTATGAAGCTCATCGAAGCATCCAGCGAACTTCAGTTCCGCAACTTCATTTCTGTGGTTGCTTTGCGCACGGCGCAAGAGCTTCACTATGACCAGATTGCAAGCACCGTTGGAATTGATGTGCGCACCTGTAAGCGTTGGATTTCTATCTTGCAAACATCGGGCATTATCTACCTGTTGCAGCCGTATATGTCCAATATCTCTAACAGAATCATCAAAGCGCCCAAACTTTACTTTATGGATACCGGCCTTTGTGCTTATCTTTGCAAATGGCCTAACGCGGAAATGCTGGAATCCTGCGCAATGAACGGCGCATTCTTTGAGACCTATGTGGTAAGCGAAATCATTAAGAACTTCTATTCCTATAATAAGGATCCGAAGGAATTTCTTTTCTACTATCGTGATATTGATCAAAAAGAGATTGATCTTATCTATGTTAATGCCGGAGATATTTATCCGATTGAGGTAAAGAAAGGTATCGCTCCGACAAAGCCTACGAAAAACTTTGATGTACTGAGTAAATACAAATTGAACATTAAGCCCGGTCTGATCATTGATAACTGTGACCGTATTCGCCCCATCAACGAAAAGGCATACACCTTCCCGATCTATCTCTTGTAATGAAAAATACCTTGAGTTGTAAGAATGGTATTGACTGCCATCACTGACTGCGGGGCATAATTGCTAACGAAGCAGATATATAAGAATTGTTGTGTCGCAATAAGTCGGAGG
>JAZNPB010000062.1:0-3046 GCA_045589435.1 Eubacteriales bacterium | reverse complement strand
TCTGACACCTTCATGGGCGTGGGAGCAAGGTACTCATGCGTATACATGACATCAATTTTCGCATCACCAAACCATATTTCTTGTCCAACATGAGGTGTAACAAATTTTGTATCCGAGGAATACTTTTTCAGACTCGCCTTGATTTGCGGAATACCGTAATTCATCATCGAGTGGGCAAAAGACATATCAACTGTCCCATTCACAGTGTAAATATCGTATCCCGGAATATTGGCAATAACATATTGTAGTTCTACCTGCTTTGCATATTTGCCAGAAAACTCGACAAAGCCTCCCACGTGGTCTTGGTGCATATGAGAGAAAATCCACGCTGCGATCACAGGCTTTCCATCCAAAACATTGTTCTCTTTCATCAAATTATAGAGAGTGTCATGGTTATAGTCTCTGTTCACGCCGCCATCGTAGACGATAAACCGACCGTCGGACAAGCGGAACAAAAACGAACAGTATCCGTTGATCATGGTCAACGTGGGGGTAGTAACCGCCTTTTCGAGATCCGACTCCTTTGGAAGCAGCGCGCTGGATTCGGTTGTATCCGCAATAATTCGCACCTTTTTCTCATAAGCTGTATAGCTGACGGACAAAATGGTGTATCCATCGGTATAGGTAGCAAAGAGATTACCGTTAATCTCGTTTGTGTCGTATTCCGTAAACCCTTCTTGGTTTTTCAGTCGTTCGAGATACTGATTGTATTCGTCAGGTGTTGCATCATTATAGATGACATAGTATGAATTCATATCGTTTGTAGCGATAAAATCATACTTTTCATTTCGAAATTCGGGAATGGTTCCATATTCTTCCGCGGCTTGCGTAGAAAACAGGTACTTATAGATTGAAAATGCGTTCTTAGAACCATCTATCCCAATCAACCAAGAGAGTTTTTGAACCGCGTGTTCCAAGTTTCCTGTCAATGCGATGCTTTCCGTGTTGGAATCAAAAAGAACACCGTAATTCATAAATTGGCACGCAATGGCTTGCGAAAACGGGCGGTCAGTGTCGCCAACAAGGATCTCGTTCTTTCCCTCCGCAAATGCTGAATCGCGTTTGATGGGAAGTGTGACACCGGTAGCAGTCGCGATTAGCTTTTGAACACTTTCGGCATATTCCTTTCCTACCGACGCTTCATAAACGATCACAAACTTTGATGCGCCATTGGATACGACATCAACCTTCTCCTGCGCCTCACTGGTATAACTGTAATCGACGGGCAACGCAACCGAGCCATTTTCGATAATCAAATCGGAAATCAACTGTCTTACCGCAGCGAGATAAAGTGCATCGTCCGCCGCCACAATGACTATATGTCCTTCCTTAATACAAATCGAAAAGTGATCTGCCTCTACAGCAGAAATTGCATTTTGGGAAGCATCGAACGAGGTATTGCCAAGCAAAACATATTGCTTTTGTTCCTTTTTGTCTGCCATTCTGTCTGCCGACATCGGGAATTCCTTACCAAAATATTGGAGAAATACCTGCTGTAACTCCTCAATAGACTCGGTAATCGCAGTGCTTCCAACCATGGGATACACAAGACAGTGCGATGCCACTCCATCCTTGGCAAGATACAACATTTCCGGTTCGTTTTCGGCTGTGTTTGAGGATTCGTTATCGGGGTTCTTTTTACCGTTCTCACATCCGCAAAACACTGTCAACAATGCCAACACCAGTAATAGAATACGCCAAATTTTGTTTATCTTCATCGAAATCCCTTCCATAATCAACCTTGCTTTTTGTAATATTCCAAAACAGAAGCCATTTTATCGTCCACAAGATTTGCAATCGTACGAACTGCGTTGTTATAGGCAGGCTTGCAATCGGACAAAGAAACGAACAGTTTATCCGTCATACCAAACCCGAACAGTGAATCCAATTCAGGAACGACCTCTCCACGCTCGTCGTATCCAAGCAAGATGTCCAAAGAAAGCACTGCATCTGGTTCTTGTAATAGTCTGCCGTACAAAACGTACTCATAATATGCCGGTCGAAGGAGATCATAGGAATATGCACCAAGCCATTCCAAAACAGTCCCCACACATTCCAATCTTCCTTCCTCCTCTGCTACCATAGTAGGAACACAAAGTGTGAAAAGAGAGCCGTATAAACAATTGCGATATAGCTTTTGATCTTCGCTATATTTGGGCAAAGGAACAATACCGTAATTGACACCGGAGCTGGGCAAATCTTTAGCAAGCTTCCCCAAAGGATTTCCTAAAAACGTTGCATTGCCCTCCCGGAACGCTTGGTCGTGAACATAATCAGCTCCCTCTGCAAAACCGCCTCCTACGGCATGGTTAGAAGAATATTCAGTCTTAATACCGTTCATCTTACCGGTTCCGTTGTTCTCAAAGAAATATTCAATTAAATCTTCCACAACTCTAAGAAAATTGTCATCGATATTCGCACGCTGTAAGCCGCCATCCTGAGTTCTTTCAACAAAGTCAAGATCTGCACCAACCATTAACGCTGTAGAAAATCTAAAATGCGAGGTCATAGCATATTTTCCCGAATCTTCTTCCCATGTGTTCACACACATCTCATACATTTTTTCTAAAGTCCATTCACCGCTGGCAACATAATCATAAGGAGAATTCACTCCATAATTAACAAGTGTATCACGATTAAATGCAAGTGCCCACATATATTCGTTTCGCACCAAATTCAAGTCACCCGTCAGCATATAACATTTATCATAAAATGTCATCGCCTCACGGTCATCTTCATACCACCAAGGTTTTTCCAAATTGATGTACATATCGTATTCTGAGATAGGAAGATAGACGCCCATTGCTACAGCGGCATTTTGAAAACGAGCAACGTCATAACAAATATCAAACTCACGCAATCCACTTAGATGAAGCGTTTGTATACGGTTCGCTACCTTACCATTGCCAACATCTTCTACCGTTTCATTAAGCACAACACCAAGTGTTTCTTCTACATAGCTATTACGTGTGTAAATTGCAGAATCAACAGGCAAGCCAAAATCCACTTCTTCGACAACCATCTGACCGCTTGACCACTCATCATC
>JAZNPB010000061.1:0-3702 GCA_045589435.1 Eubacteriales bacterium | reverse complement strand
TCTGCTTGTCGGAATCAACGATTTTACTTGAAGTAAAAAGTGCGATTTTTACTTCAAGTAAAATCCTAAGCAATTCTGTGATGAACTGCTTAGGACTTTTGCATATCAATTTTCAAATGTATTTTTCGTTTTTCTTGATCTAACGGATCAGTACAAGTTTGTCTGCGATATTCCCGTTTCATTGCTTATTAAGTTGACAAGTTAATATCAAACTGTATCAACTTCTTGCGATAGTTTGCCAAAATTTCATCATTTCCTATTGTAAAGACGAAGAAAATATGCTATAATATATTGTGCAGAGTTGTATTCGTGCCTCAATGGGCGAAATTCTGCGGTTATTATCGACGACTATCATGCATGATGAACAAATGAAGGAGATAACGATGGCAATGACAGTAAGCTATAACAAGCTGTGGAAAGTTCTTGTAGATAAGAAGATGAGTAAAGCAGACCTCAGACGTGCAGCTGACGTGGCACCGGGCACGATGACGAGTCTTCGAAGAGATAAAAAAGTATCTATGGATGTTATGCTTCGTATCTGCGAAGCCTTGGACTGTGACATTGGCGATGTTATGAGCGTACACAAAGGAGAATCGGACTGTGAGGCAGAATGCCAACAGAACTGAAATGGCAGTTCGAAAATGTCGCTGTAAAAGCGACCATAACAAATGAAAAATATGCGATAATTAGTATGAAAGAGTCTTATGAAAATAACGCTTGCGTTCAGTAAGAAATAAACGGAGGTAACAAGCAATGGCAGCCAAGAATAAATACGATGTTATTTTAGAAAAGGTCGGCAACCAACCCTTAAAAACAACGAAGGTATTATGCTCCGCGTTGGGGCTTGGACTCGCTGCGGCTAAAGGTATGGTGGACAAAGCACCGGTGACTATAGCTTCGGGAATTGACGAAGCAAAAGCTCTCGATCTTATGAAGCAGCTTAATGAGCTGGGTAACACCGTGTCTGTCCCAGGTTTGAAGATTGAAGAAGAGTCTGCTCCTGCAAAGAAAACTGCATCAAATAAATCTGCTGCCACGGACGATGCATTTGATGCCATATTCGGTGCAGGTTCGGCTCAAAAGGCTACTCCTCCGGTGAAGAGCAAAGCTACAATGAAAACCGAAGCCAAGAAAACGACAAGCAAAACCTCTGCGAAGGCCGAGACAAAGACAACTACAAGTAAAACCTCTACGAAGTCTGAGACAAAGACAACGACAAAGAAGAAAACCGCTGCAGCAAGTGACGATTTTGATGCCTTGTTTGGCGGCACTACCCCGAAAGCAGAGACAAAATCTACGACCAAAAAGTCCACGCCCAAAGTTGTGGATAAGCAGGTTGTCATTGGGGAATATTTTGCTGAATTGGCACAGCTTCGACAAGGGATCAAAGAAACCGGCACGTACAGCGGCGATGGTGATATGAAGCCGGAGATCGCTCTTGCGATGTACGGTGATATGGACGCGCTCTTTTCGTGCTTCAAGAAGCAAATCATCACAAGCTCTATGCGCATCGATCGTAGCGAGCTTGAAAAGCAGTATAAAAAGCTGGACAAGAAAATCGAAAAGATGAAAAAGGCAAGTCGCCTTGAAAAGATGATAAGATGCTTTTCTGATGATGACCAAAAGGTCCCATGCATAAGCTACGAGCTTGCATTGCGTTGCCTTCGTAACAATCGCCCCGGTTCCTATCTGAACTATCTGTATACGGCAGCGGCAGGCGGTGATCCTCGTGCGATCACCTACGAGCAGAGATATCACTCCACGAATACCAATGACGCAAACCCATTTTCTTGGACGTTTGACATTAAATTTAATGGAGAGTTTAACTTTTATCAAATGTTCCATTATGCCGTTCGAGGCATCGGCTTTGACTACTCTCCTTACTATCCCGATAGCAGCATAGCTATTCCTGCCTCGACTTTCGACGAAGTAAATGTAAATGTAGATAAGCAACGTGCTAAGTCGCTGGCGGAACTCCTCCAAACTCTTTCGTATTTTGCGCTTCCCGAAAATATCGGCACCACAGAGTATAAAGAGCATTTTGGTGATTTTTTGCCGAGTGAATTGCAGATCAAGATCGCACGTCACTGGTTCTTTATCGAGGATGACAGGCTCGTTATGTCCGATGAGACAAAAAAACTCCGTGTCGAGATGAAAGAAAAAATAACGAACGCTGTTTGTAATGCTCCTGCAAATGCTGCGGATACTGCAAAGAAAACGACATCTGACGCTAAAACTGCCACAGCAGAGACACCGTCCGAGTCGAAAAGCGAAACTGCACCTCAAATCTTTTCGCTTGATTTGGGTGACGGAGATAGCTATGAAGGAGAAATGAAGGACGGCAAATATCACGGAATGGGTACGTATCGTTGGGGTAACGGTAACGTATATACCGGCGAATATGTAAACGGCGTCCGTCAAGGCAAGGGCAAGTTTGCTTTTGCAAGCGGCAGTAGCTACGAGGGCGAATGGAAAAACGGCAAGTACCACGGTAAAGGTAAATGGACGAATGCCGACGGCAGTTATTATACCGGCGTTTGGGAAAACGATGATATCATTGATTCCACTAAAATTGAGTATCCTGCCCCAGCTTACGCATCAGAGAGCGTTAAGCCCGCAGCCGGCGCAAAGATCGAGCGTATGGAATATGATAATGGCGTCTATGAAGGTGAAATGGTAAACGGCTCCCGTCACGGAAAAGGCAAATACACGTGGAATAACGGTTCGGAGTACGAAGGCGATTGGGTTAAAGGAATGAAATGTGGCTTTGGCATTTATAAAAGCTACAGTAAGAACGAAAAAGACGGCTCCACCTATCTGTCCTATATCTACGAGGGCGAATGGAAGGACGGTAAGCATCACGGTCGCGGAGTTGCCAAGGGATATAAGGCGTTCCCCCTCTTTGGGCATGTTTATATGAACTGGTCCTATGACGGTCCGTGGGTTGACGATAAAAAACACGGTCGTGGCGTTTACAGGGATTGGGACGGTAACGCTATGCATGATATGTGGAAGGTCTTTGAGGGCGAATGGGTCGACGATACAAGACAAGGTATTTTCACAATGAAATATGAGCCTTCCGGTACGGGCAAGACGTATATCAATTATTATGTTGATGGCAACGCCGAGGTTTGGGGCGCTCCCTATGATCCCTCTATCAAGACCTTAGAGGATGCTCGGCGTGCTAAAGAAAAGGAATCAGCCAAGGAACGTCGCGAGTACGACGAAAAGAAATCTCGAGAAGCGGCGCAAAGCAGAACGATCGGAACTACACGTTTTGACGATGATGCTATGGCTGACCTCAGATATCTGTACGAAATGAAATCGTCGGGTGGAACACTCAGTTGGAGTGCAGAAGAACAACAGAAATATCAAAACGCACTTCTTGGGCGTAAGGGAGATCGCGACGGTGTGGCGCTGGCCTATGTTAAACAACAGGTTTATGCTAACAGCCTGTCCTCCTTTGAGGATGTCAATTTCTGCATTTACCTGCTTAATGAGATTATCCCTCGGAAAAATACACTTCAAGAGCTTGCGATATGCTATTATCGAATAGGCTGGGTTCAAGATGCGTCCGGTTGTGTGCCGAAAAGAGGCTTGCTGTTTTATGAAGGCAGAATACAGGACACAATGGAAGTATTGGGTGGGCAGCCTTTTCCAGGAATCATTCCTTATAGTGATGAGATTATCGCAAGACGGCTT
>JAZNPB010000060.1:0-13269 GCA_045589435.1 Eubacteriales bacterium | reverse complement strand
GGCTGCCACAAAGGTTTTAACAACGCAACTTTTTATTGGCAGAAGAAACAACGGGCGAGTCGGTAGGCGGTCTAGCGCCGCCGCCCCTTCTTTGCCGATATTACGTTTCGTTTGTGCCGGTCTTTTTGTTTTTAGGGCGTGTGCTTGGCTCGGCGGAGCACCGGGGCTCCCCGAAACGAGCGAAGCGAGTTTTGGGGTCTAGCTAGCGACGCCGACTTGTATCAAGACAAGCACACGCCACGGTGCCAAATCACTTTTGCTTTTTCTAGATTATCTTGCTTCGTCCAATGATTATGAGGCGTTCAAGCTCGGCTTGTCTTTCTTCAAGCTCTCGCATACGCTTGTTGGATATGGAGCTGTGGAATCCTCTTTCTACTGCTGCCATAATATTCTCCATAGCAGTCTCGTTCTGCTTCTGCTCTTTTTCAAGAATGGATATCAATGGCTATTTCTCGAATACTTTTTTCGTTCTGATTTCTCCAAATCATATAGGCGAAGAAGGTATCGACAACTTCTTTTTTATAGAAAAACTTGGGGTGAAAATTGTAAATTGCTCCACTGGGCGTTGACGAATTCTTATTGTCATCCAAAACATAATGTCTCACAATACTTTCTTAATTCTTCTATGATATAAGAAAATGAAAAAAGTATGTTACTCAGTTAGCCGAGATTGAGGATGTTTATTTGTTCAAATCCAAAGAGTAAAAAACAATTCGGCTTCGGTAGTCAAAATCAATTTTTGAAAAGTATGATTTAATATTCTATCTCGATAAGACGCACCTCGAGCGGTTCAAGGTCAGCTTTGATCGTGAGTGCACCTTGGTTTATCTTTTCGCTCCTTGTCACCATTTTGGGAATACTTACGTGACTCAGACGCTTTATCATAGCCGAGTCTATTTTGGGTGCGCCCATGCGTACCCACTCGTCAAAAGCCGATCCGTAGTGCTGATTTACGATCTGCTCGGTTACCTTGCATTCCTTTGCACCGATATCGGTAAGCCCAAGTGAGACTCGCATTTTACCAAGCTTTGAAAATGGCGTATATCGCTGAGTGAACGTCATATCGTAAGATTCACCTGCTGCAAATAGATGGTTAAAATGCTCGTAATTATAAAGTATTATTTGTATTTTTGCATGAGATTTAGCAATAAAGTATCCCTCACCGCTATCTATCAATCTCGAGCCGAGACGGTTTATGAATTGAAAAGCAAAATAGTGAGGCTTTTTTATTCCGCTGTAGGTGTACAGTCCTATCCCGCCATGGAACTCTTCAGGGGACGGTTGAGTCTCCTCAATAAAATCGGTCAGTACCCAATATCCGAAGCTGTCGAGAAGGTCGTAATTCTCAAGTAGATTTTTAGTAAGATAGCAGGATTTGAAGCAGGTGTCGTTTAAAAGATTTCTGTGTGACACGGTCAGATTCCATTCCGTGAGATATACCGGAAGATTACCTATTCCAAGCTCATCAAACTCGACTTTTGTTTGAGCTATTCGCTTTTTAAAGGAATCCGGATCCATATTCAGTCGACCGTGAGCCGGGTGTGCGGGAGTATGCTGATGTATCGACTCATCCGAAAAATCGTTATCGTAGAAATGAATATTCATAAAGTCGGGAACACATTCATTGGCCTTACACCAATCAATGAACTTTGATAACCAGACCCTGTTCATATTGTACGTAACGATAAGTGACGGACTTCCTACTTTGAATGCTTTGTTAATTTCTTTTATCGTTCTGTACGTTTGTGCATAAAGGTCGTAGAAATCCTCGTCATTCTCAAATCCAAACAAGCTTGTCGAGGTGTCCGGCTCATTCCATACTGTGAACAGCCAGGTCCTGACGACGCGCATGCTGTATCTGTCGATCAGATGCTTGATCAAGGTGCTGACAAGTGCGTTCCATTTTTCCATGCTTTTAGGTAATCCGATATAAAACGGAGATGCGTATACCTCTCTTGCATTCTTATCAGCGAGAGCTCTTGGCATAAAGGATAGCTCCACAAGAGGCTTAAGTCCGATCGAAAGCAAAAAGTCAAAGACTTTATCTATCAGAACAAAGCTATACACCGGATTTCCGTTTTCATCCTCAGTGTATACGTGCATATCGTCACTGAGCAGACCGTGAAATTTAATATATTCATATCCAATGGTGCTCTGAAGCTCTGTCAACATGTTTTGTACGTCAGCAAAGAGCAGTTCCTTTGCGCGTCCTACGCTTGTAAAGGTCTTAAAGGTGTGGTTCAGGGGATTCTTTACACTTCCCGTGCTTATTTTCTCTTTGATAATATACTTTTCCGCTTGCTCAGGATAGCTTTGCTCAATCACCTTTTCTTCGGGGGTGGTAAGGTATTTTGCGAGCAGGGCGAGGTTGCTCTCCTTGCTTATTACACCTCTTTCACTGTTGATATCATAGTATATCTCATGAGTATTTCCCGATTTGCTTATTTTGTGGTTTTTCCTGTATTCACTTGGAAGTGTGCCGTATTTCTTCTTGAAGAGCTTAACGAATGATCTCGGGTCGGAGAAACCGTTATTTAAGGCTATTTCTTCGATGGAACGGTCGCTTGTGAGCATATTTGCAACTGCGCGCTCAAGCCTTAACTCGTTATAATAAGTAAGGAATGAAACGCCGAGATATTTCTCAATAAAGCTGGATAAGTAAGGAACCGTCAGATGTTGGTCCTTTGCAATATCTCTTAGGGTTATACCTTCTTTGTAGTGATTTTCTATGTACTCGACTATTGACGTAAGTCGGGTAAAATATTTTTTTGTTTGTGGACGTGAAAGACTGTCGGCAGCAAACTTTTTACGCAATTCTCCGTAAATGGCGTAAAGGGTGGAAAGGTTGTAGTAACGGTTGTCGGCGTTTTCGTTGGAATTAGCTTTGACGAGCTCTGCTAAAAGCTTTTTAATAGAATAGAAGCGTCCTTTATCATTACTTTTAGACGAGTCACAAACAAAATAATCGTCATTGTGCTCCATACCGAGCAATTCGTCCGTTCCGATCTGCAGTGACACGAGAGAGCATCCGTTTGTCGATGATAGTGAATGTATGCTTTTTTTATTTATCACTATCAGATCGTCCTCGCAGAGAGAGGATTGCTCACCGCCGTGTACGATATCAACGCTGCCCGAAAGGACAAGGATGATTTCTATACCCTTATGCCAGTGGTTAGGCATGTTTTCAAGGTAAACGCACCTTAGACGCATAGGCACGTCGCTTTCAAGCTTTATAAATTCGTAGTGTTCATTCATTTTTATCACCTCTTTTTACATAATAGCAGAAAAAGATGCGTAAGTCAACAACAAACGCAAAAAATTAATAAAAGCAAATTAAAATTGACTCGTATTTTTAATATGAATTTGATAATAAAACGGAATTTTTGATGAAAAAATTAAAAATACCTCATTTTTGCAATCTCAAAACGCGTTGAATGAAAACATGATTTAAGATATCATTATAGTATAAAGTTACAAATCGGAGGGGAAAGTATGGGAGAAAAATCTCGTATTTCAACAAAAGGTGAGCTGTTACTTACCGTTTCGAATATAACAAAGACCTTCGGCCCGGTAACAGCGCTTGATGACGTTTCGATGGAATTACATAGAGGCGATGTTTTGGGACTTATAGGTGAAAACGGCTCCGGAAAATCCACCGTGTCATCAATCATTGCGGGTATGCAAAAGGCTGATATGGGCAGCATGAGCTTTCACGGAGAGGATTGGGCACCGCACAGCATGCTTGACGCGCTTGAAAAAGGTGTCGGAATGATAGTGCAGGAAAGCGGAACGATTTCCGGCGTAACGGTTGCGGAAAATATATTCCTCGGTGAGCTTTCACAATTCAGCCGATTTGGTTTTATCAGTAAGAAAAAGCTGAACGAGGCTGCAAACGCGGTCTTACGCGATATAGGCGTTTCTAACGTATCTGCAGATATGCCAATGGCCGCTCTTGACTTCCAATCCAGAAAGCTTATCGAGATTGCCAAGGTTGTAATGAAGGATCCCGATATCCTGATCGTTGACGAAACGACAACGGCACTTTCGCAGGGGGGCAGAAAAATTCTTTACGGAATAATCAATCGCTTCCGTGATGAAAACAAGGCGGTAATTTTTATTTCTCACGACCTTGACGAAATTATGGAGGTTTGCGACACTCTCACCGTTCTTCGTGACGGTAAAATGATCAGAACCTTCTCCAAGGATGAATTTAATCCCGATGATATCAGAACGAGCATGATAGGCAGGGAAATGCAGGGCGATTACTACAGGAGCGATTGTGAGCCGTCAAGGCTTAATGAGATCGCACTCAAGGTCGATGCCCTCACGATAAACGGAAGCGTTTCAGACATCAGCCTTGAGCTTTACAAAGGAGAAATACTCGGTATCGGCGGATTATCTCACTGCGGAATGCATCCACTCGGAAAGGCAATGTTCGGTATTATTGCACCCGATGGCGGAAGCGTCCGACTTGGAGATGGCACACAGATCAAGAATGAAGTCATCGCAATGAAGCACAAGCTTGGCTATGTCTCAAAGGATAGAGACGTTGAGTCACTGATTCTTCCTGCGTCTATCAAGGACAATATCGCAATAGCGGGAATGGAGCAATATGCCATACGTGATTTTCTTGTTCTTGATAACCGAGAAAAACAGTACGTTGACTCACAGGTCGATTCTTTGTCAATAAAATGCTCAAGCCGCGATCAGGTAGTTCAGACCCTTTCCGGTGGAAACAAACAGAAGGTCGTATTTGGCAAATGGGTGGGCAGAGGAAGTGAGATACTGATTCTCGATTGCCCGACCAGAGGCGTGGATATCGGTGTAAAGCAGGCGATGTATCAGCTGATGGTTCGCTTCAAGAAGGAAGGCAAGGCTATCGTCATGATATCCGAGGAGCTGCCGGAGCTTATGGGAATGAGTGACCGTATACTCATTATGAAGGACGGCAGGATCACCAAGGAATTTATGAGAAGTGCGGAGCTTTCAGATGCTGAAATCATCAAGTACATGATATAGGAGGAGTGTATGAATAAGACAAAAATAATGGACAAATACACAAGACGTCAAAGACTTATCTCGCTTACTCCCATAATCGGACTTGCGCTCTTATTGGTGCTTTACGTCCTTATAGGCAGCGCGAAGGGAATCAACTTCAAGGCAGGCTTTGAGGCAATAATCAATCAATCGGTAATACTTGCGATAGTAGCAACCGGAGCTATCTTCATTTTCACACTCGGCTCCTTCGATATATCTCTCGGAGCATCAACTCTCGTTTCCGCCTGTGCGGGCGGACTCGTCTTTAACGAGACGGGAAGCGTTGTGCTCATGCTTATGATCTGTATCGGTACTTCGGTTCTTGCGTCACTTGTAAGCTCTGTGCTTGGCTCGATATTCAACCTTCCCGTGTTTGTTACCACGGTTGCAATGATGAGCGTGCTGTCCGCAATTTCAGAGATGCTTATTACGGGTAAGGGCGGAAATCAAATTCGACTTGTTGGACTCTCAGACCTCGAAAACGTGTGGGTAAAGTTAGCATTTTTGGCGTTTTTCGCGATTATCTGTACGTTTGTGTTTGAGTTTACTAAGGTAGGAAGGCGTCAAAAAGCACTCGGTGGAAACCCGGTTTGTGCAAAGCTCACCGGTATCTCGGTAAAGACCTACGCGATAATCGCTTTTGCTATGGCGGGTATCGGTATAGGTATTGGCGGATTTCTTACTGCTATCCGAGCATCTACCATTACCTCGGGTACAGCCGGTGACATAGGTATGAGTATATTCATTGCCATCGTTTTCGGCGGTATGCCTATCTCGGGCGGACCGAGATCAAAGATATATGCAGCGATAATAGGTTCGTTCTCTATAAAAATACTCTCTCAGATCCTAACTATTCTTTTAGCTGCCGTCCCCGGAGCGAACGGTATAGCGCAGATGGTTCGCGCGGTGTTCTTCCTTGCCATGGTATACCTTGCAAGCGTGAACTACCGTACGAAAATGCTCCCAAGATAACCGTTAAAGACGCATAGCGTTTTAATAAATTTTAATGGAGGAAAAAACCATGAAAACACTCAAAAAGATTACCTCTCTCGTTCTCGCAATCGCTATCCTTTCCTGCGTATGCCTTCTTACAGGCTGCTTCGATAAGGGCGAACAGAAGATCAAGATTGGCGTAATCGTTGCTGACGCAACAGGCTCTGAGGCTCTCAGCTTCCGCAACTACTACAAGCAGTACATTGAAGCAAACTACAATGTTGAATTCCTGTACTCCGATGCTCTCTCCGATGCCGAGGCAGAAAAGGCAGCGATAGAGAACTTCATCACCAGCGGCTGTAAGGCTATCATCTCTCTTGCATCCGCAGACCGTCCCGCTCAGATCGAGCAGTGCGAAAAGGCAGGCGTATACTATGCAGTAGCATCCGGCGTTCTTAACGACGAGGAATATGCAAAGTATAAGAACTACAAGTATTACGTAGGCGCAATCGGCCCCTCTCTTGACGTAGAGTTCGCAACCGGTTATGCAATGGCTAAGACCATGATCGCGCAGGGCAAGACAAAGTTCGCCATCTACGGCGCAGGCGTTGGCTACAGAATCGACATGCACGTACAGAGAACCGCAGGTATGCTTGCAGCTCTATGTGAAAACGGCGATGCTACATATAACGGCACCTCTGATATCGGTGCAATTATCGGCTCTCTCTACGGTCAGGGTGAGATCGTCCCCGCTTCGTTCGTAAGTGAGAAGTATCAGCTCGTTGGCTATCATGCACTCTGGAACTTCGGTGACGCTACATGGCAGGCAAATCTTGCTTCCGTTGTTGCAGCTGAGCCTGAGGTAATTCTTTGCGCAGGTACAGGTCTTTCCGTATTTGGTCAGGCTGTTACCGGTACAAGCGTTAAGATCGCTGACATTGATTCCTTCACCGCAGATTATGCAACCGCTATGGAGAACGGCACCGTAATTTACCTTGCAGGTAAGTACGCTTCCAGCATCGGTCCTATCTTTGCTGCAGTTCTTGATGCAGTAAACGGCAACGGTGTTAAGAACGGTAGCGACGCTCTTGCTCTTGGTCAGTCCTACTGGGTAGCAACCAGCTACGAGCAGTTCCAGAAATTCCAGAACGCTGACAGCGTTGAGAATCCTATCTTCAACAAGGCACTTCTTGATACTGTTATCGGTGAGGGCGTAAGCTACGATAGCTTCAAGACCTTCGTTGAAACTGACAGAACCCCTAAGTAATTTCTTCATTTTATATCGCATACGTATTTCCGAGCCGGATCAAGTTCGGTTATTCGTTGACTACCCGACCGATCACAAGGTCGGTCGGGTTTAAAATCTTTCCGGGAGAATGATATGAACACAACAAATTCAAACAAAATAAAAGAAATCGCGAGAAGGACGATTGGAACGCTGATCATCCCGTCTTTTGTCGGGCTTTTGCTATGGATCATCTGTGCTGCCAATGGCGTAAAGATGTTCCCTAATAACCAGAGCTTGACCATATTTGTACGCGGAGTTGCAACGGTAATGCTTACCACGATCGCTCTTTCAACGAATCTTAGCAGTGGAAGATTCGACTTTTCTCTCGGATCTATTGCAACGCTGTCTGCGGTAATCAGCTCGCAGATAACCCTTAACCATGGCGGAAACGCATTTACCATGCTTCTGCTCTCAATAGTTTTCGGTACACTTCTCGGGGCAATCTCGGGCGTGCTTTACGTATTGCTTCGTTTGCCGCCTATAATTACCTCGCTCGGAGTTGCGCTTTTATACGAGGGACTTGCTTTTACACTTACCTCGGGATCGAACGTCAGTTTTTACGGTAAGACTGACGTGTCAGGTATAACGACAAGCGTGCTCTACATTTCTTTGATCATTGTTATTGTTCTGGCAATAACGGTACTTCTTTTTGATAAATCAAAATTCGGATACAACTATAAGGCTCTTATGGCAGGACAGAAGGTTTCTGTAAATATGGGCATAAAAGAGGTTCCGAATGCAATAATTTGCTACGCCTTTGCAGGTGCGCTTATGAGTATCGTAGGCTACCTTACTGCCACAAGCGTAGGAACGATCAGCGTTGATGTATTGAACTTTGGTTCTATCGGAATAATGTTCTCAGCATTCCTTCCTATGTTTATTGGTGGATTTGTCGGCAGATTTTCCAGTGATAAGCTCGGATATCTTCTTGCGGCAGTAACCATGACCTTTTTCTCTATGGCATATTCCGCACTCAGTGTTAAATCCTCAACGCAGTCTATAATCAATGCAGCTCTTCTTGTATTATTCCTTATCTATCTCAACAATGAGAAGATCATTAAGGATATAGTTACCCTCAGATATTTCAAAGCATTAAACTTGAAAAAAACCAACGGAGAAAAGACAAAATGATCGACATTTCAAAAAAACCGTTTAATCTTCGTAAGGATGATATAGAGTGGGTGAATAATACTCTTTCGTCTATGACGACAGAGGAAAAAATCACCCAGCTTTTCTGCCTTGTTGCTTACTCAAGTGACGAGGGATACTTAGATTATTTATCGAAAATATTAAAAATAGGCGGTATTATGTGCCGTGTAATGCCCACGGATGAGGTTATTAAGACCGTATCCCATCTTCAAAGTGCATCAAGGATCCCGATGCTCATCTCGGCAAATCTTGAAGCAGGTGGCTCCGGAGTAAGTACCGAGGGAACGCGACTTGGCTGTGAGATGGCGGTTGCGGCAAGCCATAATATCGAAAATGCAAAGAATCTCGGTATGATCTGCGGTAAAGAGGGCAGCGCGCTCGGAATAAATTGGGCTTTCGCTCCCATCGCGGATATCGACGTTAATTTCAGAAACCCGATTACTAACACGAGAACCTTCGGCTCCGATCCCGAAACAGTCAAAAACTGTTCGCTCGAATACATAAAGGCGGTGCAGTCGCTCGGCCTCGCAGCGTCAATCAAGCATTTTCCCGGTGACGGTGTAGACGAGCGCGATCAGCATCTCGTCAGCTCGGTGAATGACTATACTCCCGAGGAGTGGGATGCTACCTTTGGAGAGATATATAAATCTGCAATAGAAGCAGGTGTTAAAACCGTAATGGTCGGACACATTATGCTTCCTAAATATTCTCAGGCCATTGACCCGTCGATTTCCGATGAGGAGCTTTTACCCGCG
This sequence comes from Eubacteriales bacterium, assembly GCA_045589435.1. Lineage (GTDB taxonomy): Bacteria > Bacillota > Clostridia > Oscillospirales > CAG-272 > UBA1740. Next base: position 4,107 of record JAZNPB010000060.1, on the reverse strand, counting down.
TCGCTTTCTCCCGAGCTTGTCAATGGGCTACTGCGTGAGAGACTCGGCTTTAACGGGCTTATCGTAACCGATTCGACTACCATGGCAGGCTTCGCAGTCGCAATGGACAGAAAGAGTGCAGTTCCGAGAACGATTGCTGCAGGATGTGATATGTTCCTCTTTACCAAGAATCTTGAAGAGGATATAGCATATATGAAGGCGGGCTTTGAGGACGGAATTATCACCGCAGAGCGTCTTGACGAGGCGGTGACGAGAATACTCGCGCTTAAAGCGAGCCTCGGGCTTCACAAGGGAAATATTGTCCCCGATATCGAAAAAGCAAAGAAGATCGTAGGATGCAAAGAGCATAAGGCGCTTAGTAAAGCCTGTGCAGAGGAATCCATAACCCTCGTTAAAAACAAGCAGGACGTGCTTCCGATTACTCTGGAAAAGTACAAAAGAGTACTGTTCTATTCGATCGAGTCCGAGGAAGGACAGATGGGCTACGGAGCAAAGGTCGGAGCGAACGACAGATTTATAGATAAACTGCGTTTAGAAGGATTCTCGGTAGAGAAATTCGTTCCCAAGCAGGGCTTTGAAGGAATGATGGCTTCCGCAGAGGAGTACAAGAGTAAGTACGATCTCATTATCTATTCCGCAAACATGGCGACAAAGTCAAATCAGACCGTAGTACGTATCGAGTGGTGCCAGCCTATGGGTGCCAACGTACCTATGTATATCACGAGTATACCTACGGTATTCATATCTCTTGAAAATCCGTATCACCTGCTTGACGCTCCGCGAGTCAAGACCTATATCAATACTTACGGCTCGTCTGACGAGATACTTGATTCGCTTATTGACAAGCTCGTCGGAAGGTCGGAATTCAGAGGAATAAGTCCGGTAGATGCATTCTGTGGAAAGTGGGATACTAAATTATGATCAAAAAGTATCTTGTAAAAGCAAAGGCGTTGAAGCCTAAGCTTTCAAGCGAGAAAGTATATGTTAAGCTTGAAAAATGCACGCTCGGAGAGGGAGATACCTGCGTCATTGATTTTGGTAATCACTACGTAGGTAAGGTGTCGTTTAAGCTTTCATACGCAGGAAGCCCACCCGATGCTCCTGTTCTTCTGCGTCTTAAATTCTGTGAGCATAAGAGTGAAATAGATGAGGATACGTCGGATTATCACGGCTGGATAAGCAAAAGCTGGATACAGGAGGAGCTCGTACATATTGACGATCTACCCGGTATATTTTCTCCCGAAAGGAGATATGCTCTCAGATACGTGAGAGCTGAGGTCGTTTCCATTTCGTCGAAGTTCAAGCTCGTGATAGAGGGCGCAACGGTAAATGCTACCACGAGCGCACTCACCGACGTAATTCCTACGGGCGAGAATGGGGTGGCAGTGAGCATAGACAGAGTGGCACTCCGTACGCTTAAGAACTGTATGCAGCATGAATTTGAGGACGGACCTAAGCGAGACAGGCGTCTTTGGCTTGGTGGTCTTCGACTGCAAGCACTCGCAAATTATGAGACGTATAAGAACTATGATCTTGTAAAGCGTTGTCTGTATCTTTTTGCGGGTACGTCGAGCAAGAACGGCGATATTTCCGCTTGCGTTTTCACACGCCCCAGGGTTATTGCCGATGATACCTTTATGTTTGACTATTCGCTTTTGTTCATTCCGACACTTTGCGATTATTATAAGGCAACAGGTGATGAAGAAACCACCCGTGAGCTTTTATCACTTGCACTTCAGCAGCTTGAGCTTGCGAAAACTCAATTTTGCGGTGATGTGGTAAAGGATTCCGACAGACTCGGTTGGTGCTTTATAGATTGGTCGCTTGAGCTTAACAAGCAATGCTCGGCCCAGGCAGTATATATCTATTGCGAGAGAAGTGCGATCGAGCTCTGCAGGTCGTTTGGAATTGAATGCGCGCAGCTGGAAGCTGATCTTGAAGCAAAAATTAAAGCAGCGAGGGAAGCCTTCTATGATGAAGATCTCGGACTCTTTGTCAGCGGTAAAGAAAAACAGCTTTCGTATGCATCAAACGTCTGGATGTGTCTTGCAAAGGTTTGCGATAAGCAGGAGTGTAAAGATATTCTTGAGAAGGTTGAAGCCTCAGAAGCGATCCGTCCTGTAACTCCTTATTTGTATCATCATTATATACATGCTCTCGTCGATTGCGGTGAGGTAGAGAGAGCGAAGAGCATTCTTTATTCATACTGGGGAGAAATGGTAAATGCAGGCGCTGACACGTTCTGGGAGCTCTATAATCCGAGCAATCCCGACGAGTCGCCGTACGGCTCACGCGTAGTGAACAGCTACTGTCATGCATGGAGCTGTACACCTTCGTACTTTATCAGAAAATATTTTTGAGGTGAATAATGATAAGGGCTATTATATTTGATCTTGACGGTGTTATCGTTTCAACCGACGAGCAGCATTATCAGGCATGGCAGGTGCTTGCAGACAAGCTTGGCATTCCGTTTGATCGAGAAACGAACAATCGCTTTCGCGGTGTAAGCCGTATGGCGTGTATGGACATTTTAGAGGAAATCGGCGGGAAAAGCTTTACCGATGACGAAAAACTCGCCTACGCCACCGAAAAAAACGAGCTTTATCGCTCTCTCCTTGGCGAGATGAGCGAGGCAGTTCTTGACCCAAATGTAAAATCAACTCTTGATGCTCTGCGTGAGGGAGGCGTTAAGCTTGCCATTGGCTCCTCCTCGAAGAATGCCAAGTTTATCCTTAAGAAGCTTGGTCTTGGTGACTATTTTGACGCCGTATCCGACGGTACTAATATTACCAAATCTAAGCCCGACCCCGAGGTGTTCTTAAAAGCGGCAGAAATGCTCACTATCCCCCCCGAGGAATGTCTTGTGGTTGAGGACGCACTATCCGGAGTATCAGCCGCACTTAAGGCAGGAATGTCGGTTGCCACCGTCGGTGATGCGGCAAAGCAGAGCTGCGGCTTCTACGTGCTGGGTAAATTTGAGGACCTGCTCAGAATTTTCGCTTAACGAAAGAGTAACTAACAAAAAAATAGCCGTGCCTTGGTAACCCGGGCTCGGCTATTTATCATCGATATAAAATTATCTTCATTGTACTTGGTATCCCGTAACCTCGATATACCTCTTCTGCAAGAGCATTCTGTGTCGCCAAACGGTAGCGTATGCAATTCCTAACGATTTAGATATTTCCACAACTCCCATACCCTTCAGATAGCAATCCAACACTTTCTTGTGTTTTTCTTTAAGGTTCATTCGTGCCACGATTGTCTTTGCTCTTTCTTGGCTTTCATCGACTGTATTTTCTTCTATAAAATCTATTTCTTCCTCAGCATCCTTATAACTGATAGGATAGGTTCTTTTGTGATAATTCCATCTTTTGTAAAAAGCCGCACCGATTTCACTATAACAAGCGTGTCTTATTGTAACCTGCTTATTGTACCTGTCAATTACAGTATCTCCTAATTTCATACCTACATAGTTAAGTAAAAACAGACAGGCTGTTTGTACTAAATCATAACTGTCTGAGAATATATGGTTTATGTTGTTTTTGTTTTTTATGTCACCAACAAGATTGTAGTACATACGAAGCTCGTAATCACCTCTGTATCCAATCATACGTTTCAGGGCACATAAGGCCATATTTTCGCATAAATAAAGCACATTATCCCGTGTGATCACGGTATCTAAATCGGTTGTATATTTTTTAGCTATCTCAATTTTGATTGTTTCTTTCATTTTCCTATACCTCCGTGTACTTAATCTACAAGCTTGTACCAGATTTTATAGTCAAGCTGAATTTCACGAGTCTCGTAATTGTCCTTACCGGTATCGATTTGAACTTCACGTATTTCGTAAGTTGAACCTTTGTATTCACCGGGCTTATCTGGTATAGGATGACAATCCTTTATACAGTCTTGAATCACCCTGATGTAAGGCTTACCGTTCTGACTGATGCAAGCGATAATCAAGTCTTCATCGGTTATGTATCCAAGACCAGATATCTTGATTAACTCATCCTTTCTGTACCTTGTTACGTTGTAAACTTCTTTTTTCATTTTCTATACCTCCGTATATTTTTATTTTTGCCTTCCGGCAAGGTGCATTGTGCATAC
>JAZNPB010000059.1:0-3833 GCA_045589435.1 Eubacteriales bacterium | reverse complement strand
GCCAATGCGCCCGACGACGGTGTGGTGATCATCGTGATCGGTATGCTCAATACGCTCTCCGCGCTGCTTGATTCCGAGCCCGACGAGTTCTCTCCCCTTTCCGGTAAAGAGCTGATCAAGGCTAAGGTCAACGCGCTGGTTTCCATGGCTGCCATTCTACCCGAAGGAAGAGAATGCAACGTTCTCAATGACTACAAGGCTGCCGAGAACGTATTTACCAACTGGCCGACTGCTATGTACCTCTCCGATTTCCACATCGGCTGGCAGATCATTACAGGCTTTGACGCAGACAAGCCGCAGCCCGAAAACCCGCTCTATGAGTCCTACAGACTGTGGACCGACGGCAGATGCTGGAACAGCAGCTACGACCTGACCGCCGTGCAGTTTGCCGTGCTTGGCGAGGGCGAGTTCTATTCCCTGCTGGAGCCCTGCCGCCTGGAATTCTACGATGCGGGCACAGGCACACCCGACGCCACTCGCACCATCCCCGACTCCGAAGGTCGCATCTACTTTATGAAGAAGCTGGTCGACGACGCCACCATCGCAGCAAGCCTGAACGAGTTATTGTATAAGTATTAAGAGCGAAACTTAAACACCACCAAGAAAATTCTTTGGTGGTGTTTTTTTCGGGCATACGAAAGACCTGCTGTATGGAATAGCCGAAGAGAGCCGAACTCACACGGTTTTGAGCGGCAAATATCTGCACCTGCGGCAGAGAAAATGCTTGCAATATCTTATATTGCTTCGCATTTTCTCTTTGCATCTGCCAAATATTTGCTCGCGCAAAACTGCGCAGCACCCTCCGGCGTTGAATTTTTTGATGGATTTTGTCAAAGCGAGTCGAAGCAAGATACGCATCTTGCGAGGCGAGATTTGGCATAAGACGCGAAAAATTCTCGCCGCAGGGCGTATGAGTTCGGCTCTCTTCGGCTATAGCAGCTCGTATTCCAAGGGAGCATTGGATTTGAAGCAATGAATTGATAATTGCTTTTTCTCAAATATGTGCTATAATGTAATCACACCGGTGATATGAATTTTGGAGGTGCTTTTATGCAACTTGATATAGGACAAAAAATTCGCGAACTACGCCAACGTGACCGACGCACACAGGAAGAACTTGCCCAGGCGATCGGCGTGACCTCACAGGCGGTTTCCCGATGGGAAGCCAATGGCGGATATCCCGATATGGAGATGATCCCGCCCATTGCCAACTATTTCGGCATTTCAATTGACGAGCTCTTTGGCTATCACAATGAACGATCCCAGAGAATTGATGAATTGGTTGCCAAAATCGACACCATGAATTTTCAGAATAATGGCGTGAATATCAATATTGACGAGTGCATTGCATTGGCAAGAAACGCATTGATCGAATTCCCCGGAAACGAAAAGCTCATGCTGTGCCTTGCTTCGGTGCTGTATAACGCCGGATACGTCCGCTACGGAGAATATCATTTGACAGATGCAGACGGATATGACGTTTTGGACGTGGAAAAACACCGCACCTACGCTGAATGGAAAGAGGCTATATCGCTTTATGAAAAGCTCTTGAAAACAATAGAGAACGGTGCGCTGCGTCATCGTGCTGTTTGTGAACTTACGCAATTGTATTTGAACGTGGGAGAACACACAAGAGCACTTGAGCTGATCGAAACTGCCCCCAACATTTTCGGCTGCAAAGAATTCTTGAAAGCCAATGCTACTGATGGAAAGGAACGTGCCAAAGCATATGGTGAGGGGTTGCTGCAGGTGGTATACGCTTGTTCATGGTTGATGGTCTGTACCGTGATTGCATATGAACAGAACATGTCCCCGACCGACAAAGTGCAAAGCATTCGCGGTGCAATAGATATATTCCGTACCGTATGCTCCGACGGAAACTTCGGCAGACATCATGGATATGTAGCAAGAGTCTATACGTTGCTTTCCCTTTATCTGTGGTTGGATGGCAAAAAGGACGAGGCGTTTGAAGCATTGGACAATTCCCTGACACAGTTCCGGCTTTTTGAGCAGTATTGTGAAAGCCAAGACGGTTACTATACCGCTCCTCTCGTTTGTTTGGTTCCGTATGAGAAGATTCAAGCAAAAGCGAATGATGACTCGCATCCTCACACCTCTGCCGGAAGCCTTGCCGATGATTGGCCTTTTTGGAGTGTTCCAGAATACGAGATCGTCAAGCCCGAAATCCAAGCCGATCCCCGTTGGAACGAATGGGTATCAAAATTACAATAATCATCCGGATATGCCCCGCTTTGGCGGGGCTTCTCTTTGCTTTTATGCACCTCTCGGACGCTCTTTCACCCTTGTCAATCAAAACCACCGGTTCAACCGGTGGTTTGCACAGCCCCTATAAGGGGCAAATACAGGCCTAACCCCTGAAAGGGGTACAGAAGTTTGGCATCGCATTACAATTACAGGCAGCCGCTCACGTGCGGCTGTCTTTTTTTAGCCTACTGATTCTTGCTACCCGTAAACGGGTCTGTGTATTCTTTTATGCTGATTTGGTCGCTGGCATAATCTTCCTCTAACTGATTTTTTATATACTCTGCTATGATTTTCTTGTTTTTACCAACCGTATCAACGTAATACCCTCGACACCAAAAATGTCTTGACCCATACTTATATTTCAAATTTGCGTGTCGATCGAAGATCATTAAACTACTTTTCCCCTTGAGATATCCCATGAATTGTGCTATACTTAAATGTGGCGGGATACTTACGAGCATATGGATATGATCTGGGCACGCCTCTGCCTCTATGATCTCTACTCCTTTTTGCTCACACAATTTCCTCAGGATTTCTCCAATATCTTTTTTGATTGTCCCATATATCTCTTTCCTTCTATACTTTGGGGCAAACACTATGTGGTATTGGCATCTGTATTTGCTGTGGGCTGTGCTTTTGATCTCGTTATTCTCTTTTTTCATTATTAAACCTCCTTTTATTTTGTAACGCGGTGCCAAACCACTTACATTATACTTGGAGGTTTAATTCTTTGCAATGGGCTTGCATTTAGCTCGCCCTTTTTATTGTTCGCTCCGCTCATTTATCTGCCCCCAGTAGAACTGGGGGTTGTTCTTGTAACCAATGCAAAAAGCCCTTGCGTTTGCAAGGGCTTTCAACCATTATTCAGCATTAACTCAATCCAATCAGCGCATCGTTGACCGCTTGCTTGATGCCGTGAGCAAATGCAGGAGTGCCCGGGCACAACACGGTCACGTCGGGGTCGGTATGCGCTAAAATATGCTTGGCTGCACGCTTGACCGTGGTACACGTGGTGATTTTGATTGTCTCATGCTGCGGTGCGTCCTGCCCCACGTAAATGATCTCCTCGACCGCGTAAGCGTCCTCTGACGCAAATTCCTTATCAAATGCGGTAAGCAATTTTTCATGTGTCCCTTGCACGCACAGCACAACGCGACCGCCAAAGCTGGTTTGCTTTTGGTGCAGCGCACAAAGCAACGCGCGCACGTCCTCGGCAGAGCTTGCCACGCTGACGATCACACCGGGGCGCACGGTCAGCACGTCAAAGCACAAGGGCACCTCGGCACTTTGCAGACCCGATGCAATGGCCGCACCGGGCAGGCGAACGCCGTCGCGACGCAAGCGACCGTCAAACCGACGCCCGACGCAAATCCAAAGCGGTAAACGTCGAACGCGAAAACGTTCAGTTCCGACGCGTAAAGCGCCGCGCCCAAAGCGATTAACGCGCCCGCGCAAAACGTCGTTTCGCGACGCGAACCGTTAAAAAACGCCGAGTCGGTCGTCGACGCGTTTTGCAACTCGCCGTCGCGACGTCGCCAAAGCCCGCAATAAATCGCCGTCGCCGCGCC
>JAZNPB010000058.1:0-2743 GCA_045589435.1 Eubacteriales bacterium | reverse complement strand
AGTGGATGCAAAATCACAAAAAGCCTTGATTTCTCTATGTTTTTGCGCTCTTTTGACCTACGGCAGAAAAAGAACATCTGTAAATTTCGGATTCATTTTTGCAAATCTGTGCAAACTTTTCACGCAAAGGAGGTCTGTCCTACATTTTGGGACAGACCTCCTTCGAAGCTGCATTTTCTCGCCGGGCGTTTTCTTTGACTACAGCGATGCAATCTTTGCGTTTTGATAATAATGTTTATTTTACCTCATACTTGCATTTGGTGAACTTCCAATTACCAATCTCAAATTTATCAGCGGTAATTGGCTTCGTGAACTTCCGTGTTTCAATAAATTCATCAGTCACAGTAACAAGGAACTGCTTTCCGTCACGAGTCACCAAGTAGAACTCCTTATCTATATTTTTGAAGCTGTTGATAAGCTCAGGCGTTCCGAACGGAGAATCGGTAAAAAATCCAAGCAGATTGTCAATCACCTTTTCGCTTTTCGTCAGCTTCAGATTGCCGAGCAGAGTGTGTATTTCGGCATCAGTGAATTTCTCACGTATCACACGGTCTTTCTTCCTTTTCTTACTGCCTTTGCCGTAGCTTGCAAGATCGTATGCTTCTCGTGTAATAAACTCGTCAATCCGTTCTCCGTCATCAAGCAGATAGTCAACGCTCACGTTCAGAAACCCTGCCAACGCCTTCAAATTATCTATGTCGGGAAGTCCTTTATCCGTTTCCCATTTTGCAATAGCGGAGCGCGATACGCTCATCTTCTCTGCCAACTGCTCTTGTGAAAGCCCACATTGCTTTCTCGCTTCTTTGATTTTTTCGCCTAATGTCATTTTGAACACCTCCGTTTTTGGTGCTTTCAGTATACCTCTAAAGCCACCAAAAAGCAATAAACTTGCTGTGACAGCCTTGTTACTCTCCGTAACTTTCGGTTATTCGTCCTTCTGGTATTCCAAAATATCTCCGGCTTCGCAATCAAGCACATCGCAGATGGCAGCAAGGGTGGAAAAACGAATAGCGGTTACCTTATTGTTTTTGATCTTGGAGAGATTAACGTTGGAAATGCCCACGCGCTCGGCAAGCTCGTTCAGTGAGATCTTTCTCTCTACCATCATTCTGTCGAGTCTGAGTATAATTTTTCCCATTTCGTCACCTCTCAAAGAAGTCCGTCAACGTCTTTTTCAAGCTCAATGCCGTGTGCAAAGAACTGAGTGATACAAAGCACAACGATACCAATGACAAAGCCCTCAAAACTGTTGGATATCTCCGCAACCTCAACGCCAATCACGAGTCTTGCAATCACACTCATAATAAACCCAACAACGGGAACTGCGATTGAAAAAATACCGATCTCACGGAACATACGCACGTTGTCGGGCTGAAAAGGCGTTCTTCCCTCGGATTCTTTAATAATCAGATGGAGATTTCTGAAAATCATAGCGATCAGTGCAAGAATGAGAACTGCACCGATGCCGAACAAACAAAGCGCTGTCATATCAATTTGACCGTCTGTGACAGCCGCATGAATTTCAAAGCCATAAACGGACAAGTCTGCTCCGCAGCACTCCTTCGCATCGTAGCCGATGAAATAACCAACCCAAGACGGATTAACCAAAGCACAAACGGTCGCCGCCAACATTAAGCCTGCTCCAACCCACTGGAATACCTCTACTATCTTCGTAACTACCTTTGCCATATTGGCAATAAATTTGCTGAAGTTTTTCATTTTGCACACCTCAAAAATAAAAATTATTTTGTCTTTCCGGTTCGACAGTATAATTATAGCACCATTTTTTACGCTTGTCAATAGGTTTTTAATGTTTGTCGATAATTTTTATATTTTTGCAATTAAATCGTGTTGACATTTAAAATTAGATTTGGTACAATATTGACAGTGATTTTTTGGAGGCAAATATGGACAAAGCATTATACCCGATGATATTCAAACGCAAATCGTTTCACCTATTTCGTGAGACCGATCATATAAGTCAAGCCCAGCTTGAACAGATAGCGGCACAATACAAGACCTTTACCCCGCTTGTTGATAATATTCAAACCGCCATCCGCATCTTACCTGCCAACAATACCACCTGTAAGCGTGGGCAAGAATACTGCATCCTTTTATATAGCGAACGTAAAGATAACTACCTACAAAACATTGGCTATATCGGAGAACAGCTTGATCTGTATCTCGCATCCTTGGGAATCGGCGCGCTTTGGTTCGGTATAGGCAAAACCGATGAGCCTATCTACAACGGTCTTGACTTTGTAATTATGATTGCGATTGCCAAGGTTTCCGAGGATAAGTTCCGCAAGGATATGTATAAGAGCAAGCGCAAGTCGCTTGATGAGATATGGAACGGTGAGCATTACCGTGAGATCGGCAACATCGTAAGATTTACGCCAAGTGCCTGCAACACACAACCGTGGAAGGTAACGACAGAAGAAAGAGCCTTGACCGTTTACCGCTACAAGAAGCCGGGCAAGCGCGGTATTATGCCTGCGGACAAGGTGGTTCACTATAACCGTATTGATATTGGTATCTTTCTGTGCTTTCTTGAGCTTTGCCTGATGCAGAGTGGCATTTCGTATGAACGTGAGGTTTTTACGGATACCGCCGAAAATGATTGCGAGGAAGTGCTGACCGCAAAATATAAGCTGATATGAAGATAGCGGCAAGGATTTTTCGTCCTTGCCGCCACATTTTTCAGTTGTAATCTCACCGACAAATTGGAATTTATCGACCAGCT
>JAZNPB010000057.1:0-4066 GCA_045589435.1 Eubacteriales bacterium | reverse complement strand
CGCAAAAAGAAAGTCATAAAAGACGATGAGATCGATTAGGAGGAAGCAAAATGGAAACCAAAAGAAACTACAAGTACGATCCTGTTGAGGATACACCCGAATACCTGGCGATCAAGGACGAGCTTGAGGAGAAGATCCTTGAAAGAATGGGTGGAGAGATGACTCGCGGTAATGCCTATATGTATCCCGGTCTGAAAAAAGAGATCCTGAAGAAGGACTACGGAATTGATTGGAAGTCGCCTCAGGAGCTCAATCCGAGGATCAAATTTAACTGATATGAAGCTTACATATACATACACAGTACACGGCTTTTCGGGCGGCAGAATGCTATCAAACACCGTATCCGGCGAATGGGAGTTTGAAGCCCTATGCATAGGAAAAGAACTTGATACCCCAAATAGCGAAGTGAAACTGACTGTAATTCAAAAAACGAGCGATATCGTTACGATACATGCAAAGTATCGCGCAAATGAAAAAACAATGACCGTCTCTCTTTCAAATGAAGAAACATTCAAAGACGAGGCGAACGCTTACGGTTTCTCGTATGCATTTACAGTGAAGGAGTGATGAAATGGAACGAAACACAAAGTATCCACACCTTAATACTTATCGGGATGTAACGCCCGCGATCGATGAAGCAATCAAAACGCTTGATTTTATGTTTGACTACCAAAAGACATACTTTGCTGTTCAGCGTGAGCTTAAGACCGCACTCTTTCGACTCACCAATGAAAGATTCTTGGAGAGGATCAAACAAGAAAACAACGAGACGCTTCTTCGTGAGGTAGAGAAAATTGCCCCTTATAAGGATGTCATCATGAAACTAAGTGATGATATTAATATCTTTGAGGCAGAAAGCAAAAAACTCCTTGAAGCAATCATTGCTTCAGGAAAGATAGTAGGCGAAGAATTTGATGCTATTTATCCCTACTTTTATAATCTTGCTATGGACAATACTTCTAACGATCACATCCCAACCGAGCTTGTGTTTTTCTTCGGAGAGGATACAAGAGAAAAGTGCAGCACATTGCCCGATGAAGAGTATGCGGTTCTCTGTTATTTGCTTATAAAGATAAAATCCAAATGCAGATATTTCTTTGCATATCCCCACCTTGCAGATGAGCTGGTTTTGCTGGCAGATGCATCGAAGGATATGCCGTATAGAGCCCGAGAGAATTTTTATCTTGAAGCCGCCGATTATTATGACAGGGCGCGTCAAAGAGATAAGGCGATGACCTGCTATAAAAAAGCGGCTACGATTGCCAAGGATAACGGCGATACCCAAGATTCTGCTCAGGCTATGAGGAAGTATTACCGAATGAATCAGTTATTCCCCAAAGCGATGCAGGTAAAGGTTGACGAGGATGAGATCAAAAAGGAATACGGCAAGTATGCGCACATTGTACTTGAAGGTATCCGAGAGAAAAGCTTAAAGGTCGATCCCGTTGAATTTACCGAGGGCTTTGCCGAAAAGCTCCAAGAGGTTATGTGGAAGGTCGAAGCGGCGATCGATAAGGAAGGCGACTTCCACAGCGGTTATCAGCGCTGGCAGCTGATGGAGCAATATTTTGGCGAAATGAAGATACGTTGGAGAAATCCAAAGCAGATGAACCCCGACATGATGTTCGACTAAGAAAAAACTAAAACTTAGAAACAAGGAGATTGATAAAATGGAAAGCAAGAAATTTGTTAAGGTTATAGGCAAACAGGTAGAAAAGAACGGAACCGTAGTGGCAGAGGCAACCGCTGTTGTGCCCTATAAAAAAGGCGAACACGTAAGCCTTCCTGCTGTTGCCCCCTTTAACACGAACGTATGGCTCGACGGTGACACCGGATACAATATGACTTCCCTTGGATTTACCGAAAACGGTAAGGTTGATTATTTTTACGGTCATTATTACGATTTCGTTGACGGCAAGGCTCACGCAGAGTGCGAGATCAAGGGCTGCAATATGGTATTCGACTTTGAATTGATCGACCTTGCCAAAAACGCCGATTATGCAATCGCAATGAAGGTAAGAAAGGTCGAGGCAGATGAAAAGATCGACGAGAGCTGTAGCAAGTTCTTCGGAAGACCTTGTCTGCCCGAGTCGATGGGAGAGCCCTATCCCGATGATGGAGTATTCTTTGCACAGATCCGATGCTCCGATATCAAGGATCTTGATCCCGAATGCAGACTGCCTCACGAGGGTTATCTGTATTTCTTCCTCGATGCCGAAATGTATCCTTCAAATGACCTTTATATGATGGTGGATCATACTACTGATGTGCTGAAGGTAGTTATCGACGATTACAACGAGTGCTGCAATATCAAGGGACTCACCGATACCTACGTTATCACCTTTGAAAAGGTTGATGCCGGATACGAGGGCACTAAGCTTCTCGGTTATCCCAGCAATGATGTGGATGATAGTGATGACAGAAGTGGTCTGCTTCTCCAGTACGATCCGCTGGACTTTGACGTTCCGTTTCTTTCCACACTTGACGGATATGCTTTCGTGTTCTTTGGTGATGATGAGGAGGATAAATTCAGCGGCGTAGATTACGTTGTTTGGGGATCATAATTTCCAAATTCACAATAAAGTGAAAGGAGAGTGACATATGGCAATACACTACTGTCGCCATTGCGGAGCAATCATTCCGTATGGTAACTCAAACTGCTGCCACAATTGTGCGCAGAAACGAGCTGATGAACAACGATGGCGAGAGTCGAGCAAAGAAGTTCGCCCAAATGCTGCGGGAGCTGAGCTGCTTAAGGCGTTAGCCAAACCTCTGCTTAAACTTCTGAAGATCTTTGGCGTCTTTCTTATTATCAGTGCTGTCATATGGGTGATACTCTTCTTCGTTTATGACGTGTATAAGATCGATTATAGTGTCGTCGACGAGTCCACACGTACTGTGGATGGATTTGCATCCTTTCTCTTGGATATGGACAACAACAGGGATACCTGGGAAGTTCAGTATGAGAAAAAGAATGCCGGTATGTTCAGTCGTTTGGCATTTTGGGATAAGGCTTCCTGCACGATCCGGTACAACAAAGGCACGAATGCTGCCCATACCACCTTTATTTTGGAAGGCGAAAATCTCGGCACAAAGCTGCCGGACGGTACATACGTCTTGACGAAAATTAAGGGTGTCGATGTGCTGATCGACAAGAATAACAAGCTCATTTATAAAGCGGACAGTGAGTTTTATAAAACCAATGCTCCGATACTTGGGGAATTCGCACACGATGCGCTGATCGACAAAATACTTAAAGAAACCGAAGGCGGTGAGCACGGGCTCATAGATACCAATCCACCGACGGAGGCTATCTTTACTGAAAAGGCGGCAATCACCGCAAGGCTTGTGCGTAATAATCCTAACGCACTGATGGATCACGGATTTGAAGCACGATGTAGGATTGGAGACAGCAACGAGTGGGAGGTTTATAAGTTTACCTACAACTACTCAAACGCAGTATATGATTTTAACATTGACGGCTACACTTACGCCGAGTAGGAGAAGAATTATGAACACAAAACCTATCATTCACGTTCACTATACGAACGATGACTATAAATTATGGAATCCTCCGCGTAAACCTAACTTTGAAAAGTATTTGTTGGCAACTCCCGGGAGAATTTTTGAAAGTTGTGGTGGGTTTGATCCGCTGGACGTGCTTTCCGTATCCAAATACAAAATAGTTTTGCGTCTGGACAAAGAAACAGGAACGCTCCGACAGGGTGAAACGCTTACTATGCACTATGAGCTCCCCGGTCTGATCGCCGACGGCAGTGGCTATGAGAACTTTACAGCAACCATCCGGTGGTTAACAGCAGAGGAAGCGGAACAGGTTACCGCCGAGCCTATGAATGACCGTTACTTGGCTATGAAATGGGACTATAAGTACGACAAGGAAAGCACTTGGTTTGACGAAGACAGCGGCGAAGAACAATATCAATTAAGAGAAGGCGCTGAGTATCCTCTACCCATAGAAGATAAGATAAAAGTTGAAATCCGCTCGGTTACACAAGAAAGCGACACCGTCAAAGCCGAAGTGTACGTTGACCATCATACCGTTACG
>JAZNPB010000056.1:0-2068 GCA_045589435.1 Eubacteriales bacterium | reverse complement strand
TTCTATTCCGTTCTTGCCGAACACAACGATCTCGCCGGGCTCAATATCTCGGATAAAGTCGGCCCCGACCGCCCGAAGCGCACAGGATTCTGATGCTACTACGTAAATACCGTCGGCTGTCTTGCCGTAACAGAGGCGACGGAAGCCGTAAGGGTCGCGTGCGGAGATCAGCTTTTGCGGTGGCATCAGCACCAAGCAATAAGCACCATCCAGCGTATTCATAGCCGCCGATATTGCCTCTTCAATAGAAGAAGTGCGCAAGCGTACTTAGGTGATGATATAAGCTAAGGTTTCGGTATCGCTTGTGGTATGAAATATCGCACCCGTCATTTCAAGCTCGGAACGCAGTTCCACTGCATTTGAAAGATTTCCGTTGTGGCAAAGTGCCATCCTTCCCTTTTGGTGATTGACCTCAATGGGCTGGCAGTTGTTTCTGTTGTTTCCGCCCGTGGTTCCGTACCTTACGTGTCCGACTGCCATCGTTCCTCTCGGAAACTTGGCAAGGCGCTCCGCCAGAAAAACCTCGGCGACAAGCCCAAGATCCTTGTGGGAGACGAAAACGCCGTCATCATTGACTACGATTCCGCATCCCTCCTGACCTCTGTGTTGAAGGGCATAAAGACCGTAATAGCAATAGTTTGCGACGTCAGTCGCCTCGGGAGCGATTACGCCAAACACCCCGCATTCCTCGTGAATTGCTTGATCTATGCTCATTTTCTTCCTCCCTCGGCGTGTTCAAACGCTGCACCAACAAAGCCCTTGAAAAGTGGATGGCATTTATTGGGACGGCTCTTGAACTCGGGATGATACTGAACACCGACGTGGAAGGGACGGTCGCTCAGCTCCACCGTTTCGATCAGTCTGCCGTCGGGAGAGGTACCGCTCAGCGTCAAACCGCAATTTGTAAGTGCCTCTCTGTAATCGTTATTGAATTCATAACGGTGTCTGTGTCGCTCGCTGATGTGACTCGTCTCGTAGCAATGCTCCATCGTTGTTCCGGGCTTGATCTCACACGGATATGCACCGAGACGAAGTGTCCCCCCTTTGTCAATATCGTCGCTCTGCCCGGGCATAAAATCGATAACCTTATGCTTGCACTGCTCGTCAAACTCGCCCGAATTTGCATCAGGGATACCTGCAACGTTTCTCGCGTACTCGATAACGGCGATCTGCATACCAAGACAGATGCCAAAGTACGGAAGCCCCGTTTCTCTCGCATATCTTGCGGCAAGGATCATGCCCTCAATTCCGCGACTGCCGAAGCCGCCCGGGACAAGAATACCGTCAAGTCCCGCAAGAGCCTTTTCATAGTTTTCGGGAGTCAGTGTTTCGGAGTCGATCCATTCAATCTTGATATGCGTATTGTGGTAATATCCTGCGTGTCGAAGGGCTTCGGCAACCGACAGATAGGCATCGTGAAGTCCAACGTATTTTCCTACAAGACCAATCCTCACGGTATAGGGCCTGGATTTAATACGCTCCACCATTTGCTGCCACTCCTCAAGCTCGGGAGCGGGAGCATCTATACTCAGCTCGCGGCATACGACAGAAGAAAAATTTGAATTTTCAAGCATTAAGGGTGCTTCATAAAGGTTGGGGAGGGTAATATTTTCAATGACACAATCGGGCTTTACGTTGCAAAACAGCGAGATCTTCTTAAAAATCGATTCTTCCAGCGGCTCGTCGCAACGCAAAACGATGATATTCGGATTGATGCCCATTCCCTGCAATTCCTTGACCGAATGCTGAGTGGGCTTGGACTTATGCTCATCCGATCCGCGCAGGAACGGAACCAGCGTAACGTGAATAAACAGGCTGTTTTCTCTGCCGACCTCCAAGGAGATCTGACGAACCGCTTCCAAAAACGGCTGGGACTCGATATCGCCTATTGTACCGCCGATCTCGGTGATCACCACGTCGGCGTCGGTCTTTTTACCCACACTATAAACGAACTCCTTGATCTCGTTTGTAATGTGCGGAATGACCTGTACGGTCGAGCCGAGATATTCACCTCTGCGCTCCTTGTTCAGCACGTTCCAATAGACCTTACCCGTGGTCAGATTGGAAT
>JAZNPB010000055.1:0-14746 GCA_045589435.1 Eubacteriales bacterium | reverse complement strand
GGAGAACGAAAAATGTCGGCAAAAAACAAAAAGGTAGTGTCTAAAGCATTTTCATTCATAATTGCCATATCGATGGTACTTGGAATGATCATGCCTCTCATTCGCATTGAGGCATCTGCAGCTGCCCCCACTTCTTATACGGATATTTCAGCAGACTCAACTGCTACGGTAAATATCACCACTGCGGGAAGCTCAAAATACTTTAGATTTGTTCCAACTTACAGCGGAACTTACAAATTCTATTCGACTAATAATACAGCAGATCCTTACGTAGCGTTACTTAATGCAAGTGGAACTACGCTTGAATTTGATGATGACGACGGTGATGGAAATAATTTCAGTATCACATATGCTTGTAGCGCTGGAGAAACATACTACATAAAGGCATATATGTATAGTTCGTCTAGCACCGGCTCATACACTTTGAACGTACAAACCATGTCAATTGATTGTATACATGATTATGTTTTGCAAAGTTCTACTGCAGCTGATTGTGTGAATGATGGCGCGGAAACATATGTTTGCTCAATTTGCGGTCACAGTTATACCAACGCTATTACAGCTCTTGGACACAATTATAGTAGCGGTGTTTGTACTCGTTGTGGAATTGAAGAGCCCAGTTATGTTGCAATCAGTGAGTATAATTCCTCCACAGGTGATGTTTTCCTTGGAGGTAGGTACATAGAACTGGGTATAAGCAGACATGGCAGCTTTGGAACTTCGACTCGTCCAACTAATTCAGGATTCCACAGTAATGGTAGCTTGGGAATGATTGTAGACGGAGACGGATGGGATTACGGTGATGATCCTACCACTGGAGATTTCTTCCTTCCTGATACACCTGAAGAACGCTATGTATTCTCTTATTACTACAATGGTAACAAATACGATTATGTAGTAGCTGAAAGAAATGGTGTATATTCTGGAACTTGGAATACCGAACCTACTGTTAGAAATGAATCTCGCGGAAACGAGTTGAGAGCAGTTGTTAGAGGTGTAACTCAACACAATGTCGTTTTGGAAATTATTTATTCTTTCGATGTTGATGACAAGAATTATAAGACTACTGTAAATATTTCAAACGAAAGTGGTTATGATATCACAAACATTCGCTTTGTTCGAACCTTTGATCCAGACCAAGATGATGATATCTACAATACAAACAACACTTATAATAAAGTTTTAGCAAACCCTGATCGTACTCGACCTGCGGGTGAAGATAACTATGCGATGGTAGTAGCAAGAGGATCACGCACGTTAGACGGATTCTTCTTTGTTGCCTTTGATAACAGAGCATACGTTACATATGGTAGTGTAGCTCTCTTTCCATCTTCTGCTTATAAAACGGGACTATGGGAAGATAGTCATAGTTTCCCCAATTTTGCTACTAATGAAAGCATTTATATGGACCATGGTGCAACTAACGGTTATTCTCAAGATGATACATGTATTGCTATAACATTTAATCTTTCAACAATATCTGCTAACGGAAGAGATTCTTTGGAGTACTATTCCAGCATGTCTCCCAGTGTTGAAGAAGATATTGAGGAGTTGCTTCCAGTAGCACCGACAATCAATTCAGTCAGCGGTGCACAAGTGCTTCACAACGGTAGCGGCGTTGGCCCCAGCATTGATGCGGTTGTTGCAGCAGATCACGTTATCTCCTACCAGTGGTATATTAATAGTGTATGTTCCAATGATGGCGGTACAGCTATTCCTGGCGCAACATCTGCTACTTACGCAGTGCCTAATACTTATCCTGCAGGAACTGTGGAGTATTATTACTGTGTTGTAACAGCTACCAGAACAGATAATGGTTTGTATACTGAAATAAAATCCGCCCCTATCGTAGTTGAGTATTTTGGTACTGATCATACGTTTGAGGAAACATCTCGTACCGAAGCAACCTGTACAACTGACGGCGCCATTACTTATACATGCTCATGTGGTGATACAAGAATAGAAATTATAAGTGCACCTGGACATGATTTTGTCAGCGGAACATGTACTCGTTGTGGAGAATTAGATATTACACCTTCCGCAGATGTTTGGGATGGTACAGTAGATACCTCTTGGTATAATTCCACAGCTACCGAGTTTACTATTTACACTGCAGAGCAGCTTGCAGGTCTTGCACAGCTTGTGAATGACGGAAATACCTTTAGTGGTAAAACCATTTATCTTGGAAACAATATCGATCTAGCAAATCGTGAATGGACTCCTATAGGAAAAGGAACGCAACAAAATTCTGAATGTAATATTGAATCCTTGTATTTTTCGGGTACATTTGACGGAAATTATCATACAGTAAGCAATATCTCAATTACACAAAACAGCACATCCTTTAACGGATTGTTTGGCGCACTTAAAAACGCGGCAGTTGAGTGTCTGGCTATAGATAATGTGTATATAAATCAAGTAACACCATACAGAACTAAATGCGGTGCCATTGCTGGAATTGCTGAAAACTCTACCATTAGCTTCTGTAGTGCCAATAATGTTGTTTTAAGAGGTTATGCAACAAATTACCCTGCAAGTTTTGGAGGACTTTTAGGAATTGCGTTGGGTTATGTAGAAATTGAAAGCTGCTTTGCAACAGTTGATATTGTTGGAGGTGGACATTGTGCCGGACTTGCTGGTGGTGTATATTATTCCGGTAGAGTCTCCATGGACAATTGTTATGCTATTGGCAATATAGTTGAAACAGATGAGGGAAGTGTAAACACTAGTAACGTTGCTGCTGGTCTTATTGCATTCAAATCTGGTAATGCTACTATCTCCATTTCAAATAGCTTTTTCTCTGGAACAGTAACTGGTAGTACCGAAGTGCATTTGTATGCGGAATCAGCAGTTATATCGAATTGTTACCACAGTGACTCTACAGATGATGCAAATTTCCAATCTCAATCTTGGATTGAATCCAACCTAGGTTGGGACTTTGATACCGTTTGGGAATTTAGACCAGGTAGCGATTACCCCGTTCTTAAAGGATTCGACAGACTTGAACCCGTAATTTGCACCCATAATGAATCCGATGTAATCGTAGACACCGAGGCGACTTGTGTAGCCGAAGGAAGCGGTCATACCGAATGTACTCTTTGTGGTACAACAATGCAGACTGTTGTTATTCCTGCCACTGGAAACCATGATTTCTATATTCAGGCAGAGCTTGATGCAACTTGTACAAGAGATGGATACGTAGTTTATGCTTGTCGTAATTGTACTTTATCAACCACACATATCATCTATGCTGACGGACACGATTTTGGCGGAGACCATATATGCGACGAATGCGGATATGAGGTTGAATATCATACACATGACTATGTAGTAACTGTAGTAGCTCCTACTTGTACAACTGTTGGTTATACCGTTTATGCATGCGGATGCGGTCATTCATATCGCGTAGATTATATTGACCAAACCGGTCACCGTTGGAACTCGGGCGAAGTTACAATTGCTAAGACATGTAACACAGATGGTCTTATGACCTTTACATGTACTTCATGCAATGAAACATATACTCGTGTAATCCCAGCTGGCCACGAGTGGTCCGAAATCACAACTACAGAAAAGACATGTACAACTGACGGATTGATCTCTAAAACTTGCGACGTTTGTGGTGAAACAGAAGAAGTTATCATCCCCGCAGGTCACACATGGAATTCAGGCGAAGAAATCACTCCTGCAACATGCGAAACCGCAGGCGTTAAGCTTGTTACTTGTGAAGTATGTGGTACAACAGAAAACCACGAGATCCCCGTTCTTGGACACAGATTTGAAAATGGTGTTTGTACACTATGCGGAGCTGGAATCGAGGATGTTGTAACTCCCGATGAAGAACATCCCGAGTATGGTATGTACTTTGAGATTGATGATATACGCTCCAATTACGGAGATGATATAATCAATGAATACGGTGTTCTGCTTGATTATAATCAGGGTGCGAACATTCGTAAAGTAGGTGTATTCCTTACACAGGATGGAACAATGTGGAGACGTTGTATCGCGTGTGTTGGTGATGGTATCACCTATGCAACATACGTACCTTATCTCTCCTATGATGAAGACATTAAGTACACAGGACTTAATTCTCCTTACATTAATATATTCAGACTCAAAGAGAATGCAGATGGCATTTGGTGTTACAGCAATTACACAACTATCGGAGTAAATCTTGAGGATGAATATGGAAGACTTCTTCTCTCCCTCTATGATATCGGCCAGGCCGGTACCAAGACAAGAATATTTGATGATCTTCAGGAAATGATAGATTGGCTTAAGGAGCCTGATATCACACACACTCATACAGAGAGCGATTGGATCGTTGATGTTGAACCTACTTGCTGTGCAAATGGACGTCGCTATACAGTATGTACAGAATGTGGTGATGAAATGAACAGCGAGGTAATTCCTGCAACCGGCAATCACACAGAGAGCAACTGGATCATTGATCTTGAGCCTACTTGCACTGTTGAAGGAAGCAAGCACAAAGAATGTACTCTCAGTGGTCTTGTTCTCGTAATCGAGAGAACCCCTCCAACTGGAGTGCACACCGAAGGTGATTGGATTATTGATATAGCACCAACTTGTGTAGATGAAGGAAGTCGTCATACAGTTTGTACTGTTTGCGGCAATACTGTACAGACTGAAGTGATTCCTGCTACAGGAGTCCATACCGAGGGTGACTGGATTATCGATGTTGCCCCTACTATAACATCTCAAGGTGAAAAGCATAAAGAATGTACTGTTTGTCATGCAATCATTCACGTAGAGAGAATCCCTGCTCTTGCAAAGATTAAAATAGAAGACGTATCTGCAAGACGCGGTGCTCTTGTAAATGTTACTATTGATATTCAGAACAACCCCGGCATTCTTGGCGCAGTGCTTACAATCGATTTTGATTCGAGACTTGAATTAAAATATGTAACCACTGGAGCTGCATGGAGTAGTCTTGATTTCACTGAACCTGCAAGCTATGTACCTTCTAGCAACTTTGTTTGGGATGGTATTACAGTTCCGGATGCAAACAATGGAACTATAATAACATTGACATTCAAACTTCCTGACGATGCTGAACCCGGTACAGAATACATTATCAATGCAAGCTATGATGATGGAAATATTGTAGATGGCGAATGCAATCCTATTGATGTTTATATCGAAAGTGGAAAAATTGTTGTTTTAGAGGATATTCGCGGTGATGTAAATGATGATGGTGTAATTGACGTAGCAGACGTAATCATGCTTCGCCGTTACATGGCAGGCGGCTATAATGTTAATATTAACTTGGAGCAGTCGGATGTAAACTACGATGGTATTATCACTATTCTTGATATTATCAGATTACGTGAATATATCCTTGGCATTTCATAAGATTAAATAATTAACATATAAACAATTTAAGGATACCATAAGTCGCATTATGGTATCCTTTTTTTTGCAATTCAAGATACAATTTTTACCAATTACTAACGTTGAATTTAGAATAAAATAAAAGACAAGAGTTATCCGTTGTTCTATAAACAACTTCAATCTCTTGTCTTTTTTTGTTTATTTTAGAATTTTATGATTTTTTGTCAAAAATCAAAGATTATTCTAACGTCAAAAGATATCTACGGAGAGCAATGATGTCACCAACAGTGATAACACCATCACTATTCATATCT
Organism: Eubacteriales bacterium; assembly: GCA_045589435.1. Classification (GTDB taxonomy): domain Bacteria; phylum Bacillota; class Clostridia; order Oscillospirales; family CAG-272; genus UBA1740. Next base: position 9,077 of record JAZNPB010000055.1, on the reverse strand, counting down.
GACTGCTCAAAGTTGATTTCAACATTATAGCCACCTGCTATATAACGACGAAGAGTTACAACATCCGCAATATCAACAGTTCCATCATCATTAACATCTCCAAGAAGAGGCAGAACTCTAATAGAACCGGCTACAATATTAACATTAACAGGATCGTAATTAGAATTGATAATATTTCCATTTTCATAAGTAGCAGTAATATTGAAAACAGTATCAATAGCAGCTTCGGCAGGAACTCTAAATGTAAGTGCTACAATATCGCCATCACTGGTATTCGCTGCAACACCATCCCAAACGAGGTTACAAGGAGTGCCATACACACCAGGTTCTGTAAGATGCAAAGTGCTCCATGCATCTCCTGCCTGAATACCAACAAGCGTAAGCGCAGGATCATAATGCAAGGTCAAAATTGCTCCAACAATTCCAGGGTTATTTTTGATTTCTATTGTTACAGTTACATTCATTCCGGCAGCTGCACCAACATTAGAAATCTCCATCTGGACGCAAACAGGAATTACACTTGTCTGCATTACCATGTGACAATAAATACATTCTTTATGCTTGCTACCCTCGCTTGTAGCAGTGGCTTCAACATCAACAATCCAATCGCTCTCTACATGTCCAGGAGTTGGAATTGTTTCTGTTTTAATTACTGTATGACAAACGGTACACTCTATGTGCTTGCTACCATCTGTTGTACATGTTTCTTCGACATCGATGATCCAATCGCTCTCTTCGTGAGGCACAACTGGGATTGTTCCTTCTTGGATATGTTCACCACATTCTGTACACTCTGTATGCTTGATACCTTCTGTTGTACATGTAGGTTCAAGGTCAACAATCCAATCGCTCTCTACGTGAGGTATAACTGGGATTGTTTCTTCTTTGATGTGTTCACCACATTCTGTACACTCTGTATGCTTGATACCTTCTGTTGTGCATGTAGGTTCAAGGTCAACGATCCAATCGCTTTCTTCATGAGGTATAACTGGAATTGCTTCTGTTTGGATGTGTTCACCACATACTGTACATTCTGTGTGCTTGCTACCTTCTGTTGTACATGTAGGTTCAGAATCTGTAATCCAATCGCTCTCTACATGTCCGGGAGCTGGAATTGTTTCTGTTTCAAGTACTGTATGACAAACGGTACACTCTTTGTGTTTGCTTCCATCTGTTGTACATGTTTCTGCAACATCTACAATCCAATCGCTCTCTTCGTGAGGTATAACTGGAATTGCTTCTGTCTGAATGTGTTCGCCACATTCTGTACATTCTGTGTGCTTGCTACCTTCTGTTGTACATGTAGGTTCAGAATCTGTAATCCAATCGCTTTCGGAATGTCCGAGCGGTGGAATTGTTTCTGTTACAAGAGTGTTTCCACTATTGGTACATTCTTTGTGCTTGCTTCCTTCAACAGTGCAAGTTGGCTCAAGATCAATGATCCAATCGCTTTCTGTATGATTGCCGGTTGCAGGGATTACTTCGCTGCTCATTTCAACACCACATTCAGTGCATACTGTGTAGCGTCGTCCATCTGTGCAGCAAGTAACTTCGGGATCATTAATCCAATCGCCTTCATCGTGTTCGTGTGGTGGAATTACTTCTGTTTCAAGAATCTCGCCACATCTTGTACATTCTATATGCTTGCTTCCTTCTGTTGTGCATGTTTCTGCAACATCAACGATCCAATCGCTTTCGGAATGTCCGAGTGGTGGAATTGTTTCTTCTTGGATATGCTCGCCACATTCTGTACACTCTGTATGCTTGATACCCTCTGTTGTACATGTAGGTTCAAGGTCAATTATCCAGTCACTTTCAGTATGGTAGTGAATTTCTTCCCAAACCGCATAAAGTGTTACGTCACTTGCACCAATTGTGAATGTTTTAGTGCCATTTTCTGTGTACATAGGCTCGGTTGCATTTCTATCGGTAGACCAACCAAGGAAGTTATAATCATATCTGGATGGGATATAGTTAAACAGAACTGTAACAGTATCACCATTTGAATAGGTTGTTCCGTCTGTAGGAAGTGTTTGAGAGCCTCCATTGGAATTATATGAAACTGCAGAATAACCGTAACTGGGATATGCTCTTCTTGTTACTATAACATTATCTTCACCATCTTTTATGAATACCGTTATCTCATAAGTTCCTCTTTTAGCACCTGATTCAAGCTGAAAAGTTTTAGTGAATGTGCTAGTAGTTGTAGGAATTACAACGCTGTATTCAGTTCCGCCGTACTGTGCATTATTAGATGTGCATACAGCTTTATATTCAAGAGTGTAAGTATCTTCAATATTTGCGAATGCTGTTAAATTAGCAGAAACAACACCAGTAGAAGAAATGGAAGCACTCAAGTCCGCTTCTATTTCAGGCTCAGGATCAGGAGCAGTAATATACTCCAGAGTTACTGTTCTAACATAAACGACCCAGCTATTAGAACATGCAGTACAAGTCACATTCAATTCAAAATGATAAGTGTGACCTACTACGAAGTTGCTAGGATCTATAGTGAATTCTGTATTATTCCATTTCCAATCCTGCCCGGAAAGGTATCCGTCAAGCTTAACAGATGTGTTCGTAGTTTCATCAACCAGATAGATGTAATCACGTTCATGATGAGCACTGTATCCAACCTCGTCTACATCGAACGCATAAATGCTAAGACGTACTAATTCGCTGGTAGATGCTGATACAGTGAATGGCAAGCCTAATTGTATTGTTGTCAATGAAGAACTTGCTTGAGTTGCATACAAGTCATAACCACCATTTCTATAGGAACTTTCGTTATAGTTGTAATTATAACCGTAATAGTTCCCATTACCAGTCTTTCCACTATTAAAGAGATGATAATTTGGTCCACCTACGGTGGTTATGTTATGACATGTTACTGTTGAGTAATCTACATCTCCACAGCGTGTGCAAATGCTATTTACACGATTATGACCAAGTGCTGTGATAGTATTACTATAACTGTCATTACAAATTGTACAAACATACGTTACTACACCATCGGTTAGGCAACCAGCTGGAGTTTCGCTATCAAAAACGTAATTATGTGCACAAACAGTAGCTGCGCCTGAATGAATTTCGGGCATATCTACATGAGTACTAGGAGCTGCCGCAGATGCCTCAATGCGAACAAGAGGCATAACCATTCCAAACAGCATCGACAAGACAAGCATAAGCGAAAATGCTTTAGACATCGTCTTTTTATTTTTTTCTGATATTTTCATTTTTTCTCTCCTAATTACTGGATTAAAAATCTAAAACGAACATTATAAAAACCTTAAATTGCAAATCATTGTTTGCATAATAAGACATTTAGTATAATTATCAAAGTTTGGAGATAAACTAGAGCAGTGGAAGTCACCACTCTAGTTTATTATTAATTAAGCGCCTACAATGTAGCGTCTAAGCATTACAAGATCGACAATATTGATGCATCCATCATAATTCATATCTGACTGCTCAATGTTAATGGTTACACCATAACCGCCTGCCAAATATCTACGAAGGATTACTATATCAGCTACGTCAACCACACCGTCTTCATTTGCGTCGCCCATTAAGGGAACTACAGTGATAGATCCGGCATTGATTCTGAGATCTACATTGCTGTAACTTGCATCAAGTACGTTTCCTACTGTATAAGATGCACTGATATCATATACTGTGTAGAAATCTGCATTTTCAGGAACTTCGAAAGTAAGTGTAATAACAGTTCCATTTGTATCAGCCGCTGTGCTTCCGTCCCAAACGAAGTTGCATGGTGACTGGAATACTGCAGGCTTTGTAAAGTTGAGTGAACTCCAAGCATCTCCGGCACGTGCATTTACAAGCGTAAGTGCAGAATCATAATTGAAGGTCAATACAGCACCGATAATTCCAGGGTTGTTGCTAATAACTACATCTACATCTACTGTAGATCCTCTGTTAACAGTTACGTTTGCAATGCTGAGCTCGATAAGCATGGAAATGCTTTCTTCCTCAACAACTTCTTCGCAAACTGTACATACCTTCTGGCGAAGGCCTTCGGTTGTTCCTGTAGGCTCAACTACTACAATCCAATCACCGGGAACGTGATATCCAGGAGCTGGGATTACTTTTGTTTCAAGTACTGTGTGACAAACAGTACACTTTTTGTACTCGCTACCGTTCACAACACAAGTAGGTTCAAAGTCAAGAATCCAATCGCTTTCAGTATGGATACCTGTAGCAGGAATAATGTCAGTAGAAACTGTTGTGCCGCATACTGTACATTCTGTATGCTTAACTCCTGTAGTTACACAAGTAGGCTCAAGGTCAATAATCCATTCGCCTTCTGTGTGGATACCTGTAGGAGGAATGATAGAAATTTGCATGATGATCTGACATCTTGTACATTCAGTATGCATACTACCGCCGGTGATACAAGTAGCTTCACGGTCAACAATCCAATCGCTCTCTTCATGGCCGAGAGCTGGGATTACTTCTGTTTGAATATATTCACCACATACTGTACATTCTGTATGCTTGATACCTTCTGTTATGCATGTTGCTTCTGTATCTATAATCCAATCGCTCTCTACATGGCCAGGAGCAGGTATAATATCATCATAACGTGTTTCACCACAAACTGCGCATACAGATTCGGTGTATCCATCTTCTTCACATGTTGGAGGTACAGGAACTCCCATCTCCCATTGATGGCCGCCGGGAATAACGATGATTTCCTCATAATCACATCCGGGATTTGTACATGTGTATGTAATGCATCCGTCAGAATAACAAGTCGGTTCGACGCGAGACATTTCATTACAGTGACCAGGAGCAATTACGATATCGGTCATGTACTCATAAGAGCAGAGAGTACATACATACTTGGTATATCCATTCTCTACGCAAGTCGCTTCTACAATTTCAGCTACTTCGTATTCATGCTCGCAAGTGTTTGACATGTAAACCATGTATGTTACAAGATCGTCATAAACGTATTTAGAGTAGTTAGTAACCATACTGTAGTGGTTTCTCACATAGAAGTATTCCCAAGTAAGTCCGGATGCGATTACAGTACCATCACCAAGATTATACTCTACAAGTGTGGGATTTCCGTTAGCATCACGAAGGATTATATCAGATCCTGCAGGAAGACTTGCTGTATTGAAGTATGTATGGCTACAATAGTTGCCCTTGAGAAGTTCGTCTCTAAGGCTTCTGTTATCGGTGTAAACACCGGTTACAATCGGATGAAGATCATTTACTATGTAGTTGTGTACGCTATAGTAGTTGGCAGTTGTTACTCCACCGGGAAGGTTATGAGTAAGTGAGCCGCAGCCACCCCAACCTTCATCACAAGCACCGTATATAAGGTTTCCGCCTGCTCTTACATAGTTCTCAAACTTTTCTGCATTCGCTGCAAGTCTGTTGTACATTGCTGTACTCTGGTCGTTTGCAATGAATACTACACCATACTGGGAAAGATCAAAGCTTTCAAGAGCAGTTGTGTTTATAATATTATAGGAAGAAACTACGCCTCTGTCTTTAAGTGCTTCAAGAAGCGATCTGTTTACGTCTTCTGCCCAAGGAAGTGAATCCTGGATAAGAAGAACAGCTGAGTTTTTAAGTACAGGATTAAGAGCGGGTATAGCTACTGAATAACTGTCTGAGCAATGTGTACATGTGTAAGTAATGCTTCCTTCTACACCTACCTGAGGTTCTACTCTTGAGGATTCTACATAATTGTGTCTTCCTTCAATGTACTCATAATTCTTATCACCACAGTTAGAACAAGTATACTCGATATATCCCTCTATTGTACAAGTTGCTTCCTGTCTGTCGGTAATGGAGTAATTATGTTCTCCATGGATAATAGTTCTCTTCTCGTAATTACATCCACTGTTTGTACAACGGTCTACGATAAGTCCGTCTGTTGTACAGGTAACTTCGATTTCAACTGTTGTTTCAATGTTGTGTCCCGTTGCTCTTACGATTTCCACTCTTGTATCACCGCAGGAGCATGTATATGTGATTATACCGTCAGTGGTACAAGTTGCTTCAGTGCGGGATGTTTCCTCGAATGTATGAGCGTGAGGTCGTATAGGATTACCAAATCCTATAAGAACGGGGTAATCGCTACCTGGTCTAAATTCCCAAACGTTAGTAAAGTCCCAACCAACAAATGATGTAATACTTCTCAAGGCCTCTTCTGACAGGCTTGTTGCAACTCTATCACTGGTCGAAGAACAATAATAGACATTTGAAGAATGCCAATATTGATCACCTCCACCAAAGCCACCTGTAAATCTTTCTCCTGTTCCCGATGCAACACAACTGCCATAACTAAAGCAATTGGTCACAGCAATATCCGAATCTGCCCAACCGCAAAAAACTCCAACCATTTGGTTCGCACGACCTTGAGCGCTAACATCTGCAACACAGTAACAATTGACAATCACGGCATCATAGCAATCGCCTACAAATCCACCTATATCTATGATATGTCCACCCGTATCCACAACAGAAACTGTTCCTATCGCATAGCAATTGGATATGGATACGTTACCACCGGTAGCACCCGCCAAGATTCCTGCTGTCGTTCTATAATTTAGAGTGCGCGTAATATCAATTCGAGCATCAGCAATACCCAAATTGGATATCGAAGCACTTCCATAAATAGAACCAAAAAATCCGCTAAACGTTGTTTCCCCATCAAGAATTGACATATTTAAAACCGTATGATAACGACCGTCAAACGAACCACTGAAACGAGATGTGGATGCATAGGTGTCTGAAGTGTTATGCCCCTTACCAATGGGCGTCCATTCACGGCCTGCCAAGTCAATATTGTTTCCAAGATAAATAGTTTTACCGCTAAAGTTATTTCCGTCATTTACAAGCTGCGCAAGACCTGCAAGCTGTTCTGCGGTGTAAATGGTAAATTCTGTAGCTGTGGAATTGTACCAAGATGTATCTACTGTACCATCCCAAACATCTGCCGGAGGTGTAGTATCTATCTCCCCGCAACGAGTACATGTTCCGCTGACAAAATCATGTCCAAGAGCAGGAATTTCTATTATCATTGTAATGTATTCGAGATCACATCCCGGCAAAATACACATATCGGGATGTTTAGATCCAGGTTCAGTACATGTAGGATAAGTGATAATTCGCTCTACAAATACATGATCAATCCGAGGTATTGCTTCAGTGTAAGTGTCACCACAATAAACACACTCGTAAACTCTTTCACCTTCGCGACTGCATGTAGGTTCTGAATCGCTTACGATAATAAAATCATGATAACAAACATCCTCACGCCAAACCGCATAAAGGGTTACGTCATTTTCACCGATTGTAAAGGTTTTGGTACCGTCTTCTGTATACATAGGCTCGGTTGCATTTCTATCGGTAGACCAACCGAGGAAGATGTATCCGTCTTTGGATGGTAAATAGTCAAAACGAACTGTTACAGTATTTCCGGATGTGTATGAAGTTGTATCAATAGGTGTATTATTTGATCCACCATTTGCGTCATAATTTACAGCGCTGTAATTAGGACCTGCACTGGTAAATTCATAAGTTATTAATGTATTTCCTTGAGCATCCTTCAAAATTACGTTAACAACGTATGTTCCCTCAGGAGCGTCACTCTCAAGCTGGAAGTTCAAAGCCTTGTTAACACCGGTTGAATTAGCAGTAATTGTTCCGGTGCTACCACCTCTTTGAGTACCGCTTATTGTAGCTGTATATTCAAGATTAAACGAAGTAGATGTGCTAGTTCTGAGATAAAGGTTGGTAGAAACCAAACCGGTATTGCTGATGCTACCACTAAATGAAGACTCAAGAATAATATCTTCCTGGTATAACTGGATAGATACTGTTCTTATCCATGTCCACCAACCGTTCTTGCAAACGTCTACCTCAATATGATAGGTATGTCCAACCACGAAGTTTGATGGATCAATGTAAATAGTAGTGGTTGCCCAAGTTTCATTTCTACCGTTAAGATAGCCTACACGGGTTCTGGTTCCACCTGACGTTTCATCAACCAAATAAACGTCATCGATCTGATCTCTTTCTTCATCTATGTCATAAGCATATATTGTCAGTACCGCACGCTGTGTTACTGGATTATTTACAGTAAAGGATAAGCCTGTTCTAAGAGTAAGGTCTGTACTAGATGGGCTACAACCATAGATATCGTATCCATTATTGGTGTACGAAGAAGTATCTGGGTTTACACCATTACCAGAGGTTGAATATGCACGACCCGATGTAGTAGTACATCCGCTGTTGAACAGAGAAATAGTATTTCCTGTTGTAACAGGAGGAGTAGTCGGTAAAGCGGATACGTTAAACGTATAACTTCCTGTAGAAGAACTTCCCAACATTCGAGCATAGATATAGTAGGTAGTTCCAGCAGTACAATTGTATGTAATCTTGAAGTTTAAGTCCGAACCACCATCATCATCATGTGCCAATTTAGTTAAAGAAGCATCATAAAGCTCGCCATATGGATCTGATGTATAATCTGTTGAATAAAAGTCGTATGAAGCACTAACTGTTGGAACAAACTTGAAAAATATGCCTGTTCCAGCAGTTGAAATTCGAACATTAGAAGTGCCTCCTGCAGAAATATTAGTAGAGGTTACAGAAACCAAGGCTGTATTAAGTGTGTAACTTGCAGTGCTTCCCGTACCATAAGCTCTTGCCTTTATGTAGTATGTAGTGCCCGCAGTTAAGGAATAAGATAATGAGAAGTTGCGTGAACCACCATTATCATCATCATAAGCGATTTGTGAACCGGAAGAGTCTAAAAGTTCCACGTAAGGATCGCCTGAATTGTTTGTTGAATAGAACCTATAGGTTCCAGAGAATGTAGGTACAAATCTAAAATACTTTGCAGTTGTGCTGGAATTAACACTAACGCTAACTGCAGAACCTACACTGATATTCGTATAAGAAGTGGGGGCAGCTGCAGATGCCTCAATGCGAATGAGAGGCATGATCATTCCAAGTACCATCGATATGGCAATTATGAATGAAAATGCTTTAGACACTACCTTTTTGTTTTTTGCCGACATTTTTCGTTCTCC
>JAZNPB010000054.1:0-16022 GCA_045589435.1 Eubacteriales bacterium | reverse complement strand
AATAGCGTATTTCTTGACGGAGATTGGTGCTGGGATGCAAGTCCGTTCCAAGTAACCGATGAAACAAAAGCAATGGTGACAAATAATATTTGTTATGTACTCAATAATTTTCTGAAGTGTTCTGCATACGAGAATATCATTTTTTGTTGGGTGATGCACGAGCAGAGTATTATCAATTCCATACTTGAGAAGCTGGATACACAGAACTGTGAGGTGAAATGCGTCTCGCTTGTAGCGGATGAAAAGACTCTGTGTGAAAGATTATCAATGGATGTAAAAAAAGGTATTCGCTCTGAAGATGTAATTGAGAAAAGCATAGCAAGAATACCGATGTATCAAGCATTGGATACCATTAAAATTGATACAAACGCAAAAGCTGTGGCTATGATTGCAAATGAGATAAAGCAGTTGTAATACTGACAAATTCCAATTTGACGAGCTGAATAAGCGTTGAATGTTGGTGTGATTTAATGTAACTGTCAGATAAACTTGAATTTTTCGAATAGGGGTATATGAAATGAAAAGATATACATCTTGTGCAACAAAATGGTTAGCAATCCTTACCATTATTAGTGTTGCAGTTTTAATCGCGGGAATTATTTGCATTCTTGCACATTCATCAAATGTTGGATTACAAGTTGGACTAACAATGTCCGGTGGTTTGATGAGCATTCTTTTTCTCTCCTGCTTTTTTGCGGAAAAAAGTAGGTACTTAACAATAGATGACGAAAAAATTGTATTGCCAATGGGTACAATTATAAACGAGAAAATCTCTTCTAGTAGAACTATTATTAACACAAATGAAATCCGCTCCATTAAGAGCGAGTTGCATAAAGGTGATATAATTTTTACAAAAGACACTCTTTTTCACACATTGATGTTAAATGACGGAACGAGAATTAAGTTTACACTCTATGCCTATGGCAAAGATGCCGAAGATGAAATCTTAGCAGCAATCAAAAAACTCATTTAACAAATTACAATTTTACGAACGGAGGAAAATACTATGAGAAAAGTATTGGCTGTTTTTCTTTGTCTAATAATGCTTTTCGCTTTAACATCCTGTGGAAAGGTAAAAAGAATTGAACCTTTCGTATGGGGCTTTTCTAACGACAACATTGATAATTACGAGAAAAATCGAACAGAGATCGAATATGCCAGTGATTATTTGCCATCTCTTGACGAACTTAACGGATACACTGCTATAAGTTACTCATATCAGCACACACAAATGGTATTTTTTGACATATATTCGGTGGCTCTTTTTGTTGAATATCCTGCTGATATATACGAAGAAAAGAAGCTAGAAGTTTTAAGCTCTTATGCTTTTCTTGAGGAAACAAAAATTAGTAAAGATGGAGAATCCTATCAATCTGCACCGGCAAGATTCGAATATGGAGAATATGCTTTTCAAACATCCGTAAATTCTAATGTTGGTATTTATACCAACTCTTCGTGCAAGTCTTTTGCTTTTATCGGAGTAAACGATGATAAAAACAGAATTGCCTATTGTTATACTTACGATTTCGACTTAGATACATTTGGATCTATCGAAAGATATGAATCCGAGCAGGATATGATAAAACAATACATCGACAATTTTTATGATTGGAATGATTTGCCTTAATTTGACAAACTCCAATTTGTCGAGCTGAACAACGTTTCCAAAACTTGGAGAGATAAGTTGTTTAAAATGCAAAAGCTCTGCTACGGCGGGGCTTTTTGTTTTTTCTATTTACAAATCAACTTGGCTATGATATAATGGTAATACTCTAGTATTTAATTAATAAACTTGGATGTGCGGAGATATAGACAGGATGATAGAAGTTAAATTTTACGATGAAGTTTCTGATGAGCTTTTGAAATTTGCCGTTATTATTTCCAAAACGGGTGGCAAGTGGGTGTTTTGCAAACACAAGGAGCGAAATACTTACGAAGTTCCCGGAGGCCACAGAGAGGCTGACGAAACTATTTTAGAAACCGCAAAAAGAGAATTAAATGAAGAAACCGGCGCATTGGATTTTAATATATTCCCTGTTTGTGTTTATTCGGTAACAGGTAAAAACAACGTTAATGAAACGGGTGAAGAAACCCACGGTATGTTATTCTTTGCAGATATAAGAGCTTTTGAAAAAGAGCTACATAGCGAAATGGAAAAGGTTTTGATCACGGATACGTTGGTGGACAATTGGACATACCCTTTAATTCAGCCAAAGCTGATTAAAGAAGCGAAACGAAGGGGTTTTATATAGATCTGAATTTGTAAGGACGAACAAAAAATGATTATTTTAATTACAGGAGCATCGCATACGGGAAAAACTGCTCTTGCTCAAAGGTTGCTCGAAAAATACAAGTATCCTTATTTATCAATTGACCATTTGAAAATGGGTTTGATTCGCAGCAAAAACACGGAACTCACTGCAATGAGTGACGATAAGGATTTGACTGCTTATCTGTGGCCAATTCTTTGCGAAATGATAAAAACCGCTATTGAAAACAGGCAGAACTTGATTTTGGAAGGCTGCTACATTCCCTTTGATTGGCAAAATGACTTCGAGCCCGAGTATCTTGAGCATATCAAGTATTACTGCCTTATAATGAGCGAGGAATATATCATAACTCATTTTGACAATATAAAGAAATATGCAAATATCATTGAAAATCGATTGGATGATGGGTGCTGTACAATAGAAAATGTACTGGCAGATAATCAAAAAATGCTTTCATTTGCGCAAAAACATAATGTGAACTATATTCTCATAAAAGATAAATACGAAGTCGATATTAATATTGAAAGTCCCGGTAAAAACCAAAACTTAAAACAGTAAAACTGTTACAATAAAATCTGAGGTAATAGATTTATGAAAATAATGTTGACAAGCTCCCTTGGGGGCGCAAGCAAAGTAAACGGAGTTAGAGTTCCCTCCGTATTGATTCAAGAAAACGGTCTTTTAGATAAGCTGAAATCAATTTGGCCGAAGAATGCAAACGTGCTTATCATTTGTGCTGACCCTAGCGATTATGATAAAAACGACAGTGTGTGTTCCTGCTTGCGGGAGTCCTTCCCTATGAGTGGACTCAGTGTTTCGCGCGTTGAAAACTGCGATGACAGAAGCCTTGGCACGATTGATAATTTATGTGACGTTGACGTTCTTATTCTTGCGGGGGGTCACGTGCCTACGCAAAACGAATTTATGAAGCTGCTTCGCCTTAAGGAGAGGATCAGAGATTATCAGGGAATCATCGTTGCTTGGAGCGCAGGTTCTATGAATAGTGCCGATATTGTGTATGCCGGCCCGGAGCTTGATGGCGAGGCAATTGATCCCCTTTACAAACGCTGGATACCCGGTCTTGGACTGACTGATATAAATATTTTTCCACATTTCCAGAGCCTCAAAGATGACTACCTGGATGGCTTGCGAGTAATCGAAGATATTACTTTTGCAGACAGCTATAATCACGAAATTATCGCCATAAATGATGGCAGTTTTATAATGATCGATGAGGGAAAGACCACGTTGTACGGAGAAGCCTACTCTATTAAAGACGGAAAAATGCTGCAGATCTGCAAAGATGGAGAGTTTATTTGTTTGTAACAAATGATGCTAAAGCTCAGGCACGGTGGTCCGACAATAATATGAGGTGAAATAAATGATAAACGTCAGATACGTTCAAAAAGAAGATAAGGTGTTTTGGTATAGCCTTGATAAGCATCTGCCGGAGCAAGAATTTTACGACAAGGTTTCAAGACGGATGGGCTACGTTTTGCTGGATGACGAGGAGCCGATAGGGCTTTTGCGATATAATCTCTTTTGGGATAATACGCCTTTTTGCACTATGCTGTTCATTCACCCCGATCATCATAGAAAAGGCTACGGAAGAATGCTTATGGATCATTGGGAAAAGGACATGAAGGCTTTAGGGTATGGTATGCTGCTGACATCTACCCAGGTTGACGAAGATGCGCAGCACTTTTACAGAAAGCTCGGATATCGGGACTGCGGCGGGTTTATTATTGACGTTCCGGGATTCCAGCAGCCTATGGAAATGTTCTTGATAAAAGGTATATGACATTTCTATTTGATAATACGAATTTATAATGCGAATGTTTTGCCCTACTAAAAACATTCTGCGCTTTGCTATTGACAAAAAACCAAAAACATGATACAATGAATGTGCTACACAATTTTAATATTTCGAGATGGCGTACGTTTGGTAAAAACGTGGGCTTTGCTTGTCATATCCATCTCGATGTGAAATTGTGTAGCAACAATGAGCGAAACTGCGTTTTTCGGTGCGTGGTTTCGACTGCGCACTTTTATTTTTTTACCGAAAATAATTTATTTGAAGGGATCAATATCATATGAAAAAGCTGTTTTGTTTAACTTGTGCAATTCTCATGCTTTTAGGTTGCCTTACCGCTTGCAGTTTCAATACTAACATAGGCGGTGCTTTGACAGGAAATTCTGAATCCGGCGCAAAGGTAGATGCGATGATGGTTGCTTTAGCTGATGGCAATATGACTGATGCAAAAGCACTTCTTCACCCCGAAAGAAGCGAAGCTTCAGAAGATGCGCTCACACAAATTGCAGACTTTCTGGATGGCAGAAGCGTAGTTGAGAAAAAGGTAATGAGCACGAACTTTACAACCTCCGCGGGAACCAATGGAAAAATCACTCAGGAGCAGATCTCATATCAAGTTAGCCTTGATGACGGAGTGATTGTTTACCTGAACACCGTTTATCTCACCAATGATGCAGGATCAGGATTTGTTTCATTCCAACTTGTGATCGGTTTGGTTTAATACGTATAGGCTTTTATCAAAGAGGTGATGTTTATGAAGGGCGATACTATGATATTTGCATACATACTTGCAATTGCGCTTTTTATAGGCTCTGTAAAAGGCATATTTGACGGTATTAAGAAAAAGGACTATCTGGCGGTAGCCGGGTTTGTTTTCATCCTTCCTTTTTGGTTCTTTATGCTCTCCTCGTTCGTTTTAGGGGGATCAGTTTCCCACAACGCTGCCGAAAATTACGAGTTTTACGAGCAAGGAAAGTATTATTTGCAAAACCACAGCCATTATCTTGAGGTTACCAAACAACAATACGATTATATGAAAATCGTTGAAATGATAGGCATTCCATCTTTTTGTGTGGCGTTCATATTATTTGGAATTGCTAATCTAAAGAATAGAAAAGAAAAAGCAAAAAATCCGGATCTGGATGTTAAGCTTTGATGCCAGAGGCTACAAAGTTATTTTCATGGCAAAATGCTCAAGAAGTTTTTTAGTTGGCTACCTCATTTTTTGGTGAGGTAGCCACTATTTTTTGCTATTTACTTTTGCTAATCTTTGTGGTATAATGTAGGTGATAAAAACTTTATCCTGCGAGGTGATGTATTTTGGAAATAAAATGGATATTCTTCGACGTTGGATCGACGCTGGTCGACGAGAATGCGGCTCACGACCGTAGAGCGCGAGAAATGCTATCCGAAACTGATATTCCTTTCTCTCATTTCCATGGAAAAAGGATCGAGCTTGCAAGGGAGGGCTTCGACGGTAATTCTGCTGCGATAAAGTTTTTCGGACTGACTAAAACTCCTTGGCCATCGGAGGAGGAAGTCCTTTTTTCGGATGCAAAGGAAACACTCGAGGTGCTAAAGACTCGGGGATACAAGCTAGGCATTATTGCAAATCAGAACGCAGGGTTATCAAGAAGGCTCGAGTCTTTTGGAATACTACAGTATTTTGACGTTGTGGCAGCATCTGCGGAAATCGGTGCGTCAAAGCCTGACAGATCTATTTTTGAGGCGGCACTACGAATGGCTGGTTGCTCTCCAGTGGAGGCTGTTATGGTTGGCGATAGGCTGGATAATGACGTTTTCCCTGCTAAGGATCTCGGGATGAAGACTGTGTGGATAAGAGGGGGCCTTGCAGCGTATCAGGATACTTCCCTAGCAAGAGGAAAATCCGATTTTATTATAGATAAGCTGGATGATCTTTGTTTAATATTTAGTTAAGGAGTAAGTGATGGAAAAAGATAATAGGACACAAACTAAGGCTGCTATGCTGAATTCATTCTTGCTGTTTTTGGTATTTTCTATAATTTCGTTTGGCTTGTTTTTGTCTTCGGTTAAGCAGTATAACAAAACGGCAAACACCACTTACGATCAGCTGATCTACGGCGAATTTACAGTTAAACAGATAAGAAGGCTCGACGACCCTGACGGCGGTGGAGCGACATACACAATAAAGGTTTACGAAACCGATAAAATCATTAAGGTAACAAACTTATTTACTACGGCTGACGTAACACAGGAGCTTGACAATCTTTCTGACGGTGACAAAATTTATTGCTACATGGTCGATAAGTCAACAAGATATGAGATCGCCGAGATAAGATGCGATGATATGATCCTGTCTCTTGAAAAATATAACGAAATCAACAAAAAAGAGGGTATGCTGGGCATGATCGTTATGCCTGTGGTATCCGTTATTTCCCTGGTTATATCCATAAAGGGATTTGTAGCTTATATTAAAGTAAAAAGAGAGTCGGACGAATATCTTGATGCCTAATTTTAAAAAAGAATTAATGCTGAATTTATGGGAGGATGGGAGGCCATTCTATGGACTGCGTATTTTGCAAAATAATAAACAGTACTCTGCCTTGCTTTAAGGTTTATGAGGATGAATTTACCTTGGCTTTTATGGATATTGCAAGGGACGTTGACGGGCATATGGTTGTAGTGCCGAAAAAGCACGTTAAGAATATCTTGGACTGTGACAGGGATACTCTCGCTCACCTGATGGTTGCGGTTAAAAAAGTTTCTAATCACTTGGTTTGTAAATGCGGATACGATGGAGTAAATCTTCTTAATGCGAGTGATGAGAGCGCAGGACAGTCCGTACCACACTTTCATATCCATATAATTCCGAGGAAGCACGGTGACGGTATTGATACCTGGCCAAAGCTTGACGGTGCAAAACTCGAAATCGAGGAAGTTTTTGAAAAAGTTAAGATGGTGTGATCAAAAAATTATTGATGCAAGGGAGGGCAAAGATTTACAAATTTTTGCATTATAGCACCCGGATACAAATTCAGGCATCAAGGCGTATAATCAGAAAAAAGGAGATTTTATATGAATAATGTAAACAAAACTTTGTATATCCCCCTATATGGCAAAGCTTTGGTAAGCAAGATGGGAATTATACTTGAAGATAAAACCGCAGAAAAGATATGGGATGCAGAAGGGTTTGCACTCAAGGGCAAGGCTAAATCCAAATGGCTTGCATACTACATGGGAATACGGTCTGCCGTGTTTGATAGTTGGGCAAAAGAAAAAATGTCAGCTTTTCCAAATGCTACCGTTTTACATATAGGATGCGGTATGGACAGCCGAGCTTTACGCGTGGGAAATAGCGGGAATTTGTGGTTTGATATAGATTTTCCCGAGGTTATTTCTGAACGTGAAAAGTATTTTGCCAAAACCGATACCTACAAGATGATTCCCGGCGACGCAAGAGATACGGCTTGGCTCTCTGCTATTCCGGGAGGAGAGGCTATTGTGGTTATGGAAGGGGTTAGCATGTACCTTTCAAACCACGAGGTTGCAGATCTTTTCAAGGCGTTGACAGAAAAGTTTGATAAGCTTGTGCTACTTATGGATGCTTACTCCGTTTTTGCTGCAAAAATGTCTAAATACAAAAATCCAATAAACGAGGTTGGGGTTGCTTTGGTTTACGGCATCGACGAGCCAGAAACGCTGGTACAAGGCACTTCCCTTTCCTACCTTGGCGAGGGTGAGATGACACCGGAGAGCTACGTGAATCAGCTCTCGGGAATGGAGAGAAAGATCTTCTCAAAGCTTTATGCAGGTAAAATGGCAAAAAAATTATATAAGCTTTATGAGTTCAAAAAATAGGGAAAAAGACAAAAACAGGATAACGAAAAATGAACGAAGAAATACGGATTTGTATTGAAAATATTCTACGCAAATACAAGATATGTTCGTACATTTGCGACAGCTCATATTTGAAAGCGCCCCATGCGAGGTTCGCGAGGAACTCTGGGCAAGATTGCCAAGCTTTTATGCAAACGGCTCCTTTATAAGGCTCATTCCCTTTAAGGATCATATAAATATTGAAGCGGTGGCAATACTTGATCACAAAGGGGATCTCGAGGGATATAAAATCACGCCAAAGGGGATGCTGCAAATTTATATCGGGCAAGATCTCCCCTGTGACTTATTGAAAAATATCTTTAGAGAAACATTAGGCTTTTGATGCAATTTCAGAGGTGGTTATGCAGAAAAAAGAAATCAAAATTGATTTAGAGGACTTCCCTGCCGAAGTGCGCTACATACTCAAAAACGCAAGGGTCTACGACAGCAGTTGCAGCGCGGAAATGAGGGTGCTATACAGTGACCTTGGATATTACATCAAAACATCAAAGAGAGATAAGCTGAAAAAGGAAGCTGAAATGGTACGATTTTTTGCAGAGAAAAACATGGGACCAGAATTAGTTTCTTACATTTCGTCCGACAAGGATTATATGATTACGAAAAGTGCCAATGGAGAGGATGCTTTGCATTATCTTGATAAACCCGAGGTGTTATGCGAGTCTCTTTGCAATGGAATGAAATATCTTCACTCACAATCTATCGAAAGCGTGCCGCCATCTCCTTCTATGAATGCTTATGCAGGATTAAAGGAACGCGAGCTTTTGATATGCGACACCTTTATTCACGGGGATTTTTGCTTGCCTAACGTAATTTTGAATAATGGGAAATTTGCTTCTTTTATCGACGTTGGCGCTGCAGGAGTTGGAGATCGACATATAGATATTTTCTGGCTCTTATGGTCGCTAAATTACAATCTTGGAACGGATAGATATACGGATTACATCATGGAGCTTTACGGCAAAGATAAGATCGATAGATCTGTACTGAAAATTGTGGCAGAGGTGGAAAGTAAATTTTAAGCCGCTTTTTATCAAATGCTATAATTAGTTTTTAAGGAGTTTTGCTTATGTGCTTAATTTGCGACAGAATTAAAATGATCAAAAACGGAACTAATCCATACTTTGTTAAGGAGATGAAAACCGGCTACGTAGTTATAGGTGATCATCAGCATTTCAAGGGGTATACCCTTTTCTTGTGTAAAGAGCATCTTACGGAGCTGTTTCAGCTCGACCCAAGCACGAAAATCAGATATTTAGAGGAAATGTCTATCGTTGCAGAAGCGGCAGCTAAAGCTTTTGGCGCTGAAAAAATGAATTATGAGCTTTTAGGAAACGGTGATACCCATCTTCACTGGCACCTATTTCCAAGAATCAGTGGTGATCTGGAAACGTATGGAAACAACGGTAAGGGACCCGTTTGGTGGTATCCTATGGAAAAGATGTATTCCGATTATAATAAGCCAAATGCCGCGGAACTAGAAGCTATGAAAATACAACTGCAGAAGGAGCTGGATCTGCTGATTTATGAAAAGGCGTGAGATAGTTACAATAACAAATATGTGTATGATCTATGATGATGAGCGAGTAGTCGTTCAGGATAAACGCGATCCGGAGTGGGGCGGTATTACCTTCCCGGGCGGCCACGTGGAGATGGGTGAATCTTTTACGGATGCTGTTATTCGAGAAGTTTTCGAGGAAACCGGACTGGAAATTTTAAATCCCAGACTTTGCGGTATAAAGGATTGGACCAACGACGACGGCTCACGATACATGGTGCTTCTATACAAGACTAACAAATTTTCAGGCGAGTTAAGGGCTTCTTCAGAGGGAGAAGTATTCTTTGCTGATATAAACAAGCTAAAAGATCTACGTCTCGCAGAGGGAATGGACAAAATGCTAGAAGTTTTTATGAATGAAAACATAAGCGAGTATTGGTTCTACAAGGAGGACGAAAAATGGGTAGAGGTGCTAAAATAGCGTCATGAAAATACTTTACGGAACGACAAATCAGGCAAAGCTAGAGCTGATGAGGAGGGCGGTTTTGCCGCTCGGTATCGAAATAATAGGACTTCGGGATCTTGGGTGCGACTTGCCCGTGGTTGATGAAAGCGGCAACTCTCCTCTTGAAAATGCAGAGCTGAAGGCGAGAGCGTACTTTTCAGCTTTTCATATTCCCGTTTTCTCCTGCGACAGCGGACTTTACTTTGAGGGGATTGCTGATGATGAGCAACCGGGGGTTCATGTTCGCAGAATTGGTGGGCGCGAGCTTTCTGATGAGGAAATGACGGATTATTATGCTGAGCTTTCACGAAAAAACGGCGGAAATCTCCTGGGACGTTACAGAAACGCTATTTTCTTAATCTTAGACGAGGAGCATACATTCTCAAGTATGGATCTCTCCATTGCAACGGAACCTTTCATTCTCTCCGATACTCCACATAAAAAGAGAGTTCCGGGTTTTCCTCTTGATTGCTTATCAAAGGATCCCGAAAGTGGCAGATACTACTACGATATGGAAGAAATGAAGCTGGTCAGCGGTACGGAAGCGGGACTGTGCGAGTTTTTCAAGAAAGTGTTGAATTTATAAAAAAAGCAGGTGCAAATCCAAAAACGGAAAGCATCTGCTTTTTATATTCGATTTTAAATGTTAATTAAAGCTGTTTCGGTTTACCAGAAGACTCCAAGAGAATGGAGGATAAAGGATGAGAGAAAAACAGAGAAGGTTGAGAACAAGGTGGTCCAGACAACCAACTGACCTGCCAAGGTTGCATCAGCATCCATCTCCTGCGCCATGGGAACACTGGACACGGCTATTGGTGTTGCAAAAACTGCTACAAGGGAGGCAAACTCTGCACCGCCAAAGCTATTTCTAAAGAAGATATACGCTATGCCAAGGCCAAGGGTAGGAATAAATAAATTGCGGATAAGCACACCGCTGATGATCTCCCGCTTTAGTTCTGAAACTACGGAAAATTCGAACTGCGCACCGAGAGCAAGGAGGGAAAGAGGCGTTGCAAGATTTGTCAGCCAAGTAATTACTTTGTAGACAGGCTCTACGTCCACAAGCCTGAATTGCCAACCAAGGCTCACAAAAATAGCTCTGATCAACAGTGCAACAGCTCCTGCGGCTACACCTTGTATCAGGGGATTTTTGATAATTCCAAGAAGGATTTTCTTCACGCTGGGTTTCTCGCTACCCTCCCTGAAAATTGAGAGGCTGATAACAGCGAAGATATTAAAGGTGGGAATAGTAAATGCGGAAAGGATAGATGCAACAGCTACACCCTCCGCGCCAAAGAGTGCCTCCGCAAGGGGGATTCCAATGAGAGCATAATTTGCACGAAAAGATCCCTGGAGAAGTGCGGCACGTTTTTTCTGATCCTTAGAAAAGAAGATAACGAAGGCGAGGCAAAGGCCAAATATCACAGCTATTGCAATAAGGCAATAAATTATGTAACCCGGACGAAAGCTGCCAAGGTCTGAAATTTTATAGATATTATTGAAAAGCATTACGGGGAGGAAAATGCGAAAGACAAGCTTGTTTATTGACTTCGCAAGATCAAGACTCATAAGTCCTATTTTTTTAAGAACGTAGCCGACAACTGCCGTCATCAAAATCGGAGATACAGCATTAATGGCAAAGATAAAGGAATTGTTCATTTCAATTCTCCTTTCATTTTACCTTTTTATTATATCATAGTGATTTTGTTTTTTCAATATATTTTTTTCTTTTTGAAAACTTTTTTAGGTATTATTAGGTCAGAGAAAGGTTATAACTAAATTTTTTTGTTGTTCAACATATTACTGTTGCAACGCAACACAAGTTTAATTACACATTTTTATTTTAATTATTTGACAATGCGCGTCAGAAAATGGCGAAAAATACACATAAATGACAATTATCATTTACATTTATGTCGGAAAAAGGTCTGATAATTTGATGTTAGTCTTTTAGCTGTAGAGTTTGTTTTTTGCCTTTCAAGTTTATTTAATTGCGTTTTTTCCTGTTTTTTTCAGAGTTAATAAAGTTTAAGAATTCATTTAAGATAGTTTAAGAATTTAGTCAAACCACGTTCATATTTGTATGTTACAATATAACCGAAGAAGACGAACCGCAAGGTTTGACTTACTTCTTCTCCTTTCTTTCTTATTTTTGGTTTAAAACGCCTAACGGTACGGAACAGGGGCTTCTCCTAACCTCATCCTACCGTATGATATGGGTTGGAGACTCTCTCCTTCTCCACTCATATCCCTTGTGCCGTGGCGGCACGGTGCTACTCTCCTAAGCTCCATGTTGCCGCGGCATTTTTTCATCTCACCAAAAATCAGCATTGCCGATATTTTACTCCTTTTGTAATGCTTGAAATCTTTCACTTTACTTCGATACTTTCTCCTCCCTTTTCTCTGATATAACTTCCCTCTTTATATCGGCGATGCTGACTTTCTTTTATAAATTTTGTTTACCTCGGGCAGTCGCCTCGGGGTAATTTTTTTAACTAATAATTTTGTCTTTATTATTTTAGGTATTCCTCTCGGAGTAGGCGCAAAAACTACTTGAATTTAAGCTGATGCAGCGATCCTGGAAAACGTGTTTATAAAATCGCACAAAACAATACCGCATACCACATAAAGTATATCGAAATAGCGCTCAAGAAATGGTTTCACCTATATTTATAAATAATATACTTAATTTTATTAATGTTTAGTAATTAACAAATCGGGTTTGTCAACTTCAACAAACTTATTTGTGCAATATGTCGGTTTTGCCGAAATCATATTGACAAAAATACTGTAAAGTTATATAATATATGGTAGACTTTATTCAGTGTATGATATGAAACAACTTCAAAACTTGAATATAACCTTGCTTTTCGCACTCAAAGATACAGGAAAGCTTAAAAGCATAATGTACCTTTCAGTCACTCCTATGGAAATGCAGAAAAAATATATATCTATTTTCGCTTGCCCTACTCCAAAACACTTCACTTTTATTTAGAAAATACAGGGAAATTGTAAACTTTTATTTACTTTTACCTTATTTTAATATTTTTAACAGGAGAATTCAAATGAAAAAGACACTCAAAATTCTTTCTTTGCTTCTCGTTCTTGCCGTTATGATCACAGCTTTTGCAAGCTGCGATTTCATTAACAATCTTCTTGGTAAAGAACCCGGCGAAGATCCCGGCAAAAATCCGGAAAAGACCACAGCTACAGTTACCTGGTATAACGGTGAGACTGTGCTGAAAACAGAAGAGGTTGACAAGGGCTCCGTTGTTAAGAGCTGGACTCCCGAAGCTAGCGAAGGCTTCAGATTCTATGCTTGGTACAAAGATGCAGCTCTCACAACAATGTTCAACTTCAATGATCCCATCAATGCAGACACTGCA
Organism: Eubacteriales bacterium; assembly: GCA_045589435.1. GTDB lineage: Bacteria > Bacillota > Clostridia > Oscillospirales > CAG-272 > UBA1740. The sequence continues at coordinate 2,674 of JAZNPB010000054.1, read as the reverse complement.
ATCTACGGTGCTTTTGTTTCCGTTGATTTCGTTGCTGATAACACTGAATACTACCTTATAGGTGACGGTAAGGGCGACCTTGCTACTTCCGTTTGGGATCATGCAAACTCTATGTTCGATTTCGTACTTGCAAATCAGAACGTTCCCGGTGCTAACGTATTCTCCATCACAATCAAGATGTTCGCAGGCGACAGATTCCAGATCTGCCACGATGGTCTTTGGGATGGTCAGGCAGGTATCGGTTACATGGAAGGCGTTGTTGTTGAAGGTGATCGCGCTGTTGTTAAGGACGAGTTTGGAATTGAAGTATTCTTCGCTCCCAAGAACGAGTATCACGAAGATCCTAAGCAGTGGGATGTTACTCTCGCTGAGGGTCAGGACGGTGTTTACAAGTTCACCTACACCACAGATGCAACAGATCCTACAAAGAACGTTCTTACATGGGAACTCGTTGAAAAGCTCGACCCATCTGATGCTCCTGTAGCAGCTTGCGACATTTACTTCATCGGTACATTCAATGAATGGTCTACCACTTATGACGAGGTTAGCGACTACAGACTCTTTGATAACGAAAACGGCACATGGGAAGGCACAATTGAAATCACTATCGATATGTACAGAGAATGGACAATCAACGAAACAGCTGACGGTTCTCTCTGCGCAGCTATCAAGCTTTACGACGCTGCAAACGATAAGTGGATCGGCTACAACGGTGACGGCAACCTCTTCCTTAAAGAAGGTGTTTATAACATCGTTTACGACGTTGCTTCCAACAGCTTCACTTGTGAAATAGTTGTTCCCGGTGAAATCGTTGAAGGTGGCGCAGGTGGTGGATCTGTAACAGGTACTACCTCCTGGTACGTTCGCGGTTCCATGAACGGTTGGGGCGCTGAAGCAGATTACCTCCTTACATACGACGAGGACGGCAACGCTTCTATCACTCTTACTCTTAATGCAGGTGACACATTCAAGGTTGCTGATGCAGCTTGGACAGAGGGCGTTCAGTTCAACGCTTCTCACCTCTCCGGCAATGCAAACTTCAAGGCTGCTGCTACTGACGGCAATATTGAGGTTGTTACAACCGGTACTTACACAATTACCGTTACTGCTGAGGGTGGCTTCAAGATCGTTGGTGAAGGACAGGAAGACACTCCCGTTGACCCTGTTGATCCCGTTGAGCCCACCGATATCACAATCTACTACTACACCACAGAATGGACCTCCGTTTATCTTTACACATTCGCTAATCACACAACAGTTGGCGCAGAATGGCCAGGCGTTGCTATGACAGCTGTTGAAGGTAAGGATGGCTGGTACTCCCTCACTGTTACTGTTTCTCCCACAGGTCTTTACGTTATCTTCAATAACAATGCAGGTAGCCAGACCGCTGACCTTGCTCACAACGGTCTTAACTTCTGGGTAGGCGGAACAGGTTATGAAACTCTTGAGGAGGCAGAGGCTTCACTCTCCGATCCTTCCGTTTCCAGCACACAGTGGTACGTTAAGGGTACTATGAACAACTGGAGCGATAACGCTGATTACCTCCTTGCATATGATGCAGACGGTAACGCTTCTCTCACTCTTACTCTCGCAGTAGGCGACATCTTCAAGGTTGCTAACTCTGACTGGTCTCTCCAGTACAATATCACAAATATTAATGATACAGTTAACTTCAAGGAAGCTGCTGAAAACCAGAATATCGAGGTTGTTGTAGGCGGCGAGTACAAGATCACCGTTAACACTTCCGGCGCACTTGTGATTGAACTCATCAAGGCAACTGAGGGTGGCGAAGGCAATGAAGGTGGTGAAACACCCGTAGACCCTGAAGTTCCCACAGCAGCTACAACAGTTTATCTCGTTCCTAATGATAACTGGAACATAGATGGTGCTCGTTTCGCAGTTTATATGTGGGACGCTAACGGCAAATCTACATGGGTTGATATGGTTGCTGTAGAGGGCGAAGAAAACCTCTACTCCGCTGAAATTCCTGCAGGTTACGTTAATATCATTTTCTGCCGCATGAATCCAAATGTTGCTGCAAATGATTGGACCAACAAGTGGAATCAGACAGCTGATATTGCTCTCCCAACAGATGGAACTAACTGCTACACTGTGGAAGTTAGCACTTGGGATAATGGCAACGGCACATGGTCTACATATGCTCCCGTAGTTGAATAAATTGCTGCAGAATAATTACAAACCAAATAATACATAAAAACGGCAGAGGCTAAAAATGGCCTCTGCCGTAAACTTTTATTGTCAAAAAGATATGCTATATTTATTTTTTAGTAAAACTTTTTTGCCACGTCTAAACTTAATTTGTGTTCACTCATTTCATTCCTATATTGTTTTAAAAAAAGAAAATGGCCTGCAGTTTTTTGCAGGACCCGATGTATAGGATGCATAAGACTTGTGGGTATAGGAGAAAACCACTTCATCTTCACCGCCTAGGAGCCACGGTGCTTAAATGCTCATAGAAAACCGAATTAGAAGTTAAGAAACGAAGCTCAAGGAATTCATTAGCGAACCTGAACTTTAGAGTTTTGCTTGCAAAACAACAGTTCAAGCCCTCGGTCAATTAGTATCGTTCAACTAAACACATTACTGTGCGTACATCTACGACCTATCAAACTCGTAGTCTACAAGTGACCTTACTCTCTTAAAGAGATGGGAT
>JAZNPB010000053.1:0-164510 GCA_045589435.1 Eubacteriales bacterium | reverse complement strand
CACAGCTCTTGATGTACTGACCCTTAGCAGCAGCAGGCTTAGCCTTGATAACTGCGCCAACGAGTGCATTGAAGTTCTCCATAAGCTTGTCAGGACCAAAGGATACCTTACCGATAGGGCAGTGGATAATGTTGGTCTTGTCAAGACGGTATTCGATCTTACCGGCTTTAGCTTCCTGAACTGCACGAGCAACGTCAGGAGTAACTGTACCAGCCTTGGGGTTAGGCATAAGGCCCTTAGGACCGAGCACCTTACCAAGACGACCGATAACACCCATCATGTCGGGAGAAGCGATTACTACGTCGAAATCGAACCAGTTTTCTGTCTGGATCTTCTGAACCATATCTTCAGCACCTACGTAATCAGCGCCAGCTGCAAGAGCAGCATCAGCCTTGTCGCCACGTGCGAAAACAAGAGTTCTTACAGTCTTACCTGTACCGTTGGGGAGGACGATGGCGCCTCTAACCTGCTGGTCTGCGTGAGGGGAGTCAACACCGAGACGGATGTGGAGCTCCACAGTCTCATCAAACTTTGCCTTAGCAGTCTGGCACACGAGTGCAACTGCTTCAGCAGATTCATAAAGCTTGCTCTTATCAACAAGCTCAGCACTTGCTCTATATTTCTTTCCAAATTTAGCCATTATTCAGTCCTCCTATCACTCTTCTACGGTAACGCCCATGCTACGAGCAGTACCTGCTACCATGCTCATAGCAGCCTCGATAGAAGCAGCGTTGAGGTCAGGCATCTTTGTTTCTGCAATCTTGCGAACCTGTTCCTTGGTAAGCTGAGCTACCTTAGTCTTGTTAGGAACAGCAGAAGCGGTCTCGATACCGCAAGCCTTCTTGATAAGAACAGCTGCGGGAGGAGTCTTTGTAATGAATGTGAATGAACGGTCAGCGTATACTGTGATTACAACGGGGATGATAAGACCGATGTCGTTCTTTGTTCTCTCGTTGAATTCCTTTGTGAAGTTAGGAATGGAAACGCCATACTGACCAAGTGCAGGACCTACGGGAGGCTGGGGAGTAGCCTTGCCGGCAGGAAGCTGTAATTTAATGTAACCGGAAATTTTCTTTGCCATAATGTTTACACCTCCAAATGTGGTATCTAAACGGGAGAATTCAAAAATATTTTTCTCCCTCCCACGAATGCTTCATGGCGAAGCGAAAGCGAATAATCTAAATTATTCTGTAATTACGCGAACGTCCGAAGTGTTAACCATAATCGGAATGTCACGTCTTTCAGTGGAAGCAAGTATAAGTAACTGCTTTTTATCTTCACTGATTTCCTGAAGAGTTCCATGATATCCTGCGAAGACACCTGTAACAACTTCAACTTTGTCACCGATTTCAAACTTGAATTCCTCAGTACGAGGCTCCACGTTAAACATATCTACTTCTGCATCGGTGAGTGGAGTAGGCTCTGACCCGGGTCCTACAAAGCCCGTAACGCCTGTAATGTTTCTAACAACATGCCAGCTTTCGTCAGTCATGGTCATTTTAATGAGGACGTAGCTTGGGAGAAGTTTTGTTTCGATAACCTTTTCCTCACCCTTGTCGTTTACTTCTGTTGTGATCTCAACAGGGATCTTAACGTCGTAGATAAGGTGGCCGAGGCCGCGGTTTTCAACGATCTTCTCAATACTGTCCTTAACCTTATTTTCATAGCCCGTGTAAGTGTGAGCAACATACCATCTGGGACCAAGATTCATTTCATTGATATTACTCATACTACAACCTCTTAAACAAGACCGGCAATAAGATTGATGATCTCGGATGAAGTGAGATCTATGATAGCGATAAGAAGGCTAACACCAAGAACTGTAGCAATAATGAGCTTGAAGCTCTTGAACACTTCAGTCTTAGGAGTCCAGACAACCTTTTTGAGTTCGCCAACTGTGTCCTTGCAAAGCTTAACGATCTTCTTCCAGATACGAACGAAGAAGTTTTCTTTCTTTGCGTCAGACTTCTTAACTTTCTTGTCCGCCTTTTCAGCGGGAACGTTTTTCTTTTCGTCTGCCATCTCTTTAACCTCTCGAATTATTTAGTTTCTTTGTGCAAAGTGTGTTTGCGGCAGAAACGGCAGTACTTTTTCATTTCAAGTCTGTCCGGATCATTCTTTTTGTTTTTCTTTGTGTCATAATTTCTTTGCTTACATTCTGTACAAGCGAGTGTAATTCTGACTCTCATATCGGCACCTCCTGATAGAATTCGGGTCAATCCCGTTTGAATACCTCCCTCAATGGCGAAGGGGTGTGGCACGTCCCAATTGCGCACAAAAAAAAGCCCTCCGACAGAGGTACTGCTATTGTAACACATTTTTAGACAAATGTCAATACTTTTTTAAAAACATTTAAAAATATTTTTTAGTAATATTATTATGTAGAATTGTAGGAAAAAAACAGGGGATTATTGACAAAAAAGTGAAGATGAGTTATAATATACAAAGATTACAACATAAAGCATGGAGGTACTATGAAAATTACAGTACTTGATAAATCAGCAATGGGGCTCGATCTTCCACTGGATATTCTTGATAAGTTCGGAGAGGTATCTATCTATTCCACCACGGCGCCTGATGAGGTCATCGATAGAATAACTGATTCAGACGTTTTGATTTTGAATAAGGTAAAAATCACAAAAGAAATCATGTTGTGCGCAAAGCAACTGAAGCTGATATGTGTCTTTGCCACGGGTTTTGATAATATTGATATAGAGGCAGCGCGGGAGCAGGGAATAGCCGTAGCAAACGTGCCGGGTTACTCTACAAATAGTGTGGTGTTATTTACGATGGCAAACGTTTTGGCATTGTATTCTAAATTGAAGGAATATAATGAATTTGTCAAGTGCGGTGAATACACAGCTTCAGGCGTACCTAACAAGCTGACACCTGTTTTTCACGAGCTTTCCGGAAAAGTGTGGGGGATAGTTGGCTATGGAAATATAGGAAAAGCGGTCGCTCGTGTGGCAGAAGCAATGGGTGCCAAGGTTATTGTCAACAAGCGCACCACAACGGACGAATACGAATGTGTTGATATTGATGAGCTCTGCAAGAGGAGTGATATAATAACCCTGCATTGCCCCTTGAACGATGGCACGCGAAACCTTATAAATAAGGAAAGAATATCTCTCATGAAAAAGGATGTCATCATAGTAAACGAGGCGAGAGGTGCAGTTGTAAATGAGGATGATATCAAAAATGCTATTCTTTCAGGCGAAATAGCTGCTTTCGGCTCTGACGTTTATAGTGCGGAGCCATTTGGCAGAGATCATCCCTTCTATTCTATAAGAAATGAAAACAACGTACTCCTAACCCCTCATGCAGCATGGGGCGCATACGAATCCAGAGTACGTTGTCTTGAGATTATATGTGATAATATATCAGCCTTTATTCAAGGAAAAAATCTAAATCGCATTGATAAATGAGGGCAGAATTAACATCTATCCACAGTGATTACACAATAGCAGTTGGGGCGCTTTGCTTCGACTGCTTTTGCAATTTTTGAGCAAACGTCATTTTCTGAAACAGGATACTCATAAGGTATTACCAGGTCGAAGATCAAATTAGTATGGCTATCACCCACTACAACTCGAAAATCGTGAATTGAAAGCTCGATACCGCATTCAGACATGGTTTCTTTCAAAAATAGTTTGTGAGAAACGACGGTTTCGTCATCTGTAACAATGGGATCCATATGGATGGTGCATGTAATTCCGAGTCTTATCTTTATATCCCTCTCCAGATTATCGATCATGTCATGAAGTAAATAAATATCCTTTTTACCGTCAACCTCCGCGTGGAAAGATGCAATAAAATTATTAGGCCCGTAGTTATGAACTAAAAGATCATGGGTTCCCTCAACGTCGGGATATTCTGCAATGATAGAATTAATGCTTTCTACCATCTCGTCAACAGGTCCCTCTCCAAGCAGCGCGTCCTTGGTTTCAATAAGTATCTTACCTCCTGCAACAAGTATCATAACGGAAACTCCGATACCGACAATCGAATCTATCACGTAGAGGTCGGGGTTATAATGTATGATTATTGCAGATACAAGCACGGCGGTAGTAGATATAGAGTCGAATAGAGAATCAAGTGAAGAAGCCTTAATAACGTTTGATTTTATTTTTTTGCCAATTTTGCGATAGAAAATACCAAGCCACAGCTTAACGAGTATCGTAACGCCAAGAACGATTATGGTAGCAGGTGAAAAGCCAAGTGAGGCATCGTTACCAACAAAAATATTCTTTATGGATTCGACTATCATCTCAACGCCTACGATAAGAATGAGGAATGAAACGATCATAGAAGAAATATATTCCATTCTCGCATGACCGTAAGGATGTCCTTTATCAGCTGGTTTTGATGAAATCTTGAAGCTGAAGAACGTGACGATAGAAGCACCGCCGTCAGATAGATTGTTAAGTCCGTCGGCTATTATAGCTGTGGAAGATGAAATAATACCTACGATCAGCTTTAACACTGCAAGAAGTAGATTTACGCATATGCCAACGATGCTTGAAAGTGTACCGTAGTTTTTTCTGACATCCGGCAAATCGGGATTATCGTAATTTTTGATAAAAAGTTTTGACAGTAATTCAGTCATACCAATTCCTTTTTGAAAAATTTATATTTTCTATTTACTTTTTCGTCATTTTGTGATAAAATAGTACAGACGAAAAAACGAGGTAAGTAAAATGATATTTGAAGTAGTAGAAATTATGGCAAATCGTCCGATAGACGTTGATACCGAGATAAAATTTGCCATTGCCTCAGCCAGAGCTGATAAAAAAGAGCTTTTACGCTTTGATATAAAGAGGGAAGATGAGGACTTCCAAAAAACCTTCAATACCATAACACGTGTGTTGAAGCGCATGAAAAGTGCAGGGCAGATACAGTTTATAGCAACTCCCAAGTCCTTTGATAATTCAAATGCCGAAGCAGAGTTCCTTATAAATAAATATCCTGCCTACCTAGAAAATATTCCATCTGTAAGCGATACGGAGGCCTTTATTTTTGTAAAGCTCTGATGAGTAAATATTTTGAGTATAAATTAGGGTTGCTATCAAGAATAGCAACCCTATATATTTTTATTACTTAGCTTCAGTTTCCAAGTAGCGAACAACATCGCCAACTGTATTGAACTGGTGGAGATCCTCATCATCAATTACAACATTGAACTTTTCTTCGCAAAGATATACAAGGTCTGCAAGTTCGAGAGAATTGATACCAAGATCGCCTGCAAGCTCTGCTTCCATAGTAACGTCGTCAGGATTTACACGCAATTCTTCTACCAAGAACGCCTTCAAATTTTCAAACATAACTACCCTCCTTTTAGTTTTTTCAGATGTTGAAATGACAACATATGCTTTATAATACAATATATTTGTCAATTTGTCAAGTCTTTTTTGAAAAATAACTGCGTTTTTGACAAAAATAGTCATTTTTTGTACATAAAATGATTAAAAATACTTAAAAATTATTTAAAAAACTAATTAAAATATTAATATTGACAATTATTTAATAATATGTTATAATTAAAATAACTAAAATAGGAGGTGAATTTATGGACGTATGGATCTGGATATGGCTGGCTGTTTTGGTTTTGTCATTGATTATAGAAGCAATAACAGAACAGTTTGTATCTATCTGGTTTGCTCCCGCAGCCATCGTTGCAGCTTTATTGAACCTGGTTAAGGCAGGCCCCGTATGGCAGGTAATTGCATTCGTAGTACTAACAGTAGTTGGAATGATATTCTTGAGAGATTTAGCAATGAAAAAATTGAATAATTCTGGCCACAAAACTAACATTGATGCAATTGTTGGTGAAAAATGTGTAGTAACCGAGCGAATTGATAATTTTGCAGGATGCGGCCAGGCAAAGGTTAAAGGGCAGATATGGTCTGCCAGAGGCGCACATGAGGACGATACCTTCGAGGTAGGCGAGATTCTTACGGTTGTTGCCATCGAGGGCGTAAAGCTCATTTGCATCAAAAAATAATAATAGTACATATATGAAAGGAGATTAATATGTATAACTTCTTACTTGCCGGCGAAGCCGTGGGCATAGTTTTCCTAGTTTTAGCAGCCATCGCAATTTTTTTGTTAACGCAAAGTATAATCCTTGTTTCCCAGTCAAATGCAAAGGTTATTGAGAGAATCGGTAAATATCATACAACGTTTTCTGCAGGTCTTAACTGGAAGATTCCGTTTTTCGATCGTGTTGTAAAGGATATATGCCTCATGGAGCAGGTTGTAGATTTCCCACCACAGCCCGTTATTACCAAAGATAACGTTAGAATGCAGATCGATACCGTTGTGTTCTATCAGATCACAGACTGTAAGCTTTACACTTACGGTGTAACAAACCCACTTCTCGCAATCGAGAACCTTACAGCAACAACACTCCGTAATATCATTGGTGAGCTTGATCTTGACCAGACACTTACTTCACGCGACATTATCAACACCAAGATGAGAGCGATCCTTGATGAAGCAACCGACCAATGGGGTATCAAGGTTAACCGCGTAGAGCTTAAGAACATCATGCCTCCAAGAGAGATTCAGGACGCGATGGAAAAGCAGATGAAGGCAGAGCGTGAGCGCCGTGAGTCCATTCTTCGTGCAGAGGGTGAAAAGAATTCTACAATCCTTGTAGCTGAAGGTAAAAAGCAGGAAATGATCCTTGCTGCAGAGGCAGAGAAGGAATCAGCAATTCTTCGCGCAGAGGCTTCCAGAATTTCCAAGATCAAGGAAGCAGAAGGTGAAGCTGAGGCTATTCTTCAGATTCAGGAAGCTACCGCAAAAGGTATTGAAATGATCAACAATGCAAATCCCGGACAGGGCGTTATTTCCATAAAGAGCCTTGAAGCCCTTGAAAAACTTGCAAATGGTAGATCTACAAAGATTATCGTTCCCTCAAACATTCAGGGAATGGCAGGTCTTGCAACCTCTCTTGTAGAATCTGTAAAAGATCCGGAATAATTTCGAGATACCATCGGGCCGACAGAGATAAGTTCCGTCGGCTCGATTTTTTGTAATTGATACTTCAAACGAGGGGATGTCAAAATGAATAATAATTTCTATTTTGAGATGAAAGCGTGCCTAACAAAACTTCGCAAAATGTATTCAGAAGAATATGTGGATGAAGATAAATTGTACGGTTTGGCCTCGCAGCTGGTCTTCTTTCGTACACAGTTAGAGAAGAAGGGACGTCGTCGTGAACGCAAACTTCTTTTATACTGCATAAAAACGCTATCCGACTTAATTAAAGAAAACCGCCGTGAAAAAATATGTGACTTTTTAGATGTGATCTGTAATATGCCTGATATTTTCCTTGGAAAACGAAATTTTTATTCGTTCAGACGGGAAATATCAAACTTCAGAAATAAATATGGCAAAGAGTATTTCAGCGCCTTTGACATGATCACTCCCGCCTTTACAAAAAACGCACCGAAAAACTTTTTTGAGTTTTTCTCACCTCAATCCGATAAAGATTTCAAAAAGCAGCATCCAGTTGGATACGTTATTCTGTGCATCGTCGGAATAATTGCTTTATTATTGCCAATGGTATGCCTTGCGTTCATTTTGGAATCTTTATCCGACGAGAGTTTGGGTGAGGCCTTTTTCCTTCCTGCAATGGTTGGATGTTTTGTGATCGGTGTGGGCTTATTTAATATAGTTGCGGCTTTTATTCATCAGTACCTCGGCCATGTAGTAACCGCCGTCTGTTTTCTAGGTGGAGGAGCCATAGTTGCTTTTTCCGTATTAATGCTGAAAAATCCCCATCTGTATAACAATGACGTTATGTTTTATTATTTCATATCATTGTTTCTATTGCTTTTCGCGCTAATATTATATCCGTTATTCAGGGTTTCGGTTGGATATTGGCTTAAAAATACAAAAAAAATGAAGGCGCCCACCATTAAGAATTTTAAGAATGATATCAAAGATTATTTATGGTATGAAAAACTTCATAGAGCTTCGAATTTGGGCGCGATCTACTATTTGAATAAGATATTTACGATAGTATATTTAGCTACTTTTGCATTGACCTTGCTCACCGGCTACATAAAAGTGATGTCGATAATGCTTTGCCCCTTGAATATCGTTGTATACGTTATTATGGCAATAATGATGCTTTTTAGCAGAGTGCAGGAAAACCTGAATTATCACAAAAGAGTATTTGTCCTCTTTGCAAGAAGCTCTAACGGTGGCATCGATTCGATTTTCATTGATATTATGATGGTATTGTCAGTTCTTATTATCGCATACGTTAACGCTTTGCTTGCGTGCCGAGTATGGGAAATTGACCTGACTGCGTTGTTTTGATAAATAAGGGCTGTTTTAATTAATGGCCCTTATTTCATTTTATGTGGCGGCAAATTTGTTATTTTTGAAAAATGGAAAAAATCTTAAAAAACTTGTCAAAAAACTATTGACAAAAGGATTTTTTTCTGCTATAATACTAAACGTCGCTGCATGTGCCTTTAGCTCACCCGGATAGAGCAACTGCCTTCTAAGCAGTAGGTCGGGGGTTCGAATCCCTCAAGGCACGCCACGTACGGTGGGATTAGCTCAGTTGGTTAGAGCGCCAGGTTGTGGCCCTGGAGGTCGTGGGTTCGAATCCCATATTTCACCCCAGAATAAAAACCGTCCAGATAGGACGGTTTTTTCTTTTATATTTGCTTTTATATTGTTGCTGCAACAAATGATTATAAGCGATCAAATCATCTCATGGCAATGCCTTAAAAGAGTAATATCATCATTTGAAATTTCAAAATATAATTTCTTATCCTCACACCCCGAATTATTTACCAAAAACCTTGCAAGAGGTGATTCTATATATTTCGCAATAAGCCGATCAACAGGTCTTGCACCTTGGTCGGCTTTTTTTGCTAAATTTGCAACTTTTTCTATAACCTCGTCACTTATCTTGACGTCAAACCCCCGATCTGAAGCTCTGTTAAAGACCTTGATGAGCTTTTGCCTTGTAATTTTCAAAAGATCTGTCTCGGTTAGCTTATTAAAAGAAATGATCTCGTCGATTCGATTTACAAATTCAGCCCTGAAGTGCTTTTTCAGTCCCTTTTCAATTGCAATGGGATCATCAATTCCACTCATAAATCCAATTCCGCCTCCATTGTGTTCGACGCAAACGTTAGAGGTCATTATGATATAAGTGTTCCGGAAATTGATCTGTCTTCCTGCAGAATCTTTTATAAATCCGTAATCAAATATTTGCAAAAACAGGGAAATAACGTCAGGGTGAGCCTTTTCTATCTCATCAAGAAGCAAAACTCCATGGTTTCTTTTACGTATTTTTTCAAATGCAGAACCTCCGTTATCGAAACCGACGTAACCTGGAGCAGATCCGATCAGCTTGGAAATAGAGTAACTCTCGGAGTATTCCGACATATCAATCCTCGTAAGAGAATCTTGATCGTGAAATAAGGCAGTGGCACAAGCCTTTGCAAGCTCGGTTTTTCCAACCCCGCTTTCCCCAATGAACATAAATATACCAAGGGGTCTTTCGGGATCACAAAGACCGGATGAGCATCTACGAATACAATCTGTCAATGAAGCTATTGCCCGATCTTGTCCTATGATCTTATCGGATAAATAGCGGGGGAGGTGTTCAAGTGAAGAATCTTCATCTGCACAATTCCCAATAATATCATTAAGTAGCTCTCGCACCGTTTCTGCCGAAACTATCGGTCGACTGTCTTCCTCCGTCATGTTATAAACTGATTCTTCTTGTATATCCGGCAAAAGATTATTGTATAGCAAGTCAGCGTCGTAATAAATCTGCTCGCTATTATCATGGGAAAAATGAAAATGTTCCTTTTTATTGTGTGCGTTTTTAATTCCTACTATGGCGCAAGCCTCGTCTAAAAGATCTATAGCTTTATCGGGTAAAAATCTATCGTTGATATATCGGATCGAAAGATCAGTCGCAGCAATCAATGCTTCGGGCGTGATGTTGACGTGGTGAAAATCCTCGTATTTTTCCTTGAGTCCCATGAGTATCTCTATGGTTTTATCTCTTGTTGGCACGTCGATCACAACGGGTTGAAATCTTCTCTCAAGCGCACTATCCTTTTCGATATATTTTCTGTATTCTTCAGGAGTTGTAGCACCGATCACCTGTATATCCCCTCGTGCAAGCTCGGGTTTCATAATATTTGCTGCATCGATAGCCCCCTCGGCAGCCCCTGCACCTACTATGGTGTGTATCTCATCAACGAAAAGTATTATATTTTCATTGGATCTTGCTTCTTCTATGAGTCCCTTTATTCGCTCCTCGAAATCTCCTCTGTATTTTGCTCCCGCAACCATAGATGTGAAATCAACGGCATAAATCGACTTGTCCGAGAGAAAATACGGAGCAGTTTTGTCGGCAATCTGCTGCGCTAGTCCCTCTACCACTGCAGTTTTGCCAACTCCGGCTTCACCGATAAGGCAGGGGTTATTTTTTGTTCGCCTTGATAATATGCGAATCATTTTATTGATTTCTACCTCTCGCCCGATAACCGGATCGAATCCCTTTTCGCGAGCTTTCTTGGTTAAATTGATAGCGTATTTTTTCAAATACGGGAAATTCTTCTCATCAGCAGCCTTTTTGCTTTGAACGATTCTTTCGCTGGAACGAAGAAAGCTCAAAACGTCATCGCGAATAACCGCAACGCTAATACCCATACTTTGCAGAATCTTCATAGCTACAGAATCCCCCTCCTCAATGATAGCCATTAGCAGATGTTCCGTACCTATCTTTTCAGAAGAGTATCTTTTGGATATTTTATATGAGTTTTCCAGAATTTTTCTGCAGCGCGGTGTAGTGTCCTTCGAAGTAAGCCTTGTTCGCTTTCCAATTCCGCAAAGGGATTTCACCATATCCGTGATCTTTTGATTTCCTATTCCGTTTTTTCGCAAAATCACGGCTGCGCAAGCTCCCTCATCCTCGGTAATCGCGATCAAAACGTGTTCCGTACCTATATAGTTGTGACCGAGACCTTCCGCAATACTTACCGATTTGTTTAGTGCAAGCTCTGCCCGTTCTGTAAATCTACTACTCATATTTTTCCCCTTTTGTTAAAATTATACTTTGAAGATTATTATATCCCCAGACCGGAGAAAATAGTCAGAATTTTAATTCTTTGTCGTATTTATTGAATTCCATTCATCATAAAGTCTTAAATAGAGTAGTTGATCTATTTCAGTTTGTTCGGGAAGGCCGAATATTTTGCTGATATACTTAACTGCGTTCTCGGTTTCTGCAGAATAGTAGTTTGTGATACCCGGTGCATCAAATATCGAATAAAATTTCAGCACGTCTGTAAGCATCGAATTTATTTGAAGCATAAAGTTGCTCTGCGTCCCTCTCGAGATAGGAAAAACGACGCTTGATGTGACTTTTTCTACGGATAAATTTCTTTCTGCATCCAAGTAAGCTTCAAATATCTTCGAAAAGGTATCAAAATCAACATAATTTACTATCTCAAGTTCATGCTCTTTTTGAAACATGTTAAGCGCTGCGATGGTTTTTTCATCAAATACTCCATTTTCGCTTACAGTGATGGTATTTCGATATATTTTAGATAAATACCTTTGTGTTACACGTATAGCAGCTTTGTTGTCGCGTATATGGTACATATTCACCTCATTCTATGGGGTAACCCCGATATTGATCGTCATTAACCGTATTGCCGGTATATAGGTCATCATAAATGTTTGAAATAGCATTCCATGTAGGCGCATTGACTCTATCCTCCGTGCCCGGCAGATTAAATAGTTCCTTAAATGCAGCAACCTGATCGGCTGTTCTTCTGCCGAATACGCCGTCAACTTCCACCTTTGGAATCGATGGATAGTAATCAGCAACGTAATTTAGCTGCTCTTGTAGAATTCTAACGTCATCGCCCGTTGAACCAACTCTTAATATTCTTCCCGGGAATGGATAAAGTGCGCCCTTATTATAGGTAAAGTCAGCGTTATTAACAAAGCTTAAGTATACGTTTTCGATTTTATCCCACGTCAATCTATCAACAACTCCGGTAGGTTCGAGGGAATAAGTATTTTGAAATGAAATAACGCTGTTTTTTGTGTTTTCGCCAAATGATCCGTCAACGGCTGCGGCAGAAACTGAGGGAACGAAAAGAGCTATATAGCTCAAATAGTATTGGATGGAAAGAACCCCTTCGCCGGAGTCACCTACTGAGAGATCGCTTTCGTATTTTGTGTCAATATCATCAAAGGTCAGTCCCTCTGAATTCAGGTAATAAAGATTTTTAACGCTGTTATATACCAGTTGAATTCTGTTCCAGGTTGCTTTGCCAACTATTCCGTCAACGTCAAGGGAAAACACTTCCTGAAATTTTCTCACCGCTGCGCTCGTGGAGCTATCAAAAAAGCCGTCTGCAGGATAAATTTTCGGAATACCGGGGAAGTTGACTGAAATTCTGTTTAACTGTCGCTGTAGCAGTTCGACATCGCGACCGGTATCGCCCTCAACCAAAGGAACGGGGGGAGCAGAGGAGGGAATATCATCAACAGGTACATCGGTAACGATCGTAATATCGTCACCGTAGTAACGCTTCAAGATCTCAAGATAATTCAGCCCCTGGTTCGCTAGCTCAACGCTGCCCCATTGCTCAAGACCGTCGCAATTGACTTCAACCCCGTCACAAAACACAGCAAAAAGCGGCTCAATAAATCCCTCTCGCTTGATATAGCTATTGAAAATTTCGTCAACGATCTCCGAGATGTTTTCATAAATATCTCGCTGATAGACGTAGGTCTGATCATATGCCGGAGAGTTTGTTATATCAAAATCGTAACCTGAATTTCGATAGAATTGAGTAAAAACTCTGTTGAGAGCTACTGATATCTGCGCCAGAATATTGGCGCGTAGCGCTTCCTCGGGCCAGGTTGGATAAATTTCCGAGCTTGCCACGTTCTTTATATAATCGGGAAAGGTTTCGGTAACGTTCATAGCATCCGATGACGGACTGCCTAAATGTATCGTTATGTTTTTTGGAATTCTAGGTGTAAACGGCATATTATTTTACCTCGCTGTCAAGGTTTGCATTAACGTTGCCCTTCGGATAATTTTCATATTGACGGTCCGAGAGAGGTATCATATTGATTGGCAGTATCGCATTTATACCGGAAAAAATCGCCACTCCGAAGATCTTTTTAGTGTAGTATCCATCTGCAACTGCCTCAACATCATATAGTGCAAAAGGGACTTCTTCCTCCTCCGGAGTAAGGGAATAGATGCGCCTTGGAGTTGGCAGATTTGCTTTTGGCGTTATTCCATCATTATCGGTTACCAATGATTTTTTTACGTCTGTATTTCCTTCTTCCGCACCGGTGATGCGTATTATTGCCCCCGATATTGGTATTGCACCACTTGCAGAGGTCGCTCGTATGCGTAGGGTGCCAAAATCGTCAAAATTCATAAAAATACCTCCAATTTCTTCCATAAAATTTTACTCTATAATTTGCGCGAGTATATTGACATTATAAAGTAAATAGTTTATAATATAAGATAAGTTGTTATGTAAAAACAGCGCGAAAAATGTTTAATATAGCAAATGGAGATCGAAAAATGAAAGAAAGCTTATACGGTGAACTTAGTGTGATAGGCATGAAGGGCTGCGAGGAGTTTGTTAACCAGGTTGACGCTTACTTGCAGGAATGGAGATCAGCAGATTGCGAGGGATCTTATATTGTCAACAGCAGCTGTCCCAGATTCGGCAGCGGCGAAGCTAAGGGTATGGTGCATCAATCCTTGAGAGGCAATGATGTTTACATTATATGCGACGTGTTTAATCACGGTGTCACATACAATATGTATGGCAAAACCGTTCCTATGAGCCCGGACGATCATTTCCAGGATCTCAAGAGAGTAATTGGTGCTATAGGCGGTAAGGCGCGTAGAATCAGCGTAATTATGCCTATGCTTTATGAAGGCAGACAGCATAAGCGTTCAGGCAGAGAATCGCTTGACTGTGCTTTGGCGCTTCAGGAGCTTGTTAAAATGGGCGTTACCAATATACTTACCTTTGACGCTCATGACCCAAGAGTTCAGAACGCAATACCACTCAGTGGTTTTGACGACGTTAGAACCTCTTACCAGATGGTAAAAGCAATGTTAAACAAGTACGACGACCTTAAAATTGATCCGGACAACCTTATGATCATTTCACCTGACGAGGGCGGAATGGGTAAATGTATGTATTATTCTTCCGTTATGGGAATTGATCTCGGTATGTTCTATAAGCGTCGTGACTATTCAAAAATCGTAGATGGAAAGAATCCAATCGTTGCACATGAGTATCTCGGACGTAACGTTGAGGGCATGGACGTTATTATCGTTGACGATATGATATCATCCGGTGAATCCATTATTGACGTGGCAAAGCAGCTAAAGAGCAAGGGGGCAAAGAGGATCTTCACTTTCGCAACCTTCGGTCTTTTCTGCAACGGACTTGAAAAACTCGATAAGGCACACGAGGATGGCATCATTACTCAGATATTCACAACAAACCTTGTTTACAGAACACCTGAGCTTCTTCAGCGTGAATGGTACACAGAGGTAAATATGTGTAAGTATGTTGCATACATCGTCGATACACTTAACCACGATAGAACTATCAGCCATCTTCTTGATCAGTCGAAGCGTATTCACGATAGACTCGCTCGTTATAACGAGAAAAAATAAGCCACGAAAGGCAAACTAATAAATGAGAATTACATCAGAATCCGATTATGCTCTCCGCATAATTACGGCAATGTCAAGAAGGGTTGGGGTCACCGATGCAAAGACCCTTGCGGAGGAAACAAACGTGACACTTCGCTTCACCCTTAAGATACTAAACAAGCTGGTAGGCGGAGGAATAGCAGAATCATTCAAAGGAGCAAAGGGGGGCTATAGCTTAAAGCTTCCACCGGAAAAGATCACGCTGAAAATGGTAATAGAACTTATAGACGGTCCGATAGCCATTGTCAGATGTCTTGATTCCGAGGAGTGTTGCTCACTTAACCAAGATAAAACTGCCTGCGAATATCATCATATTTTTGATTATATCAGCCTTGATCTGGCAGCGAAGCTTGGTAAAATATCCATAGCGGACGTAATTGCTAAGAACTATAAATTGTAGGAGGAACAGTATGCTCAGGATATCCGAAATATCATTTCCGGGACTTGGAATTGGCAACTTCAGTGTAGACAGTGAAGCATTTTCAATATTTGGAGTATCAATCGCATGGTATGCGGTAATTATTACTTGTGGAATGGTCTGCGCGGTAATTTACGCAACCTTACAGGCAAAAAAGATAGGTGTCACCTTTGATGATATAACCGACATTGCACTTTGGACTATTCCGATCGGTATCATCGGAGCAAGACTTTATTACGTTTTGACAAGCCTTGAAAAATTTGATACGTTTGCTGACGTATTGAATATCAGAAACGGTGGTCTTGCTATCTACGGTGGTATTATCGCAGGCGCAATAACAGTGTTTGTAACGTCTAGAGCCAAGAAGATAGATTTCTTTGCCTTGGCAGATTGTGTAGCACCCGGCGTTCTTCTGGCGCAGGGAATAGGCAGATGGGGGAACTTTATGAACGGTGAAGCGTTTGGTGCTGAAACTGAAGGCTTCCTTCGTATGGGTATTCAGAACGTGGTTTCTTATTACACTTTTGAAACTACCGAAATGGTATACGTTCATCCAACCTTCCTTTACGAATCTCTTTGGAATCTTCTCGGCGTGCTTCTCGTATATCTCTACGCAAGATTCTTGAAGAAGAAGTATGACGGTGAGCTTTTCATCATGACCTTTGGTTGGTACGGTCTTGGTAGAATGTTTATCGAGGGGCTTCGTATGGATAGCCTTTACACAGAGATCTTTGGCCTTGAATTCAGAACCTCACAGGTTCTTGCAGCAGTTATATTCGCAGTATGTCTTGGCCTGTATATATACTTCCTTATCAAGAAGCCACAGAAGCCTTTCTATTTCAAAGAGGCAAAAGAAGAACCCAAAGACAACAAGAAGAAAAAAACAGCAAAATAAACCATGGCAGTTTTGATAGATGGAAAACTTGTTTCGGCAAAAACAAGAGAAGTAGTAAAAAGAAAAGTAGATGAGTTTAAACGTGACTACGGTATTGCACCCGGTCTTGCGGTAATAGTTGTTGGAAGCGATCCAGCCTCCGCGGTTTACGTGAGAAATAAGCATAAGGCGTGCGGTGAAGTTGGATTAAATTCCTTCCAGATCGAGTTGCCTGAAAGCACCTCTGAAGCCGAGCTTCTGGAGAAGATTACAGAGCTTAATTCCACACCTTCGGTGCATGGTATACTCGTTCAGCTACCCTTGCCACCTCATATTTCCGAAAAAAAAGTAACGGCTGCAATATCACCCGAAAAGGATGTGGATGCATTTCATCCCGAAAACGTTGGAAAGATCATGTTATCCGATTATGATTTTCTCCCATGCACTCCGGCTGGAATAATCAAGCTTCTTGATTTTTACGGTATTGAGATCTCGGGAAAAAGATGTGTTATTCTCGGCAGAAGCAATATCGTCGGTAAACCGATGGCTCATTTGCTTCTTGAGCGCAACGGCACAGTTACAGTGTGCCATTCAAAAACCGCTTGCATCTCCGATATTACGAAAGAAGCGGATATTTTGGTTGCTGCAGTTGGACGTCCTCGTTTTATTACTGCTGATATGGTAAAACCCGGAGCAGTTGTGATCGACGTTGGAATCAATCGCCTTGATAACGGCAAGCTTGCCGGTGACGTTGATTTCAATGCAGTTTCATCGGTTGCATCATATATCACTCCCGTACCCGGCGGAGTAGGACCTATGACAATCTCTATGCTGCTTGAGAATACTCTTAAAGCCGCAGAAAAGCAAATAGCAAATAAAGAAAACTAAAATTTCAAAGCTTTGTTCTCGGTGATTTTTGAACTTTCAAAAACTTTGAAAATATTTGAAATTTCTTTTGAAAAGCTATTGACAAAATAAAACTTATAGTTTATAATAATTAAGGAAAAAATATGTGATTAACTCTTTGCACAGCGAAGGGAGGGAATTGAAAATGGCAGAAATCAGAGTAAAAGAAAACGAAACTCTTGACAACGCGCTTCGTCGTTTCAAGAGACAGTGCGTAAAGTCCGGCATTTTGACCGAGCTCCGTAAGAGAGAGCACTATGAGAAGCCCAGCGTTAAGCGTAAAAAGAAGGCTGAGGCAGCTAGAAAGCGTAAGTATAAATAATCTTACCTGAAAACACACAGCGACACTTTCGCTGTGTGTTTCTTTTTTCAACATTTTTCGAAAATACTATTTACATTTTTAATTCTTTTTGTTATAATGTTAATATAAATTATTTTTGGAGGGACGAAATGGGAACATTTATTATTAAGAAAACACCAAGCGGTGGATATAACTTCAGCCTTTTGGCTGCAAACAAGGAAAAAATCGCGGTTGCATCACAGGTTTATACTACTAAGTCTGCTTGCAAAGGTGGCATGGCAAGTGTTGGCAAGAACGCTGTAAAATGTATCGAAGAAGGCAGAATAGAGGATCAGACTCTTAAAAATCCCGTAGCAAAAACATGCCCTAAGTTTGAGGTTTATTTTGATAAAGCAGGTCTTTATCGCTATAGACTTATTGCTTCAAACGGTGAGAGCATTGCGATCTGTGAAGAGGGCTACAAGTCCAAGAGCGGTTGCCTTAACGGTATGAAGAGCGTTTCCGTAAACGCTGTTGACGCAGAGATCATCGATGAATCTCTTGACAAATAATAAATAAAAGAGCGGGCAAGTCTGCACAAAAAAAGGATGTCACTTTGTGGGTGGCATCCTTTTTGCTATCTTAAAAATATTTATCAATAAATTCTCTGATCTTGCTCTGATAGATCTCGGTTTGTTTATACATACCGTTGCCGTGATTGCATCCTTCAAGTATAAGTATTTCGGTATCGCAGGGATTATTTTTCTTGATCTCGGCGAAAGTATCCTCTCGGTTTTCCATGCTACCGGCAGAAAGAAGTATGGGGATAGCGCTTTCCTTAACATTTTCTATAAAGTCGTAGTTTTTCGCGTCTAGGCCGGTGTATTTATTAAGGTCATCAATAGCGCATTTTGCAACCAAATCCCCCTTCTTACCGAAAACTTCGCGAGATACGTTATAAAAGAAGGATTCTACGCTGGTAGTGGGAGCATCGGAAATAATACCCTTGATTGAGGTAAGCTCTTTTTCATCCGAAAGTCCGAGCGCGATTCCGCCACCCATGCTCAGTCCATGAATGAGGATCTTTCCATCGGGAGTTATTCGGTTGACCTCGCCTATCCAGTTATTCATATCAAACGCCTCAAGTACGCCAAAGGTGATTTTTTCGCCCTCGCTGAGTCCGTGAGCTCGCTGATATGGGATCAGTACGTTAAATCCAATAGAATGATAGAAAAGTCCCGGGAATGCCCATTCGCGTTCTGCATGGCTGCCAAATCCGTGAATGCAGATAACCGTTTTGTCGCTTTCTTTTTCAGCAGGGTAGTATACACCGCGCAAATACACTCCGTCAGAACTTTTGATCTCAAGGATCTCGTGGGGGAGCTTTTGAATTTCTTCAAGCGACTCGTGAACCTTTTTAATTGTGTTATACCATGAGTCCTCAGGTCCAACCATTTTATATGCCTTACTTATGTCTGGGCGAGATAACAGTTTACCAAACAGCAGCTTTGCTTTTAATTTTTCGAACATAATCTGTCACTCCTATGAAAGGTTAATAAATTAATCATATTATAGATTTGGCGGGTCAATGCAAGTTGGATAGTTCGCTTAAGTTATTTTTCGTTATCCTTTGGTGGAATGTTGCAGTCCTTGTATTTTTTCACCAGTGCGTCGTATCTTTTTTGAAATTCAGCTGCTTTTGAATCATCCTGCAGATATTTAGGAGTTTTCTTGCCAATAACAGACTTGAAATCGCCACCGCAAAAAATACATTCAAGCCCTTCTTTGACGTTTGGCAAGTGTGCTTTCAACCATGCAAATTGTTGGAAGGTAAAGAAGTTTCTTGTTGTGCATAGCGTTTCCAGTCCCTTGCATTTTGCAAGTATATTCAGGTAATACTCGCTGGGCTCATCTTTAACAATATCAAAATGCAGCTCTCTTAAATTCGGGATATCCAAAATAAAGCTAAAATCCTTTATGTGTAGTTTAGACACAAAAGAGCTGGCTCCGTTGCAACCGAAAAAGCAAAGTGTTTCTACCGTGCTACCCCGAAAAACTGACATATCAGAAATTTTATTATAATCCGTTATTTCAAAGCTACGAAGCTTAGTATTTTTCTTTACGTCCCAAAGAGAGGTTTGCTTTGCATTCCAATGTAGTTGAATCGCCTCAAGCTGTGTGCATTTTTCCATGGGCGTAAGATCAAACTCAATATTATGCTTAATGAAGAGATACATCGAGCCAACGAAGTCACAAATCAAGTTTATTACGTACTCAAATTCATCTTGTGAATCAAAAGAACAAACGATGCCAAACGGTCTTGCACTCACTATATATTCAGAGAATTCTTCGTAGGTGTAACACTTGCCCCCGGGCATAATGTTTTTGTCAACTCGATCAACAAACTTGATAAAAGCATCGTATTTTCGTTTGTTTCTATCAAAGGGTTGGGCCTTTGATACATAAATCAACTTTTTCATAACGAACTGTTCCTTTCAACAATCTACCTATCGTATTATATCACAAAAGCCCTTCAAAGTCAAGGTGCCAATTCTACGATAGGAGCATCACGGGTTCTTCGATCCTACAGAGTTGAATATGTTCGTTCTAAGCCTTGGAATAAAATATGCATAGATTCGACAAACAACACCATTAGCTTCAGCAGAAGCAAAAAGGCTACCAGCATCAAACTAGATAAAATTAGCACAATAGATGATATGGGAGAATTTTACTCCATACCAGAGATAGACACTGCAGTTTTATGCCAAAAATCCTTGCTTGTTGAAGGAACTATCGAAGAATTCGAAAAGCTCTTTGATGGCAAGATCATTAAGAAATATTAACCCCACTTCAAACAAAAAAGCCACCTTATTGGGTGGCTTAATTTGTGAAAGAGCAGTAAAAAGGTATGTAAACGTAGGTAAGAACAGCAAAAAGGTGTGTGATTTTGTTCTATTAACTACTCGACAAATTGGAATTTGTTTATATGATAAATTGCATCACGCCTGCGACGATTAAGGCGATGAGCGGATTTAGGATAATGGTGCTAAGCCACTTGCCTATCATAACCTTGGTTGGAATGTAAGGTTTCAAATCCTCGGTACCGAGGATTTCCCACGCTTTTGTTTTGCCAACCCAATACCAATCAATAAAGAAGCGGTCGAACAAGCCCTGAATCCAAAGAATAATGGACATTTGCCAAAAAGCATCCCAAAATCCCGTAACGCCGTTTATGCCGTAGACCATCAATGGTGGCAGAATGAATAGCGGAACAAACATGGCGATGCTGCAAATGATAAAGTTTTTCTTGATCTTTGCTTTTGTTGTTAGCCCAAGCTCTACAACACGCTCCTGCACGTCTTTTTCATATAAAAGGACAAGCCCCGCGGGACCGTTGGCAATACCCACCACGCATACTATTAAAAGCACGAAGCACATAACGATCCCTTCAAGAACAATAAGCATAATGATTAACCTCCGTCAAATTCTTATTTATCAATTAGATTATAACGCAAAGTCTAACTAAAATCAAGACGCAAGCCTTGTATATCTTCAAATGATGCATCGCCTTGTGGCGATATGATGCATTTGCCGAAGGCAAACATCATTCAAAAAAACGAACTTTTATCTGGTAGACAAAAGTTCGTTTTTAATTGGCGGAGAGAAAGGGATTCGAACCCTTGAAACCGTATTAGGGTTTACACGATTTCCAGTCGTGCGCCTTAGACCAACTCGGCCATCTCTCCTTGCGACTCCTATATTATAGCAGAAGATTTTAGAAAAGTCAATAGTATTTTTTAATTTTATTTTGTAAATATGAAAAATTTTGCTTTTTTTGAGGAAAAAATGTATTTCTACATAAATTTCTGTTGACATTTTTCTACAAATTTCATATAATAGAAGTAATCTTTTATTTAGGAGATTTATTTATGAATCTTAAAGTTGTAAAATTCGGAGGAACGTCACTTTGCGACGCTGATCACTTTCGTCGTGTGGCAGAAATTATCAAAAGCGATCCTGCAAGAAGATACGTTGTGGCATCAGCTCCCGGCAAGCGTTTCCCGGGTGATAATAAGGTAACAGATCTTCTTTACAGATGCTATACGATCGCAACGGAGGATGGCGATATTACAGAGGTTTTTGATGAGATAAAGGAGAGATATAACTCCATAATCAGAGATCTCGGTATGGAAATAGATCTTACCGAGGCGTTCGAAAAGATCAGATCTTCGCTTCTTCATAGCTCTGGTCGTGACTACGTTGCCTCTCGCGGCGAATACCTTAATTCCATGATCCTTGCAAAATATCTCGGATATACCTTTATTGATTCCAAAAGGGTCATATTCTTTAACGAGGACGGAACCTTTAACGCAGAGAAGACCAACGAGGTGATGCGCGAGTATCTTTCGAGATGCGAAAGAGCCGTTATTCCGGGATTCTACGGCTCAATGCCAAACGGAACTATTAAAACCTTTACAAGGGGTGGATCGGACATTACGGGATCTATAGTAGCGAGAGCGATTTCTGCGACACTTTATGAAAACTGGACAGACGTTTCAGGCGTCCTCATGGCAGATCCAAGGGTTATTGATAATCCCAGGGTTATTGAAGTTATAACTTACAAGGAGCTTCGCGAGCTTTCATATATGGGTGCCAGTGTTTTGCACGAGGAAGCAATTTTCCCTGTAAGACAGTCGAAGATTCCAATTAATATAAGAAATACAAACAGACCTGAAGAGCAGGGAACTTTCATCGTTCCAACCACAGATAAGCCAAATCTGCACACAGTAACCGGCATAGCAGGCAAGACGGGATTTTCAACCATAACTATCGAAAAGGATATGATGAATTCCGACCTTGGTTTTGCCAGAAAAACACTGCAGGTAATAGAGGAAAACGGAATTCCGTTTGAGCATTGCCCCTCCGGAATAGATACCATGACCGTTATCATCTCCACAAAGGAGCTGGAGAATAAGAGAGCAGACGTTTTGGCAGGAATTTGCAAACAAGTAAATCCTGATAACGTATTTGTAGAGGATAATTTGGCTCTTATCGCCGTAGTAGGTCGAGGAATGATAAAAGTGAAGGGAACCGCTGCACGAGTATTCACATCTCTTGCAAATGCGAAAATAAACGTAAGAATGATAGATCAGGGATCCAGTGAGCTTAATATCATTATCGGTGTAGATTCTAATGATTACGTTGCAGCATTGAACGCTATCTATAATGAATTTATAAAGTAGAGAAGTGAAGACTGGAAAAAGTAGAACACATAACAAAGGGGAGCAGAGTAGCCTACGCTGCGCTGTCCCCTCTTTCTGAATGTATAAAAATGCAGCGAAACAAAAGTAGAACGCCGAAGACAAGATAAACAGAGCGGAGAAAAGCGAAAAGTATAATGCTCCCCTCCGATGAAATAGTTTGCATTTTATACCGCGAATATTGTAACAGTGCCAAAGCCATGTTAAAAACGCAATGGCAGGAAATACGTAAAAATTGCTGATTTTCACAAAAATTCATAAAAAAGCACAAAAATACCCATGTTAAGGAATATGTTAGCAATTATACAAAATGGAAATTTTGTATAATTTGGGGCAGTATAAATAGGAAAAATCTCTGTTTTTGCTCCATTTTATCTTCCATATTCTGATTTTGCCTTTATTGCCGTATTTTATTGATATTTGGTTTGCTGTTTTTCTGTTTTGATTTAAGCAATTACTATTTACACAACTCTTATTTTTTAGTTTCTGTAGTGTTTTGCTTATGATATATCTACGTTAGCTTTTTTACAGCGCGTTCGTTTTTTGTTTTTTGCTAAAAAACTTGTGTAGGATTTTATTATGTGATTAATTATTTCATTTTTAAATATATTAACAATCCTGCGATCAACGTATCATAAATAAACGCTCCTGCGCAATGAAAAAACTTAAATATCAAAATTTTCTTTCGATATTGCATTTAATGATTCATACAGCGTTTGTTTTATCAAAAATCACAAAATTCGACAAATAAAACAAGGCATAACGTTTTTGTCTGATTTTATATGAATAATCGGAAATCAGCTATTAAAATTAGATTCGCCAGATTTTTATTAATTCGGAATTGTCATCAACAATCTTGGCGATGAGAAAATATCAAAAATGTGAAAAAAACGGGGAAGTCGGCTTCCCTACTTTTTGAGCCCTTTTTTATTATTATCGTTGTCGGTTTTTGAATATTTATTTCTTTCGTCTTAGCATATATTTTTGCTTAGTGGCTTCCCCACCTCGCAGATGTCTTTCCTGCTTGTTTTGATCCAAGATTACTCTTACCTTTTCATAAAGCGTGGGATTTACAAATTTCAGTTTGTATGCTAGATCCTTATGTATTGTGCTTTTGCTTATGCAAAAATGTGTTGCCGCAGAACGTACTGTTGCCCTGTTTTCTACTACGTAGGCGGCTATTATTTCAGCTCTTTCTTTTCCAAATTTATTTATCATAAAATTCCCTTTCACATGAATTGAAGATATTAAATTGACCGTGTGCTAATAAACTATATGAAAGGTTTTATTCCAAAATGCAAAAAGAAGATATTAAATTTTTAGATTCTACCGTTTTCGAGGGCATGACCTCTATCAGGGCAATTCTTGAGTCCGGTGAAAAAGGAATAAACGATAGAAAGATTATTAAAATACTCTTTGATAAGGACAGAATGTCAAAAATACATAAAGAAGTGGGGTATCTTCGTGCCATTTCTTCTGAACGGGGATTTGATGTGGTTGAAAGTTCTGCTGATGAACTCAATGAGATTACCCTCGGTGCATCTCACGGCGGTATTGTTGCTATAACCGGTGATAGAAGTCTTCCCTACCTGACTGATGAAACCGAAATCGCAAATGACGGATTTTATGCCATGATACAAGGCATTGAGGATCCTTATAATTTTGGATACTCTCTGCGTTCGCTTTATGCCACAGGATGCACGGGAATCATTCTCCCGGAGCGAAATTGGATGAGTGCCGCTGGCGTGGTTGCCAGAAGCTCCGCCGGCGCATCAGAGATGTTTGAAATATACAAAGCAGATCCAATGGATGCTGCAAACATCTTCAAGGCAAAGGGATATAAGATCGTTTGTGCGGACGAGCGTACGGAGAATATTCTTGGTGAGTGCGAACTTAAAACGCCCATTCTTTTGATTGTAGGGGGCGAGAAAAGAGGCATATCAAGAGCCCTCCTCGATCAGGCTGATATTCTCGTGAAAATCAATTACGGAAGAGAATTCAAGGCATCTCTATCTGCCGCATCAGCCACTACAATGTTTGCATATGAGATCATGCGACAAAACTATAATGAAAAACTGCCCTAATAATAGGGCAGTTTTTTTTAATTTTTGCCCGAGCAACCACAGTTTCCCTGGCGTCTAGGAGTGCTGATTTCCTGCTGACTTTCCGTTCCTCTAAACTGAGATATAGGGAAAGCAATAGTTCTGAAAAGAGCGCAAGGATTATCGTCTGCATTTCTTGGCGAGCATTCCTTATCTGGTACGCTGTAATCTGTTGCCTGAACCAAAAGCTGGGTTGGACGCTGGAGAATAATCACGGAGAAAAGACCAAATGAGATATATATTCTCGGGCCTGTTGTGTGAACTATCAGATCGCTGCATCCAAACATTGCTGTAACGGCCTCCGGGAAATCAACCGCCTCTTTGCATGGGCAAGGCAAACCGCATTCACTCACCTTAGTTGCAAGAACGATCGGTTCTACAGATTCGATAATTGCAACGGGATCGTTCGTACCTCTGTTTGCGGTTGTGTTATCACAGTATCCGCCCGAGGATTCAGAGCTAAAGCTTAATGCTCTGCCCTCCCCTCCATAAAGGATAACTTCTTTTTCAAGTACCGCAAGACCCTTGAAGCTCTGGCTCTTGCCCATTCCAAGACAAGCCTCAAATTCGATCTCAATATAGTATCTAACGGAGATCTGATAAAAGCCGTTATTAAACGGCACTTCCTCAACGCCTACGTACGCGGAAAGAATTTTTGCCGACTTTGTTCTAACGTTGGTGGAATTTGCTAATATTTCCTGTCCTACTGACGTCAGATATACTCTGGTATCTTCAAAGCAATCTCTGTCTCGGCAACAATCAAGAACACGGTAAGTATTGATACAGACCGTACCTCTACCGTCGCAGGAAAGCGAAAACGGGGTATTTCTGTTTTCTTGCATCGTTATAACCATTCCTTATGCATAATTGAAGTATAGATAGCTATACTTACTAGCATTGTATGAAAAAATGCAAAATATGACATTAATATGGCTTCGTGGCTAAAAATGAAAAAGTGCGCCAATACCAGGCGCACTTTCCATATTTATTTAAATCAGATATAAGCCTTGATTCCCTCGGGGCACTCTTCAACTGTGATGGAAGAGGTCATAACGAGATTGATATCGTTTGTGATACCCTTAAGTCTTTCAAGCATTGTCTCGAAAGCAGCTGTGTCGTTACCGCAGATCTTGAGAGCGGAATCAACGAAGATATCGGTAATATCAGAGTTAGAAGCAAGAATACCAGCGATGAAGCCGTAAAGGTCTTCAGCATCGTGTACAGCATAAGCATCTGTATTGATAAGTCTTGCGTTATATGTAACTTCGTGGCGGAGCTTCTCGCCCTTCTCGATGCAAACAACGTTACCGTTTGAAGCAGTTACAGCATTGTTTACCATATCGATGAGAGTCTTGGTCTTTCCTGAGCCCTTGCCGCCAATAAATAATTTTATCATGATAAAAATCCTCCTGTGTTTTGAGATATAATTCTCTTTATTATATATTACACTAATTTTAGAAAAAAAGCAATAGTTTTTGGAAAAAAATCTTTAGAAAATGTACTTTTTACAATACATTAACATTATTTGTTGCCGAGTCTTGCTTCAAGCTCACCGCGAAGCTCCTCATAGCCGGGTTTGCCGAGAAGAGCGAACATATTCTTCTTATACGCCTCAACGCCGGGCTGATCGAATGGATTAACGCCCATCATATATCCGGACATAGCACAAGCAAATTCGAAGAAGTAAACGATGTAACCGAAGGAATAAGCACTTCTGTCATCAAGCTCGATGAGAACGTTGGGAACGCCGCCATCCTTATGCGCCATAAGAGTTGCAAGCATAGCAGTCTTGTTTACGAAATCAAGCTCCTTGCCGGCGATGAAATTCAAACCGTCAACGTTGAGAGGATCAAGAGGAATCTCGAATTTAGCGCCACTATCCTTAACGTTAAGAACGGTTTCAAAGAGTGTTCTCTGACCTTCTTGAATGTACTGACCGAGAGAATGAAGATCTGTTGAGAAAATAACGGATGCCGGGAACAGACCCTTATTGTCTTTTCCGTCGCTTTCACCGTAAAGCTGCTTCCACCATTCATTGAACATAAGGAGGAAAGGCTCGTATCCAACGAGGATCTCTGTTCCCTTGCCTTTTCTCATAAGCACGTTTCTGATCACGGCATATTTAAGAGCATCGTTGCGTTCGATCTGGTCATTAGAATAAGCCTCTCTTGCATCAGCTGCGCCCTGCATCATAGCATCAATATCAATACCAGCGCAAGCGATGGGAAGAAGACCAACAGCTGTAAGAACGGAATATCTGCCACCTACGTCATCAGGAACAACGAAGGTTTCGTATCCTGCCTCGTCAGAGAACTTCTTAAGAGTTCCGCGCGCCTTGTCGGTGGTAACGAAGATTCTTTCCTTTGCACCAGCCTCACCGTACTTCTCAATAAGGAGAGATTTGAATACTCTGAAGGCGATAGCAGGTTCTGTGGTCGTACCGGACTTGGAAATTACGTTAACAGCAATATCCTTTCCTTCGCAAATAGAAAGAAGCTCTGTAAGTGCTGTAGGAGAGATATTATTACCTGCGAAATAGATGTCAGGTGTATCTTTCTTGAGATTGTTGTAAAGCGGGCTTTTTACGAACTCGATAGCTGCTCTTGCACCGAGATAAGAGCCACCAATACCGATAACTACAAGGATATCAGCGTTTTTCTTGATCTTTTCAGCAGCAACCTTGATTCTTGCAAATTCTTCTTTATCATAGTTAACAGGGAGATCTACCCAGCCGTGGAAGTCATTACCGGGGCCAACACCTGTTTTAAGCAAATCATAAGCAACCTTTGCGGTGGGCTGCATATATTCTATTTCATGGTTTGAAACAAATCCTGATAAAAAGTCTGTTTTTAACTTTAAGCTCATTTTTGTAATTCCTTTCAAAAATAACTATTTTGCTAACTACATTATACACTAAAAACCGGAGATTTTCAAGTATGTTTTTAAATATATTTTACATTCCTGCAATTATTTTTCGCAAGATACGCCAAAATAGCTCAAAGCCACCTATTTTCTCAACTCCTAGAGAAGTATAAATATCAGCCGAACCGAGAACTTCCCCATCGAGCTTATATGTGATCTTACCAACGACTGCACCGTCGTCGAACGGAGCTGTCAGATATTCGGGAATTTCGTATGTTTCCTCAATAGAACCTGCCTTGGATTTCGGCACCACCGTAGAAAAGGCAGATTTGTATAGATCCGTAAAATCCGACCGGCCTCCACGAACACGAGCTTTCTCAAGATAGCTTTCCGGCGATTCAAAAAGAGCAAAATTTGCAAATCCGTAATCCAGCATTTTCCTTGCGGCTGCGTTTCTCTCATCCTTAGTATCAGCGCCTAAAACGACTGCGATAAGCTGCATGTTCTGTCGTTTCGCAGAAACGGTGATACAAAATCCCGCTTTATCAGTAGAGCCGGTTTTCAAGCCGTTACAACCCTCGTAATATCTAATAAGTCGGTTAGTGTTAGTCAGAACCATCTCTCCGTTTCGTATGGAATCCTGCCAGGTTGAGCTGTACTTCAGAATCAATGGATATTTAATAAGCTCCCTTGAGATTTGAGCAATGTCGCGGGCGCAGCTATGGTGATTTACAGTAGTGTCATCAAGTCCGGTAGTGTTTTCAAAATATGAATTCGCAAGCGATAACTGCCCTGCTTTTTCATTCATTTTAGCAATAAATGCTCCCTCGCTGCCTGAAACTGCTTCAGCAAGCGCAACAGATGCATCATTAGCGCTGGCGATGACTGCACACTTTATAAGTTCCTCAATCGTGATGCTTTCGCCTTCTTCCAGAAAGACTTGGCTGCCGCCCATTGAGGCAGCCTTTTTGCTTACCATCACTGTGTCTATGAGGTTGATAGTACCGTTTTCGATCGCTTCCATAACCAAAAGGAGGGTCATTACCTTTGTAACTGATGCTATGTAGCATGATTCAGTTTCGTTTTTGGAAAATAAAACCGTACCTGTGCCGGCTTCTACGAGATAGGCGCTTTTTGCGGGAATATCAAGCTCTGCCGACGTATACTCCGGAGCATAATTTGCAGATGGACATACGAATTTTGCTTCTGCATATAGTGTTGGAATAAATGTGGCTACTGACAATACAATAGCTATCGCGATTTTGAAAATTTTCATTTTTTTCACCCCTGATAATTAATTTAGTCAATAATATGGCAAAGGATAAAAAAATATGAGGGAAGCTTTAATGTCAGCTCCCCTTTTTATTTGTCAATTCGTCAAGCGTGCCAAATTCATACCCCATCTCGCGCCATTTGCTGATAAGCTCGGGCAGGATATCAGCATTGGTCTTGGAGGTTGGATGAAGCAAGATCACGGCTCCGTTATGTGTGTTTGACAGTATCTTGTTTAAGGC
This sequence comes from Eubacteriales bacterium, assembly GCA_045589435.1. Taxonomy (GTDB): domain Bacteria; phylum Bacillota; class Clostridia; order Oscillospirales; family CAG-272; genus UBA1740. The sequence goes on along the minus strand of JAZNPB010000053.1, from coordinate 135,529 downwards.
GTATTCTTTGCTCGGCTGTTTTGAATTGTCCCAGTCTTCATAGGCGAAGCTCCAGAAGATAGTCTTATATCCCAGCTCCGATACGCACCGCATTGCCGATTCGCTGTATTTTCCCTCAGGAAATCTAAAATACTTTGTCATCTCTTTTTTGGTTTTATCGCGATATATTTTTTCAAGTGCAGAAAGGTCATCAGCGATTTCTTCTTTATCTGAATTTGAAAGATTTTTGTGTCTTTTTGTGTGATTACAAACAAGATGACCCTCATCAGTCATCCTGATGACAAGATCGGTGTTTTCTAAAATCAAGTGATCGAGAACAAAGAATGCTGCGGGTATCTGTTCAGTTTTTAGAACGTCAAGTATTCTTTCAATGTTGCCGTTTTCATATCCCGCATCAAAGGTAAGATATAGCTTCTTTTCACCATCAGAAAGGCCCTCATCAAGGTAAAATCCGTTATACGCTTTTATCATATCAATGTCCTTGGGAGGTGTCGGCGGATTTGTGCCGTTTCTCTTTATATACCATGATCTGCACTCTGCAAAAGATTCAATAGAAAGTGCAAAGAATAGAAGAATACATAAGGTGGTGATAGATAATTTCTTTAACATAATTTCTCCTTTTTGTTTTTCTTATTTTTCCCGAAAAGAAGGATATAATGAAAAGAAAATAATAGCAAAAAGCACTTATTTTGAAATGCAAAACTGCAAATCAGATATAAGTGCTTTGGTTGAAAGTATTTTGTTCTTAAAAACAAGAATCAGTCTAATGTAGTAAATGGTACGTATTTATCTTTATACGCTATGCCAAGTGCGGCACCGTAAATTTTCTTTGCTCCTTGTCCGTGTATCAGCATTGCTGCAGATCCCATAGATGCACCGGTTGTAACGATGTCGTCAATAATGATAACAGTCTTTCCGGAAAGATCTAAGTCGTTCACAACCTCAAACTGTACATTTAGGCGTCTTTCTTCCCCGTAAAGTTTTTTCTGCTCTGCTTTTACGTTGGAAATTAAGATTTTCTCGTATTTTGCTCCTATGAGCTCTGCTGTTTTTCTCGCTAGAAGCTCGCCGTGATCCATACCATATTTGATAATTGATCTTTTGCTTCTTGGTACGTTTGTAAACACGTATTCATTAGCATTTGGAAATGAGTGTAATATAGCTTCTGATAGCTCTTTTGCGCAGAAATTCAGAACGTCATTCCTGTTATGCCGCTTCAGGCTGTATATTGGCGAATTCAGCGGCAGCGTGTCAGGTCTTTGCATATACCGAAAGCATTTTACAAGCTTTTTTACATAGTGATTTTCTAAATACTCACTTGAACACGAGCATCGATGTAGTCGCTCTCCACAACAGGAGCAATTACGGAATTTAAGCCCCTCGCGCTTGGCCACGCATTTTTTGCATAGTGCCGCATCGTCTATGTCAAGCCTGGTTTTGCAACAAACACAGGTGGGAACGGATACATAAAACAGTATACGTTCCCAAAGCGCTGTTAATTTATTTTTCATTTTGCATTTTTAGGAAAGCTGTCCTTAAGTCCAACTATTCTGTTGAATACGCCGGGATGCTTTGTATCCTTAACAAAGTAACCGCATCTTACGAACTGGAATCTCTCACCACCAAGGGCATTCTCAAGAGCCTGCTCGATCTTGCAGTTTGTAAGCTCAATTGCAGACGCGTGATTAAGATAATCGTCATAGGTCTTACCTTCTGGAATATCACCGGTGTTTTCGATATCAAAGAGGAAGTCGTAGAGCATAACGGTAGTATCCTTTGCATAGTCCTTTGAGAGCCAATGGATAGTTCCCTTTACTTTTCTTCCATCCGTAGGCATTCCGTTTCCGGTTTCAAGATCAGCAGTACAGTGGATCTCTACAACGTTTCCGTCAGCGTCTTTGATTATCTCGTTACATTTAACGATATATGCACCCATAAGACGAACCTCGCCGTCTGGCTTCATTCTGAAGAACTTTGGAGGTGGAACCTCTGCAAAGTCATCGCTATCAATATAAAGCTCTCTTGTGAAAGGAAGCTTTCTTGTGCCGGCTTCAGGGTGGTTTGGATTATTTGATACCTCAAAGTATTCAACCTTGTCCTCGGGATAGTTTGTAACCACAACCTTGATAGGATGAAGGATGGCGATTCTGCGCTCTGCTGTATCGTTAAGCTCCTCTCTGATGCAATGCTCGAGAAGTTCGTAATCTACAACGCTGTAAGATTTTGCAACACCTGCTCTTGCAACAAAATCAAATATGGATGCAGGAGTGTAACCACGTCTGCGAAGACCGCAAAGTGTAGGCATTCTGGGATCGTCCCAACCATCAACAAGTTTTTCTTCAACAAGACGTCTGAGATATCTCTTTGACATAACAGTATGTGTTACGTTAAGTCTTGCAAATTCTCTCTGCTTGGGATTTACTTCAAGCGGAGGATTGAATCTGACGTTTTCGATAACCCAGTCGTAAAGAGGTCTGTGGTTTTCAAATTCGATGGAGCAAAGGGAGTGGGTTATTCCCTCGGTAGCATCCTGAATTGGATGTGCATAGTCGTAAAGAGGATAGATGCACCACTTATTACCCTGTTTGTGATGGTCTGTGTGAACTATACGGTAGATAGCAGGGTCACGCATATTCATGTTGGATGATGCCATGTCTATCTTTGCTCTGAGAGTCTTCGCTCCGTCGGGGAACTCACCGTTTTTCATTCTCTCAAAAAGCTCAAGGTTTTCTTCAACGCTTCTGTCACGATAAGGGCTGTTTTTTCCCGGCTCTGTAAGAGTTCCGCGATATTCGCGCATCTCATCTGCATTAAGGTCGCAAACGTATGCCTTGCCATCCTTAATAAGACCAATAGCGTATTCATAGCACATATCGAAATAATCAGATCCGTAGAAGACGCCGCCGGTTGGCTCGCATCCAAGCCACATGAGATCCTCATAGATGCTCTCAACATATTCGTTGTCTTCCTTTGAAGGATTGGTGTCATCATATCTGAGGTTGAATTTGCCACCGTATTTTTTTGCGGTCATCGCATTGATCCAGATAGCCTTTGCAGAACCGATGTGAAGATATCCGTTTGGCTCGGGTGGGAATCTTGTGTGGATCTTAAGCTCGGGGTTCTCTGCCAGATCCTCGTCTATAATATCATGAATAAAATTGCTTCTTAATTCTTCCATTTTTATGTCCTCTTAATTTAAGTGTTTTCTGTATTCTGAAACTGTGGTATCATCTCCGTGTCCCGGATAAAGAATAATATCACCGTCAAGCTGCGTTAATCTTTTTAATGACTCTATAAGCTCTCTCATATCCCCGCCGGGAAGATCAAATCTACCGTATCCGCCACCTGCAAAGGCAACGTCGCCGACGAAGGCATACTTACCTACTGTGTATATGACAGAACCCGGTGTATGTCCCGGAAATTCTCCGATACCGATCTGCTCGCTACCTAGAGTTAACGTATCGCCCTCTTTTACAGTGATAGAATCTCCGTAATAGCCGAAATCGCGGAAAAGAAATAAAGAATAGCAGTTCTTATGAGAGTCCGCTAGCGCTTCTTTGTCCTTTTCGGAAATAACTACCGTGGCACCGGTGTTTTTCACCCAAGAGTCGATCTCGAGAAAATGATCGAAATGTCCGTGAGTCAGTAGAATGTACTTGATTGTAAGTCCATCGATATACGTCTGGTCAAACGGAGCTGACGGATCGATCACAGCGCATTCGTTGCCGCAAATCAAAAGATACGAATTTGATGCATAGCCGATCTCGGTTTTCAGTTTTTTGACTTCTATCATAAAATACCACCTGAAAAATCATTATTACTAAGTATAACACATATCAACGAAAAAGTCTAGCATTTTTTCACAAAAAAATAACTTTTTATAATAATTATGCATAAAATAATAGAAAATAGTGTTGAAAAATACGATAAGTTGACAATATTTGTTGTCATGCGAGGTGAATATGAATTACGTATTATTATCAGTCGGTACACCATCATATGCACAGAAGGTAAAAAGGCTACTCGGAAGCATTGGGATAGGATCAGAAATAGTTAAGCGAATAAACAAAGGAGAGGGATGCACACACGCGGTCCAAATTCAAGAAAGATTCTTTTATGAGGCAGCGGCGCTACTTCGGGAAAAAGGTATTCAATTTTCTGCATCAACGGTGAAAAATGATATACTTTGATAACGGCGCCACCACTTATCCAAAGCCACGTAGCGTCATTAACACTGTCACAAAGCTCCTGCGTGAGGTGGGCGGCAACCCTTCGCGAAGCTCACACAGGCACTCCATGCGCGCAGCAGAAATCGTTTACAACACGCGAGAGGGAGTGGCGAAGCTTTTGAATGTCGACAATCCTGAAAACGTAGTCTTCACTTATAACGCTACTTATGCGTTGAATTTGGCTATAAAAACTCTCATTACTGAGAAATGCCACGTAATAACATCGGATGTTGAGCATAATTCCGTAATCAGACCTCTGCGAACACTTGAGGAAAGCCTTGGGATTGAGGTTAGTCAGTTTGATAGCGATGTGCTCCCGCAAATCGCAATCCCAAAGTTGATAAGACCTGATACCAAGTTCATCGTGTCAACCCTTGCATCAAATGTTACGGGGTGTGAGATCGACGTTTTTGCCTTGGCTGAAGTTGCGAAGTGTTATTCACTGGGCTTGATAGTTGATGCATCGCAAGTATTAGGTCACAGGTATATCGACTTCTCTGCTTGTGAATGTGATGCAATTTGCGCTCCGGGTCATAAGGCGCTTTTTGGCATACAAGGCACGGGATTTGCATATTTTAAGGATCCAAAAAGAAAAGGGACACTCATTGAGGGGGGGAGCGGAACGAACAGTGTATCCAAAATGATGCCTGACCTGCTCCCTGAGGCGTACGAGGCAGGAACGCTTGGCACGCCCGGTATCGCGGCTTTGATGAGTGGAATTGAATTTATCATGGACATAGGACTTGATAATATCAACCACCACCTCAATAAGCTTCGAGAAGAAATATATGGCGGATTATCAGGTATTCCGGGCATTGAATTGTATGAAAGTTTTGGAGGCAACGTTTTGTTCAATTTCCGTGATCTCAGTTCCACTGAGCTCTCATATATTCTCGATAAAAACGGAGTTTGCACTCGCGGAGGGCTCCATTGTGCTCCGTCTGTGCATAAAAAACTGGGAACTCTAAACCGCGGTGCCGTTAGGTTAACATTTTCAATAATGAATACAAAATATGAGGCAGAACATTTTATAGACATAATCAAAAAAATAGTGCAAAAATAAAAAGAGGTCGTCGAAAAAGACCTCTTTTATTTATTAGCATTCATAAGCTCCTCGACTTTTCGCAAGGTAGCATACTGATATTTTCCAAAGTTATTGCCGTTGCAATTAATCTTCACGTCAGCGTGTTTTTCAAGAAGCGGAATTCTCTCGTCAAACATATCCTTGATAGTACTTCCCTTTTTCAAGACAACTCCGCGCTTGGAAAAATCTACAAGACGCTCTGTTATTACCGGTATTCCAGCGTAAAGGTATATGACCTTGCCAATGGACTTAAAATGTTCCATTACATCATCGTAATATATAGCGCTTCCGCCCGGTGTGATTACGGCATTATCCTCGTTAATCGACAGTAAGGTTTCCCGTTCAATTCTCATGAATTCATTAAGTCCTTCGCTATCAATAATATCCTGAAGCTTTTTGCCGGTGGATTGAATTATCAGCTTGTCACCGTCAATGTGTTTGAGCTTTAACTTTTTTGCCAGCGCCTTGCCCATGCAGCTTTTTCCGACGCCTGGCATTCCTATAAGTACAATAGTCATTGATCAATTATATAAAATCCCGTATGAAACGAGAAAAACAGAGAGCCTCAGATTTAGGTTTATATCAAAATCCGAGGCTCCATCGGTGTAGTCTATGAATTAAAGTAAGATTTTGTTGATTGGAGTAGCGTGCCAGATATCATCCGCATATTTGTTTATGCTGTTATCAGATGCAAATACACCGCTTGTCGCAGTATTCATAAGTGACATTCTGGACCAACGCTGTGCATCAGCGTAATCGCCGAGGGCGCGCTTATATGTGTTATAATAAGCATCAAAATCAGCAAGACACATATAGGGATCGGCAACACCGTATCCACCGCCAATAAGATAATCAGCAATGTGGGAGAAGTTTTGTCCGCCGATAGGTGAATAGAATCTATCGATAACTCTACGGAGTCTTTCAGATCTGTGGCAGAAGTCTCTGGCGATATATCCGTTTCTCCAAAGCTCCTCCGCCTCATTGGTATTCATACCAAAGATATAAATATTGTCCTTACCACAAGCCTCAAGGATCTCGACGTTTGCACCATCGAGAGTACCCATTGTGATAGCTCCGTTCATCATAAGCTTCATACAGCCCGTACCACTGGCTTCTTTACCTGCGAGAGAAATCTGCTCTGAAATATCTGCCGAAGGTATGAGATTTTCTGCAACGGTAACGTTGTATTCTTCCATGAAGACGATCTTAAGTCTATCTCTTGTAAGAGGATTGGATTCAAGCTCCTTGGCGAGGAACCAGATAAGCTTGATGATCTTCTTTGCCATTACATAGCCGGGAGCTGCCTTGCATCCAAAGATGAACGTCTGCGGTGGGATGTTGCAGTTTGGATTATCAATGATCTCGTTATAGAGGGCTATGATCTTCAATACGTTAAGGAGCTGGCGCTTATATTCGTGCATTCTCTTGATCTGAACGTCGAATACAGAATCGGTATCGATTCTTTTGCCTGTTCTGTTATAGGCGTAGTATGCGAAATGCTCCTTGTTGTGATGCTTGATATCGTGGATCTTGTTAAGAACGGAGATGTCATCCTTGAAGTCGGTAAGCTTGATAAGATGTGATGCATCTTCTCTGAACTCGCTGCCGATAAGATCATCAAGCAAGGATGCGAGAGCCGGGTTAGAGTTATTGAGCCATCTGCGATGTACAACACCGTTTGTAACGTTCGTAAACTTCCATGGTGTCATCTTATAGAAGTCCTTGAAGATTGTCTTCTTAAGAATATCGCTGTGAAGCTTTGAAACGCCGTTTACGGTATGAGATCCGACGATAGAAAGGTTTGCCATTCTAACCTGGTTATACGCTACGATAGACATACGGGAAATTCTGTCCCAGTCACCGGGATAAAGCTTCCAGAGATCTGCGGTGAATCTGCGGTTGATCTCGTTTACGATCATAAAGATTCTAGGGAGCTTCATGCTGAAGAGATCAACTCTCCAGCATTCAAGTGCCTCGGGAAGAACGGTGTGGTTTGTATAAGACACAGTCTTGCAAACGATAGCCCAAGCATCATCCCATGAGTAGGAATATACGTCCATAAGGATGCGCATAAGCTCGGGGATACAGAGGGCGGGATGTGTATCGTTGATATGGATAGCAACCTTGTCTTCAAATCCCATGAGTGAGCCATGCTCGGAAAGATAATCGTTAATAATGCTCTGAAGTGAGGCAGAAACTAGGAAATACTGCTGGGTGAGTCTGAGAAGCTTACCCTCATCGTAATTATCCGGTGGATATAACTGCTTTGTTATAGCCTCTGCCTGGCTACTGTTAGAGAGATTCTTAACGTAGTTAGACTGTGTTGAGAAGGTGGAGATTGAGGGAGCGGTTTCTCTCGCTCTCCAAAGACGAATATAGTTTACAGAGTCGGTGGTAGTTCCGGGGATCATAAGATCGTAGGGAACGGCATTAACCTCGTCGTATTCGTAGTTTGCAACGGTGTGTCTGCCGTTTTCCCACTTCTCTTCTATACGTCCGCCAAAGCGAACGTTGATGCTCTTATCATTTCTTGGAACAAGCCAAACACCGCCGCTGGCAAGCCATTCGTCAGCAAGCTCAACCTGCTCTCCGTCAACGATCTTCTGCTTGAATAAGCCGTTTTCATACAAGAGTGAGTAACCGCTGGCATAATAATCTTGAGCGGTAAGAGAGTCCATAAAGCAAGCAGCAAGTCTTCCAAGACCTCCGTTACCAAGGCCGGGGTCTACCTCGCATTCGTATATCTTTTCAAAGGACGTGCCATACGTTTTCAGTATGTCACAAAGATCATCATAAATTCCAAGATTTTTGGAGTCGTTTTTAAGTGAGCGACCTACAAGGAATTCCATGCAAAGATAGCAGATTTTTTTGCCGTCAGTAGCCTTGATGCGCTTTTTGAATTTTGCTCTGTATTCAAGCATCAGCTCCTTAATAATAGAAACTGTTGCCTGATATATCTGATCGTTGGTTGCGGATGTCGGATTTGCAATTCCGCGAGTAAGAAGCTTGGATTCAATTCTCTCTCCCAGCTCCTCCTTGCTTATTTTTGTCTTAATACCCGACATGGTTGAGTTCTTATTTATCATTGGTTTGTTTTCCTATTGTGTGATTTTATTGAGTTAATTTATTATAAATCTTGATATATTTTGCGGCAGATTTCTTCCATGTGAAATCAGACTTCTTTGCTGCAAGAACGAGCTTTGCCCATTCCTTAGGTTCTTTATAGAGGCTTACAGCATTCTTGATGGCGTAAAGAAGCTCATGTGCATTGTAGTTATCAAATCTGAATCCGTTACCGCCCTCCGTTCCCCAAGGCTTGATGGAGTCGTAAAGACCACCTACGGAGCGAACGATAGGAACTGTTCCATAGGAGCAAGCTATCATTTGCGCAAGTCCGCATGGCTCGCTCTTGGACGGCATAACGAAGATATCAGCAGATGCATACATCTTCTTGGATATTACACGGTCGAATTTGATAAGCGCTGCAAGGTTTGGATGACGTCTTGCCATCTCTGAGAAGATAACCTCGTATTCCTTGTCACCGGTACCGAGAATAGCAACCTGAACGTCCTCGCGAAGCACTTCCTCAAGAATATGAAGAACGAGATCTATTCCCTTACCTGCTGTAAGTCTTGTGATCATTACAAGGAGAGGAACGTCGGGGCGAACTTCAAGTCCAAGCTCCTCTTGGAGAGCTTTCTTGTTAGCAGCCTTGCCGCTCTTAACTGTTCTGGTTGTATATTTCTTTACGATGTCGCCACCCTTTTCAGGGGAGAAATAATCGTAGTCAATACCGTTAATAACGCCGGCGATCTTATACTTTGCAGCCTTGATGATGGGAGAAAGTCCGAATGAGAAGAAATCGTATTCAAGCTCGTTTGCGTAATTTGGACTAACTGTGGTTACATAGTCAGATACAACGATGGCACCCTTCATAAGGTTAACACAGCCGTCGTATTCGAGAATACCCATGTAGTTTCCGTTGATTCCGAATACGTCACCAAGTACCTGATATCCATACTGTCCCTGATATTCAATATTATGGATGGTATAAACGGTTTTTATTCCGGAAAGAGCGGGATGATTTGCAAATTCAGTCTTAAGGTATATTACGGTAAGAGCTGTCTGCCAGTCGTTTGCATGAAGAACGTCAGGTACGTTTTCGCTTTGGATCATAAATTCCACAACCGCCTTTGAGAAGAAAGCAAAACGCTCTGCATCGTCAAATTCTCCGTAAAGACGTCCGCGCTTGAAATATCTGTGATTTTCAACGAAGTAATAAGTTACTCCCTTGTGATCGATCTTGAAAATGGAAGCACCGGTCTGTCTCCAGGAAAGGTTGAAGCTGATATCAATAACCTTTTCGAGCTTACATCTGTGTTCCTCTTTCATAGTATCATAAAGAGGCATAATAACGCTGGCTTCAATTCCCTCCTCGCTTACTGAAACAGGGAGAGCACCCATTACGTCACCAAGTCCGCCGCTGGCTGCAAACGGATTGGCTTCACTAGTTACATAAAGTATTTTCATAATTTTGATTCCTTATAATTATACTTTTCTGCCCTTCTGAACGTAGAACGGCATATTTTCGTTACCGGAAAGAGATACTCCATCTGTGATAAGAACGTCTTTGTCTGTAACGATGCAATTGAGGTTTGCATTTTTGCCTACGGTTGTACCGTGGAAGAGTACGGAGTTCTTTACAACTGCGCCCTTCTCGATCTTAACGTCTCTGAAGATGATGGAGTTAATAACTGTACCCTCGATCTCGCATTCATCAGCGATGAGTGAGTTCTCTACCTTAGCTGCGGTTCTGTGAGCTGTGGGAGAGGAGTTATGAACTCTTGTAAAGATGGGAGCTTCTTTCTTCCAAAGGAGAGATTCTCTTGCCTCTTCGTTTGAAGCAAGCTCCATGGAATACTTATAATAATCAAGGAAGCTTGAAACGGAAGCAGCAAAGCCCTTGAAATCATAAATGCCGTAGTGAGACTTCTTGCAGTTCTGGTGAAGGAAGCCTGTGAAGCTGTTAAGATTGTATGCAGCTGCCTGCTCGATGAGTGTACGAAGGTAATCTGTTCTCATAACGTAGATACCGAGAGAAAGATTTGGAGTATCTGCAAGATACTGCTGGCTCATAGCCATGTCAACAACCTTACCGCCTTCATGAGCGATCATAAGTTTGGGAGTCTTGGAGGAGAAATCGCCCTCGATAGTCTTGGTTACGATAGTAACAGCTGCGCCGGACTCCTCGTGAGTTCTGATAACGTCAGCAATATCTATATTGAGAGCTGTATCAGAGTTCATCATTACAACGTAATCTTCCTTGAACTCTCTGATGTATTCTTTCATGCTCTTGAGAGCTTCCATATGTGTGGAATACATCTTCGCTTCGTTTTCATTGCTTGCTGTGAGGAATGGGGAGATGAAGTTGATACCGTTTTCACGGCGAGCAAGATCCCAGTCCTTACCGCTACCGATATGCTCGAGGAGCGAACGGTAATTGTAGTTTGCTACGATGCTGATATTAGAAATATTAGCATTGATCATGTTTGAGAGGCAGAAGTCGATAAGTCTATATCTGCATGCAAAGGGGATAGCGGCAACTGTTCTGTCGCTTGTGAGTCTGGATAATGTGCTTGTGTTAAGACTAGAGAAAATAATACCTGCTGCATTGATAGCCATAGTTAACCTACCTCCTTATATTTCTTTGGAAGCTGAAACAACGCTTCCGTGTGCGATAACGGCAATACTGTCTTTACCGGCGCCTTCTTTACCAACGGTGATACCCTCTTCGACTACTGAATCAGCGTCAATGATAGATGTGAACACCTTGGCATTCTTTTTAATGTGAACGTCGTCCATAATTACGGAGTCCTTAACAACTGCGCCTGCCTCAACGATAACACCACCGGAAAGTACGGAATTTTCAACTGTACCGTAAATTCTACAGCCCTCGGATACGAGAGAGTTTGTGATCTTGCTATCAGGACCGAGGTACTGAGGAGCTCTTGCGTTATTCTTAGAATAGATCTTGAAGTTTCTGTCAACGGGATTGAGAATCGGATCATCACCGATAAGGTCCATATTAGCTTCCCAAAGAGATGAAATTGTTCCAACGTCCTTCCAATATCCCTCAAAACCATAGGAGAAGAGCTTTTCGCCGTTTTTGAGGAAGTTAGGGATTATGTTTTTACCGAAGTCGTTAGAGGAATTGGGATCTGCCTCGTCGTCCTCAAGATATTTGATAAGAAGCTTAGTGTTGAAAATGTAAATACCCATGGATGCCTGATTGTTCTTTGGCTGTTTTGGCTTCTCCTCGAATTCATAAATAGAGCCATCTGGATTGGTGTTACAAATACCAAAGCGGCTAGCTTCTTCCATAGGAACGGTAATTGTGGCAACGGTACAAGCTGCGCCGGTTGCCTTATGTGCATCAAGCATCTTTCTGTAGTCCATACGGTAAATGTGGTCACCAGAGAGAATGAGCACATAATCAGGATCGTACTGCTTGATAAAGTTGATGTTCTGATAAATTGCATTCGCTGTGCCCTTATACCAGTCAGAGGTTTTGCTACCCTGGTAAGGAGGAAGAACAGAAAGTCCACCTCTCATACGGTCAAGATCCCATGGCGCACCGTTGCAAACGTATTCATTAAGTGCGAGGGGCTGATACTGGGTAAGAACACCTACGGTGTCAATACCTGAATTAATGCAGTTTGAGAGAGGGAAATCGATGATTTTGTATTTTCCTCCAAAGGAAACTGCGGGTTTTGCGATTTTCTTGGTTAAGTCGTATAAGCGAGAACCTTGTCCACCGGCAAGAAGCATCGCTATACATTCTTTTTTACAATACATGGCCTGTCTCTCCTTTATTTTAATATTTTTTTGAAATTAATAATCATTATTTAAGCGCATCGAAAAAACATTTTGCGATGATACTCCAAAAAATATTATAATACTAATACTTTATTTTGTCAATAGAAAATAAATTTTTTATGTGCGTTTTTTTATTAAATTTGCGTGATTTTTTCTTTGTTTTGAGTGTTTTTGACAGTTTTGACGCGACAATATTAGTTTTTTTAACAATTTGTAAGCAAGTATTTGTAATTTTGCTTTTTAGCCTAATGCGTATTTTTTTCATCACCATTTTTTCGGGAAGAAGGAAGCCAATCAATGAAAATAACGCAGTATACAATCTTATGATCCCGTCAAGTGTTACGTATGAAATCACAGTGTAACCAATGCCAAAAAGGAAAATGAAAATTACGTTTATAATGATCGGACTTTTTTCTTCCGCTTGTTCAGTTTTTCGCTGCATTTTAGCATTGTTTTTCCAACGGAACGGAGTGGATACTATATCGTAAAATATTATGGTGAATGTGAATAATATATCTAAAAGTGCACCATATATCAAGGCAGAAAGTGCCGATACAAGGATTCTTGTAAAATCAAAAGTAATCATTTGAAAATTCGCTTAAAGAAACTTTCTGTTGCTTTTTTCTCTGCAAAATATAGTCCTCGAAACTTCCCTTTTATAATGATTTTCCCATCAATTTTGTCAAGACTTTCGATCTTCATGCCCTCCCCCTCTACTACTATTTTGCCAAAATCGCAGGACAATACAACGGCGCCTTCATCGAACTGAACTATGTGCTCTACGCCATTAAGCGAAATCATCTCGTAATTTTCTATCGTTATCATTTTGCTGTTTTGCTTTGACCCTTCCATCTTTACCTCCATATAAAAAACGCATACTCCGTGGTAACAGAGTATGCGCTAGGTTGGCAAATTATGAATTAACCTCGGAGATTACTTCATACATTCCGACAGCTTCTGCTTTTTTTGTCGTATCACGAATGTCAAGCACTCGTACAGTAACGGACTTAGCACCGAAAGCTACGGTTATTTCGTCTCCTATTTTAACGTTATATGATGCCTTTTGCACCTTTCCGTTGACGGTGATACGCTCGGAATCGCAAGCATCATTGGCAATTGTGCGACGTTTTATAAGTCTGGAAACCTTTAAGTATTTATCAAGTCTCATATTAGCTGTTCAAATGATCCTTAAGAGCTTGTGCAGGTGAGAAATGCGCCTTTTTGTGAGCGTCAATTTTGATTGCTTCGCCGGTTTTAGGATTGCGACCGTCGCGAGCCTCTACAGTTTTCACCTCAAATGTTCCAAAGCCAAGAAGTTGAACCTTGTCATCTTCTTTCAGGGCGTTTGATATTGCGGACAAAGCAGCGTTTACAACTGCTTTAACGTCCTTTTCACCAAGGTTTGTTTCTGCCATTACAACGTTTACAAGATCTGTTTTATTCATAGTTACATCCTTTCAAAATTTTGTTTATACTTTATTATACCATTTTACACAGTAAAAATCAATATGTTTTGTGATTTTTTGCAAATGGAGGAAAATATTACGTCCGTTTCACTGTTTTAGCGCCTTTTATATTTAATCGTATTTTATTCATTAAGGTTCCTGATATAGCGTTGATAATAAAATACAGAAGAATTGAAAGGATCACAGAAACGAGAAACATAATTGTCCTGTTAGCTTTTAGCGAAAGATATTGGTAGATGGGATAAACAGAATATATTGATAAAAAAGAACTAATAAGCGGAGTAAACATTATTTTCAGGATTGGAGGATTGATCTTTTGTCTGCGTTGAATAAATATCATGGATAGAACCAGTGAAACAGCGTAGAAAATTAATGTGCTTATTGGGGCACCTAGAATTCCAAAACTTTGGCTTCCGATCATTATGTAACCCGAAGAGATTTTTATTATGCTGCCAATTAGTATCACAACCATAGGCAGTTTTGCGTCGCCAACCGCTTCAAGAGCAGAGTTAGTAATGGTTAGGGGGATAAGGAAAAACATCGAAAGACAAAGGTACGTCAAGAGAATGCTTCCGGTATAGACGCCTCTATCATTAAACAGCAAGGCTAATACCTCTTCTGAATAAACACAAAGTCCTATGGTTAACGGAATGAACAAAAAATATGAAATAGATAACTCATCTTCTATCACGTTTTGTAGTTCTTTTTTTGATGTGCGATTTTTTATCATGAGGGTCATATACGAAATTGTGATTGGTGTGAATAGAGATATCAGCATATTAAACATAGGTGTTGCAAAGGTTGTGTAATTACCATATAGCGACGTAGCAGCAATGGTTGAAAGTCCGAGATTTTTCAATCGGTTCATCACTATTGTAAGATCTATAATGTTTGAAATGCTCATCGCCAATGCGCTTATTGTGATGGGAAAAGATATTTTTATTATTTTCTGAATTATATCGATTTTTCCAAGCGTTCCAATGTTCTGCCGCGGTTTATTATACAGGATATCTTTTTTTGAGTTAACTGATAGATACAAAAGTGCGCATCCGCATCCTATGGTTGCTCCCAGTATTGCAAAGGCGGAAACCGTGTTTAAGTTGATTGAAAAACCTTTTGAAACTATAGCTAATATCAACCCGAAAACCAGCTTCCCAGCCCCTTCTATTATTTGAGAAACGGCAACTTTTCCGAATTTAGATCGTCCGCTATAATATCCCCTATATACTCCTGCAACTGCTGCGAATGTAATAGACGGTGCTATTGTTATCATTGAATTAAATGCATTTGGACTTCCTATCAGTCTAGATAACGGCTTAGACAAAAGAATAAAAGCAACAGTGATAAATAGTCCAAACGCTCCAAAAAAACTAAGAGCCGTTTTAGTTACCACAATCTCTTCTCCTTCTTTTGCATCTCCATTTAAGATCATGATTGCCTTGGGTACTCCTGCTGTGCATAATAGATAAAACAAGGAATAAACCGTATATGCAGAATTGAAATATCCCATTCCCTCATCACCTAAGATGTATGAGATCGGAATTTTGTATATTGCTCCGAGAATCTTTACTGTTATAGTTGCAATGGTTAGCGATATTGCGCCATCAAGGACTGTGTTTTTTTCCGTTTTTATTTTCTTCAATGATTAAACCTCCAAATAAAAAGACTCACTAGATTT
Organism: Eubacteriales bacterium; assembly: GCA_045589435.1. Taxonomy (GTDB): domain Bacteria; phylum Bacillota; class Clostridia; order Oscillospirales; family CAG-272; genus UBA1740. The sequence goes on along the minus strand of JAZNPB010000053.1, from coordinate 120,196 downwards.
TATTAGCGAGTCTTTATTATTATAATGTTTTAGAGATTATTTTTCAGAAAAGAAAGTGAAAATTTCTTGCAGCTTTTCTTCCTTCTTTGCTTTAGCCTCTTCGCTGGTATCCGTTGCATCTCTCAAATATTCATAAGGATATTTGTGCTTCGAAAGTCTTTTGATAATAGTTTCGATTTCATTTTCCTCTTTTGGTCGATGCTTAACAAGTTTTGTAACTGCACCTGCGCCGACAGCAAAAATTGTCTGTATTTCTTCCATCATATATATATTATATAGACCTTCATGTCCTTCAATGGAAAAACCTACGTTTTCGAGATTTCCAACCGTGTTTTTCTGTCTATACATGTAATACGGTTTATAACCTGCGAATTTGGTTTTTAACTGAGAATATGATATACATTTTGCCGCATCTCCACCACTTAATGAATATACGTCGGAGTTGTTGCGGAGTGCATCAGAGGCTTTTTTGACGCAGAAAGTATGTACTGTGAGGTTGGTTGGAGCAAGATCGATGATCGCATCTATGGTTTCAGAGAAGTTTTTAAAGTCATCACCGGGTAATCCTGCAATCAAGTCGATGTTTATATCTCTGATTCCACTGTTTTTGGCAATTTCATACGCCTTAAAGAATTCCTCTGTTGTGTGGCGTCTTCCAATGTCGCGCAGAATGTCGTCATTAAGAGTTTGGGGGTTAACGCTAACACGTGTTACGCCGTACTTCTTTGCAACGGCAAACTTCTCTTCTGTAATTGTATCAGGTCTTCCCGCTTCAAGAGTAAATTCTGCAAGTTTAGAGGTGTCTACGTGTTTTGAGATAGCTACGAACAGCCTTTCTAATTGCTCCGAAGTAAGTGTGGTAGGAGTGCCTCCGCCAATATAAATTGTACTGATGCTCATATTGAGCTTTTGAATCACGTCAAAGGTTTCTTCAAGGTCTACAATAAGTGCATCAAGATAATCGCCTATCATTGATAAAAGACGCGGCGTGGTGTAGGATACGAAGCTACAGTACGCACATCTGGTTGGGCAAAAAGGTATCGAAATGTAAAGGGAGCAACTGTTTTCGGGAACTTTCTTTGTAATTCTTCTTTCAGCATTTGCTACGTTTGTAGCGAGTGTTGCTTTTTGGGGATTGAGCAAATATTCATCGCGAAGTATCTTTTTTGTTTTAAGTATTCCGCGTCCGGAGGCTAGTAATGCTCCGGCTACTTTTGCCGGACGAACACCCGTAAGTATTCCCCATGGGGGGATATGTCCTAGAAGTTCCTTTCCTGCCGCAAACAATGCTCTGCCAACAGCAAGGGCTGCGTGGGTTGCAATGGTTATCTCCTCGGAGTACCAAACCGTGCTTGATGCCGTGCAGGAGCTATCGTTAAGTTTTATTTCTACGTTAGCTCTGACAGATTCATCAAGGGGGGTTATATCAACGGTGACTTCCGGAACACCCTCGCCGGGAACCTCATTTTCTCCAAAGGTTGACCCCGGAAAGAATATCATACAGAGTGTCTGAACGTAGTATCTGTTAATATCTCCGTTTATTTTTAATATCATACGGATTTTCTTTCCTTTCGTAACAAAACGTAAGAGTCCATGAAAATTGTAACGGGACCGTCAGTAGACATAAGCGTGTGCATATCAGCGCCGAACACTCCTGCTTCACATTTTCCTAGTCTTTTTGCGATTTCTTCGTTAAAGAAGTGATAAAGATCCTTTGCAATATTCGGGGACTCTGCACCAAAATAATCAGGTCTGTTACCATGAGCATAATTGGCACAAAGTGTGAAGTTTGAAACAGAAAGTACCTGGCCGGAAATATCCTGTACTGATAGGTTCATCTTTCCATTTTCATCGCTGAAAATACGAAGCTTGGATATTTTTTCTGCAAGTACTGTGGCGTCGGCTTCTTTGTCGCCTTTTTCGATTCCAAGCAAGATGTAAAGTCCCTTGCCAATTTTTCCTGTTAACAAGCCGTCAGCGACAACCTCGGCATGATTTACACGTTGAATAACAGCGATCATAGCTTTCCTCGCGTAATGAAGTAGTAAAAGTTATTAATTTGATAATTTGCGGGATATGGAGATAACCTTGGGAAGGCACTTGAGTCTTGCTACGATTGAATCAAAATGAGTTGTATTTCTACATCCAATAACGAGATTAATTGCCATGTCACCGTTTTTAAGAGGTGAGTTGCTTATCTTGGATATAGATACTCTCATATCGAGTAGAATGTTGGAAATTCCGGCAATGATACCGATTCCGTCCTCGGTGATGATCTGAATCGCTGCTTCGTATACATCCTGCCTTGAGTCTTCTGCGGTTTTTTCCCACTCTGCTCTGACCCATCTAGCAAGGTTTTCTTCATTTTTTCTTGATTGAATGATGTTAGGACAATCAGCCTTGTGAATGGAAACGCCATAACCTCTAGTAATAAATCCTGCGATCTTATCTCCGGGAAGTGGATTGCAGCATTTAGCAAATTTTACCTGACATCCTGGCTCACCGTCTACGATGATTCCGTTAGAGGATTTTGTTTTCTTTGTGGTTGTGAGCTTAATCTTAGAGATCTCTTCTTCGGCGCTTGTTGCAAGTTCATCGTTGGCATGAAGCTTTTCGATTTCCTCTTTGATTTTCGGGATAAATCTTTGCAGAGATATTCCGCCAAAACCTAAGGTGTTATAGAAGTCTTCAGCTGTGTGGATGCCCAGTTTTCTTCCAATAATCGTAACGATTTCGTTCATCTCGGTTTCGGTGCAGTTTTTGTTAATACGTTTGAATTCGCGTTCAACTTCTGCTTTACCAACAAGAATGTTTTCCGGGCGTTTTTCTTTCTTAAACCAAGATCTGATCTTACTTCTCGCTTGACCTGTTTTTACGATCTTTAGCCAATCACGGCTTGGGCCCTTAGATGACTGCGAGGTGATGATCTCAATAATATCACCACTTTTTGGAGATTTATCAATGGGTACGATAACTCCGTTGATCTTGGCGCCCATCATTTTATTACCAACTGCTGAATGGATGGCATAGGCAAAGTCAATTGTTGTGGATCCCATTGGAAGCTGAATTACGTCGCCCTTGGGAGTAAATACGAATACTTCGTCATGGAATATATCAGTTTTGAAGGAATGTATGAACTCATCCGGGTCGCGGGTGCTTTCATCGGACTCAAGAAGTTGCGCTATCCATTTGAGCTTATCGTCAATATCCTTTGCAGATCTGCCACCGGATTTATATTTCCAATGGGCAGCGATACCGTATTCTGCTTCCTCGTGCATCTGACGGGTTCTGATCTGAACTTCAAATGGGATTCCGGAGCTACCTATAACGGTTGTATGCAAGGAACGGTAGAGGTTGGGTTTGGGAGTCGAGATATAGTCTTTGAATCTGCCGGGTACGGATTTGAACATCTCATGTACGTAGGCGAGTGCAGTATAACATTCAACCTCATCTTCAACGATGACTCTTACTGCATAAAAATCGTAAATTTCATCGAAAGACTTGTTGAATGTATACATCTTACGATAAAGACTGTATACGGATTTTACACGTCCTTCAAGTCTGAATCTAATGTTGTGCTCTTGAAGCTTTTCGGAGAGTTGCTTTTTAGCTTCCTCAATGAATCCGCTGCTTTGTCCGAATTTCTTTTCAATAGAATCACGAACCTCTTCGTAACCTACTCTATCAAGGTAATAGAGGCTAATGTTTTCTAACTCTTGCTTAATTCTCTGAATACCAAGACGGTGAGCAAGGGGAGCATATATATGCATGGTTTCAAGTGCGATCTGTCTTTGGCGATCTTCTTTCTTTGCAGAAAGTGTACGCATATTGTGAAGTCGGTCACAGAGCTTGATGAAAATAACTCTTATGTCCTTGTTCATCGCCAAAAGCATTTTTCTGATATTTTCTATGTGTGCTTCTTCTTTATCCGCTACTTGTACCTGAATGATCTTCGTTAATCCGTCAACCAACATAGCTATATCAGGTCCGAACATCTTTGATATTGTTTCGAGATTGGTTTTATCAGAGCAATCCTCCACAGTATCATGAAGTAAGGCGGCGCAGATGGAGTCCGTATCAAGTCCAAGCTCGGATACTATTTTAGCAACCTGAACAGGATGGCTGATATACGGCTCTCCACTTAATCTGAATTGCCCTTCGTGCAGTTTATCAGCGTATAAATAAGCACTTTTGATTTTTTCAATATCATAATTCTTCTCGTTTGTTTCAATGACGTCGAGAAGTGGTTGTAGATTCTTATACATAACGTTTACCTAAATTATTTTCTCGGGAGCTGGGATCTTAATTTCCTGAGAAGATTAGATTTGTCAAGTTGAGTCTTATTGGATGTGTAATGAATGTTAAATACGTATACTTCATCCTCGGGCTCATCAAGGAATACTATATTAAGCTCTCGCATTATCATAATGATAAATTTAAGCTTTATGTAGCCGATGCCTTTTATAGTATGTATATGGTTGATTTTTGATAGGATCTCTCTGTGTGTTAACTTATTAATTCCTGCTCTTAAGTGAGATAAGAACAATTTATAAACCACAGCGAAATCTTCTCTGCTTGGGATTATATTCTCGCTTTCGAGAATTTGTGCGCCGGATTTAATTTCTTCAAAGCGTTCTCTTTCAGACTTTGCGGAATTCTTCTGTGATGCGGAGGTCTTAATATCTCTGATGATAAGCTGAACTGATTTTCTTCCGCCCCACTCGTTAATATCCACGTTGAAGAGGATATCTACTTTGTCACCGGCGTAAATATCAAGAGAATCGGGAGAGTTGGAAAAATACATAGCAGAAATAGTATGGCGTCCGTCTCCGAATACAAGCTTTGTATGCTTTGAATCGCTGATTCCCGTAAGCTCATTTACTGTAATGCCTTTTAATGCGAATACGGGGATAGGGTTGCCAACGCCGTATGGCTCGAGAATCTGCAAGCTTTCCGCAAGTGAGAGCGAAACGTCGGAAAACTCAATGATGGAGTCAATTTCCATGGTGGGTACCATATCATCGTCGGACAAGTTGTTTCTCGCATATTCGTTTATCATCGCTCTGAACGTATCAAGCTCGCATCTTTTAACTGATAAACCGGCAGCCAGCTCATGACCGCCAAATTTCACAAGATGTTCGCTGCAATAGCAAAGTGCATCTACAAGGTTCATGCCCTTGACGCTTCTGCCGGATCCTTTTCCTACGTTTTCTTCAAACGGTACGTCAGGTTCGTTTCCTTCAAAAGAAACAAGAATTGATGGACGGCAATACTTTTCGGTAATGCGTGAAGAAACTATACCTATAACTCCATGGTGCCAATTATCTGCATCCAAGACGATAACGGGATTGTTTTCAATATCATATTTCTCAATAAGTCCGTACGCCTCTTGCATAATGCTATTTTCTTCGTTCTGGCGTTCTTTATTCGTTCTGCAAAGCTCTTCTGCAATTTTCATTGCTTCTGCTTTATCCTCTGACAAGAATAATTCTACTGCCATTGAAGCGGTTTTGATTCTTCCGGCAGCATTGATCCTAGGAGCGATTGTGTATCCGATATATCCGGATGTGATTTTGGTTTTCTTCTTTTTGCGTTCGTTTCTGTGCGCATCATTTCTTGATGATGAAGCTTCAATAAGAGCTGCAAGGCCTATGCGCTCGGTGTTTTCGATCATTTTTAGGCCGTAGCTGACAATGATACGGTTTTCACTCTTTATAGGCATTACGTCTGCTATGGTGCCTATGGCAACAAAATCTGCATATTCTGCAAATATCTTCATAGCTACCTGACTACGACTGAGGTTAGTTGTGTATTCTTCATACGCGCACACGAATTTGAATACTACTCCAACGCCTGCAAGCTCCTTGAATGGATATTCACAATCAGGGCGATGTGGATTGATAACTGCGACAGCATCGGGAAGCTCGGAGCGACATTCGTGGTGGTCGGTGATTACCACGTCTACACCTATGCTCTTTGCATATTCTACCTCTTCGTTGGCAGTTATACCGGTGTCTACGGTGATGATAAGCTTTGTTCCACCTTGTCCTATGCTATCAATTGCAGCACAAGAAACACCATATCCCTCACCTGCGCGATTTGGGATGTAATAGTCGATATTAGCTCCCTTTGATTTTAGGTAAAGATAGATGGTGCATACGGAGGTAACGCCATCAACGTCATAATCTCCGTAAATTGTGATTTTTTCCCCTTTCTCAATTGCAGACATAACTCGTTTGATGCCGAGCTCCATGTCTTTCATCAAAAATGGGCTGGAGAGCATTTCACTTTCCATGTAAATGAATGATTTTGCGGATGCAACGTCGGTGTATCCGCGGTTGTAAAGAAGTTTGGCAATAATCGGGTTTATACCAAGCTCGTCAGCTATTTCTTTAACTTTTGTCAAGCTATCATTGGTATCAGGTGATTTTAATATCCAATTCTTCTCCTTTGTTTCTTTGATTTTTTTCATTATATGTTTAACCGTTAGTGGGACGTATGTCCCCCTTCCATAATAATATGCAAAATCGGTTCGCAGTCTAAATTTCACCTGCGAATAATAGGCTTGAACTCGGACATGAGCGCTTTCGCACATTTCAGTCCGTCTATTGCGGCACTTGTAATTCCGCCCGCATATCCTGCGCCTTCTCCGGCAGGATAAAGATTTTTGTAACCCAAGGCTAGCTTGGTATCATTATTTCTTAAAATTCTTATTGGCGCGCTCGTTCTAGTTTCTGCGCCGGTTAGTATAGCTTTTGGATCTGCAAATCCGTTAATTTTTTTATCGAACGACACAAGAGCGGTTCTTATTGAGTCTGATACGATTTTGGGTAAATAACGCTCCGGTGATGTTAATGAAACGTTGTTTCCACTCATGTAAGTAGGTAAAACTTTGCTGGGATAGCTTTCCAGTTTCCCTTTAAGAAAATCTCCTACCGTGATAATAGGGGCTTTATAGTCCCCACCCGCTGCGCTAAAAGCAGTTTTTTCTATATTTCTTTGGAACTCTATAGCCTTTTTCGGTGTAGCTCCGTAGTCATCACGGAAAACCGAACAAACAACGGCACAGTTTGAGTTTTTTCCGTCACGTTGGCTGTAACTCATGCCGTTAACTACAGTTCCCTCTTCTTCGCTTGTTGCGGCAACTATCTCTCCGCCCGGACACATACAGAAGGTGTAAACGCCTCTGACCTTTGTATTATTAGAAAGATTGTATTCAGCGTGTCCAAGTAATGGGTGACCTGCAAAGTCGCCGTAAAGGGATCTATCTATGTCAGCCGCCAGGTGCTCTATACGCATTCCGACGGAAAAATCTTTTGCTTCAATAGCCATGTTTTTGCCGATGAGCGTTTCGTAAGTATCTCTCGCACTGTGGCCTATCGCAAGTATCAGTGCACTGGCTTCTATAGCTCCTTTGTCAGTTATGACTGAGGTGACTTTGCCGTCAGTACATTCAAAATCCAACATCTTGGTGTTATAGAGAACCTTTCCACCGAGCTTGACAATTCGTTCGAGAATGCGATCGACGATTTGAGATATTACGTCTGTGCCAACGTGTGGCTTGGCTATGTATTTGATTTCTTCTTTTGCGCCGAATTCTACCAAACGGTCCATAACGTATGAGCATAACGGATCGTTTATACGTGTCACAAGCTTGCCGTCCGAAAACGTTCCGGCTCCGCCGGCGCCAAACTGTATATTTGTATCTTTATCTAAAACGTGTGTTACGTGGAATCTTTTTACCGAATCTATTCGATCTTTAATGCACGATCCTCGTTCTATAACTATTGGAGCATATCCGTGTTCCGCCAAAACGAGTCCTGCAAACATACCGGCAGGACCTGTCCCGACCACAACCGGTGGCGCGGTCATTTCTGAGTTACCAACTTGAAAGTCTGCACTTTCCGGTAAGACGAGAGTTGCACCGTGTTTGGCAAGCTTGTCGGCAGATATTGACTGCCCTTCAAGATTTACTGCTATGGAGTAAACAAATTGTATATTACTCTTATTGCGCGCATCTATGCTTCGCTTATAAACGTAGGGGGTAATATCTTTATTCTTTATCCCCAGTGCAGAAAGCTTTCTTATTGCAACCGAAAACGCCTCTTGTACAGAGGCGTCGAACGGTAATTTTATATTGTTAAAAACAATAATGGAATTTATTTTACCCATGTTTCTTCCTCAAAATCTGATTTGTCATCAAACCCGGAACACATACTTGGATAAAATCCAAAAAGCAACTGCGGCGAAAAAACATAAAATCGCCGTTACTATGGCACCGATTCTTATTCCTAAAATTTTCTTATTCATATTTACTCCGATAAATTGAAAAATTAATCAGAATCCTGCAAAATGTTCTGAAGCAGGAATTTACGAAGTGTATCAGGCGTATATTCCCTGGTTAAGGAGTAATCCATTGCTACGGAAATAATACCGGTTTCTTCTGATACGATTATTATAATGGCATCGCTGATCTCACTGAGGCCGATTGCGGCTTTATGTCTTGTGCCGAGGTCACCGTCAAAATCATTACGACGTGTCAGAGGCAAAATGCAGCCTGCGTATGCTATACGGCCATCGTCTATCACCACTGCACCGTCGTGCAAAGGCGCTTTGTCAAAGAAAAGATTTCTCAAAAGAAACGAATTTACATCTGCATTGACTTTTACGCCAGTGCTTGTAACGTCATCAAGCTTGGTCGTTCTACCAATTACAATCAAAGCACCTGTCTTCGTACTTGAAAGCTCACGAACTGCAGAACAAACGTTGTCGATTATCTGGTAGTTTAGCTTTTTGCTTGCTTTCGATGAACCTATGTTGAACAGGTTTATCTTCGAGCCGATCTTTTCAAACCAATCGCGGATCTCTGTGTGAAACAGAATAACAAACGTTACAATACCGATCTGCAAGATGGAAGATGCTATGAAACTTGTGCCGGGCAAAGGAGTTCTTGCAATAATAGCCACGAGTACATAGAATAATGACATGCCGGCAACTGCAGAGCTGATCATTTTTTTCTTGATGAAAGTAACGAATACGATAAACACAATTGTCAAAAGAAATATGTCTATGTAATCGTAAACTTCGAGCTTTATATTCTTAAAGAAGCTTGCTAAGTTGTCAAGCCACTTTGTTACGTCTATGTTGTTTGAAGATAAAATTGGGAACATAGCAATTACCTCAAAAACCTACTAGTTTTCTACATAAATATAAATTACTTAAATATTATAACATATTTTTTTATAAAATGCAATGGTTTTTCAGTAGTTTTTTTAGCAAAATTCTATCTTATTTTCTCAAAAAGGACTTGAAATACTCAAAAAATTATGCTATCATAAAGTAGTATGCAAGTAACTTGGAGGTTTTTATGGCAGTTGACGTTTCAAAACGGATACGCAACGTTTATCATAACCTGTCAAAAGGTCATAAGCGCGTTGCCAATATAGTATTAAGAGAACCAACCAAGGTGCAGGCATCCTCATGCAAACGACTGTCTATCATGGCATCAGTGTCCGAATCTACGGTAATCAGGTTCATTAATGCAATAGGTTTCGATAGTTTTCTCGACTTTAGGGACGCTGTTGCAGATGAGGCGAAAAATGGTATGAAACCTGGAGAGAAGATGATTGCTCAAACGGAAGATACCAAGGGGGCGGATATAACTCAAAGAAGTTTAACGATGGAGATCGATAATATCAAGTATACTAAAGATCGCATAGACGAAAAAAGTGTGTCCGAATTTGTTAATGTAACGCTTAAGAGCAAACGTAAATTTATAATTGGCTTTGGACGAGATCGTGTGTTGGCAAATTTGCTTCGCGATAACTTTGTTACGATATTTGATAACGTCACGCTGCTTTCTGATCATGATGATTATTTCGCTTCCCTGCTCTCTATTGGTAAGACAGATCAAGTTATAATATTTGCCGTATGTGATGTCTTAAAAGAGTTGGCAGGACTTGCAAGATACGTAAAAAGCAAAAATGTGGATATTACGCTTATCACTAGTCGCATCTCTAACGAGCTTTCCGATTTATCTGATCGAATATTTACAGTAAAGTCAGATATGCTTTCTTATGCCGATTCTATAGTCACATCGGTTTGCATTATCAATGCGCTGACGCTTGAAATAATACAGCGTGATCGTGCGCGTATCTTCGAGAGAAACAATCTGCTTCAAAATATCAATGAAAAATATAGAAAATAGTTGAATATGAAAGATATGAATATAAGTACAGTAGCGCCTAAAATCTGTGTTGTAGGTGGCGGTGCTGCAGGAATGATGGCGGCAGGAACAGCTGCTTTATATGGTGCTGAAGTTACGATCTTTGAGAGTATGTCGCATTTGGGTAAAAAGTTAGCAATCACCGGAAAAGGTAGATGCAACGTTACAAATGCTTGTTCGACAAATGAATTTCTTGAAAACGTAACTAAAAATCCCCGTTTCCTATACGGTGCTTTGAATACCTTTTCTACGGATGATACTATGTCGTTTTTTGAATCGCTGGGTGTTGAACTTAAAACAGAGCGAGGACGACGCGTATATCCTATAACCGATAAGGCAAAAGACATAGTTGATGCAATGCGAAGATATGCATCTGCGGCTACCGTTGTATACAAAAAAGTTACTTCAATTAAAAAAACAGATTCCGGTTTTGCGGTTATAACGTCTGATGGAACTTATACTTTCGACAGTGTTATAATAGCTACCGGCGGAAAATCTTACCCGCTGACCGGTTCTGACGGATCAGGCTTTAAGTTGGCTGCGAAGCTAGGGCATAAGGTTACAGAACTTATTCCCTCCCTCATTCCCCTTGAATCTGATTCAGAGTTTTGCAGTGATATGCAAGGGCTTTCTCTAAAAAACGTTGGTATCAAGATCCTCGATGAAAAAAATAACATTCTATATACCGATTTTGGAGAAATGATGTTTGCACATTTTGGTGTTACTGGTCCTGTTATCCTATCCGCATCTGCGCACCTAAGGAACGTTGACCTTTCGACATTGACATTGTCTATCGACCTAAAACCTGCATTGGACGAAAAGACGTTGGATATGAGATTGCTCTCCGATTTCAAGGCGAAGAATAACAAAGATTTCATCAACGCGATGGGTGATCTTTTGCCCGCCAAGATGATTAAGCCTTTTATTGACTGTACCGGAATCGACGAACATAAAAAGGTTAATTCAATAACTAAGGAAGAGCGACACACTATATTGAAACTTTTGAAAGATTTCAGAATTCCAATTTCCGGCTTCCGTCCTATTGAGGAAGCGATTGTTACTTCGGGTGGCGTTGATACCAAAGAAATCTCGCCAAAAACCATGGAATCAAAGCTCGTTTCGGGGTTGTACTTCGCCGGTGAGGTAATAGACGTTGATGCATATACCGGTGGTTTTAACTTGCAGATTGCATTCTCAACCGGATATTTAGCCGGAAAAAACGCGGCAGAAAAACATTTATTTGGAGATTAATATGATTAGAATAGCAATTGATGGCCCGGGCGGCGCAGGTAAATCAAGCGTTGCAAAGGCTGTTGCATCAGAGTTACAAATAATCTATGTCGATACAGGCGCTCTCTATCGTACAATAGGTATGTTTATGATTAATTCAGGTGTTGACCTTAAATCCAGTGATGAGGTTATCTCTCATCTTGATAAATTTTCTCTTGAGCTGAAATTCATAGATGGTAAACAGGTTATTCTTCTTGACGGTGTTGACGTAGGAGATAAAATTAGAACTCCCGAGGTGTCTATGGCAGCTTCTCACGTTAGCGCTATACCTGAGGTAAGACAGTTCCTCCTCGATATGCAAAGAAATATTGCAAAAAACAATAGCGTTATTATGGATGGCAGAGATATTGGAACTGTGATCCTCCCCGATGCTGAAGTTAAGATCTTCCTCACTGCTTCTCCTGAGGCGAGAGCGAGAAGACGCTACGAGGAACTTAGTGCAAAAGGTGTTAACGTCACTTACGAACAGGTTTATGCTGAGATGGTCGAGAGAGATAGTAATGATACTAATCGCAGCGTTGCGCCATGCGTTCCTGCTGATGATGCTATCATACTTGATAATTCAAACTTTGCCCCCGAGGATACTGCGGCAGCTGTTGTGAAAATAATAAAAGAAAAACAGACGCTGCAAGATGCTGATAATAACATTCAGCAAGATAAAAAGGCTGATAAAAAAAACGAAAAGACGTTTTACATGAAGGCTCACAGGATATTAGCACCTTTCTTTCGTTTTGTAATGCGTCTCAAACCACAGGGACTTGAAAATATCCCTAAAGAAGGTGGCATTTTATTCTGCTCCAACCATATTGGCGCAGTTGACGTTATTTCTATTGCTGCTTGTACTGATCGCCAGATCTCTTTTGTTGCTAAAAAGGAATTGTTCTCTATTCCGCTTCTTGGAAGACTAATTACTGCGCTTGGTGCAATCAAGATCGATCGCGGAGGTAATGATGTAGGAGCTATCAAGGCTTCGATAACTGCTGTCGAAAAAGGCAGCGCCGTTGCGATTTTCCCGCAGGGCCACAGATACCCTGGCATAAATCCTGCAACCACGCCTAAAAGAAATGGCGCAGCTTTGATTGCTTACCGTTCAGAATGTGACGTAATTCCTGTTTGTCTTCAGATGAAAAATGGAAAGTACGGTTTGTTCCGCAAAGTGGAGGTAAGATTTGGCAAGCCAATTCCCAACTCTGCATTTGGATTTAAAAATGGCGGTCACGATGAATATGAGCGCGCAACCGACTTAATGTTTGGAGAGGTTGTTAATCTTTCTGATTATGCTTCTCTCCCCTTCTATGATCCTGAAAAGGACAAGCATAACAAAAAACAAACAAAGAAAAAGAGGTAATGCTCTTGAATATTACAGTTTCCCGATACGGTGGATTTTGCCCAGGGGTCAAGCGCGCCGATAAAGAAATTCGCCAATTGCTGGAAAATAGATTACCTAATGAAAAGGTATACATTATTGGTCCTTTAATTCATAATAATATTTACAATCGTGAGCTTGTAGCTCTTGGTGCAAATATAATTAATTTTGATAGTATCAAAGATATTTTGCAAGACGATCAAATCACTCACACCTTTGTTATCAGAACACACGGTGTGAAAAAAGAAGAATTTGATTTTCTGCATGAGATCGAAGCGAGTTTTGAGAACGTTCGAGTAGTTGATCTGACCTGTCCATCGGTAAAAAAGATTCATCAGATAGCAAAGGATGAAACGGATGATGATACGTATTTTGTAATGTATGGAAATCCTAACCATGCAGAAGCTATCGGTAATATCTCATATGCCAAAGGCAAAAAAGTAATCATTTCTTCTCATTTTGAAGCAGAACAGCTGAATTTAGAAGAAAAAAAGCTAATTTTATGCTCGCAAACTACACAAAATGTGCAGGAATTAAAAAAAATTGAAAAATTTTTCAAAAAAGACTGTACAAATGCAAAATTTTTTGATACAATATGTAGTGTCACTGAAAATCGACAGACCGAGGCAATGAAAATTGCCAGTCAGTCCGACGTGATGATAGTTGTGGGAGATAGGAGCAGTGCTAACTCTAATAGGCTTTACGAGCTTTGCAGAAACATTTGCCCGAATACTCAATTTATCGAATCAACGGCAGGCTTAACAACTGATTTTCCTGACAACGCAAAAAGCGTAGGAATAACCGCAGGTGCTTCCACACCCGACGGTATAATAATGGAGGTTTTAAAGACTATGGAAAACTTTAGTCAAATGCTGGAAGGCTCACTCAAAACTTTACATACAGGAGAAACAGTTACCGGTACCGTGTTCACTATCAGTGAAAACGAAATCAAGCTTGACCTTGGCGCTAAGTTCACCGGCGTTCTTACAAAAGAACAGATAACAGACGATCCCACTGTTAAACTCGCTGATATGTTTAAGATTGGTGATGAGGTTGATGTCTTCGTAATCAGAGTTGAGGACGGTAAGGGCCTCGCAACCGTATCAAAGAAGAGAGTTGATGCGGACAATAGCTGGACAATTCTCAGAGATGCCTATGAAAATGGCACAGTTCTCGAGGGTAAGGTTGTCTCAGTAGTAAAGGGCGGTGTTGTTCTCGTTACAACAGGTAACAACTCCGTATTCGTACCTGCTTCTCAGACAGGCGTTGCAAGAGGTGGCGATCTCTCCACTCTCGTTGGTACAACCCAGAGAATCAAGCTCATCGATTTCGATGCTACAAAGAAAAAGGCTCTCGGTTCTATCAAGACAATTCTCGTTGCAGAGAAAAAAGCGAAGGAAGATGCAATCTGGGCAACTCTTGAAGTTGGTCAGCACTACATGGGTACTGTAAAGAACCTTGCAGCTTACGGCGCATTCGTTGACATCGGCGGTGTTGACGGTATGGTTCACAACACAGAGCTCTCTTGGAAGAGAATCAAGCATCCTTCTCAGATCCTCTCTGTAGGTCAGGAGATCGACGTATTTATCAAGGAGCTTGACGTTGAGAAGAAGCGCATTTCTCTCGGCTACAAGACTCAGGAGATGGATACATGGTATCAGTTCACCCAGAAGTTCAGCGTTGGTGACATCGTTCCTGCAAAGATCGTTTCTATCATGCCTTTCGGTGCTTTCGCAGAGGTTTATGAGGATGTTGACGGTCTTATCCATATTTCTAGAATCTCTTCTCAGAGAATCAACTCCCCTGCAGAAGTTCTTTCCGTAGGTCAGGTTGTTGATGTTAAGATTGTTGAGATTGACGATGAGAATAGAAAGCTTGCTCTTTCTATCCGCGCTATTACTGAAGCAGCTGAAAAGGCTGCAGCAGCAGAAGCAGCAGCGGCAGAACAGGCTGCAGCAGATGCAGAAGCAGCTGCTGAAGAAGAAAGACTTGCTCAGGAAAGAGCTGACATGGCTCCTTACATTGTAGGTTCTATCTAATACTTGATTTTTAGATATATTAAAAAGCCTCGCAACTGTTGCGAGGCTTTTATTTTTTTGTTTAGCATTTACTGCCTGAATATATCAGTAGTATTCAGTGAAATATATTAATCACTTAATGTAAGTGCAAAGCTTTCAGGCAATATTAGTCTCCATGATTCTTCGTTGTGAGGCTTTTTTATATCATAAGTTTCGAAAATCAAGTCTTTCTGGTACCCATGTTTTGTGAGTATTGATTTCATATCCTTGGATGGTTTCAGGAGCATTCGCTCGAGTGGATCGCCACCGCCGCAATAAATATGTATTTTAGGTAGTTTTTCGCGATTCTTGGCAAAATCGAGCTTATCGAAGAAATTATCAAATGCATTCATCTTGTATAAACCGTAAGCTGGTGAATATGAAAGTACATAACTGTAAAATCCCAAATTTAAGAGTCCGCAGTAAAATGCTGCTATTCCACCCATGGATGAACCGCCGATGCCAATGTTTTGTTCGTTGACACAGTATTTTTCCTTTATAAACTGGTGGAGCGTATTTGTCATAAACGATGACAGATGGTCAAGATATCCATGTGAAAAGTTATCGTTTGGTATTCCCTTTGCCATCATGGAAAGTTCTCCAAACTTTTCAGGATCCATAAATAACTCGTGACTTCTATACATATCTGCATTATCTATTCCGACAACGATGATATTTTTTTCATGCTGTCGGTGTAATTCATCAATTACTACGTCAAGCTGCCACGATCCGTAGGGATCACCGTTTTCTGTATATTCTCCGGCATTGCAGAATAAATTTTGTGCATCAAAGAAATATAGAATATCATGAGGTGTTGTTCCGTCATAACTTTCGGGAATAAAAACGCTTATTTTCTTCGAATTATCTTCTCTGTAAAAAAGATTTTTCTCGTCTTTCAACGTGTAATTCTCTACCCTACCTGTCCGTGGTTCTGATTTTGTGAATAGGTAAGTTAAGTTGGAATTTTTCTTTTCGTTATACATGTACTTTACGCCGATAGATAAATTTCCGGGAAAAATCTTACCGGTGTTTTTTCTTATCCCACCTTTGAAATACAGACAATCGTAGGTTTCGTTATCAAAATCTAAAGCGAAATCTCCGTTAATATCTTTCTCTAAATACTTTATGGTTTTCTTTGTACCGTTTGCTCTATTATGCAAAATGGCACTCACTTTTTTCCAGTTATCATTATTCTTAAAATACAGCCTTTTCATTTTATCTTCCTCAAATATTAATCCAATATCTTTTTAAGTTGACCTTTTCATTGGGTTCATAAACGGTAGATTCATAAACGCCACCGTTAGCTAGTATTGTCTTTTCGCTGCCGATATTATCTTCATTGCAAGTAATCAGCACTTTTTCTAGACCTATTTTTTGGCAGAGCGGAACCGCCTGTTTTAACATTTCCTTAGCGTAGCCACGTCTTCTCTCCGTCGGTCTAATAGAATATCCAATATGTCCGCCATAATTTGATAGATAATCATTGAAATAGTGCCTGATCTGCAGCATGCCTAAAAGTTTGTTATCATTTTTTCTTACAAACAAAAGTTGTGTAGCGAGGACTTTATCTTCCGGTAATGTTTCCGTAGATTCATAGTCTTTACATTTCTTTATAAAATCATATGGATCTTCTATCATTCTTAGCGAACCACATCCGTCCATTGAATCGCTGGCGTCTAAAAATTCTTTTCTGTATTCCTTTATCTGTTGAGCGTATTCAGGAGATATTCTTGTTAAAATGCAAACTTCCCTTTCCATATTTTCTCCTTTTCACTATAAATCAAACTTTTCCTTAATCATCTCGGCAACTTCATCGGGTGCAAGATTTGTGTTGTTAATTTTAATGTAATTCTCAAGGTTTAATTCACCATCATAACTTTCAAAACGATGTTTTTTGTCATCAGCGAGTATTCTTGCACGTGAGGCCTCTATATCACGCTTTGACGCCTTGTTTTTCAGTCGGTTCTCTGTAACATTTCGCTCTAGTCTTGTTTCAAGATCGCATACGAGCTCTACGTGATAAAACTCTGTACCGTAAGGTTTGAATATTTCTTTTACTTTATCTAAGTATTTTCTGTCTTCCTCGCTGTCAAATGCCCACATAAAGGTGAATATCATTCCATAGTTGTCTGTTTTAGCAAATTCTTCGAAAATTACTTTTCTTATTCGCATAATGGCTTGGGTATTGAAACTGCCGAATATCTCCAGTACAGGTTCAATAGTCATATGATTATGGAACAATTTTAAATCTGTGATTCTTGCTAAATTTTGCCCCACCGTCATCTTTCCAACGGAGGAATTTCCAAATATAAATAATAATTTCATATGAATTACCCCTTTTATGTTTTGGTTGTATATCTTTAGTGAATTTTAGTAAAGAAAGTTGATAGTTATCATCTCTTTAGAATATTATATCACATGATGTTATATTTTTCAATATATATTGAAAAAAGTGGCAGAGTAAATCCTCTGCCACTTTTTATTAGTCTGTTTTATATTGCTCCATTGCGGTGCGGAGATCCTTCGCGTTAACTCCGTTTGCTACTGAAATTCTGAAATATTTTTCGCTGCTTTCTATATCACCTACTGCTAGATATGCGATAGCAAGCGCATTTGATGCCTGATATAAATTTCCCTTATATTCAAGCGCTTTTTTGCCATATGGTATCGCTGCCTGGAATTCACCCTCTTTTATAAGGAGATTTGCGATATTAGCATAAGAATATGGATTTTCCGGATTACATTCTATAGCTGTGTTATACGCTTCTCTTGCTTTCTTGAAGTTTCCGATGTTGGTATAAATGAGACCTAAATTCGACCAAACAGTAGATTTTTTTGGATAAATTTTTATGATCTCGTTATAAAGTGAAATTGCATTTACTGTGCCGCCCATTTCAGTATATACCAACGCAAGAAACATCATAGATGCAAACTTGTCTTTATCTGTTTTTGCTCTTTTTGCAAGATTTTCGAGAATTTTTACGGCAGAATAGTGTTGATCCGTATTATATAGGTGTATGGCTTTCATAAGCTCTTGCCTGTTTTTCTTATTTGCGATACCTACAAAAGCTCCGTCAAGATATTCTTTGTAATCGTTTTCATACACAGCATATCTGATTCTTGTTTTAACAGTCAAGTTGCGATAAAAGGAAATCAAAGTTACGGTGAAAATAATCAGTATTCCAAGACATTCGATGGCTATGATTGCGTCGATTGTACCAGTTTTAATAAAACCGATCGTCAGTACTACCATAAGGATAATTGACGCAATAAGCATAAAGCTTAGGGCGCAAATGCTTAATATTATTCTCCACTTTTTCATGCGTCCTCCAAGTTTGTTAAATTGTTAAGGATTTCGCGAATATTATTGAAGATATAAGTTGGTTTTGTATCGGTGTTTTCGGCATCGTGCATTGTGCCCTCGCCTGATAGAACAAAGATAGTATCAATTCCGGCGTTATAGCCAGATGCGATGTCGGTGTATACCCTGTCGCCGATCATTACAGATTCATCTTTAGTGTAGCCAAATTTCTCCATAGCAAGTGTGAGCATCTCAGGACGTGGCTTGCCTATGAAGTGAGGCTTTTTGCCTGTTGCACGGAAAAGCATTTCGGCGAATGATCCACAGTCTGGAACGTATCCGAATGCTGTCGGGCAAACCCAGTCGGGATTTGTTGCGATATATGGTATATCAGCTAAAAGAAGTTTGCAAGCGTCTTCGAGTTTTTTGAAATTTAGCTCCTGATCATTGCTTATTACAAGTCCAAAAATACCATCTTCAATATCTGTTACTACGTCAATGCCTGCCTCCTTTAGTTGTTTAAGAAAGGACTTGGTACCCATTGCGTAAAATTTTCTGCCCGGAAAATTATTCAGCAAATAAAGAATTGTTGCATCTGTTGAAGTCAAAAAATCTTCTTCATTTGCAGGGATACCGAGTTTTGTCAACTTTGCAACGTAGGCATCAGTGCCTTTTGATGAGTTGTTTGTTACAAAAAGATATCGCCCACCACTATTTCGAACGTGAGATAAAAACTCTATTGTTCCGTCAAAAAGATCGTTGTCAAGATACAGAGTTCCATCCATATCCAGAAGAAAGAATTTCTTTTCTGAAAGTTTCATTTTACCCCTCATATCCGTTTGGATGATTCTTGTGCCAGTTCCATGCGCTGGAAATTATTTCTTCGAGGCTATCATGAACGGGTTTCCATCCAAGAATTTCTTTTGCTTTTGCGCTTGAAGCAACAAGTCTTGCCGGGTCACCTGCACGACGAGGGGTTTCGACTGCAGGTATGGGATGTCCTGTTACTTTTCTGGCTGTTTCGATTACTTCGCGAACGGAATATCCAACACCGTTGCCAAGATTGAATATATCACTCTTACCACCGCCAAGAAGATATTCTACGGCGAGAATATGAGCAGATGCCAGATCGGTTACGTGTATGTAATCACGAATACAAGTTCCGTCCGGTGTGTCATAATCTGTTCCGTATATTGAAATTGCAGGTCTCTTGCCATTGGGAACCTGAAGGATCAAAGGGATAAGATGACTTTCAGGATTATGAGCTTCTCCAATGTTTCCGCACTCATCTGCTCCACATGCGTTGAAGTACCTGAGCGAAACGAAATTCATGCCGTGTGCTTCGGAAGTCCATTTGAACATCTTTTCCATTGCGAGTTTGGTTTCTCCATATGGATTGGTTGGGCAAGTTTCGTCACTTTCAAGTATCGGAATATTTTTCGGTTCGCCATAGGTTGCTGCTGTGGATGAGAATACTATCTTCTTCACGTTATTTGCCACCATAGCGTCAAGGAGAACTTTTGTGCCGTAGATATTATTCTCATAATATTTGAGAGGATTGGTAACGCTTTCGCCTACAAGAGAAAATGCGGCAAAGTGAATGATTGCATCTATCTTTTCTGCCTTGAAAAGTCTGTCTAAAAACTCAAAATCTCTAATATCGCCTTGATAAAATTTAGCTTTTTCTGGAATAGCGCCACGATAGCCTGTAACCAAGCTATCTGCTATAATTACGTCGTATCCGGCCTTTATAAGCTCTAAAGCTGTATGAGAACCGATATATCCTGCTCCACCTGTTACTAAAATTGACATTTTAATTCTCCTTTTCGTAAATGTAAAATAAAAAAGAGTAGCCGATACTACTCTTTTTTATAAATATATTAGTCAGCGTAAACGCTAACCTGCTTCCTGCCGCCGGAAATGTGTTCAAACTTAACCTTACCGTCAACAAGTGCGAAGAGTGTATCGTCAGAACCGATACCTACATTTGTACCGGGATGAATCTTTGTACCACGCTGTCTTACAAGAATGTTACCAGCGATAACAGACTGACCGTCAGCCTTCTTAACGCCAAGACGCTTGGACTCGGAATCACGACCGTTCTTTGTAGAACCTACGCCCTTTTTGTGAGCGAAGAATTGTAAACTAAGCTTTAACATTATTCGTGTACCTCCATATTAATTGTCGGCTCTTTGAGCCATGTGCAGATTGTGCTTAAATATTACGCTCAATAACCTTTACATCGAGATAATCATAATAATCTTCGATGAGATCCATGAGCTGGTAATAATAAGCTTGTATAAGACCTGATACAGCATATTGTTTCTTTTCATCTTTTTCGAACTTTGGAAGTGCGGATTTCGCGATAAGCTGAATATCTGCTGTTTTTTCATCAATTATATAATCAACCGATGATGCGTAAGACACCTCGATAGCATTGATTATTAACATAGTCATGCTAGATAATGCTGAGCAAAGAATATCTTCGCCTGCTTCGGCATATCCTGTGTGTCCCTGCTCTTCAAATCCGTAAAAGAAACCGCCGGCCTTATAAAAAACGATTGTTGTCATCTTTTAGATTAGCCCTCGATCTTTTCGATCTTGATCTTTGTGTAGTCCTGACGATGACCGATCTTCTTCTTTTCGTTCTTCTTAGACTTGTATCTAATAACGTCGATCTTCTTGGACCTGCCATTCTCAACAACACTTGCAACTACAGTTGCGCCTGCTACATAAGGAGTACCAACGGACAATGTCTCACCGTTAAGGCAAAGAACCTTATCAAATGTAACACTTTCACCAGCGGGAACGCCAAGCTTTTCTACGATAATCACGTCTCCCTGAGAAACCTTATACTGCTTTCCACCTGTTACAAAAATAGCGAACATGAAAAAGCACCTCACTTTCGTGTAAAATCGCTATCATAGGCGTCAGACAAAAATGACCAAACTTTCCAGCCTATCAATAAGCGTCGTAATATTATAACACTACTTGACAGAATTGTCAATAGTTTTTTAAAATTATATTTAAATATTTTTGCTTTTAGAAATTATTCTTCTTCGCAATCCTGAGAACAATTGGAACAATCTCCGTCGCATATCTCAATTCCGGTAACAAGTTCACCACAAGCAGGGCAAATAAGCTCGTCATCCTCGAGTGTATCGTCGAAGCAAACTATCTCGCCGCAAGATGGGCACTCGATCTCATAGTATTCAGAATCTTCCTCATCTTCTACATACTCTTCTTCATCATCATAATCTTCAAAATAGAGCTCTTCTTCTACCTCTCCAAGATCGTGATCAAGTTCCTCCACATATTCGTGAAGCTCTCTGTTATCTGCCTTGAGAGCGGCAATTTCATCTGCCATATCTGCAACGAGTGTAAGAAGCTCGGAAATAACTCTTCCCTCTTTGCTTGTAGAATCAATTTCATATCCTTCAAACAAGCCTTTGATATATGCTGCCTTTTCTGTAATTCCCATTTTTCTTCTCCTTGTTATTAATAAGCAAAGTGCTCCCCGTGTGGAGAGCACCTACTATACTATGTTATTTTTAGTAAAATTATGCTCTTTCGAGATATTCACCGGTTCTGGTATCAATTCTAAGAACGTCACCCTCGTTGATGAAGATTGGAACCTTAACAACGGCACCTGTCTCAAGAACTGCTTCCTTTGTTACGTTGGTAGCTGTATCACCACGAACGCCAGGCTCTGTCTCTGTTACTGCAAGCTCTACGAATGTAGGAGGCTCAACGGAGAATACGGAACCCTTCCAGGAAGAAATACGGCAAACTGTGTTTTCCTTAACGAACTTGAAGTTGTCGCCAAGCTTATCTGCGTTAAGAGGAATCTGCTCGTAGCTTTCCTGATCCATGAAGTAGTAAAGCTCGCCATCAGTGTAAAGGTACTCAAGGTCCTTTCTCTCGATAACTGCGTTTTCAAATTTTGCTGTTGGGTTGAAGGAAGCCTCGCGGATAGCACCGGTAACAACGTCTCTATACTTTGTTCTTACGAAAGCTGCTCCCTTACCTGGTTTAACGTGCTGGAATTCGATTACCTGGTAAACCTTGCCTTCCATTTCGAATGTAACACCATTCTTAAAATCACCTGCTGTTAACATAAATACAATTCCTTTTCTTGGCGAATTTTTTATTTTTCGATTCGGGCATTACGGTCCGCCACAACCTTTGTTTTGTTCGTTTCTCAAATGCCCATAACATACACAATTATTTTACTATAAATTAAAGAAAAAATCAATAGGTAAACTGAAATTTTTTCTAAAAAATTCAAAATTCTTTTGTTTTTTACATAAATTACAGAATCTCGATGAGTTCCTTTGTTGAATGAGTGAAGTTTCTAACTCCATTTTCCTCAATTGCGACCATATCTTCTATACGGCAGCCATATTTACCAAACAGATAAATTCCTGGCTCTACGGTTACAACGTTACCAACCTTAAGAGTGTTGCCGAATGAACGTGTGCTGAGTCTTGGTGATTCATGGATAAAGAGTCCAACACCGTGTCCAAGAGAATGCCCAAACGCGCCGTTATATTCGGGAACGGAATTGATAATGTCTCTTGCTATTTTATCAGCTTCGCCGCCGTCACAACCTGCACGAAGAAATTCAATAGCAGAGGTCTGTGCCTTAAGCACGGTGTTATAGAGCTTTTTGATTTCATCATCTGCTTTTCCTATAACGACAGTACGTGTCATGTCAGAGCAATATCCGTCAAACTTTGCACCGTAATCCATTGTCAAGAAACCGGGCTTGAGTTTTACGTTTCTCGGTGTTCCATGTGGAAGGGACGAAGCATCGCCTGAAACAGCGATAGTTTCAAATGCGAGCGCACTTGCTCCGTTCTTGCGCATGAAGTATTCAAGCTCTGCCGCAACCTCAATCTCTGTCATGTTAGGATTCAGTACGCTTACTATGTGCTTAAATGCAAGATCTGTAATATCTTGTGCCTTTTGCATTTTTTCAAGTTCATCGGGAGTTTTGATCTGTCTTTGAACCTCTATCATATCACCAATGTTCACGAAATTAAGATGAGGATGACGCTCGCAGTAGGTCTTATAAGTTTCGTACGAAACGAATCCGCCTTCAAAGCCTACGTTTGTAGCGCTGTCATCGGAAAGCGCTTTGTCTATAAATTCCTTGCGGTTTTCGGGCATGAGAATTTCAAATTCACGATCAGCACCATTAATAGCCATTTCGTAATATCTGAAATCGGTAGCAAGATACGCTTTATTCATGGTTATCAGAAGAAAACCGTCTGTAAATGCAAATCCGGAAAGATAGTGCTGATTAAGCTCGTCAAGAACCAATACTGCATCAACACCTTTGTCCTTCATTTTTTCTCTGAGTCTTTGTAATTTATTCATGTTTATCTCCATATTAATTATTATTTGCTTTGTAATTTGCGTTTGTTGTAAGCTTTGAGAATTGGAATTTCGAGAATTCTCTTGAACTTAGTAAGAAGATCTTTTCTATCATTAATTGGTGGCACTAAAATGGCGGGAATGCCTGTATTGTGTGCAGCCCATACATCAGTAAACACCTGATCTCCCATAAGTATAGCTTCGCTCTTATTAATTCCCATATCAGATATGGCGGAAAGCACGTTCTTCTTAAAAGGCTTCCCTGCTCTAGCATATGCAGGTATACCGAAATCCTGATTAAAAATTGTAACGCGCTCCTCATTGTTATTTGACACTATAGCGGTTTTAATTCCTGCCATAGAAAGCGCATCAATCCAACGTACAACGTGTTCGCCTGGTTTTGGATGCTCGTATGGCTCCAATGTATTGTCAATATCAAGAACTATGCCGCGAACTCCAATTGATTTCAAAAATTCAGGAGTTGCTTCTTCAAACGTGGAAAAATAATATTCAGGTATAAAAGTAAACATTAGATCACCTCTGAATACAAATATATTTAATTATAATATATTTTGCATGACAAGTCAAGAATTTTTGCAAAAAAGCTATAAAAACAAAAAAACCTGTCAAAATGACAGGATTCTCTGGCGCGCCCTGGAGGATTCGAACCTTCGACCTACCGGTTCGTAGCCGGGCACTCTATCCACTGAGCTAAGGGCGCATATTGGAGCGAGTGATGGGAATCGAACCCACGCGACCAGCTTGGAAGGCTGGAATTCTACCATTGAACTACACTCGCATTTCTTTTTCAGCCCCTATATTATATCACTACAGTTCCCGTTTGTCAAGGGGTTTTGGAAAAGTTTTTTAATATTTTTTGAAAATAAAAACGACAAAAAACACGCCCCACCCGATCTATAATTCGGATGGGGGTGCATTAAATATTATTGATTGTGTTGGATTAATTACTTAACCACTATGTTAATGATCTTTCCGGGAACTACGATTTCTTTCACGATCGTTTTTCCGTCGATAGCGGCTTTGATCTTTGCATCGCTCATTACGATTGAAAGGATCTCATCCTTGCTTGCGGTTTTAGGAACGTTAATGAGAGAGCGAACCTTGCCATTTACCTGAATGGGCATCTCAATTACGTCGCTTGCACATTTTGCTTCGTCATATACAGGCCATGACTCGTAAGCGATAGATTCATTATGACCGAGAATTTGCCATATTTCTTCGCAAACGTGAGGTGCAATACAAGACATCATCTTGATAAAGCCTTCTACATATTCTCTGGGACAGCTTCCATTTTTGTATACTTCATTAATAAATACCATCATCTGCGCGATTGCGGTATTAAATCCAAGAGTTTCAAAATCAGAGGTAACCTTCTTTACAGTCTGGTGGTAAAGCTTTGTAAGCTTGCCGTCATCGGTTTCGGTGATATTAGCGGGTTCTGTGAAGAAGTTCCATACACGGTTAATAAACTTTCTTGCGCCTGCAACGGCAGCAGAGCTCCAAGGCTTGGAAACTTCAAGAGGTCCCATAAACATTTCGTAAAGACGAAGTGTATCAGCTCCGTACTCGCGAACGATGTCACTGGGATTAACAACGAATTCTGGGAATCGTTTGCCCATCTTAATGCCGTTTTCGCCAAGAATCATGCCCTGGTGAACAAGCTTTTTGAATGGCTCTTTAACTGGGGATATTCCTTCGTCATAAAGGAAACGGTTCCAAATTCTGGCATACATAAGATGACCTACTGCGTGCTCGGGGCCTCCAACGTAAAGATCGACAGGAAGCCAATGTTCAAGAAGCTTGGGGTCGCAGAGGGTCTCATTGTTATTAGGATCAATATATCTCATGAAATACCATGATGAACCAGCAGAACCGGGCATAGTAGAGGTTTCTCGTATACCCTTTATACCATTTTTATCGTAATGTTTCCATTCGGTAGCATTTTCAAGAGGTGCTTTTCCATTTTTGCCCTTGTAATCTTCGAGTTCGGGAAGGATGAGAGGAAGCTCTTCATCAGGAAGGAATACTGTTTCACCATTTTCGGTGTAAACGCAAGGAACCGGCTCGCCCCAATAACGCTGACGTGCGAAGATCCATTCGCGGAAGTGGTAGTTTATCTTTCTTCTTGCCACTCCTGCATTCTCAAGTTTTACGGTAATAGCTTCTTTTGCTTCTTCAACGGTAAGTCCTGTGAACTCCTCGGAATTTATGAGCTTGCAGCCCTTTCCAAGATAATCCTGTTTTTCAAAAGCACATTCGGAAACGTCACGACCGTCAATAACCTGTATCATTGAGATGTTGTGAGAAATAGCATATTCAAAGTCACGCTGATCGTGGCTTGGAACTGCCATTACTGCGCCTGTACCGTAGTTAGCAAGAACGAAATCGCCGATAAATACGGGAACTTCCTTACCATTTACGGGGTTGATAGCATAAACTCCTTTAAGAGGACAACCGGTCTTTGTTTTGTTAAGCTCGGTTCTGTCCATATCACTTTTTTTGAGCGTTTCAGCTATGTACTTATTAACCTCGTCCTTGTTTTCAACGCGATCCATAAGTGACTGAGTGATCTTTCCATCGGGAGCAAGTACCATAAAGGTGATGCCGTATATTGTTTCAATACAAGTTGTGTATATAGAGAATTTTCCGCCACCAACAAGCTCAAAATCAACCTCAACACCGGTGGATTTACCTATCCAGTTGCGCTGAATTTCTTTTGTTGATTCGGGCCAATCGATCTCGTTAAGACCGTCAAGAAGCTTCTCTGCAAAGGCGGGCTGATCAATTACCCACTGCATCATCATACGCTTCTCTACAGGATAACCTCCGCGCTCGGATTTGCCGTCAATTACTTCATCATTCGAAAGAACGGTTCCAAGTGCTTCGCACCAGTTAACGGGCATTTCAATGCGCTTTGCATAACCTGCTTCGTATAATTTTTTGAATATCCACTGAGTCCATTTATAGAACGAGGGATCGGATGTTGCGATAACTTTTGACCAGTCGTAGTCAAAACCAAGCTCTTTGAGCTGATTCGAGAACGTTTTTATGTTTTCCTGAGTAAAGCCGTTGGGATGATTGCCTGTGCTTACAGCATACTGCTCTGCAGGAAGGCCGAATGAATCGTATCCCATGGGATGAAGAACGTTATATCCCTGCATTCTCTTCATACGAGACATAATGTCAGTAGCAGTATATCCCTCTGGATGACCGGCGTGTAGACCAACACCGGATGGATATGGGAACATGTCAAGTACGTAGTATTTGGGTTTAGAAAAATCCCATACGTCTGTTTTGAATGTTTCGTTTTCTTCCCAATATTTTTGCCATTTGGCTTCGATATTTGAGTGTTCGTAATTCATTGTATATATCCTCAATTCTTATTAATATCAAGCTTTGCATCAACCTCATCATAGAGATTGGATATATCCTTTTCTCCTTCGGCAGGCATAAGTCTGTCAAGGCTGTAAAAACTTCTTGATTCCTTATCGAAAACGTTGACTATAACGTCACCAAAATCTACGAGTATCCAACCGTTGCCGCGTTTTCCTTCAATTCTAAGCTCGCTGCGACCTCTGTTGGATATAAGTGTGCAAACGTCATCTGCAAGAGATGCAACGTGTGTTTGGGAACGTCCGGTAGCATTTACATAGTAATCAGTAATACCTGTTCCCTCTTTTACATCAAAGAGCTTGATTTCAGCGGCTTTCTTTTCGATAAGAATCTTTGCAATCTCGCACGCCAATGTTTCTGAGCTTGCATTTTTAAGTTCATCTGTTTTGATTATTTCCATTTAATATCCTTTCAGATCAATGTGCTAAAGGCATGGGGATTCTACCGAGAAATGCATTTCTGGTAGCTACCGTTCGTTCATTTAGCACTTTTTTGTTTGTTACAATTTCAATTATGGTGTTTTCCAGTGCCATTACCGTGGCATTGTGGAGATGCATTACGCATTCTTCTTTATCTGAAGAAACTTCAAAAGCATCATATAGGTAATTTCTTACGGTCTTGCAGCTTTCATACTTTCTTCCACCCTCAATATAATCCGCGATGAATATTATTTCATCAAACAGTGACATATTGGGAGCGCCCGTTGTATGATTGAACGTCGAAGACAGTACCTTTTCGGTTGCAAAATCGGGAAAGTCGCGTTTTATAACGTAGGGTGCAGTAAAAGAGTGAAATACAGGTTCCGACATAAGATCGGTATCCGTGACCTCAAGATTAGATGATTTGATCATTTCAAACTGTTCTGCCAAGGAATATTCTTTGGAAATGTCATGTAACATGGCGGCGACTGCTATTTCCGATTGATCGCCATTATAACAGTATCCAGCAATTTTCAATGCAGCTTCCTTTACCCCCTGAGTGTGAATATACCTATGATGAGATAGTCTGCTTTTGATTTTTTGATCAAGTGAAGATAATTCTTTTTCTGAAAACATCAAGGTATGTTCACCTCCAATTTACAATTCAATTCTTTTGTGTTTGCTCGATTCTCTGTAAAGCACAAATCTTGTGCCTACGCATGCAACTACGTCACATCCGATTTGCTCTGCAATAATGTTTGCAGCTTCCTTTGCGGTATATCCGCTGTTATCAAGAACTCTTACCTTGATAAGCTCGCGAGCTTCAAGTGCATTATCAATCTGCTTGCAAGTTTCTTCCGTAATTCCGATTTTTCCTATCTGAAATATGGTGTCAAGTTCGTGTCCCATTGCACGAAGACGTGCTCTTTGTTTGCTTGTAATCATTGTACACCTCATCAGTTTGTCTCAAAAAGTGCTGATGCAAACTCTTTAGAGTTAAAGGGTTTCATGTCGTCGATCTTCTCTCCGACACCAATGAATTTGACCGGAATGCCAAGCTCTTTTCTAATAGAAATTACGATTCCGCCTTTTGCAGTACCATCAAGCTTTGTAAGAACAAGTCCTGTGATCTTTGAGGCTTCCTTAAATTCCTTTGCTTGCAGTACAGCGTTTTGTCCTGTGGTAGCATCAAGGACAAGAAGCGTTTCTTTTGCTGCACCCGGAAGCTCTCTGCTAATAACTCTGTCTATTTTTGCAAGCTCATCCATAAGATTTTTCTTATTGTGGAGTCTTCCAGCGGTATCTATGATGAGCACATCAGCACCACGGCTTTTCACAGCATTGATTGCGTCAAATACAACTGATGCAGGATCAGCGCCTGCTGCTTGTTTAATGATGTCTACTCCTGCACGCTCGCACCAAACTGTAAGCTGCTCTGCAGCAGCAGCGCGGAATGTGTCCGCAGCCGCTACTACAACTTTTTTGCCGCTGTGTTTTAAGTCATTTGCGATTTTTCCAATAGAAGTAGTCTTTCCAACACCATTAACACCTATTACCAAAATGACAGATGGCTTTGTGGATAGGTTAAGTGATTCATGCTCGCCTATCATGCGTCGAAGTATATCAAATAATACTTTCTTTACTTCTTCGGGATCTTTAATTCTGTTTTCTTTTACGGTATCACGGAGTTCATCAAGGATCTCCATGGTAGTATTTACGCCAATGTCGGCAGATATAAGTAGTTCTTCAAGTTCTTCAAATAGGTCTTCATTAACTTTGACGAAGCTCTTGAAAAGACCATCTATTTTGTCTACGATCGCGTTTTTTGTTTTGATCAAGCCTTGCTTTAATTTATCAAAGAAGCCCATCTAACAATTCCTCCTGTTTTCCTTCAATTTCAGTTACGTTAAGCTCGATAGCCTGCGAAATACCTCTTTGAGGCATTGTAACACCGTAAAGTCGGTCGCCAATTTCCATTGTACCACGACGGTGAGTAATAAGAATAAACTGTGTTCCGTCGTCGAACTTCTTGATATACTCACCAAAACGATAAACGTTAACTTCGTCAAGCGCTGCCTCGATCTCGTCGAGGATACAGAATGGCGTTGGATTAACTTTAAGTATTGCAAAGAGCAATGCGATGGCAACGAAGGACTGTTCACCACCGGAGAGGAGCGATAAACTCTTGATGATCTTGCCAGGAGGCGCTGCCTTGATCTCAATTCCTGAGGTAAGGACGTCTTCTGGATCGGTAAGAAGCAGCTCTGCGTTTCCTCCTCCAAACAACTCCTTAAACGTAATACCAAAGTTTTTGTTGATGGAATTGAAGGCATCTACGAAACTTGTTCTCATCTCGGATTCAAGTCTTGTAATAATACCGGTAAGTTCATCAAATGAATTAGTAAGGTCAGTGAACTGGTTATTAAGGTTATCGTACTGTGTTTTAACCTGAGCATACTCTTCAATAGCTCCGGGATTGTAGTTGCCGAGTGCTCTCAGACGTGAGCGGCAAGAAGATTGTGTTTTAGCAACCTCATCACGGTTTTCTTCGGTTACCGGAGGATATTCGAGAGCAACTGCCTGCTCATATGTAATCTCATAATCATCCCAAAGCTGTGATCCAAGCTTGTCCTGTCTTTCGAGGAGCTGAATATGCTTGTTTTCGCTCTTCAGCTTTGCTTCGTGAGAAACCTGACGCGAAGCGTTCTTTTCACGGAGCTTTAAGGATATGTCTTTTCTCGCACGTTCGATCTCATCGTTGTCAGATTCGACCTCCGTGCGCTTCTGCCTGAGATTATCAAGCTCTTCTAAAAGATTTTTATGTTCAGTTGAGTTTTGTGACTTTATGGTATCAATGTTGTTGCGCTTGTTCTCAAGGTCTGCTATTCTTTCGTTCTGTACGTTTCGTTCGGAATCAAGCTCGAAAATTCTGTTATCGACAGTAGCAATTAGACCTTCTATTGCTTCAATGTCTTTTCTTACCTCCGCGATGGATATTTGCATATCGTTGATCTTGGTAGTAAGTTCGTCATTCTTGTCATCAAGCGCCCCCATTTCAAGCGCACGTTTTTCGCGATAAGTTTTAAGCGCAATTATTCTTTCGGCTGCTGCGTTATATTCTCCTTCAAGAACGATAATTTCTTCGTCAGCCTTTATCTTTTGACCCGCAAGGTTATTAAGGTCGAATGTAAGCTTATCGATAATTTCTTGGTTTGCGTTATATTTAGCAGTTGCTGTGTCTAGAGCTGCAAATTGTGAACGGGATAATGAAAGCAACAATTCCTTTTCCTGTTCTGCATTTCTGTTGTTGTCCTTGGCAATGGTTAACTCTGCGTCGATCTTTGTAAGATTATCAACCTGTGCATTAATTTCAGCTGTAAGCGTTTCTGCCTGTCCTTTCAGCTCGTTTATAGAGGTGAGTCTTGTAAGAATACCACTATCTCTCTTTGCGCTACCACCGGTAAATGAACCACCGGCATTGATGATCTGTCCATCAAGCGTTACCATTCTGACACGGTAGCGAAGCTTTTTCGCGGCAACTGATGCATTTTCGATATTGTCGAATACAACTACTCGTAAGAGTAAGTATTCTATTATAGAACGGTAAATAGAATCACATCCAACAAGGGTGTCTGCCCTGCCTATGTAGCCAACCATATCCTTTGCAGCACGAATCTCGTCCGTTTCGCTGCTTGGTCTAATAGCTGTTATGGGATAGAAGGTTGCTCTGCCTGCGTTGGCACGCTTTAATGCGTACATTGCTGCCTTGGCAGTTTCTTCGCTCTCAACAACGATATTCTGAAGGCTTGATCCAAGGGCGGTTTCTATTGCTGTTATGTACTTTTTGTCAACGTTTATAAGAGAAGAGATGGGTCCATAGATCTTTCCTGCACCGGAAATATTGCCTTGGGAATACTCTTTCATAACGTATTTTATGCTATCGCCATAGCCCTCGAAATGCTCGTTCATACGCTGAAGCACTTCGGCTCTTTGGGCTGCAGTATCACGCTTAAGCTTTAATGAATTAATAGTATCAATGGCTTTTTCGCGAGATTCTGTCAGGCGTTCGATAGCATCATGAGTTTCTGTAAGGATTGCATCTTTTTCTGCAATGCTCTTTCTGAATCCTGAAGCATTTTTTTCACATCTATCTGCTTCTTCTTTAAGCGATACGCCTTCTGCCTGATATTTTCTTATTTCATTTTCAATATCATTTGATTTTGTGGCATCGCTATCTTTAGAGTTTTTAAGAACGTCAATTCTTATCTTGAGATTTACGGAAGTATTTTCTTCAACTGTAATTTCGTCAAGTGCTTCCTGGACGTCGCGACTTGCTACGTCAAATTCGGATTTGATTCTTTGCTGCTCAACAATAACCTCCAGTTTGTCATCCATTTTGGATTTGAGCAAAGAGTCATGCTCGGACTTTCTGTCGAGGTAGCCCTGTTTGGTTTTATTCAGGTTTGCTTTGCTATCATCAATTTCCTGAATTCTGATTCGGCACTGATTAATAAGCTCTGCAGAGTGTTCAAAATTACTTTCCGCAACTCTGATAGCATTATCAAGCTCGTGGAGCTTGTCGGATGTCTCGCGTATGCTATCAAAGAGCTGCTCGGATAAGATCTTGCCCTCCTGGTTTTTCTGATAAAGATTCTCATCCTGAGTTTCAAGATCGGAGATCATCTGATCGATTATTTCAAGCTCGTTGGTAGCGAGTTTTAAGTTGTTTTCTGCTTCTTCAATGTCAACTCTAATCTTTTTTGTATCAAATAGCCAAAGAGATACGTCGGCACGTTTCTTTTCTTCGTATATTGCCAGACCACGTCTTGCACGTTCGGCTTCTTTTTCAAGAGGTCCGATTCGTTCTTCAAGAACCGTAAGTATATCCTTAACTCTATCAAGGTTTTCCTGGGTATGCTTAAGCTTTCTTTCTGCCTCTTCTTTTCTGTGTCTGTATTTTGAAATTCCGGCAGCTTCCTCAAAGATGTTTCTTCGTTCGTCGCTCTTTTTAGAAATGATCTCGGCAATCTTACCCTGACCGATAATAGAGTAACCCTCTCTACCTACACCGGTATTCATAAACAGCTCGTATATGTCGCGAAGTCTGCAAGGCTGGCGATTGATAAGATATTCGCTATCGCCTGTTCGGAAATAGCGTCTGGTTACCACAACTTCGTCGGCATCATTATCAAGTCTGTGCTCCTGATCGGAGTTATCAAAGGTAACGGAAACCTCTGCAAATCCCATGGGACGTCTATCATCAGTACCACCGAAAATTACGTCTTCCATCTTAGTTCCGCGGATATTACGGCTGGAAAGTTCTCCTAATACCCAGCGCATTGCATCGGAAATATTTGATTTTCCACTTCCATTAGGTCCAACGATTACAGTAGCACCTCGTTCGAACGAAAGCACCGTCTTATTAGGGAAAGACTTAAAGCCGTGGAGCTCAAGTGATTTTAAGTACATGTTTTATCTCTTCCTTTCTACTACAACCGAGACCTCATATTCTTTCAGATCATCCGTTTCACAAAAAACAACGTTTTCAGTCATCAAGGTCTTCATTAATAGAAACTTATTTTTCTTATTTTGTCCGATTGCTTTCGATAAGCAACCTTTGGCAACGGAAATCTTAACAATGTCATCATTATTAATATTCATGCTGCTGATTTTTTCATTTATGTTTTCAAGATAAACTTGGTTTTTTACAAGTTCACCAATTGCAACGTGATTTGGCCCTGCGAAATATGTATCGGGTGATGATAGATTCTCCGATGCACAAAGTCCTATCCTGATAACAGTTACGTTTGCATCAAGGAAAATTTTCAGCACTTTAGCCGATCTGAAAACTGCTTCATCAAGATTCAAAGGTTCATAGCAACCACTCTCTACCATATTACGAAGCTCGGTTTGATCAAAAACAACGGTGGGATATATTCTTGCGCCTTTAGCGCCTGATGCGGCTATGAATTTTGCGGTTTCGATCTCGTCAGCTAGTGTCGATCCGGGAAGACCGATCATCATCTGTCCTACAAGCTCAAATCCATGCTCTACTATCATTTTACACGCCTTGACCTCAGCATCATAATCATGACCTCGTTTTGTTAAATCCAAAACCTTGTCCGATATGCTTTGTAGACCAAGCTCTATAACCTTTACGCCGTAGTCTTTTAGTATATTCAATATTTCCTCATCTATGTAATCTGGGCGAGTTGAGCATCTGATATGTGAAACTGCGCCGCTTTCTACGTATTTGTAGGCGATTTTCAAAAGATCGATCATGAGTGTGCGATCAATTCCTGTGAACGAGCCGCCAAAGAACGCTATCTCTACCTCGGTTTCAGGAGAAATCGTATCAAGAGTCGACTCAATAATGTGAATTACGTTGTTATAATCAAATTTTGATACTCCTGAAATTGATCTTTGATTACAAAATACACATTGGTTGGGACAACCAAGATGAGGTATAAAAATCGGTATATTTACGTGCTTCATTTTTCTAACAAACCAAATAGCTTCAACGCCATCTTTGCGGCCTGCATTTCTGCCTGCCTTTTACTTCTTCCTCTTCCCTCGCCAACCTTATTGTTGTTAATGTATGCCGATACAACGAAGATCTTGTTATGCTCCGGTCCTATCTCGTCAGTTATGACGTATTCGAGTATGGACGAGCCATCCTGCTCTGCCAACTGTTGAAGCATTGTTTTGTAATCGTTTCTTTTCATAACAGCATCAGGTGCCAAAACAGGTTTGAAGAGATTATACACGATCTCTCTGATAATTTCGGGAGAATTTTTAGAATCAAGGTAAATAGCCGCAATGACAGCTTCGAGAGTGTCAGCCAAGATCTTGGGTCTTTCTCGGCAATTTGTTAGCTCCTCGCCGTGTCCAAGGTTAATATAATCTCCTAGATTCAACTCTGCCGCGATTTTTGCCAAGGTTTTCTCGCAAACAGTACGCTGGCGCATTTTTGTTAACGCGCCTTCGCGGTGCTTTTTGTAGTTCTCAAAAAGGTATTCGGATATTATTATCTGAATTACGGCGTCGCCAAGGAATTCTAGTCTTTCATTTGGGAGAACGTTAATTCCCTTTGACCGAAGTTCATTTGCATAGGAAAGATGGGTGAGAGCACGCTCAAGATATGATAGGTCATTGAATTTATAGTCAAGTTTTTTTTCCAGATCTAAAATGTCTTTTCCAATTCCCATGACCTCATACCTCCTCTTTTATTATACGCTTAAGAATTTTTCTTTTATTATCTGTATAGAACGCTCGGCATATGCTTCGTTCCTGTATTTTTTACCGCCCTTAACTTTATGATCAAGTGGTGCGATAATTCCGAAATTAGCGTTCATTGGCTGGAAGGATGAGCTGACACCGCCCTCGCTTACGTAATGTGCCAACGCGCCGATTTCTGTTTCTTTTGGGAATATAATGGGATCTTTACCAAGTGCGAGCAATGCTGCATTCACACCCGCTACATATCCGGAGGACGTTGATTCTACGTATCCCTCAACTCCGGTCATCTGTCCCGCAAAGAACAGTTTGGGATTTTTTTTTACGGAATAGGTATTGGTTAAGAATCCTGGAGAGTTCAGATATGTGTTTCTATGCATTACGCCGTAACGGAAAAATTCCGCATTCTCAAGACCGGGAATCATTCCGAATACACGTTTTTGCTCACCAAATGTCAGATGAGTCTGGAAACCTACGATATTATACATAGTTCCCTCTTTATTCTCTCTGCGGAGCTGAACTGTGGCAAAAGCATCCTCTCCGGTATCAGGTAGTGGCAAGCCAACAGGCTTCATTGGACCGAATCTTAACGTATCGTATCCTCTAGATGCCATTACTTCAACAGGCATACAACCTTCGAATACTGTCAGATCCTCTTGCAGTTCTTTATCAAAATCCTTAAGAGGAGCAGATTTTGCTGATATCAATTCCTGATAAAAGGCATCGTATTGCTCTTTTGTCATGGGGCAGTTCAAGTAATCCTCGGGATTTCCCTTTCCGTATCTGGATGCAAAGAAAGCAATATCAGTATTAATGGTGGAAAAATCTACAATGGGTGCTGCTGCGTCGAAGAAATGCAGCTCACTTCCACCCGTCAATTCTGCAATTTTATCAGCGAGATCAGGAGATGTCAAAGGTCCGGATGCAATAACGGTTATGCCCTTGGGGATTTCTGTAACTTCTTTTCTGATTATCGTGATATTTGGGTGTTCTTCTATTTTCTTTGTGATATATTGGCTGAATTCATCTCTGTTAACTGCAAGAGCGCTTCCTGCTGGAACTTCCGTAGCATATGCTGCTTCCAGTATCAATGAATTTAAAAGCTTTAATTCTTCTTTCAATAAACCAACTGCATTAGATAATTGATTTGATCGCAAGGAATTTGAGCAAACAAGCTCTGCAAATCCACTGCTATGGTGCGCTGGTGAATATTTTGTGGGCTTCATCTCATAAAGAGTGACATGACACCCCAGGTTAGCTGCTTGCCAAG
Organism: Eubacteriales bacterium; assembly: GCA_045589435.1. Lineage (GTDB taxonomy): Bacteria > Bacillota > Clostridia > Oscillospirales > CAG-272 > UBA1740. The sequence goes on along the minus strand of JAZNPB010000053.1, from coordinate 84,239 downwards.
CGGCTTCACATCCGGCAAGGCCTGCGCCAACTACGTTAATGGTAGGCTTATTACACATTATTCGATCACCGCCACTTCTTCTTCACGTTTGTAGCTGCAATTCTTGGATTTGCAAATTATAGCCTTACGGCTCTTTCTGAAATATAATATACCGCCACAGTCAGGACAGGGTTCCGTGAGTGGCATATCCCAAGTAGAAAAATCGCACTCAGGATATTTTTCACAGCTGTAAAACAGCATTTTACCGCGTCCGTGACGAGCAACTATTTTTGATGAACAACTAGGGCAACGAACACCGGTATCCGTAATTTTTTGTTTTGTGAATGTACAGGTTGGATAATTTGAGCAAGCGTAAAACGTTCCGTACTTTCCGTTTCTGATTATCATCTCTGAGTCGCATAGTTCACACTTGAAACCAGCCAACTTTGGCGCTTCAACTACGGGTTCCGAGATCTTTCCGTCTTTGTCTATCGTCTTTGTGTTTTTACACTCGGGATAATTAGGACAAGCAAGGAATTTGCCAAACTTGCCATTTTTGTATACCATGAGTGAGCCACATTTTTCGCAACGAATATCACTCTCTTCAAGCGTTGAGTTGAGGGATATTCTCTTTTGGTTGTTCAAAGCATAATCGATCTCTGCCTCGAATTTTTTGTAAAATTCACTGATTACGCCTTTGATTGTGTTCGTTCTGTTTTCGATCGAGTCAAGCTTATCTTCCATAGAGGCGGTAAACTCATAGTCAATAATTTCAGGGAAATACTGACGCATAAATCCGGTAATGACTTCTCCAAGCTTCGTGGCTGCAAGTGCTTTGCCGTCGCGCTTGACATACTCTCTTGAAATAACTATCGAGATGATCGGTGCATAAGTTGATGGACGACCTATTCCGTTCTCTTCAAGGAATTTGATAAGTGACGCTTCAGTATATCTTGCCGGAGGCTCGGTAAAGTGTTGTTGCTTTTTGATCTCATCGAGAGAAAGTAATTCATTTACCTTAACACTAGGAAGTTTTGCTAGGTTAATGTTTTCAACGTCAAGATCATCGCGCTTTTCTTCTGCCGCGTTATAAAGAGTCAAATAACCTCTGGACTTGATAACGTAGCCGCCCGCCTTGAAGATATATCCTGAATTTTCTATGTCAACGGTAACGGTATCTAATATTGCTGATTCCATCTGACTGGCAATAAAGCGCTCCCAGATAAGTTTATACAGTCTATACTGCTCCGTTGTAAGTGTCTTTCTTAATGATTTGGGGCTGAGATATACGTTTGACGGACGAATAGCTTCGTGGGCATCCTGCGAATTTGTGTTACTCTTATAGTTTCGTCTTGTTTTGGGAACGTATTCTTCGCCAAATTTTTCGTGTATATATTTTGCCGCAGTTTCCTGTGCGATTGGTGAAACTCTTGTGGAGTCTGTACGCATATAGGTGATCAAACCTTGTACGCCACCATGTTCACTTCCGAGGTTCAGACCATCGTAAAGCTCCTGCGCTATTTTCATGATTTTTTGAGATTGGAATCCAAGCTGCTTTGAAGCTTCCTGCTGTAAGGTGGAGGTTGTAAAAGGTGGAGCCGGTTGCTTTATCTTTTCCTGATGTTTAACGGATACAACCTTGAATTTTCCGGCTTTTAGCTCTGCATCTACCTTTTCAGCCTCGGTTTGATTTGAAAGCTTGAGCTTTCCGTTTTTATCTCCAAAGAACTTTGCTGCGATCGCTTCTCCCGACTTGGTTGAAAGCGATGCGTCGATAGTCCAATATTCGCTTGGAACAAATGCACGGATTTCTTCTTCTCTTTCGGTGATGATTCTGGTAACAACAGATTGTACTCTACCACCGGAGAGACCGCTTTTAATGTTCTTCCAAAGAACTTCGCTAAGCTTGAATCCAACCAAACGGTCGAGAATTCTTCTTGCTTGCTGAGAATTTACAAGATCTTCGTTTATTGTTCTTGGATTTTTAATGGATTCCTTGACTGCACTTTTTGTGATTTCGTTAAAGGTCACGCGACATTCAGCGTCCTTTGGAATTCCAAGCTGCTCTGCAATATGCCAAGAAATTGCCTCTCCCTCACGGTCAGGGTCCGTTGCAAGGAAGATTTTTGATGCAGTTTGTGCCTCTTTCTTCAGCTCCTTAATAACGTCGCCCTTGCCTCTAATATTGATGTAATGCGGTTCAAAGTCATTTTCAACGTCAATGCCCAGAGTGCTCTTTGGCAGGTCTCTGATATGACCCTTTGATGCAATTACCTTGTAATTAGAGCCAAGATAGCTTTTTATTGTATTAGCCTTAGCAGGCGATTCTACTATTACCAAATTTGCCATTATATAAGTCGTGCCTTTCACTTGAATTTTCTTGATACTCGTTCGCCTGGAAGCATTGTTATAAACTGCCCCATTTCAAGCTTAAGTAAGCTTTTCATAACGTCGCGAAGCGTGTTTTCCGCATCTATCAAAGATTCTATTGCGCAGTCTCCTTCAATAGGAATCTTTTTATAAATATTAAACGTACGTGCATCAAATTTTGTTTCTACCGTTGAATCTTCTACCGTAGTTAGCGTTTTTTCTTCCACGGGAGTTTTTTCAGTAAATATTTTTTTGGTTCTTTGTCTTTTTATAGGTGGAAAGACGTCATCGTTGGACGCCACTGCCACAACAGAATACTTTGATAACGTATCCATAATATCCACGGGCAAAGTATTCTTAAGATTAAATGGATTGATAACTGCTGGATATTTATCCTGATAGTCTCTTACTATATCGTCTGCAGATGTCAGAATTTTCGCTCCGTTTTTCAATAGCATATTGGCAAGCTCGCTATTGCTGGATTCTATGTTTCCTGGCAAGGCGTAAACAGTTCTTCCTTGTTCTAATGCACAGGCGGCTGTTATTCTTGCACCACTCTTTTCTTTCCCCTCTATAACCACAGTTAATACAGAAAGACCACTGATTATACGGTTTCTCGTAGGAAAATTGTTTCTTGCCGGAGGGGTGTGAGGCGCAAATTCAGTCATTATGCAACCGCTTTTAACAATATTCCTTGCCAATTGAAGATGTGGTGAGGGATAGCAAATATCAATACCGCTTCCAAGAATAGCTACAGTTGTACCACCTGCTTCGAGGGCTGCGGCGTGTGAAATACCATCAATACCCATTGCCATACCAGAAACTATCGTTGCACCGGCTGATGCAAGATCGTACGAAATCTTAAATGCGTTTTTCCTTCCATAGTCGCTGATCGCTCTTGTGCCCACTACAGAAACGTAAAAACCGCCATTAAAATCAGGCAGAATTCCTCTGTAGTATAAAAGAACAGGTGGAGATTTTATAGCTTTCAGGGATTTTGGATACTTATCATCTTCATATGTTAGAATGCCAACCTTCTTTGAACTGCAAAATTCGAAAATTTCCGTAGCGCGCTCTAATGACTTGTTTGACAATCTTGTTCTATCCGATGAGCGAGGATCTATGCATTTTACAATATCTCTAATGTCGGCATCGTATACTGCTTTTGCATTGCCGAATTTTTCAATAATTCTTGGAAACGTGGCAGTTCCAGGCGTGCAAGCCAAAGAAAGCCATATCCAATATATTGTATTATGCATATCTCACCCTCCTACGATTTATTTATTCTGTTCCCACATGAAAATTGCTGCGGCAACAGATGCATTCAGCGATTCAGTCTTTTTAGATATAGGAATGTACACACTGCCATCACACAAAGCAGAAACTTTTCTATCTATTCCGTGTCCTTCATTGCCAATTATCATAACGTCGTTCTTTTTAAGTCCTACATCGTGCAATGATTTTGCATTATCAGTAAGTTCTGCAGCAAAAACTCTGCGACCGTCATGCTGTGCAGCTTTTATAAAGGAAGCGAAATCTTTCACTATAGTAATTTTTGTGCGATATAAGCTTCCCATTGCGCTTCTTACTGTTTTGGGGTTATAAACGTCTGCACAGTCGGATGTCAACACGATGTGATCCACTCCAAAGGCGACGGCGCTTCTGATTACCGAGCCGAGGTTTCCCGGATCACGTACAGAATATAAAGCAAGCGCCTTTTCGTTTGCATCTAAAAAAAATTCTTCATTATATATTATATCAATATTGTAGAAAAAGTCAAGAGATTTTATCACACTAATTACGCCTTGAGGTGCTTTTTCTGTAGAAATTTTTTCAAAAACACTATCGGAAAGCACGTACACAGGAAGATTTTTATATGAATCTGTACCTGTTAGCGAAGAAAGCTTATCTACAATCTTTTCTTTTTTGCTTTCGCATACGTAAACGGAATGCAGCGGCAACTCTGCCTCGATTGCTTCGTAGCTCAATTTTTCGCCCTCTGCGATAAAGCATTTTTCCCTTTCCCTCCATTTCTTATCCTGAAGAGATGCTACCCACTTTACGGTACCGTTGTTTCTACTTGTTATAATATCACTAATTAACTTCATAGCAAAAACTCCAAATATTTAATCTAAAAAAGAATCCCGGTTCGCCGCAAATGGAAAACCGGGTAAATCTTTATTAAAGAGCTGCTTTAGCCTTTTCGCAAATTGCAGCGAACGCTTCCTTATCAGAAACTGCGATTTCTGCAAGCATCTTGCGGTTGAGATCGATGCCAGCAACCTTGAGGCCGTGCATAAGTGTAGAATAGTTCATGCCACAAACCTTAGCCTGTGCAGAAATTCTTGTGATCCAGAGAGAACGGAAATCTCTCTTCTTGAGCTTACGACCAACGTAAGCGTAGTTACCACTCTTAAGAACGGCCTGTTTAGCCATCTTAAAGTGCTTGGACTTTGCTCCCCAGTAACCCTTAGCGGCCTTGAGAATGCTCTTTCTTCTTTTGCGCGTCATCATAGCGCCCTTAACTCTTGCCATATTATATCATCCTCCAAATTTCTTCGTTTGCCTTATTACTTCTGAATAAGGGTTCTGTAAGTAGGTGCAAAGCTCTCGCTAAGAATAGCGCCCTTGCGAAGGCCTCTCTTACGTTTTGCGGTCTTGAGACCGAGCTTGTGACGGTGGTTGTTGTGAGACATTTTAACTTTTCCGCTGCCTGTAAGAGAGAATCTCTTTGCAGACGCCTTATGTGTCTTAATCTTTCCCATGTTTATACTCCTTTTCTGTCTGGGGGTTACCCATAAATTAACTAATTATTTTTTGTCCTGCTTTACAGGGGTTAAAATGATGGACATATATCGTCCCTCGAGAACAGGCTTCTTTTCAGCAACGCCAGCATCGCGGCAAGCCTCCTCGAACTTAAGTATAACTTCGCGGCCGAGATCCATGTGAGACATTTCTCTTCCCTTGAATCTTACAACTGCTTTAACCTTGTTTCCTTCGGCAAGGAACTTCTTTGCGTGGTTAACGCGAGTATCAAAGTCATGCTGTTCAATACGGCATGAGAGCTGAACCTCTTTAACCTTTACAACGACCTGTTTTTTCTTAGCTTCCTTTTCGCGCTTGCCTCTTTCAAAACAGAATTTTCCGTAATCGATTGCGCGACAAACGGGTGGAGCTGCGTTTGGAACGATCAATACCAAATCAACGTTATGATTATAAGCATATGCTCTGGCATCATCAATCTTCATTATTCCTAACTGTTCATTGTCAGGACCTATAACTCTAACCTCCGGAGCTTTAATCTCTTCGTTGATGAGTAGATCCTTATTGTTGTTATTTGCGCTAATGGTTTCATACCTCCAAAAACAAAAAATGCATACAGAAATTTCCGTACGCATACACCTATCCCGTTATCATAAGGATAAAAGTATTAACACATACGCACCCTTGTGGTATGGTGAGAACGAAAATTCTGCTTCATCGAAGTTTTACTTCTGTAGCATTATAGCACAGAGTTAGTTGTTTGTCAAGTGGTTTTTAAAAAGTTTTTCACATTTTTTGAAATGTTATCTTTTGGGCGAGGTATTCCCTCGCCCGTTCTTATAATTATACGTAGATAATGAGCACAACTTTTATTTAATCTACAAGGTTGAATAATACTCACTTTTCAATTCTACGAATTTTGTTCTTAAAGTGATTTTCAAACTTTTCAATAGTTCCTTGAACCATTAGATCTTTTTGTAGTACATAATAAGAATCAGGAACTTTTTTGAATTTAATATGATAAAAATTACCGTGATCAAATATTTTTTCGATGTCACGTATTCCATAGGAGCTTACGTTCTTTTTGCTTTTATAAAATACGGTATCCTCTTTAAGATCAAACCAAATCCTATACGGCATAAATTCTAAAAAACTCTGTCTATTTAGAGGAAGAAACGGAATTAGCAATGCAATAGGAAATACCAATAACCCTAACAGAATGGCAGGATGAACTGAAATTGCAAGAATTATTATAGGAATACCTACAACAACAGAAGCAATACAAATAGACATAATTTCCATTTTTCTTTGCTTATTAAATAAAAAATCTTCGCATTCTTTGGAAAGTTTTCCTTTGAATTCAAACATATTGATCTCCTTTCAAATAGTAATTTAATTAATAAATGCAATTATGTTTCATATTCACCTTCTAGATAAAAGTAGAAACAGTGTTGATCATCGTTAAATCGAATAATCAATGTTTTCCATTCGTCTACAGAAGTCTTTGTTTGATATTCAGGAAGCGTGCTTTTGAACTGAAAATGCCCCGTCATATCATATATGTCTTGCTCCGAATTGGTGTATATTACCTCTGCAAATTCCGGATCTGATAAAAATGCTTGTTTGATTGCATTGTAATTTTCTTCGGAATAGACAAACTTACCTTTCAATTTGAAGGTGCTGTAAAGCAAACGAGCTTGATAAATATACTCAAAATCTTCAACTTGCACTGCTCCGTTTTGTGCTATATCTTCGATAGACAATCCTGCAATCTTTACTTCTCTTTCAAGATAGGTGTCAGCTCCGTGGAAATCTTCAAAATCAGAAACCTCTGATCTCCAAAAGTTATTTACGATAAAAGCAGAACACACCATAGATGCCCACCAAACCAAGAACGCAAGCGGAATTAATACAAGCACTTTAACAACTTTATTGTTTTTGCACAAGATTAAGGCAATAGTCAAAATAAGTATGGCTATAAAGAAAACTGCAATCCAAACTAAAAGCGAATATTTATCAAAGATGAAATGACTGTACGAATATAAATTCTCTGTATTGATAAACAGATAGGCAAACGAGCCTAGTATCAATAATGATGATGCTATAAGAATAAGCAGATTTTGTTTTTTCATCGCAATATTGACCTCTTTTTCTGAAAAATCTCAATTACTTTAGTACGACATTTTCTGTATCTATGTTAATTATAACATAAGCACTATATGATGTCAAGTCAAAAACGGCGACATTGAGATTTTTGAAAATAATTTTAAAAAACCTATTGACATTCGATACTTTTTCTGCTATACTTGTAAAGTAATTTGCTTTACACCCTGGTTGGAGGTTTTTGTATGTTTGAAAAAAATATGAAAATCGCATATCTTCTCGACTTCTATTCTGAGGTTCTTGACGAGCACACCAGAGATATTATGAGAGCATATTACAATGATGATTTATCTTTGGCAGAGATTGCAGAGGGAGAAGGAATTTCAAGGCAAGGCATTCGCCACGTTGTTAAAAAAGGCGAGGATCAGCTTATATTTCTTGAGTCCAAGCTTGGAATTGCTAAACAGCATGAGAAACTGGTTGAGATCGGTGAATCGCTCGCACGCGTCGTTATTCAATTGGAAGAAACCAATGCTCACTCCGAAAGCGTTGCTGCGCTGAAGGAATTATCAAAAAACCTTTTGAAAGGAAATTAAGATGTTTCAAAATTTAACTGAGAAACTTGCTAACGCCTTCAAAAAGTTCAAAAACAAAGGAAAGCTTACCGAGGCTGACGTCAAGGAAGGTATGCGAGAGGTCAAACTCGCGCTGCTTGAGGCTGACGTTAACTTCAAGGTCGTAAAGGAATTTATCAAATCAGTTACTGAGAGAGCCGTTGGCTCCGACGTTTTGGAAAGTTTGCTCCCTGCACAGCAGATCGTTAAGATTGTAAATGAAGAATTGATCAAGCTGATGGGCAGCGAAACTCCAAAGATCAATATCAGCCCCAAACCACCTACAGTAATCATGATGGTTGGTCTTCAGGGTGCGGGAAAAACCACTCACACCGGCAAGATCGCCAATCTCTACAAGCAAAAGAGCAAGAGTCCTCTTCTCGTGGCTTGTGATGTATATAGACCGGCTGCTGTTGATCAGCTTAAAATCGTTGGTGAATCTGTAAACGTTCCTGTCTTCTCCATGGGTACAAAAATTTCTCCCGTTGAGATTGCCAAAGCAGGTATCGAACACGCCAGAAAGAATGGCAACGATATGGTGCTTATTGATACCGCAGGACGCCTTCATATTGATGAAGCGCTTATGGATGAGCTTGTAAACATCAAAAAGGCTGTGAATCCTACCGAGATTTTGCTGGTTGTTGATGCAATGACGGGTCAGGATGCAGTTAATGTAGCAAAGACCTTTAACGATCTGCTTGATATTACAGGCGTTGTAATGACAAAAATGGACGGTGATACACGTGGAGGTGCTGCGCTTTCCGTAAAATACATCACCGGTAAACCTATTAAATTTATCGGCACAGGCGAGAAGCTTGATGCTATTGAAGTATTCCATCCCGACAGAATGGCGTCGAGAATCCTTGGAATGGGTGATATTCTTTCTCTCATTGAAAAGGCTGAGGCCGCTTTTGATGCTAAAAATGCACAAGAGATGGAAAAGAAACTTCGCGAACAAACGTTTACTCTCGACGACTTCCTCGATCAGATGAAGCAGCTCAAAAAAATGGGCAACCTTGAGCAGCTCGTCGGTATGATGCCCGGTGTTAAACCCGGAGCACTCAAGAATGCAGAAATTGATGAGAGCCAGGTGGGTAGAATAGAGGCGATCATTCTCTCTATGACAAAGGCCGAAAGAACAAAGCCCGAAATCATAAACGGTTCAAGAAGAAAAAGAATTGCAAAAGGCAGCGGTACATCCGTTGAAGAAGTAAACAGACTGCTCAAACAATTTGATCAAATGAAGAAAATGATGAAGCAGCTGACCGGTATGGGAAAACGCCGTATGTTCGGCGGAATGAAACTTCCCTTCTAAAGTTAATTTCAAAACAAAATTTAATTTATATTATTTGGAGGAAAAAGAAATGGCAGTAAAAATCAGACTTAAGAGAATCGGCGCAAAGAAGACTCCCTTCTATCGCGTAGTAGTTGCAGACGAGCGTTCTCCTCGTGACGGTAAGTTCATCGAAGAGATCGGTTACTACAACCCTCTTACAGATCCCGTTGACATCAAGATCGACGCTGAAAAGGCTCAGAAGTGGATCAAGAACGGCGCTCAGCCTACAGAAACTGTTCGTTCTCTTCTTAAAAAGAGCGAAATTATCTAATCATTCGGAGACAGGTATTCATAATGAATTTTAAGGAAATACTTACTAACATAGCTCGCGCTATTGTTGATGAACCGGATGCTGTTAACGTTGAAGAAGTTGTTGATGGCGACGACATCGAGCTTACATTAACTGTAGCCGATGGAGATACCGGCATGGTTATTGGCCGTCACGGAAGAATTGCTAAGGCCATCAGACAGATCATGAAAGCCGCAGCAAATACTTGCGGAAAGCACGTTACTGTAGAAATCAAATAAAAAACTTAGGCAGTCTTAAATGACTGCCTTGTTTTTTGCTATTATGTAGATTATCTCATGCTGATTCCCATTTTTAAAAGAAAAATTTATACAATATTGACAAATGAGATAAAAAATGATATAATGTTTTTGTATATTTTTACAAATTCATCGTTTTTTGGAGGCGTTATATGAAAAAATACATTATGTCACTTGACCAGGGCACAACAAGCTCTCGATGCATTCTCTTTGAAAAGGACGGAACTATTGCAAGTATCGTACAAAGAGAATTTCCTCAGATATTCCCAAAAGAGGGCTGGGTTGAGCATAATCCCATGTCTATCTGGTCTACACAGATTGCTGCTTGTACAGAGGCTTTGCTCAAAATAGGTGCTAGCTGGGACGAGGTTTATGGTATTGGTATCACAAACCAGAGAGAAACAACGGTTGTTTGGGATAGAAAAACAGGAATTCCCGTTTATAACGCTATTGTATGGCAGTGCCGCAGGACTGCGGATTTCTGCGAGGAGTTGAAGGCTCGTGGACATGAATCCATGATAAAAGAGAAAACCGGTTTGCTTATTGATCCTTATTTCTCCGGAACGAAGATCAAATGGATCCTTGACAACGTTGACGGCGCTAGAGAGCGTGCTGAACGTGGAGAGCTTTGCTTCGGTACCATAGATACTTGGCTCATCTGGAATCTCACCGGTGGTCAGGTTCATGCAACCGATTATTCTAACGCGTCCAGAACTATGCTCTTTAATATTAAAGACCTTTGTTGGGACAAGGAACTTCTTGATCTTCTTGGTATTCCAGCATCAATGCTTCCCGAGGTTAAGCCTTCTTCTTCTATTTTCGGCAATACCGATGCAAAGATTCTTGGTGCTTCCCTTCCAATTGGTGGTGTTGCAGGTGACCAGCAAGCTGCGCTCTTCGGACAATGCTGCTTTAATGATGGCGAACTCAAAAATACATATGGCACCGGTGGTTTCCTTCTTATGAATACCGGTTCAGAGCCATACATGACTGATAACGGTCTTATTACTACCATTGCTTGGGGTATTGGTGACAAGGTTACTTATGCCCTTGAGGGTTCCGTATTTGTTTGCGGTGCTGCTATTCAATGGCTTCGCGACGGTGTTAAGCTCATCGAATCTGCTCCCGATAGCGAATACTATGCTTCGAAGGTTGAGGACTCCGGCGGAGTTATCGTTGTTCCAGCATTTCAGGGGCTTGGTGCGCCTTGGTGGGATCCTTATGCGCGCGGAATCATTATCGGTATTACAAGAGCGACCACTAAATATCATATTATTCGTGCTACGATTGAATCTATGGCATATCAGACAGCTGACGTTATTGAGCTTATGGAAAACTCAACTTCGATGAAAATAGATAAGCTTTCCGTTGACGGAGGCGCTACGTCCAACAATCTTCTTCTTTCATTCCAGTCCGATATTCTCGGTGTTAAGATCGAACGTCCTGAATGCATTGAAACAACAGCGCTTGGCGCAGCATATCTTGCGGGCTTGGCAACTGGCGTTTATGACTCCCTTGATGAAATCAAGCAGAATAGAAAGACAGCAAAGATTTACGAACCGAGCAAAGATGACGCATGGCGCGATGATAAGATGTCAGTTTGGAGAAAAGCTGTTAACCGTAGCCTTAATTGGAAATAATTTATAGTAAAAAGTAAAATTTATGCCGCAGGTCTTCCCTGCGGCATTTTTTATTCTTCGTCAGATCTAATAACGTTATTTATTTCCTCTGTACTGCGTTTAATAATTAAGTATATTATTCCCCATATTACAAGGTATCCTACGATAAATATGCAAGTAAATACAATGAATGATATATATCCATCTTTGAGCCAACCATTTATCAAATATACTGTAGCATAAACTGCATAAAGCACAATTCCGTGTGTGGCAATTGCCTTTGTGATGGGAAGCTCCTCTATCTGATATACTATTGTTATTCCTGCAGTTATAAATGCTAAGATCGAAACTGTAATAATTCCAATTGCGATATCTATGCCTGATAAAGCAACATCGACTCCACATAAGTCTAAAATTCCATATATAATGGCCAACACGAGCGGCCCCCCGCCCATGAATACTACACCTCTAAATAAAAAATCCTTATAGTACTTTTTCACTATTGTCTTCATACTCCATACCTCCTCTTAATATTAGAAAAACAACGCCTTGAAACGTATTCTTTATAGCCACATTTGAAAACTGCATCTACCGCGCCGCTATAACTTGCTTTGAACCTTGTGATTCTTCTCTCATTAGCTATCGAAGATTTGTTTATACGAATAAAATACTCCGGCAAAATAGCTTCGATCTCAAAGAGCTTTTGTGTTATTCGGTATTGCTTGCCATGCTTGTCAATTATAAACGTTTTTCTATCAATGACTGTGATACATTCAATATCTGGGAATTTTACGTTCAGTAATTCATCATCGGATGCAACGATGATTTCATCGTTACCATTGTACGAAAGAACTAAATTTTCAATTTTAGCAGTAAAATCATTGGCAGAATGCGAGAAAAGTATCATTTCTTCATCCTTGCTTTCGTCAATTATTAGTTTGAATTTCATTTTTCCTTCCTTTCATTCCAAGCATTATAAAACGTAATATTGGAATTCTCTTCACTATTTCGTTTAACGTTATCGTAAATATAAACTCCAGAATTATTATAACGATTACTTTGGCGACCAATGTTAAGTTAGTATATGAGTTTATAGCGTTTGCGATTATCAATAATATCATATAATGTAAGACGTAAAAACCATATGAATTTGAATTTATGAATTTGTTAACTATACTTTGTCGGTTTAGGTGCTTCTTGCCTATTCCTATTATTGCGAGCGTGGCAAACCATGCATAAAAGTTCGTTACAATGTTTTTTAGTACAATATCAGAAGTATAATTTTCTCCATAGTACAATATCATATATATAACTAAAAAAACAACTGATAATGCACTAGTTACAGGTATTAATTTTTCAATTTTTACAAGTACTTTTTCTGAAGATAATACGTAATATCCCATTATATATGAAACGAAGTATATTCCGAAACGATATACTGTGATGACCGGCATATTCAATATCTGCGAGCTGCCCCAGAGTAGCAGCGGCATAACGAACAGCAAAGTTATATAACCTATATTTTCGAACTTTTCAAAAATACGATCACCTTTATCAATTTTTGCAATTTGCACGATCATAACCGAATATAAGAATACAAGCTGCGCAAACCAAAGCGGCCCCGTTCCTGACAAAACTGCGATTGGATAAATCAGAAATTCAGGCATTAACCCAATACCTCCGCCCATTTGCATTCCAATGTAACCCACGATCCAATAAACCACCAAACACCCAAGCGTTGACGGAACTAACAGTTTGATTGCTCGCTCTCGTAAGAAAGGCTTTGCGCCTCGTTTTTTCAAAGAAGACCTAGCAGCGATTCCCGAAATGCAAAACAGTAAAATCATAAACCAAGGATAAACCATCGTGCAAAAAGCATCTCCTAAAGACAAACTACGCACCACCGGGAATCCGCCAATCACTCCAACACCATTATAGAGATAAAAAACGTGATAAATCATAACAATGATGACAGTTATTGATCTTATATTGTCTAAATAAATTTTTCTTTTTTCTTTCATAAACAAAACTCCTTTCTGTTTGTGCTTTGATTATAGCATGCAAAAAGGAGCTTTTGTTATTTTGAGTCTATTCGGTAAAAAAATATGCTTTTTCGGTAAAATAATGAGAATTCGGGATTATTTCATCTGTGCTAAATGGTTTGAAAGATTAACAAAATCTTCAGTTGACAAACGTTCACCGCGGATCTTTGGATCAAATCCACAAACAGAGATTGCTGATGCAACGCTTTCTTTTGTAAATCCCCCAAGCTTTGCGCCGAGGGCGTTTTCAAGAGTCTTTCTTCTCATCTCAAATGCTGCTTTTATACAGTTTCTGAAAAGCTTTTCATCTAGAATATCGTAAGGACATTTATCATAGAGATCAATTCGTACAACGGCACTATCCACCTTTGGCGGAGGAACAAAAGAACCGGCGGAGACCTTGAAGAGTCTTCTAACCGTGCCGTAGTATCCTAAAATTGCCGTTATCGCTCCGTAATCAGAAGAACCTGCCTTGGCAGACAGCCTTTGCGCAACCTCGTTTTGCACCATTACGGTTATAGAAGAAAATTTAACGCCTGATTCTAAAAGATGCATTAAAATTGGAGTTGTAATGTAATAAGGCAAGTTTGCACAAATAGAAACCGGCATGCCATCTGAATGGTCGGAAACCAGCTTACTTATATCTATTTTCATGATATCTTCGTTGATGACAGTTACGTTATCAAATTCATCCAAGGTTTTATCGAGGATGGGGATCAGGCCCTTATCTATCTCGACTGCAACTACCTTAGAATATCTCATTGCAAGCTCTTGGGTGAGGCAACCTATTCCCGGGCCGATCTCAATAATCAATCTATCGGATGTGTCGGCGCAGTTTTCAGCAATTTCTTCAGGTATGATCCTATTTGTCAAAAAGTTCTGACCGAATTCTTTCCTGAATGTTATACCGGCATCTGCCATTAGTGCTTTAATAGTAGAAAGATTACATAAATCCATAAACATCTCCAAAGCATTAGAATAAAATAAAAAAGAGAGATCATTCTCTCTTTAGTGGAGCTGGTAGCGGGACTCGAACCCGCGACCTGTTGATTACGAATCAACTGCTCTACCAACTGAGCCATACCAGCAAAATATTTACCTTACATATTGTAACACTTTTAATCCATTTTGTCAATAGAAAAATATCATTTATTTAATCAAATATATAACATAAATTAGCAATATTAAACTATTGGAGGTAGAAATGATCAAAAAATATTTTGCATCTGCAAATAGCTATGAGGGGTTCTGTTCCCTTTTTCCTGAAGTGTATAACCACGAATTTGATAGGATATTCGTACTAAAAGGCGGTCCCGGCACGGGCAAAAGCACCTTGATGAAAAAGGTGTACGAAAGAGTATTGCTCTTAGATCCCGAAATTGAACTATATTACTGCTCGTCAGATATAAATTCTCTTGACGGGTTAGCGATTAACTTAAGAGGCAAAAAGATAGCGATTATTGACGGAACCGCCCCTCATGAACGTGATGCCGTTTACGTAGGTGCGATAGATGAGCTAGTCAACCTTGGAGATAGTATAGACAGCACGTGGATAGCTAGTTATCGTGATAATATTGTAGAATTAGCGTCGCAAAAATCGAAGGCATACAAAACTGCATATTCTTATTTAAGACTTGCAGGAAAATGCGATGAAGAAATACGAAGAGTACTGAAAAACAAATTTGATAGAATTTCTGCCGATAAATATATCCGTGATTTCAAGATCAATGATGCTCAAAACGATACCTATTCTGTTCGTAGGCGTTTTGTTTCATCCTTCAGTAAAGACGGATACAAATCTTTTGATGTGGAAAAAAATGAGGGGAGTAACATACTTAGAGTTGGTGGTGACAGATGCTTTGCGCATTTGCTATTAAACTATATAAAAGACTCATTCCAATTATATGACAGATTAGAATTCTTATCTCCACTTTGTCCGAAGTTTTTAGATGGTATAAAAATATGTGACAAACTTATGGTATACTATGATGAAAATAATTATGTCGTAGATTCAAGAGAATTTTCCTCCGTTTCAAAGCTAGATATTGAAGAAACCAAGCTTATATTAAGTTCGCATGAAGAATTCCTTGCCGAAGCTACCAGATGGTTTAAGATTGCATCGGACATACATTTCAGACTTGAAGACATTTACAAAAAATGTGTTAATTTTGAAAAAAATGATTCGATAATAGAAGATATTTGCAAAAAAATTCTTAAACTTTGCGATTGTGAATACTAAATTCTTGACTTATTAAAATGTTTATGGTAAAATGTATTATTAGAGAAATAAAAAACGGCCGACTTTTCAGGGTCAGCCGCAAAAAATCAGATCGATTTTACTATTCTCTCCGTGTCGGATGCGATAACAAGTTCCTCGTTTGTGGGAATTACGTACACCAAAACTCTTGAGTCATCTGCAGAGATCCTTACAGGATCATTTGAATGACCAAAGTTGTTACGTGCAGGATCGAGCTTGATACCTAAAAATTCAAGTCCTGAAAGAGCATTTTCTCTGATATAGGGAGTATGCTCTCCAATACCTGCTGTAAACAGTACGGCATCAACGCCACCCATAGCGGCGGAATATGAACCGATGTACTTCTTGATTTGGTAGCAAAGCATATCAAATGCAAGCTTTGCGCGTTCATTACCTGCATTCATTGCAGCTTCAACATCGCGGGAGTCTGATCCTACGCCTCCGATGCCGTCCAAACCGCATTTTTTGTTCATGTAGTTATCAACTTCGCTAGGGGTAAAGCCTTTCTTTTCCATAATGAAAGGTACGATAGCAGGATCAATTGAGCCACATCTCGTTCCCATCATAAGACCATCAAGTGGCGTAAATCCCATCGAAGTGTCTATGCACTTGCCGTCTTTTACGGCTGCAATTGATGAGCCATTGCCAATGTGGCAGGTTATTATCCTCTTTGAGGGCATATCATTTGGCATGAGTTTAGCCATTTCACCACTTACGTATCTATGTGACGTACCGTGTGCGCCATAGCGACGAACGCCGTATTCTTCATACATATCGTAAGAAATTCCGTACATGTACGCTTCTTTGGGCATTGTTTGATGGAATGCAGTATCAAATACCAAAACCTGCGGTGTGTCTTTCATTACTGCGCTACATCCTTTGATGCCCATAATATGAGCAGGTGTATGTAAAGGAGCGTAGGAAACGCATTTTTCAAGAACCTTCATCACTTCATCATCAAGAAGTACCGACTCTGTGAAATATGGACCGCCATGCACGACTCTGTGACCGATAGCTTCGATCTCGGAAACATCGCTAAGGCATCCAACCTCGGGATCAAGCAAGGTTTCAACAAGCAGTGCCGTAGCTGCAGAATGATCTTTCAGGTCTGCGTTTTTTGTGTACTGTTCCTTTCCTGTTGTTTTATGTATGATTCGGGATCCGTCAATTCCTATTCTCTCGCAATTTCCTTTTGCAAGCACTGAAAGAGATTCAGTATCAAATAGCTGATACTTCAAAGAGCTGGATCCCGCGTTAATTACTAATACTTTCATAAAGATCTCCGTTTCTAAAAGATGATACGGATATATTATACACGAACTTTAGAAAAATTTCAACACCAAAAATCATTTTTATCATTTTTTATTATAAGGAGCAAAAATGAAGCTTGCCGCCATTATCACAGAATATAACCCCTTCCATAATGGGCATAAATATCAAATAGAAAAAGCGCGACAGCTTCTCGGTGATGACACCGCCATAGTTGCTATCATGAGCGGAAACTACACCCAACGTGGTGAGATAGCGATAGCAGATAAAACAACGAGAGCAAAAGTTGCCGTTATGTCAGGTGTAAATTTGGTTTTGGAACTTCCCTTTCCTTTTTCATCATCTCCCGCAGAAATATTTGCGAAAAGCGGAGTTCACATCGCTGATTCCATAGGTGCTGACTATTTGATTTTCGGAAGCGAATGCGGCGATATTAAACTACTTACAAACGTGGCAGATACAATGCTTTCGAAGGAGTTTGTATCCTCAGTTGAAAAAATCAAGGCTGACACAAACTACAAAACATATAGCTTTCCTCAAATGTTGGAGGAAGCTTACAAATCGGTAAATTCAGAGCCCTTAGGATTCGACATTGCAAGTCCTAATAACATTCTTGCTCTTGAATATATTAAAGCTATAAAATGCTTTAACAGCAAAATTGTCCCTATCACTATCAAACGTGAGGGAGCCGGATACAGAGAGTCACAAGTAACAAATAATGTTAAATTTCAAAGCGCTACTGCCATAAGGGAACTTTTATCTAAAAAAGACGGTTCTGCCTATAATTTTATCCCCGAATGTGCAAAAAGCATATTTAATGAAGCTGAAATCGCAGGACTATATCCTGCTTGTGAAGATAAACTTTCTCCGGCTATAATTTCATCATTCAGATTAAATACGCACTCTTGCATCGATATCTTCGATGCGGATAACGGTTTATATAATCGTCTTTGTACGCTTAGCATGAAGACAAACAGCATTTCATCTTTGGCTGCATCTGCCGAAACCAAAACTCATACAAAAGCTAGAATCAAACGCGCTATCATTAACTCTTTCTTTGGCGTTACCTCCTCCTTAGTAAAAGAGCTTCCTGCGTACACTCAAGTTCTGGCAATGGATGAGATTGGCAGATCGGTGCTTAAAAGAATCAAGAAAACAACGGCATTCCCATGCATAACAAAACCCTCCGATTATACTGATTTTTCGGCTTCTGTTATTTCACAGAAAGAATTATCAAACAAGGCGGATTCTGTTTACGTTATGTCCTTACCCGGGGACATATATGGGAGCTTTCACCTAACTTTTACCCCATTTGTAAAATAAGGGCGCATTTTGCGATATTTTTATCATGACTCTTTTTGTCGAATGTATTTACATCGATGGAAAATTTTGGTATTATATTGGCGAGGTGGACAAGCAGCCGTCATTTTCAAATATTACGAAAGGAGTTTACACTATTATGATCAATGCGGAAGGCATTAATAACGATGAGTTCCTTGAATATAAGGGCAGACCTCTCGTTAGACAGGATGACGATATTTTCTACGGCGATTTGTCAGAAAAATATTACATCTACATGATGGTTATTCAAAACAAAAAGATTCTTAAGGGAGAAAAAGAGCTCCCTGGTACTATTATGGTACAGCTGCTTAATAGCGAAACACAAAAACCCGAAAAGCAGCAGATTATAACGACAGGATTGGCAGAGGCATTTGACTTTGCCGACGCTTGGTTAACTCGTTATAACAAATAATACTTAAAACGTGTATATATTTTGATATATACAAGGAGGTAAAAATTGAATAAAACTAAAAACTGGAGTTATAATAAGCTCATTGCTTTTTTTCTGATTGTAGTTGCGCTTATGTCTATACTGGTAGTTTCGGCAAGCGGATGGCAAGCTGAAGGACTTCCGTCAGAAAATCAAGGAACGGAAGCTGAAAAAAATTCCGGCACGGATCAAGACGAAGAAAAACTCCCTACTGTAACTACGCCGCCAGAGCCTGAAAAGGAGTCACAAAAATTCTATCATCCAATAACCGGACTTGAAGTCAGTGAGGAAGAATCTTTAGATACACAGGTTGCATACGTAATAGACGGTAACTCGCCTTTGTGCGGTATTGCCAACTGCAATTTACTGATTGAAATTCCAATAGAAGATGGAAAAACCAGATACATTATGATTGCTGATAAAAACAGTACTTTCAAAAAGATCGGATCTATTACCTATTACAGAAATTCCATGGCAAATCTAGCAGTGGTATTCGGTGCAAGTGTAGTTTCTCTGGGCAACGATGATATTGTTGAGTATAAAAGTCTCACTGCTAATGTAAATTTCATTGATCTTTACAAAAATAAGGGAACATACTACACGGAATATACGTATTTTACGTACACAAGCCCAGCGCTTGTTGGTGGGATGATTCAAGCCGATCCAAATCAAAAGACGCATCTACCCTACACTTTTGCAAATGAAAATTCAGAATGCAAAGGAATTATTATTGCAGAGAAAATAGAAATCCCCTACTCTACTGAAACAACCGTCATCTATTCAAACGAAAAAAAAGAATACACTCTTTGTAAAATGGGTTCGGATAAAATTGATGTTTCAACATCAGAGTCAGCTTCTTTTGACAATATTCTGATACTGTTCTCCGATTCTGTCACATATGAAAATTCTAATAGCACCCAAATGATTATGTCTACAATTGGACAGGGCGAAGGATATTATGCGTTTGAAGGAGTTGCACAAAAGATACGATGGACATTGGAAGAAGACGGTGAAATGACATTCTACAATGAGTCCGGAGAAAAGCTAGAGATACAGCGAGGAACAACGTATATATCTTATGTTAAATCATCAAAATCAAGCGACGTAAAGTTTTCATAATTCATAATTCTGCTCTAATTTCAGGGCAGAATTTTTATTTAAAAAACCACGCAAATATCTGCGTGGTTTAATATTTTTATTCTCCAAGTTGTTTTCCCAGAAATGCAGCTGCAGTCTGTACTAGCTTACATTCTATTTCATCTGAAATTTTTCCGGACGTTGAAACGTCGTATTGCCATCCGGAAGCAACGCATCCTATGATATCTCCCTCACTGATTATAGGCATGGCACAATTTACATAGTGAGTACCTCCATCAGTAATAAGGGGAATTGGTTCGCGCTTGCCGCCCCTTACGTAAAGATTGCGGTAATCTATGATCTCCTCGAGCCCCTTTGAAATTTTTCGTTCAAGGTATTCTCGTTTAGATGCTCCCGCAACACTGATAATCTCATCTCTATCACAAATGAAAATCGGAACAGAGGAAGTTTTTTGTAAAGCCTCTGCGCATTTTGATGCAAATTCTTGCATTTCGCCAATCGGCGAATATTTCTTAAAGATTACTTCCCCATTTTTATCAGTAAAAATTTCGAGTGGATCTCCCTCCTTGATCCTCATAGTGCGTCGAATTTCTTTAGGTATAACTACTCGTCCGAGGTCATCAATCCTACGAACAATTCCGGTTGCTTTCATATATATAATCTCCTTTAATTTTGGGTGTGATGTTAGTATTTGTAAATAAAGGGGATTTATACTATTAGGTTGACTTTTAAATTTTTTTATTGTATAATTAAGAAAACAACATTCAGAAAGGAGAAACCCATGATTTTCAAATTTGCCAACTTTATACTTGACATTGATGTGGAGCGTACTCATGCGTTTTATGAAAGGGTTGATATTCCAACGATGAGTCAGCAGTGTGATTGCATTAACTGTCAGAATTTTGATGAAGCAATACTTAAAGCATCAGATAAGGTGCTTGACTTTTTGCGTTGCTTTGGAATTGATCCGCAAAAACCTGTCGAGACTTTTAATGTTCCGGGATGTTTAGAAAAAGAGAGAACAATTTGGTATAATGGATGGTATCATATTTGCGGTTCAATAGTGGATAGTCCTGAAACCGTGAAGAAATCATTACTTCCTGACGGGAGGGAACATATTGAATATTGTTGGGAACATAGCTATGCACCCGATACGGATTTTCCTTTCAAAGTTCTACCTGTCAAAATGAGAGATCTTTTACACGAGGAATTTCCTACCCCTGTAATACAGTTAGAAATTGATACGCACTTGCCTTATGTATTACCAAACCCATTTGTTGAATATTTATACTAATAAAAGCGGAGTGATTCACTCCGCTTTTATTCTTTCTGCCACGTTATGTAATGCAATATAAAATCTATCGAACTCTGTCAATGTTATAAACGTGGGCTCTCCTTCCTTGATCCTCATAGTGCGTCGAATTTCTTTAGGTATAACTACACGTCCAAGATCGTCAATTCGACGAACAATTCCGGTTACTTTCATATATATAATCTCCTTTAATTTTGGATGTAATGTTAGTATTTGTAAATTCAGGGGATTTATACTGATGTATTGACATTTCTGCCTATGTATGGTACAATGAAATAAAATAATTGTTAACTTAAAAAACAATGGTGTGAGGTGATTATATGTTTCATATATCTGTATTTTATTCTGAATATAAATACTGTTATGCTGTTAAAAATCTTGCAGTTATTGGATTGAAAAGGGAAAAATGTCCTCATTGCGGTTGCCAAGATGCTACAGAATTGGTATTTCAAGGTGATGATGCTTTACTAATAGATGGAGCAAAAAACTATCCTGACTTTATGCTATATGGAAGTGTTGGTTTGAGTTTCATTGTTTCTGAAAGAGTTATGGAAGTTCTAAGGCAAGAAAATATAACCGGATTTGACGAAGCTAAAAAGGTTGCTCTATATCGATCAAGGTATGGTAAACTTGTAAAACAAGAGCCCGATTACTATGTGATAAATATAATAGGAAGTATAGACCTTGATTTGAAGGCGATGTCATTGAAGAAAAAGAATGTATGTCCTATGTGCGGTAGTTTCAAATGGAGCAGACAAAGACTGTACACAATTGATTCCATTTTTGATATGAGCACTTGGGACGGTAGTGATATTTGCCGTATAAAGTCTTTTCCAGGTTATATTATGATTTCTGAAAGACTAAAGGAAATTATTGAGAAGCATAAGTTTACCGGTGCGAACTTCAAAAAAGAAAACGAAATATTTAAGCTGTGATTTTATATATATGTTGACTTTTTTAGTGGTATTGTTTAAAGGATTTAGATATGAGAAAAACAAATATAATTGATGAATTAATATTAAAGATGCAAATGGATGTAGATGACAAAATTCTTTTAGATAAAATAAAAGCTTTGGAAAATATTGATTTGCCTGATTCCGGAGGAATGACACTATTGACCGCGGCTTGTATTTATGATAGACTGGAAATTGCGAAAAAGCTAATAGAGTTTAATGCTGATGTTAACGTACAGTATCCCAAAATTTCTCAATATACCGCTTTGCACGCTGCTGTAGAAAATAAATGTATTGATGCAGTTAGGTTGCTGTTATCAAATAATGCCAATCCTAATTTACAAGATAAATGGGGAAATATACCGCTCATGAGGGCTTCTCACCAAGATATTGAAATGATTAAACTGCTTATAAATTATGGCTCTGATTATAATAAAGAGAATTTCTACGGTAACTCACCTTATAAAGCATTTGTGGCATATCCAGATATTATAAAAATATTTGAAGGAGAGAAATGATATGTTTTTCAAGAAAAAAGGAAAAATAAAGCCCGCGATTAATTCGCAATTAGGCTGTTTAGCTACAAATAGGATTATCGTTGATGGCAAAAAGATTGGATATATGTACCGTGAAAAACCGGATACTTCATTTCCCGATAGTGGCTGGCGTTTCTTTGCCGGAGATGAAACTGATGAATACGTAAACAATCCCGATAATATCAAGATTTATCGCTTAAATACAATTTGCAATTTAGATGATACTATAACCCCTTTTCTTAATAGTCAATATGGTGTCGCCTACGTTAAGGTAAACGGCATTTTTGTAAAAGAAAAGCTATGATGCGGGGGTTATTTTAAGATAAAGATTCCTATGCAAAAAGAGGAGAAAGAGATGTGCATTGATATGATTCAAGGAAAAGAAATTAAGGTTGTTGAATTCAACTTGACTGATAATGGGCTTGAAACTGTAATAACAATGGAGTTTTTATTAGATAATGAAGTTGTTCAGATGGTTTTTCATAATGTTTCGTGCTTGAACATCCAAGATTTTTCAAAACCATATCAAATATGTGGATTTGAAATTTTAGATAACAAGGAAAAAGGCTGGGAAAAATCCCACAGATACACTATTAACGATTACGAAGATGGTACGATGAAATTCTATTGTGAGAATTTTGAGATAATATGAATAATTAAAAAAGTGGAGTGATTTCACTCCGCTGTTTTGTTATACAATAAAAAAGCGAGGCATTGAACTGCCTCGCTTTTTGTGTGAATAATTAGATTTAATTCGAAAGATAATCTCTAAGAGTTTTGGATCTGGATGGATGGCGAAGTTTACGAAGTGCCTTGGCTTCGATCTGTCTGATACGCTCTCTTGTGATGTTGAACTGCTTTCCTACTTCCTCAAGAGTTCTCGGACGGCCGTCTTCAAGTCCAAATCTAAGCTTGATAACCTGCTCTTCTCTCGATGTCAAAGTGTGAAGCACGCTGCAAAGTTGCTCACGGAGAAGTGAGTAAGATGCGCTGTCGGAAGGTGCGGGAGATTCGTTATCTTCAACAAAATCACCAAGATGGCTATCCTCTTCTTCGCCTATAGGGGTTTCAAGGGAAACCGGATCCTGTGCAATCTTCATAATTTCTCTTACCTTGTCGGCAGTAGTGCCAAGCGCCTCTGCAATCTCGTCGGTAGTGGGTTCGCGTCCAAGAGTCTGGAGCAGCTGACGGGCAGTTCTTGATACCTTATGAATGGTTTCAACCATATGTACAGGGATTCTTATGGTTCTTGCCTGATCTGCGATGGCTCTTGTAATAGCCTGACGAATCCACCATGTTGCATAGGTTGAGAATTTATATCCTTTGCTGTAATCAAACTTCTCTACCGCTTTGATTAGACCAAGGTTGCCCTCTTGAATAAGGTCAAGGAAGTACATACCCTTACCAACGTGGCGCTTTGCAATGCTTACAACAAGACGTAAGTTTGCTTCAATAAGCTCGTCCTTTGCAGCTTTGTCGCCAACAGAGATTCGCTCTGCAAGGTAGGTTTCGCGCTCTGGAGTAAGAAGCGGGATTTTTCCGATCTCCTTGAGATACATACGAACGGGGTCGTCAATAGCAAGTCCTTCTTGTGTGCAGAGGGTTTCCAAATTTTCATTAGCGTCATAAGATTTTGCATCAAGCTCAATCTCCTTCAGCTCTTCATGCTCGATGTCATCAGGGCTAGCGCTATCTATGTCGGTCTTTGAGATATTGTATTCAATATCCTCTAGCGCCTTCATGATGTCAGAATCGCCGATACCACTTCCGCCTTTTGAATCGATAAATTCATTTACATCGATTTTTTCTTTTCTCATTTTTTACCTTCCTTTCGAGAACTCACTTTTGCTGCTTCTTCTTTTCCAAAAGAGCTTTGAGATCTTCATATGTATTGGTTTTTTCTGTTTTTTTCTTATCAACTGAACTCTTGAGATTTTGAATGCAATCATCGAGGACTTTTGGACCGTTGTCCGTGAGTTGCATTCTTGAAATCTTCATTTTAGTAATTCTTCCTACTTCGTCTGACGTAAATACATCGTTTATATCAGTCATGGAGTCATCTCCACCGTAGGATGATTTAATATATGAGAACACCTTTTTATTGAAATCCGTAAAGAAGTCTTCCTCTGTAAGCAGACTGTTTTCAAACACTGCTTTTCTATGCTCCGGATACACAAGTAGCAAACCAAGAACCGCTTCTTCATTCTTTCCTACTGCAGGTGCTTTTATGAAATCGTTATTTATCTTATCAGTATATCCGAGGGATTCCTGATACATTCTTTGCGATTCCTTTTGTTTATATTCTTTAATGTTTTTGGCAATTAATCGCTCTACGTCAGCTTTGATACTCTTGGGATCTACGTTGAAGGTCTTTGAAATAGTCTGTATATGAATATCTCTTTCTGCCGCAAAATAAATCTCGGATAGTATTTTTTCAAGTTCATGCAGTGCTTTAATTTTATCTTGAGAAAGATTGATATCATACTTTGAGAGCACGTTTTCCATGCTGTATTCGAACCTTGATTTAGAATCGTTTAGAACCTGCTTAAACTTGTCCGCTCCAAAGGTGTTGATGTATTCGTCCGGATCTTTTGCTCCGGGAACTTTTAGTATTACAACGTCAAGTCCAACGTCAGAAAGCAACTTAACAGCTCTCATGGCTGCCTTTTGTCCTGCTTCGTCAGCGTCGTAAGATATGATGACTTTTTTCGTATATCGGCTGATCATTCTTGCCTGATCTGCAGTAATGGCAGTTCCAAGAGTGGCCACTGCGTTGGTAAATCCTGCAGCGTGCATAGCAATTACGTCCATATATCCCTCACAAAGGATCAAGCTTTCTGCACAAGTGAGTCTGGCAAAATTCAATGCAAAAAGATTTCTGGATTTTTTAAATACTGGAGTGTCCGATGAATTTTTATATTTAGGCTTGGAATCATCGAGAACTCTGCCGCCAAAAGCAATAACGTTACCCGAAACATCAATTATCGGGAACATTACTCTGTTTCTGAAAGCATCATAATACGTGCCACGTTCTTCATTTTTACCACATAAAAATCCCGCAACAAGCTCGTCGTACGTATAACCACGTGATAACATATACTTCGAGAACTTATCAAAGCTATTAGGAGCATATCCAAGCCCAAAATGCTTGATAGTAGCGAGGCTTAGCTTTCTTCTCTCTGTAAAATATGCAAGAGCGTTCTGTGCCTCAGGAGTGTTATCAAATAATCTCTGGTGGAAGTATTTTGCCGCATCCGTATTCATTTTGAATATTCTTGCGCGATCAATTTTCGGAGCTGCCATATATGAGCCTCGATCATCTCTTATTACGGTGATTCCTGCTCGGTTAGCCAAAAATTCCACTGCATCAGGATAATCAAGGTTTTCTCGTTTTCTTATAAAGGTTATGGCATCTCCTCCGGCACCACAGCCAAAGCAATAAAAGCTGTTGTCCTGAGGATAAACTGTAAACGAGGGGGATTTTTCACTATGAAATGGGCAAAGACCTTTTAAGTTTGATCCAGCTCTTTTCAGAGAAACGTAACTGCCAACCAAGGATTCTATATCATTTCTGGCGAGTACCTGTTCAATTGTTTCCTTTGTAATCAAAACATCCACCTCCTTTTTTATTTCATACTAATATACGGAGAAAAGTGCAAAAACACTTTTATTTCTCGATTTTTTTGCAAAAATTATCAATAATCAAATTTTTCTTCTAATATTTCAGTCTTTGCGCGTCCGGACGTAACCTCTGTCAACCTCTCAAGAAATGAGGTTAACTTGGTTGATAGAACTCTGCCAAGAATCTCGACTTCAGCTCCAAATCCCGTGTCTTCTATTCTGAATTCATAATCCGAAAACAGAACTGTTAACTTCTGATAGTCTGAATAAGAAACGCAAATTGACAACTCCGTGTATAAATCATAGGTTATTACCTGCGCCTCCTCTATTGCACCAAGAGCGGAAGCAGAATAGGCATGTACCAATCCGCCCGTTCCGAGTAACGTTCCACCGAAATATCTGGTTACAACGACGATAATATCAGTTAATTCTTTTTTTCTTACAATATCAAGAATCGGCATTCCCGCCGTACCTTGCGGCTCTCCGTCATCAGAAAACCTCATTATAGCATTATCTCGAAGAACGTATGCATATACATGATGTCGGGCATCAGGATAATGCTTCTTGATCGATTCCAAAAATGCAAGCGCTTCGCTTTCACTTTTTACAGGGAGGGCTTCTCCTATGAAAACGGACTTTCTATCCTCAAATTCGAATCTTGATCTATGATGAATCGTTTTATAGCTTTTCATTCTGCCACCTGATCATCAACTATATATTTTTCATAAAGTCCACTTCCGCGACTATCAAGCACAACAACGACCGAAATGCCATTTTCGCGATAATCTACGCTTTCAACGGTGTATACGTTGTAAATTGAACTAAGCTTGCTTTGATCAGAATATGGAATCAGCAAATTATACTTTCTCTTGCACTTATGAATCTCGGCAGTTATGAGGTCGAGCATTTCATCGATGCCATGTCCGGTAACGCCGGAAACTATCACGGTGTTTGGATCGTCAGACACCGGAATTTCACAAGTCAAAAGATCACACTTGTTATAGACGTAAATTATCGGTTTGTCTGAAGCACCAAGATCTGCTATAACGTTTTTGGTAACTTCAATATGCTCGAGGGCTTCACTGTCATTAATATCCGTTACAATAATAAGAATATCAGCGTATATAACCTCATCAAGTGTAGACTTAAACGCTTTAATTAGGTGGTGAGGGAGCTTTCTGATAAATCCTACCGTATCCGTAAGCAATATTGATTCTCCACTGGGAAGCTCAAATTTTCTTGTAGTAGGGTCGAGAGTTGCAAAGAGTTTATCTTCCGATAAAACACCTGCATCCGTAAGCTTGTTCAAAAGAGTTGATTTCCCGGCGTTTGTATAACCTACAAGAGCAACCTTTGGAATACCGCTTTTATCTCTTTGAGAGCGCATTATGAGTCTGTTATGTTCCATTTCTGCAAGCTTTTTCTCGAGCGCTACAACCTTTTCTTTAAGGTGTCTTCTGTCGGTTTCAAGCTTCGTTTCTCCAGGGCCTCTGGTACCGATACCACCGCCAAGACGAGAGAGGTCTTTACCTTTGCCTATGAGTCTTGGTGCCGAATATTTTAGCTGTGCAAGCTCTACCTGAAGCTTACCTTCACCACTGACTGCGTGCAAAGCGAAAATATCGAGTATGAGCATGCTTCTATCTATAACAGATACGTCGCCCCCTATATCATTCTCTAAATTTCTGATTTGTGCAGGGCTAAGCTCAAAATCAAAAACCACAAGTTTTATCTCGAGATTCTTACACATTTCGGAAATTTCTTTTACTTTACCACTGCCAATGCACGTTCTTGGATCAAAGGAATCCTTGACCTGAATTACTCTGGCTGCAGCTTTTCCTCCTGCAGTATCAAGTAGCCTTTCAAGCTCGTCAAGGCTTCTCTCGCATTCAGCAACTTCTGATCCCCTTTCAGCAATGCCAACTAATATAGCATCACTTTTTATTATTTCTCTATCCGACATAATAACCTCCCTTCGCATAAAGAACAAAAAGAGCGGCGGATACGGACTACCCAACGCTCTTTTATGTTGCAACGATTATTTCTTAACCATTGCGAGACGCTTCTTGAACTTGTCAAGACGTCCACCTGCATCTACGAATTTCTGCTTACCTGTATAGAAAGGATGGCACTTGGAGCAAATTTCAACGTTCATATCACCCTTAACGGAGTGAGTCTTAACGGTTTCTCCACATGCACACTTAATGGTAGCTTCCTTATATTCGGGATGTAAACCTGCCTTCATTTTAACACCTCTTCCAATTTAATATCATTTTAATGCAAGCTATTATACCATATATTTTATTAATTTGCAAGGGGTTTTTGAAAAAAAGTTAAATCTTTTCTTCAATTTTTTTGCGCAAACGACTCATAATACGCTTTTCAAGCCTTGAAATATAGCTTTGAGAGATACCAAGCTCGTCGGCCACCTCTTTTTGCGTCATTTCTTCCCCGTCAACAAGTCCGTATCGCATCTCCACGATTACCCGCTCTCTGCTTGATAGTTCTGCTACAGCCACACGAAGCATCGCTCGTTCTTCATCCTCTTCCATGTCCCTTGATACCACGTCAACGTCGCTTCCAAGGATGTCGGAAAGTAATAGCTCGTTTCCGTCGAAATCTACACTCAATGGTTCGTCTATAGATATTTCCCGCTTTTGTGTTGCACATTTTCTTATAAACATCAGTATTTCATTTTCTATACATCTCGATGCATAAGTTGCGAGTTTAATATTCTTATCTGAATTAAATGTTGATATAGCCTTTATTAGTCCTACCGTTCCTATTGATATTAACTCCTCGATGTTTGCAGATGTATTATCAAACTTCTTTGCGATATATGCCACGAGTCGAAGGTTATGCTCTATGAGTATATCTCTAGATTCTGCCATATCGATACTATCGATCAATCTTGTTTCTTCTTCCTGGCTTAAGGGGGGTGGCAACGTATCGCTTCCGTTTATGTAATATAATTCGTCACTGCAAAATATTCGTTTCAGCGACTTTTTGATTTTTGAAAGTATCTCAGTTAACCACATTGTTTATTGCGGAAAACGGCATTAATGCCGGAAAACCGCCAAAGTCACCTCCCTCTTTATCGATAGCGACGGTAACGTCAATAGGTTGCAATTTATCTTCTGTGTATACTGTTACTTTATCCGGTATAAATCCCACGTATAAGTGTGTTTCAGCATTTTTAGATATTGGTATCAGTCTTACTTTGCGTTTAATACTTTTTTCTAAATTGGTAAGATTAGATATTTCCAGCAAGTTTTCCGATAAAAAAGTTTTCGCGAGTTCTCGCTTTATTATCATAACCGGTTTCATGCTTAACGGATCTGTTATAAGATTTCCCGTATCGATCAGCGCTTCTGCACGACAGCTTTGTCCTAAAAATTTAATTTCAAACTCCACTCTGGTTTTAATCTTCCCTGTACTCATAAGACCTATCATCATTTTAAATACTCCTATTGACAATAAAATTATTAATGCAAAAAATAACATTTTTCTGTTGACTACGTCGCCCTCAATTTCAAACTCGGAAAAAACCTCTTTAAGCCAATTCCAAGCAAAACTAATGATACTGCCAACGAGGGATAGAAAAATAATAAATGAAACTACAAACACAGCTCTACGTTTTAACGAAACTTCTTTACATACAAAAAACACCGAAAAAAGCAAAGAAATGACGGCAAATAATGCATCAAGAATCA
Source organism: Eubacteriales bacterium (assembly GCA_045589435.1). Lineage (GTDB taxonomy): Bacteria > Bacillota > Clostridia > Oscillospirales > CAG-272 > UBA1740. Next base: position 54,337 of record JAZNPB010000053.1, on the reverse strand, counting down.
AAGACGGACACAGTACTACTCCGCAAGAAGCTGAGGCGCAAACCGCAGCAGAAATCAAAAGCCTTTTAGTTGTGGTTCTGATTCCTGAGAGCATTGCAGCAAAATGCAAGGATACAAGATCTACAGTAAAATTCAGCAAAAAATATATGTCTATGTAAAGGGTCACCTTACTACACCACCCTCTGTTTTAATACCTATATTCTAGCACCGGCAAAGAGAAAACATTGTCACAATTTGTAGGGGAAAAATATTTTTTTAAAAAAATAAAAGGCAGCAAAATCGCTACCTTTTATCACCCGCATGGCCGTGTAAAGCAAATCTTTAACCCGGTTTGACCAGGTGGGTGTCCTCTCTATTGCATTGCGCTTCCAACGTCCGCTTGGAGGAGGTATTAAAACGGTCCTCGGCGGGAGGCCTGCAGTCCCGACAACAGAAGTCCGGACTCCCTAATAATGTGTGTAGGTTCAAATATCACAATATCACGAACCACGCAGGAATGAATTTTTACGCGTCGTAATCAACTTCGCTGAAGAACAAATCGTTGAAATATTCTTCAACCTTTTCGAACTCATCGTCATCATCAATGCTGGAAAGAACGATATCATCGCCATCTTCCTCAACGCTGAGAATTACGTATTCTTCAGACTCCTCATCTACAGGAGCGAGAGCGTAATAAAGAGTTCCGTCGATAGTTGCACTAGCAAGAAGCTCGAAATCCTGAGACTCGCCGCTTTCCTCATCGGTAAGGGTGAAAACAGGCACTTCGTCAAGTTCTTCTTCACTAACATTCTTTTCGATATCCGTCATTTTAGTACTCCTTTGTTTTTGGTTTATAAATATTCTACATTATTTTATTAAAAATGTCAATACGTAATTTACAACAATTCTGTAATTATGTAATTACTGATGTAAAAGCCTTTTTCAGTCAAAGCTAAACGACCGTCGATGATAGATATATATCCCCCAGAGGAAAGTTTCGAGATTATATCTTCTCGGCCCTCAAGAAAGTCCTCTGCAAACTTTTCTGTGTAGTCTGCAAGAGAGATCCCCTCGCTAAGTCTTAAAGCAAGCATGGCATATTCATACTTGTTAGAATCCTCGTCAATCACATCATTTTGTAAAACAAGGTTTTCATTATTGATGTATTCTGTAAGATTTTTTACGTTTCCGAATCTGACTCCTTCAAAATATGAGTACGCAGAAACCCCCACGCCTATATATTCTTTACATCGCCAATACTTCAGGTTATGGCGCGAGGTGTATCCAGGTATTGCATAATTAGATATCTCATAATGTGTGTAGCCCATTTTGGATAGGTACTTACAAGCAAGATCGTACATATCACATTCTAAATCTTCATCCGGCAAAGGTAAACTTCCCTTTTTTTCATAGAAAGGAGTTCCCTCCTCGAGGATCAAACCGTAAACAGACAAATGTTCAGGATGAAGATTTGTGATTTCTTTTAGCGTTTGAGAAAAAGTAGCGATTGTTTGCTCGGGTATTCCGTACATCAAGTCAACGTTAACGTTATTTATACCTAACTTACGAAGATTGAAATACATTATTAAAAAATCTTCATATGAATGTATTCTGCCTAAACTTTTCAACTCATTTTCATGAATTGACTGAAGTCCGACACTGAATCTGTTAACTCCCAAAGACACAAGTTCCTTAAGCTTTTCGTAATCCGCCGTACCCGGATTTGCTTCTACAGTAATTTCTACATCAGGATGAAGGTAAAACGATTCTTTTATTGAAGAAAGTATTTTTTCAAAATCTTCCTTTGTTAGTAGTGTTGGTGTTCCGCCGCCAAAAAATACTGTATCGATCTTGACGTTTTTTTTCTTATAAGAACGAATCTCTTTGCAAAGCTTTTCAATATAAGATCTTCGAGTGTCATCAGCCACTCCCGAAAAAGAACAAAAATCGCAGTAATTGCACTTTTTTACGCAGAAAGGTACATGAACGTAAAGTCCGATATAATCAGTTTTCATCATTAAGTCTTAATACCGCCATGAATGCCTCCGGCGTTACTTCTACGCTACCAAGCTTGCGCATCTTTTTCTTACCTTCTTTTTGCTTTTCAAGAAGCTTTTTCTTTCTGGTAATATCACCACCATAGCATTTTGCTAGCACGTCTTTTCTCATAGCTTTTACAGTTTCTCTGGCAATGATCTTTGAGCCGATAGTAGCTTGGATAGGAATTTCGAACAATTGACGCGGAATGTTTTCTTTGAGCTTTTCTGCAATTTTTCTAGCTCTTGCATAAGCTCTTTCTTCAAATACGATAAACGAAAGAGCGTCAACTATTTCACCGTTAAGCATAAAATCAAGCTTAACAAGTTTCGACTGCTTATAACCCTTTAATTCATAGTCAAGAGAAGCATATCCCTTTGAGCGACTCTTTAATGCATCAAAGAAATCGTAAATAATTTCATTTAATGGCAATTCGTAATGGATTTCCGCACGGTCGGTATCAATGTATTTCATATCAATGAACACACCGCGCCTATCCTGACAAAGATCCATGACTCCACCAATATATTCGGTAGGAGTGATGATCGTAGCTTTCATAATTGGCTCGTAGGCAACGCTAATCTCATCAGGAGATGGGAATTTCGAAGGGTTATCGATCATGATTGTTTCGCCACCACGCATCTCCACCTTATAAATAACAGAGGGGGCTGTGGTAATAAGATCCAAGTTAAATTCTCGCTCAAGGCGTTCCTCAATGATCTCCATGTGTAAAAGGCCAAGGAAGCCACAACGGAATCCAAAACCAAGTGCAATTGAAGTTTCGGGTTCGAAGACAAGGGATGCATCGTTGAGTTGGAGCTTTTCAAGAGCTTCACGAAGGTCACCGTATCTTGCGCCATCAGCAGGATAAATACCTGAGTATACCATAGGATGAACGTCGCGGAATCCATCGAGCGGTTCTGTCGCCGGATTAGATGCCAAGGTTATAGTATCACCGACTCTTGTATCTCCGACGGTTTTTATCGAAGCTGTGACATATCCAACCTCACCCGCAGAAAGAGAGTTAGCTTTTTGAAGTCCAAAGGGCTCCATAGTACCAACCTCGCAAACGTCAAATTCCGTTCCGCGTGCCATGAGCCTTATTCGATCCCCGGCTTTGACAACACCATCAAAGACTCTGATATATACCACTACACCAAGATATGAATCATAGTGTGAATCGAATATCAAAGCCTTGAGAGGAGCATGGATATCTCCTTCGGGTGCCGGGATCTCTGTTATGATCTGTTCAAGTACGTCTTCAATATTTATTCCATTTTTAGCTGATACTGCAGGGCAGTTTTCGGCAGGTATGCCGATGATATCTTCAATTTCACTTCTTGCGCCTGCGATATCTGCAGATGCAAGGTCTATCTTGTTGATAACTGGCAGTATTTCCAGATCATTATCAATAGCAAGATAGGCATTTGCCAGCGTTTGTGCTTCAACACCTTGGGTAGCATCAACAACCAGGAGTGCGCCCTCACAAGCCTTGAGTGAACGTGAAACCTCGTAACCAAAGTCAACGTGGCCCGGAGTATCGATGAGATTGTACTGATACTCATCACCGCTTTTTGATGTATATGCAAGCCTTACGGCGCGAGCTTTTATAGTTATTCCGCGCTCGCGCTCAAGGTCCATATTATCAAGTATTTGCTCTTCCATGTCGCGTGATGCCACCGTTCTCGTTTTCTCAAGAATACGGTCGGCCAAGGTGGATTTACCGTGGTCTATGTGAGCGATTATGGAAAAGTTTCTTATATGCTTTTGTTTTTCTGTCACTTTAAATTTGCTCCCACCGCCCAAAATATTGGGCGGTTATTTTATAGGATTATACCTCTGTGATTTTTTTCGCGTCTACTTCGTACGCATTTACCTTTGCATCGGTACTTTCTGTATCAGTTCCGTGTGCAAGAATATAGATCTTGATCTTCGGCTCTGTTCCGGAAGGACGAACAATGATCTTGTCTTCATTTGCAAGTGTGTAATAAAGCACGTCAGAAGAAGGCTGACCGGTTGGTTCGGTTTCACCGGTGGCAAGTATTGTAAATACACCTGTCTTATAATCTCCTGCTTTAGCTACCGCTACACCGCCAAGAGTATTTGGAGGATTATCACGAAGCGCCTGCATTACTTTACGTCTCTTTTCAATACCGTCAAGACCTTCCATATAAATATCAACTGTACGCTCTCTGTAAAGACCGTAATTTTCATAAAGTTTTTCAAGAGCATCAGAAAGAGTCATATTAAGTTTCTTGTAGTATGCTGTCATCTCAAGGATCATCATGGAAGCACCAACTGCATCCTTATCTCTAGCATAAGAGCCGAGCAGATAGCCATAGCTCTCCTCAAAACCGAGAAGGAATCCGTCTTTTTTGCCGGCAGCTTCATAATTTTTGATTACCTCACCAATGAACTTGAAGCCTGTGAGAACATCATGAAGTTTGATACCATTGATCTTTGCTATGCCGTATGCCATATCTGTAGAAACGAGGCTCTTTACACAGTATGCTCCCTCCGGAAGCGTTCCGGTGATTTTTCTTGCCTTGATTACGTAGTCAAGAAGAAGTGCGCCCATCTGGTTACCTGTAATTGTAACGAAATCGCCGTTCTTTGTACGTGTCATTACGCCAACTCTGTCAGAATCGGGGTCAGTTGCAATAACGAGGTCCGAGCCTACATTATTAGCAATATTGATACCGAGCTTGAATACTGCAGGATACTCTGGATTAGGTTTTTCAACGGTTGGGAAATCACCGTTTGGTACCATCTGCTCGTCAACTGTGTAAAGATGCTTAAGACCAACTCTATGGAAGATTTCGGGTACAAGTTTATAACCTGCACCGTGGAGAGGTGTGTAAACTACTTTAAGTTCATCAGCAACTCCTCTGATAGCTTCAGGATAAATAGATGTTGCCATAACTGCAGCAAGATACTTTTCATCAAAGTCTTCATGAAGCTCAACGATCATTCCGGATTTAACGCCATCTTCATAAGCCACAATACCGCTCATATCAAGAACGTCAAATTTCGCTCTCTCTGAAGAAACGATCTTTGCCTGCTCGGGACTGATCTGTGCGCCGTCTTCCCAATAAGCCTTGTAGCCGTTGTATTCCTTCGGGTTGTGTGATGCAGTAATGTTTATACCCGCAAGAGCGTTAAGTTCTCTTACAGCAAAGGAAAGCTCGGGGGTGGGGCGGATATCGTCAAATATATATGACTTGATTCCTGCGCCTGCAAGAACGCATGCACTAACTTTTGCAAATTCTCTGGAATTGTTTCTAGAATCGTATGCAATTGCAACGCCGCGAGCTTCTCCGCCCTGCGCCTTTATCAACGCTGCGATTCCTCTTGTTGTGTGAGCAACGGTAAATCTGTTCATGTTACCAATACCCATATACATTGTGGAACGAAGACCTGCTGTACCAAAATCCATTGGCGCGGAGAATCTGAACTCCTTAAGGCCCTCATCGTTTTTAATGGATTCAAGCTCTGCTCTCTCGCTTTCTGTCAAAACAGAACTTTCAAGCCATCTTGTGTATTCGCTCTGATAATTTGCCATAATTCAGTCCTTTCTTATGAAAACAGTTTATTGTTCTTCTTTAAGCTCAGAAAGAGCCTTTGCAAGCTGATCGGGGCAAGATGTGCTTCTTGGACCACATTTGATTCCCTTTATAACACCAATAACCTCGTCAACCTTTCTTCCTTTAACCAGCGCTGCAACGCCTTGAGTGTTGCCGGAACAACCTCCAACAAATTTGCAATCAACTATTACGTCATCTTCAACGTCAACAATAATCGCTCTTGAGCAAGTTCCGCTGGTTGCGTATTCAATGTGCTTTGTCATTTATTAACTCCTTATATATTTTATTATTAACATACGAGTGTATTATACAATATTCTTTTGCAAAAAACAATACATTTTTGGATATTTGAAAAAAATAATTTAATTTTGCGAAAACATATTGATTTTTATTTTACTTTGTGCTATAATAATCGCAGCGACTTTAAGTCCATCATGCCGGTATGGTGGAATTGGCAGACGCGTCGGGCTCAAAATCCTAAGGTAGCAATATCGTGTCGGTTCGACCCCGACTACCGGCACCAGCACTCGATTCCGAGTGCTTTTTTTACGCCCCGATTTAATCGGGGCATTTTTTTATCCCAAAGTGATTATTGTTACTCCTGCATCGCCCTCGCCATAAGCTCCGTGACGATAGGATTTGATTCTTCTATCGGACTTAAAGTATTTCCAAAGGGCTGCACGAAGTGCACCGGTTCCCTTTCCATGGATGATCCTTACTGTCGGTATGTTCGCTAATACTGCATCGTCAAGATACTTATCAACGACGAACCACGCATCATCTCCAATCATACCTCTAACGTCGATCTCAGGTTTAAAGACAGATGAAACGGTCTTCTTTACTTTACCTTCGCTAACTTTTGGAGGCTCTGATTTTTGGAAGAATTTCACGTTCCCCTCAAGCAGTCTGATTTTATCCTCTCCAACCTTTGTTTTTAATATGCCAGAGGTGACGGAGATCATGCCCTTTTTATCATGTAATGCAGTAACTACGCCCTCTTTTGCTATTGTGGTAAGATATACCTTATCACCAACTTTTAGCGGACGAGGCAAAACGTAATCGTCATCAAGAGAAATGGTTTTGACGTCAATATCAGCCATTAATCTCTCACTATCACGCATACGTTCTCTGATGGCTTCACGAGCAGAAATCATCATTGCGTTACGTTTATCTTTATCCTCTTGCTTTCGTAATGCCTCAAGCTGATTAAAGATAAATTCGCTGGAAGCTCTTGCGCTTTCCAAAATCTGCCTTGCTTTTAGCGTCTGCTTTGCAATTTCTTCTTCGCTTTTTGCAATTTTTTGTTTCAAATCTTCCTCGGATTTTTCCTTAAACCGCTCATATTCAATACGCATTTTCTCTGCAATATCCTTTTCGCGCTCCATTTGTATACGGTTTGAATCAAGTCGTTCAATAACGTCCTCGAATCTTTTGTTATCGCGTTCAATAAGCTTATTGGCTCTTTCTATGATTTTTTCAGAAATACCAAGCTTTTCTGAAATTGCAAAAGCATTTGACTTTCCGGGAGTTCCGATAATAAGTCTGTATGTTGGACGCAAGGTTTCTACATCAAACTCGCAAGATGCGTTTTGTACCCCTTCTGTTTCGAGAGCATATACTTTGAGTTCAGCATAGTGAGTTGTAGCCAAAGAAATTGCTCCTGCAGCAGCCGTGTTCTCCAAAATAGCGATAGCAAGTGCAGCACCTTCTATGGGGTCTGTTCCCGAGCCTAGCTCATCAAACAAAACTAAGGACCCCGGCCCGACTTTATTCAGTATATCGACCACGTTAACCATGTGTGATGAGAAAGTTGAAAGCGATGCTTCGATACTCTGTTCATCTCCGATATCAACAAGTATTTCATCAAACATACCGACAGTCGAATCCTCGGATGCAGGAATCTGTAATCCTGCCTGCGTCATCAAAGAAAACAGTCCAATGGTTTTAAGCGTAACGGTTTTACCACCGGTATTAGGGCCGGTGATTATCAGCGTCTTATATCCGTCGCCAACACGAACGTTGATCGGAACCACCTTATCCCTTGGAATAAGTGGATGTCTTGCTCTGCGAAGATCTATCATCGGAGTCGAAACTATGTTTGGCTTCTCTGCCTTCATTTGTATTGCAAGAGTTGCTGCCGCAAAATAAAACGCTATATCAGTAATATTGTGATAATTCAGCGAAATTACCGATGAATACTCGCCACACTCCGCAGACATTTCAGCGAGGATCCTCTCGATCTCGTGTTCCTCTGCGGCAGCAAGGCTTTTTAATTCGTTATTCGCTTCAACAACTGCAATGGGTTCAATGAAAAGGGTTGCGCCCGAAGACGATGTATCGTGTACAAGTCCTTTCATTTCATTTTTATATTCTGCTTTTACAGGAACAACGTATCTGCCATTTCGCATGGTAACTATATTTTCCTGTAAATATTTATTCCTTACGCCACCAATGTAAGTCTGTAAGGTGTCTTTTATTTTATTATTTGCATTTCTGATTTTTCGCCTGATATCTGCGAGCGTTGGACTTGCTTCATCAGCAATAAGATCCTCGGAAATTATAGATCTCGTAATTTTTTCTTCCAGTGGTCTGTTAGACATCAATCTGTTAAATATTATATCAAGCGAGGTTTCAAAAGGCTTGTCCGTGCAGATATAATCAAGCATCATTCTGGCAGAACGAAGCATTGCGGCTATATCGAGAAGCTCGCGAGGTGATAAAATAGCGCCTTTGTATGCTCTATCTGCCGCTGCTACAACTGATTCTTCAGCGGAGAATGATGGATATCCTTTTGAATTGATCAGACGCTTTGCATCATCTGTTTTAGTTTGCCTTTCAACCACTGTATCAAAATCATCTGTCGGGGTCAGAGTTCTGGCCCTGGCTTTCGCACCTCCGGTAGAAGCACATTCAACCAACATATCTATGATCTTGTCATATTCAAGAGTTGTCAAGGACTTTTCTGTAAATAACATTTTTGTATCCCTTATAGTAATTTTTTATAAAATTCCAAAGTTTTGTATGTATGCCCAACCTGATTAAGAAGATATTCTTCTGCTGCTTTTGAAAATAGGTGCATATCATCTGAGGAAATTTTGAATGAAAAGAGTTTATCAAGCGGTGAATGGATGGCATACCCAAGCGCCATTTTCGCTCCTTCAGATAATATGCAAATAATTCGACTCTCGTGAGGCGAGAGTGGGAGTTCTCTTTTGAGCTCTGCTTCCCTTTTACACTTCTGACATTCAATACTTCCTTCCATAATATCAAAGAAAAAGTCACCGAGTTTCTCGTCACAGTTTCTGCATGAAATAACGTCGGGCATAAAGCCAAGTATAGATGCGGCGCGAACCTCGAATACCGCCTTGATTTTTTCAATCTCATACTTTCCGCTTGCGATTGCATAAAGCGAATTAAGAGAGAGTCTCAAAAGTGCATTGTCAGGCTCTGTGATCGTTACGTCAGACAAAACCTCTGTTATATAGTTTGCAAGCGCCAACCCTTCGATGGATTTTCGAATATCGAAAAAGCTTTCTATGAGAGAGGCTTCTTTGATCCAAAACTTATCACCTTGCTTGTAGAGAATGAAGGATGAATAACAAAACTGCATAGTCGAAGACATCTTTCGGCTTTTTAGTGACCTTGCGCCTCTTGCCAAGGCACTGACAACGCCCATTTCTTCCGTAAATATGGTGATCAGTCTGTCAGTTTCCTTAATATCCACACTTCTGATAACAAGCCCCTTAACTTCGAGCTGCATTATTCCTCTTCTCTATAGCCGAAATCTGAAATATTGAAATCAGAATCGCGCCAATTCTCTTTTACTCTAACGTAAAGATCCAGGAATACTCTGGAATCAAGCATTTTTTCAATATCTTCACGAGCGTATGAGCCGATCTTCTTAATCGTTGCACCGTGCTTTCCTATAATTATGCCCTTGTGAGAAGCCTTTTCGCAGTAGATTTCCGCTCTTATAGAAACGAGATCTCCCTTTTCTTTCCATTCCTCGATAGTAACTGCGGTACCGTGCGGAATTTCCTCTTCAAGCATACGGAGAAGCTTTTCTCTGATGATCTCTGATGCGATCTTACGCTCAGGCTGATCAGTTACAATATCGTCGGAGAAGAACCAATCGCTTTCGTTAAGATATTTTTCACATTCAGAAACGACGATATCAACGCCCTTACCATTCTTTGCGCAAATAGGTACAACAGCGTCAAAATCAAATGCCTCGGAGTATGCAACGATAGTTTTTGCAATGTTAGACGGAGTTACTGTATCTGTTTTGTTGATAACAAGAATAGCGCCCATCTTTTCTGATTTAAGGCGGGAAATGATCTGTTTTTCAATATCGCCAACTTCCTCTCTCGCTTCTACCACGAGAATCGCACTATCTACACCACCAAGCGTGTTGGCAGTTGTCTTCACCATGAAATCTCCAAGCTTTGTTCTTGGCTTATGCATCCCGGGAGTATCGAGGAATACGTACTGATCATCGCCTAGTGTATGTATACCGGTGATTCTGTTTCTTGTTGTCTGTGGCTTTTTGGATACTATCGCTACTTTCTCGCCCAAAATTGAATTGAGCAAGGTTGATTTTCCAACGTTTGGTCTTCCTACAATTGCTATAAATGCAGTTCTTCTCATATATTTCAAATTCCTTACACTTCTATTTTCTCGATTATTTCTTTTTGTCTTTTGCACTGGATCTCATCATCCTCGGGACTGCGCTCATGGTCATAGCCCAAAAGATGTAAGGTTGAATGTATCACAAGGAAAGCTACCTCGCGCTTGAATGTATTGCCGATCTCCTCTGCTTGTTTTTTTGCTCTTTCAAGAGATAATACTATATCACCAAGGGAAAGGGTTTCATCACCGGGAAAAAGTTCTCCCTCGTCTTCAGGAAAATCGTACATCGGGAATGAAAGAACGTCGGTTGCGCTGTTTTTTCCTCTGTGCTTTTTATTCAGTTGCTTTATATATGCATTATCACAAAAAGTAACAGAAACGTCTGCCGGGAAGATGAAATCCTCTTCCTCGAGAGTTTTTGATATTGCCTGTCTTACTATCATCTTAAGATCATAGTCAATCTCCGGCATCTCTTTTGTTGCGACGAATCTCACTACAAGTTTTTTATTAAACATATTTTATACTTCCTTTACTTTTTTGGTTCTGCCCTGAATTTTTTGTTAGTTTGTTCTCTTTCATAAGTATCATAGGCATTAATGATCTTTCTTACGAGATGATGGCGAACAACGTCCTTATCTGTAAATCTAAAGACACCGATCCCCTCGATGTTTTCAAGGATCTTTGAAGCCACGGAAAGTCCGCTCTTTTTTCCCATAGGCAAATCAGTCTGTGATAGGTCACCGGTTACAACTGCCTTCGAATTGTAGCCAAGACGTGTCAGGAACATCTTCATCTGCTCCATTGTTGTGTTCTGTGCCTCGTCCAAGATTATGAATGAATCGTCAAGAGTACGGCCACGCATATAAGCTAACGGAGCGATCTCAATAGTTCCTCTCTCCATGTGACGCGCATAATTTTCAGGGCCTAGCATTTCAAATAGAGCATCGTAAAGAGGACGCAGGTACGGATCAATTTTACTCTGCAGATCGCCGGGCAAAAATCCAAGACGTTCACCAGCTTCAACGGCAGGGCGAGTCAAAATTATTCTGGCCACAGATTTATTACGCAGCGCTTCAACTGCCATGGCAACAGCTAAAAACGTCTTTCCTGTTCCTGCCGGGCCTAGTCCAAGAACGATAGTGTTTTTCTTTATGGTTTCAACATACTTTTTCTGTCCGATAGTTTTAGCTTTGATGGGCTTTCCTCTGTTAGTAACGCAAATAACGTCGGAAGAAAAGTTTTCGGGAACTCCGTCAGGATCTTCTTTTACAAGGCTCATAACGTATTCAACGCTTTCCTGACCGATGGTTTCCCCAGCACCGCTCATTCTCTTTAAGTACTCTAGAGTCTTTTTAGCCTTTTCAGCACCTGCGGGCTCTCCCGTAATTACTATTGCATCACCGTATTCAGATTCTGATGCTCTGTTAGATATTCTTACGTCAAATTCCTTTTCAATCTTCTTAACGTTTGCATCGAATGCACCAAAGATTGCTGACGTTGACTCATTGGAATTTGTAAGAACGATTTTTTCTGACATATTACTTCCTCTAGTTCCCCTCCACAGAAATTTCAACATTTTCACAAACGTCACAGGAATAAATAATCTCTGTGCTCATAATGTACCCTTCGTCGCTAAAATTTCCGCGAGTTTTTATTGAATTCAATTCTACGTTTTCAAGCGTCTTTTGCACAAGAGCCCTCATCTTCTGCGATGCTAATAAAATCATATCATCGTCAGAGAGCATATATTTCTCATCCGTATAACAAATCTTATACTGTTTAATGATTTCAATTGGCAATTTGTAGCTTTGAAATATAGAAATTGCAGCTTTTTCCTCTATTATATCATATTTATCACCTAAATTTCCATATTTTTTAAAAATATTTACCGAAAAATTTAATATTTTTATTTTTACGCTGCTTAAACACATTTTTTCGGTAAGTTTTCTATGGTTTTCCCTACTTAACGACACGTTTACAGTCTTGTTAACTCTACCAATTACCTCTCCTTCTGCAGCGCAAAGCTGGCTCTGGTCATCTTTGCTTTTTACTCCTAGGATCAGAACGTCACCTTTTCTGACTGCATCTCCAACGCCAACCATTGCAACTCCGCGGCTTACACTGATATGTTCGATAATGCAGTCCTCTTTTGCAACGATGTTAGAAAACTCATACTTTTTCTCTTCTTCTGTGTTGGGAAGATTTGCTTCTATAACCGATACGTATGCAACCATCCCGGAGCGATTAATATTGATCCAAGCAAGATCTTGCCTTTTTTCAAGCAAGGATGCCTCCACCTTACCAAAATCTATTTTTTTCCAGTTCGATCCAATCGATAATCCGGATTCTCGAAGCTCATATTCAAGCTCCACATCGCTTATTTTATCATTGCCGCCAATCTCTATTCTCCATACTGTATTTGACATTAAAACTACAAATATCGTGGTTAAAAGTGCGGCAGATAATAAGATGACTTTTCTTAATTTGCTTTTTTCTTGCCCAAATGGTACGAAGCATTTAATTATTTTGTATTCAATTTTTGCATCCCCTAGGAGCTGTTCAACCTTATATTTATCGATGTAGAAAACTAATATTTTACAATTTTCCTTTTGTTTCATTGAAATTCCATTTCTCAAAAAGATGGTCGCAGCCCTACTGATATTTTCTTCAAGTATCTCTATTTCCAAAAAGCCAAAAATAAGATGATCAAGTTTTACCATTTATAATCTTTATTTCCTCAATCTTTCCTATAATTTCAAGTGTATTATGTTCCAGAACATTGACTAAAATCTTTGTTCCGGATATCCGCATTTTAACTCCGTGACATTTAATCACTACCGCGTCATCTTGCAGCTGACTTATACCAACGACTCCGACGATTATTAATTGGGTTTTGCTTTTCCTCGGTGTCATTTCGACGTGAGGATTTGCGATTACTTTAGAGGTCTTGATTATCTCTTTCATTGTAATTTTTGCTTTTCTCCAATCATATTACTTATATAAATCTATGTTTTTGGAATGGTAATATGAATATTATAGCTAACAAAAAATATAAGGAAAAAGCAAAAAACATCGTTATACTCATTTTATGTGTGTCTTTAGGCGCTACCATCATTCTAACGCAAAAAGTATTAAAGCACTCTGTACTAACCTCTATTAACTTATGTATGTCTTCGATCCTGCCTGCCGTATTTCCGTTTATGATACTTGGGGATTTCCTTTTGATCAATTTAAAGATATCAAAAAAAGGAACGCTGTCCAAAGTCTTTTCAAAAATGTTTTCGATGAGTAGCTCGTGCGTTGCTCCGTTTTTGGTAGGGTGCATATGTGGATTTCCCACAGGAGCATATATAGCAACCAAGTTGTACAATACCGGTGCCATAAATAAAGACGAATATAATAAAATATTTCCAATGTCTGTAAGTCCATCACTAGCTTTCATTATTTCAGGAGTTGGCGCAGGAATGCGCGGATCATTACGTGATGGTCTGATACTTTATATCGTTATTATTATAGCAAAGATAGTTGGTGGCATAATAATCAAAAGCAACAGTTCTGCCTCGTATTATGATCAAGTATATAAAAAAAGCGAGTTCAATTTAGTTATATCAATAAAAAACTCATTAAACTCGGCGATTAATATTTTTGCTTACATTCTATTTTTCACGATGATAGTTGAAGTAATAACATATTTAGGTGTACCAAAAGGGATTACTCTGATTATTTCAATAGTTTCCGAGATCGGTACAGGTTCCTCTGCCATCGCATCTCACAAAAGCATTTTTTCACTTCCGATCACAGCATTTTGCCTGGGATTCTCGGGAATATCAATGTTTTTGCAATCTTTAAGCTTTGCTCATTCTGATATGCAACCTAAACGATATTTGCTATTCAAAACTACCGAAGGAGCGATTGCTTTTGCATTGGTTTTGATTATCGAAATGATTTTGTGAGTAAAAAACGCCGTCTAGTTGACGGCGTTTTTTTGTATTTAATTGCTATGTTTACTTTGCAAGTCTTGCTTCAAGTGCCTCAAGTTCTGCATAAAGTTCTGCAGGAACTCTCTCTCCAACCTGCGCATAGAAATCTCTGATTCCCTTGCAATCTTCGAGCCAAAGTTCGTTATCAACGTTGAGAAGCTCATCCAAAGTTTCTCTGCTTATATCAAGACCATCGATATTAATATCTTCGCTCTTTGGAACAAAACCAATTGGAGTTTCAACTGCATCAACCTTGTCTTCGCAACGTGCGAGGATCCAAAGAAGTACTCTCATGTTATCACCGAAACCGGGCCAGATGAAATGACCTTCTGAATCAGTTCTGAACCAGTTAACGTGGAAGATCTTTGGAGCGTTTGCAATCTTTTTGCCCATGTTAAGCCAATGTGTCCAATAGTCACCCATATCATAACCAACGAAAGGACGCATAGCCATGGGACCGCGACGAACAACACCTACTGCGCCAGCTGCAGCTGCGGTTGTTTCTGATGCCATGATAGAACCAACGAAAGTTCCGTGCTGCCAACTTGTGGACTGATATACGAGAGGAGCTGTCTTTGCACGACGGCCGCCAAATACTATTGCAGAAATAGGTACACCTGCAGGGTCGTTAAACTTATCAGAAATGCATGGGCAGTTTTCTGCCATAGCTGTAAATCTGGAATTGGGATGAGCACCGGAAGTATTCACCTTGTCTGCCTTGTTATATTTAGTGTAATCCCACTTTTCGCCCTTCCAGTTGAGAGCATTAACAGGCGGATTATCATTAAGACCTTCCCACCAAACGGTGTTATCATCAAGGTTGTGGCATACGTTTGTAAAGATGCAGTCGCGCATTGATGTATGAAGTGCATTAGGATTAGAATGTTCATTTGTACCTGGAGCTACACCGAAGAAACCGTTCTCGGGGTTAACTGCCCAAAGTCTTCCATCCTGACCAACACGAAGCCAAGCTATATCGTCTCCAACACACCAAACCTTGTAGCCCTGCTTCTTGTAAATTTCGGGTGGAATGAGCATTGCAAGGTTGGTCTTACCGCAAGCAGATGGGAATGCTGCGCTGATGTATTTAATATCACCATTAGGATATTCTACACCGAGAATAAGCATGTGCTCTGCCATCCAGCCTTCCTTGCGGCCAAGGTAAGAAGCGATACGAAGTGCAAAGCACTTTTTGCCAAGAAGAACGTTTCCGCCGTAACCAGAGTTAACAGACCAAATGGTGTTGTCCTCTGGGAAGTGGCAGATATATCTCTTTTCTTCATCAATATCTGCACGCGCGTGGAGTCCTTTAATGAAGTCTGCGCTATCGCCAAGAGCCTCAAGAACGTTTGTCCCTACTCTTGTCATAATCAGCATATTAAGTACTACGTAAATTGAATCGGTAAGCTCAATGCCATATTTTGCAAAATCAGAACCAACAACAGACATGGAATAAGGAATAACGTACATTGGCTTTCCTGCATAAGAGCCATCATAGAGCTTTGAGAGCTTTGCATAACACTCTGCAGGATCCATCCAGTTATTGATATTGCCTGCATCTTCCTTTTTGCTTGTACAAATGAATGTACGGTTTTCTACTCTCGCAACGTCATTGATTGCTGTTCTGTGAAGATAGCAACCGGGGAGAACGTCCTGATTGAGCTTGATCATCTCACCGGTAGAGCAAGCTTCCGCACGGAGAGCCTCTGCCTGTTCGTGAGAGCCGTCAATTAAAATAATATCAGATGGTTTAACCAACTTCGCCATTTCAGCGATCCACTCATTTACGTGACGATTACTTGTTACATTAGTGTTCATAAATTTATCTCCTCATATAAAATAATCAAAATGTAGTTAGTAATTTAATTTTTGCCAACTTTTCACAAATACATTATATCACAAAAATAATAACATTTCAATTAAATTTGATGTTATAAATATATAAATATTGTTAATTTTTTGTTAAAGTCTGAATCAAGTTCATATTATCTTTTTCTCAATCCTCTGTACTTTGATGTTTTTAGTCAAAATTTCAAAATTATACACGAAACCGAAAAATGAAAGATCAAAAAGAATATTGTCGAATTTTGTGACACTTTGCGCAAAATTGGTAATATTTACCATTTTTAAAGTGAAATTTTTGGTTATTTTTTCGCTAAATTACCTCTTGATTTTACAGCATATTTGTGATACAATTATGTTGTGCCAAAAATTACCATATTTTACCAATTACATCAAACAAAGGAGAAAAAACAATGGAAACCAACACAAGAATACTCATTTGCGACGAGAATTATGATGAACGGAAACGAATTACGGAGGGACTTTTCAAGCTTGGATACCGTTTTATTGACGAAGCAGAAAACGGTGATTATGCAACTTCTCTGCTTGAGAAAAATCCCTATGACCTAGTTATAGTTGATCTCTGGATCTCCGGCATCGACGGAATAGGACTTATACGTTCAAAAGAAAAGCTTAATCTTAAGACCACTCCAAAATTTATACTGACCTCGCCAATAAACAAACAGTCAATTCTTTTAGAAGCATCCGAAGCCGGCGCTGATCTATGCTTATTGAAACCATGTGACATCACTTCCCTTTCTGCCCATATTGATTCACTGATAAAGCTGAAAAACAAGCCTGCTGACTTGGGAGCCATCACCGAGAACACTGATCTTGAAGCGCAAGTAACCAAAATCATTCACCAGATCGGTGTTCCTGCGCATATCAAAGGATATCAGTATCTCCGATCTGCGATTTTAATGACTATTGAAGACAACGATATTATTAATTCCGTTACAAAAGTATTATATCCAACCGTGGCAAAAAAGTACCAAACCACAACCTCGCGTGTTGAACGCGCAATCAGACATGCCATCGAGGTAGCTTGGGATCGCGGCGACGTTGACACCTTGAATTCTTACTTCGGATATACCATACACAACTCGCGCGGAAAGCCTACCAACAGCGAATTTATAGCTATGATAGCTGATAATTTACGACTGAAATATAAATGCTGTACAGTTTGACATATAAAAAAGGCTAGCCAAAAAGCTAGCCTTATAGTTAATTATTTTCGTAATAGCGACGTCCCTCCATAGCTCTATGGAGAGTAACCTCGTCGGCATATTCGATATCCCCACCTACAGGAATTCCATATGCAAGTCTTGAAACCTTAACGTCATATGGTTTCAACATTCTTGCGAGATAAGTAGCAGTTGTATCGCCGCTGGGGGTAGGATTTGTGGCGATTACAATTTCTGCAATCCCCCCCTTCTCCACTCTGGCGATAAGCTCGTCAAAGTTAAGGTCATCAGGAGTTACATTATCAAGGGGTGATAATGCTCCACCCAGTACGTGATAAACTCCTTTATAACCGCGCACCCTTTCCATGGTGATAACGTCCTTTGGATTCTCTACCACGCATATAAGGGATTTATCGCGAGATTCAGAAGCACAAATATCACAGCAATCCTCTCTGCTAGACAATCCAAAGCAGGTTGGACAAATGTATACGTCGCGCTTAACACCGTTTATAGCATCTGCAAAGCGCGCTGCATCATCCTCGGTGAAATTCAAAACCGCAAATGCAAATCGCGCGGCTGTTTTTGCTCCAACGCCGGGTAATCTGCGAAATTCTTCGATAAGTCTTTGAATCGGTGCAATATATTCAGCCATGATCAGAACATTCCGGGAAGATTCATTTTTCCTGTGATCTGACTCATCTCGGCAGAAGAAACAGATTCTACTTTTTTGATAGCTTCATTAACTGCAGCAACTATAAGATCCTCGAGAGTTTCGATATCGTCAGGATCAACAATTTCCTCTGCAAGTTTTACGGAAAGAAGCTCTTTCTTTCCATTGATCTTAACGTTAACTACTCCACCACCTGCGGAAATATCGTACTCACGCTGTTCAAGTTCCGCCTGCTTTGCCTCCATATCCTCTTGCATTTTCTGCGCCTGCTTAAGCATTGACTGCATATTTGATGGGCCGCCTCCGAGTCCCTGTGGTAATTTAACCTTCATTCCTTTTTCCTCATTTCTGTATTAATTTTCCTAAAAAAATTGCTAAAAATTAGAAAGCATCAAGATCTGAAAAACCAGAATCCGATCTCTTTTCTTGTGGTTTGATTTCTATTATAATCAAATCCCTGCTTTTCTTTTCTCTTTCGGCGATCAGGCCGCGAATGAGCTCCACATCATTTTGATTCTTCGAAAGTATACTATAGAATACTTCGTTAAGATAAATAACGAAATTATCGCCGCTTCTAAACACCTTTGCAGAAGAAAGGCCACTCTTTAACGAATGCTTTAGCTCGGAAACTTTTCCAAGTATATAATCCCAAGATTCATAGCTCTGCTTTAAAATATCTGTTGTTTTTGCCGTTTTAATAGTTTTCTTTTCAACGCTCTTTTCTGTTTTGTCAGAAGCTTGTGAAGCCTTCGCGGGCTGCTTTTCTATAAGCTGAGGTGTGAAAGGAACACCTAGCTTCAGCATAGAAATGCTTTTTTCAAGCTCCTCTACTCTCAGCGCCAATGCCTCAACACTTGATACGGTTTTAGCATCACACATACGGGTAAGTGCGATTTCTGCAATACTTCTCTTTGAATTAAATGCCCGTTGCATATCAGACATTGCTTCCTCGAGAATCGTTATATGGTAAGAGAGTCTTGCCATGGAAAAATCTTTCGCAATATTTGAAATATTGGTATATTCCATGTCAGTAAGATCAAGATACGCTTTTGCATTCCTGGAATATTTGATTACCATGATATCACGATAAGTATCAATGATCTCCTGCCAGAAAACAGAAAGATCACCACTTTTCATAACGATCTCATCTATAATCGAATATACGGTATCATAATCAGCTGATCCGACCGCTCCAACTATTTTATATGCGCTCTCACGGTTTCCGCTGCCCACCGTATCGAAAACTAATCTTTCGTCTATCTCTTTGTGCGCTCCTGCGCAAAGCTCAAGCAGACTTATAGCATCTCTCATGCCACCGCGTGAAACTCTTGCGATAACTCTTGCAGCATCCTTTGTCAGCTTCATGCCCTCTGAGTCTGCTATTTCAAATAACCTCTTGACTATGACGTCGGAGGAAATTCTCTTAAAGTCAAATCGCTGACATCTGGATACTATTGTAGTGGGTAATTTATTATATTCTGTGGTAGCAAGGATGAATATTACGTATTCCGGTGGTTCTTCAAGTGTCTTCAGCAATGCATTAAATGCTTGTGCGGACATCATGTGAACCTCGTCAATAATATAAACTCGGTATTTGAGCAAAGCGGGAGTGAAAGAAATCTCGTCTTGCATATCACGAACGTCGTTAATACCGTTATTGCTAGCCGCGTCCATTTCAATAACATCCATCGATACGCCGGAAAGAATTGAACGGCAAGCCTCACACTCATTACAGGGGTTTCCGTCTTTAGGATTGTGGCAATTTACTGCTCTAGCTAAAATCTTTGCGCAGCTGGTCTTACCCGTTCCTCTAGATCCACAAAACAAGTATGCGTGTGAAAGTCTATTGTTTTTTACTTCGTATTTTAGTATATCTGTAATGCCGTCCTGACCGTATACTTCATTAAAATCCTTAGAACGCCACTTTCGATACAATGCTTTGTAATCAGACATTAAATCCTCCAAAATAAAAAACACGCAGCGGTACACCATGGTAATTCCGCATACGCGCCTTTTTATTCAATTCCATGCGTCGGATAGAGCCATACACCTAAATTTCGATAATACCCTTACATACGGTAACAATTACGTCTGCTCCAAACAGGCTCCCCTACGGCACACGCGATAAACCGCTTAATGCTGCTTGGTTCCCCACCTGACATGGTTCACAGCCTCACGTTGCGTAAGACCCATTTTTCAACACAGACAATAAAGGTGCAGACTACACAAAGATAAACCTTGAAATAGGAATGAACCCCTGCTATAGCGGATTTCAGGTACAAGGCACCGCTACCGCCCCGGCTGGTATGACTCCACCCGACACATGGAATTTTTGAACAAGGATATTATAACAGATTTTTTCTAAAATTGCAATAGATATTTTAAAAATTTGTAATTTATTCAAATTTTACCGATTTTGCATTGACAAAACCTAAAAATAATGTATAATTTTATTGAAAGGAGAATTGAAATGGTATTGATAGTAAGTCAAAAGAAGAAAGATGCCGTTGCATTATCACACATTTTTTATTATATGCATATTCTCTCTTTTCCATGCACTCCATCTACTGCATTAAACGAAATTTCCACTTTATATAACGCAGTTCTGATATTTGAGCCTAACTCCTTACCGGATTCTGCAGCGTTTGTTAAAAATCTACGCGATCTGGCACCGGTACCCGTGTTTGCGATCTCTAGCGATCCAAAAAGCTGTAATAATGATTTTCTCTTTGATGAAGTTTATAGATTCGCTATCCTTTCAGGTAATTTAGTCAAGCTGATGCATACCTATATGTGGAAAAACGGCATGAAGCTTATCGGGGATTACCGATATGCCGGATTGAATACTGCATGCAATCTCAAAAAGCCGACATATTATTTCAATGATGTTGACTTGACTCCTACAGAACGAATGATACTCAGTTATCTGATCGTAACAAATCACGAACAACAAGATCCAAAGAGTATTACTAAATATGCTTTCAGGCACGGAAGAACTCCGGATATCAGTTGTGTACGCTCTCATATATCTCAAATCAACAAGAAATTTATCGAACTGACAACAAGAAAAATAATAGGTTGCAACCCCGGAACAGGATATTACCTTATAACTCCGGTTAATCGCGGTGTAGAACTTAGGAAAAAAGACAAGACCTCCCACATAGTATAGTATAGCCGCTGTACTATGTGGTTATTTTATTTTAAGGAGAGGTCATGATTAAATTATCTAACATTCTGCTTCGATTTATAGCTCTTGTTTTGGGAATTGATGAAACCAGCAGCTTCCCGCCGCCACTGACAAAAGCCGAAGAGGACGTACTGTTCAAAAAAATGCGCGAGGGTGATCTTCGTGCCAGAGATAAGATAATAGAACACAATTTGCGCCTTGTATCTCACATTATCAAAAAGTATTACTCATCTTATGAGTATACTGATGAGTTGATTTCCATAGGGAGCTTAGGACTTATCAAAGCAGTTGACACATTTAAGGCAGACTTTGGAACTAAATTTGCAACTTATGGTGCAAGGTGTATTCAAAACGAAATACTTATGTTTTTCAGAAGTAAAAAGAAAAACATCTCCGACATATCAATAAACGATACTATAGATGTTGATAAAGACGGAAATCCTCTTACGTATCTTGATATTTTAAGCGTCGACGAGGACGTTGAAAGCAAGCTAGATTTAAATGAGTATATTAAAAAGGTGCGAAAATTCGTTGACAGCGCCCTTGACGAGCGAGAAAACCAAATTATTGTTCTGCGCTATGGACTAAAGGGTTTTATGCCCAAGACCCAACGTGAGGTAGCTAAATATTTGAATATTTCGAGATCATACGTTTCAAGAATCGAAAAACGCGCACTTGAAAAATTGCGAAATGAGTTTGGAGAAAATATTCCTTATTTTGAAGATTAAAACGTATGAACTTTCGTTTTTGTGTCAAAATATGTTTGGGGTATTTCCTACAAAATTGAAAAGAGGCTATAACTGAACATGATGATCGCAAATAAAATTGCTCTCGCGCTTGCTATTATCGGTGGAATAAACTGGGGACTCGTCGGATTGTTCTCATTTGATTTGGTAGCGTGGATCGCAGGGGGTAGCACTATGCTGCTAGCCAGAATTATATACATTGTAATTGCTCTCGCAAGTATTTGGTGCATATCCCTGCTCTTTGGCGACGCTGAAGGAATCGAATCTAAGGTATAAAGAAAAGACGGCCGGTTGCTTTTATAGTAGCCAGCCGTTTATTTTTATTTGCGATAATTATCTGCAGAAGTTTTCAATGTAGCTATTGATAGCATCGGAAATGATCTTAAGCGCCTCTTCTCTGCCGCTGACCTCATCAACTGCAGTATCCTTGTTCTCAAGATTCTTATATACCGAAAAGAAATGACGCATTTCATCAAAAACGTGCTTAGGAAGTTGGTCTATATCACTATAGTTATTGTAATTAGGATCATTAAATGGAATTGCAATGATTTTTTCGTCGTTTCTGCCATTATCTATCATAGATATAACACCGATGGGATATGCTCTTACCAAAGACATTGGCTCAAGCGATTCGGCACAAAGCAATAGAACGTCAAGCGGATCTCCGTCATCACCATAGGTCCTGGGTATGAAACCGTAGTTTGCAGGATAATGAGTTGAGGTATAAAGGATTCTATCGAGAATAATATATCCCGTTTCCTTATCAAGCTCGTATTTTTTCTTACTTCCCTTTGAAATCTCAACAACGCAGATGAAATCTTCAGGAGTTATTCTCTTAGGAGCAATATTGTGCCAGATATTTGACATAGCTTTAACCTCGTTTTCTTGTTTGCTTTGCAAATATTATACCATATTTATGAACATTTTTCAAGTATAATTGGAATTTTTACAAAAATTTATAAAATAATCAATATTTTTTTATTTTCATAAAATTATATTAGCAAATAAATACGTTTTTTCTGTTTAGAAATGGGTAAATAAAGGCAAAATAAAGACAGTAACTTAAGGAGAAAAGACGTTTTGTAAAAATACAGAACATCGGTGCAAAAGCATGAACATAAAACGCGGAGATATTTATTATGCGGATCTGAGCCCGGTTATTGGAAGTGAGCAAGGTGGATTGCGGCCTGTTCTCATAATTCAAAATGATGTTGGAAATAAATACAGTCCAACAGTTATTGCTGCAGCTATTACATCAAAAATGAGCAAAACAAAGCTACCAACACATATTGACGTTCCGGGTGAGGATACAGGACTCGCAAAAGACAGTATTATACTTTTAGAACAAATCAGGACAATAGACAAAAAAAGACTTAAAGAAAAAATGGGACATCTAGATGAGGATACAATGACGTCAGTCAACAATGCGATACAGGTAAGCTTCGGTCTTGGATTGGATAAATCTGACGAAAATTTTTAATTTATAAATACAATGAATTCTTTGGAAGTAATAATATAAGGTTTTACAGCATAGATTCCTATAGTTGAATATATAGCATAGGAAGGTAAAACATGAATAGATTTATGCCTGAGGGAGTCCTCTTTACAACAGAAAAGAATTACTCATATATAAGCAGTCTTGAGGGGCTGGAAAGAGCCATGCGTGATGATGCAATAGTAGAAGCTCATGCTATCATGTGCGATCATAACCTGAATCTTCACGTTGAACTCTCAAAAGGGATATACGGCATAATACCAAAAGAGGAAATCTTGTATTCTAAAAACACCTCGGAGATAAAAGACATTGCCATACTTACAAGAGTTGGAAAACCCGTAGCTTTCAAAATAGTAAATATATCTAAAGGTAGCGACGGGCAAATTACGGCTCAGTTATCGAGAAAGGCGGCACAAAAGTCGTGCTATGATGAATATGTATCGAATCTTTTGCCGGGCGATATAATTCCCTGCCGCGTTACCCACACAGAAAGTTTCGGTGCATTCGTTGATATAGGCTGCGGAATAATATCTCTCCTCTCTATCGACAGTATATCTATTTCAAGGATCGCGCATCCGACTGACAGAGTGTGCGTCGGAGATGAAATATATACCGTAGTTAAAAGCATTGACGAACGAGGACGTATTTCCGTTTCTTGCCGCGAGCTGCTTGGAACCTGGGAAGAAAACGCGGCGCTATTTTCCGAGGGAGAAACAGTTTGCGGTATTGTTCGAAGCGTTGAAAGCTACGGCATTTTTGTAGAGCTGAAGCCCAATCTTGCAGGATTGGCTGAATATCGCGACAACTTGTATCCAGGGCAATCGGTAACTGTGTTTATAAAAAGCATAATTCCCGAGAAAATGAAAATCAAACTTAACATTATTGATACCTTTATTCAAAATATTACAGAATCGCAAATTGAATACTTCATTGATTTTGATTCAACAAATCATATTGATAAATGGTACTATTCTCCCGAATCTTGTAGCCGTAGCATTGTAAGCACGTTTTAATATTAATATTCTATCGCCTGAAGATACATTCAGGCGTTTTTTCATAGCATCACTGCTGCACATTTTCTCATGATTTTTTAATTTTTCAATAGTATTGTCATCATAAACAACAATTGTATAATATTTTTAAAATATTGAAAAACCTTGATATAACTATTGATTTTATAAAAACAATGTGATAGAATATATATAGAAGGAGAGTGATCAAGATGGTTTTGCTTAATAACGATTGGGATGGGCTATTGCAAGATGAGTTTAAGAAGCCCTATTACCTTGAGTTGCGCAAATTTTTGAAGAAAGAATACTTCACCGTTACGGTCTACCCGCCAATGAATGATATATTCAATGCACTGAAGTATACATCATACAAAAACACTCGCGTTGTAATCCTTGGACAGGATCCCTATCACGGTTATGGACAAGCTCACGGACTATGCTTTTCTGTAAAAGAAGGAACCCCTCCACCGCCATCACTGAAAAACATTTTTAAGGAGCTATATAACGAGCTTGGGATATCAGAACCGAAAACTGGCGAGTTAGTTGGCTGGGCAAAGCAAGGTGTGCTTCTCCTTAATACTACCCTAACGGTAAGAGAGGCATCGCCGCAAAGCCACAAAGGCAAGGGCTGGGAAATTCTCACAGACCGAATCATCGAGCTTATTAACGAAAAGGATTCCCCTGTCGTATTCATGCTATGGGGAGCAAACGCGAGAACTAAAAAATCACTCATCACAAATAAAAACCACCTTATACTCGAATGTGCTCATCCAAGTCCGCTATCTGCATATAACGGATTTTTTGGGTGCGGTCACTTTATAAAAGCCAATGATTTTTTAATAGAATCCAAGGCAGAACCTATTAATTGGTCACAAATTAATGAATAATATAGATTGGAGTATTTACTATGAAGCTTTTAGAAGAACGAATTCAAAAAGACGCGAAAATACTACCCGGAAACGTTATTCGCGTTGATACTTTTCTCAATCAACAATTAGATATTGATCTTATTTTAGAATGCAGCAAGGAATGGCATAATCTCTTTGGCAACGAAAAGATAACGAAGATCTTAACTCTTGAATCAACCGGTATAGGCATCGCCTGCCTTGCAGCTACACATTTTAAGGTTCCCGTTGTTTACGCAAAGAAAACCAGAAACACTGTTGATCTTGATGAATACATAACCTCTCGTGTAATTTCTTATACTCATGGCACTGTATATGATCTATATTGCAAGAAGGATCTGCTCACCAAGGATGACCGAGTACTCATTATTGACGATTTCCTTGCCAATGGTAGCGCGCTCAAAGCACTTATTCGTATGGTAGAAAATTCCGGTGCAACATTCGTAGGCGCCGGTATAGCAATTGAAAAAGCATATAAGAACGCCGGCAATGACATCAGAACCAGAGGATATAGAGTTGAATCCCTGGCAATAATTTCATCTATTGATGAGAACGGCACCATACACTTTAACTAAAAACGATGAGCCTGCAGTTAAAAGCTGCAGGCTCTGTTTTATTTGAGAATAAAATACAAAATTACGATTGCACCAAGTACTACGCGGTATATTCCGAAGGCTGAAAAGCTGTGTCGCTTTACAAAATCCATAAGAAATTTGATAGCTGCAAGGGATACGAGGAATGAAACTATTATTCCTGCAATAAGTATCCAAACTTCGAGTGCGCTCATCATTATTCCCTCGAATATGAATTTAATAATTTTCAAAAGTGACGCTCCCAGCATTATCGGAATTGCCATAAAGAATGAAAATTCAGCACTTGCCTCTCGGTTAACTCCAAGCAACATTCCGCCGAGAATTGTTGATCCCGAGCGTGAAGTTCCCGGAACGAGTGAAAGCACCTGAAACAGTCCTATCTTAATGGCGTCTTTATACGTCAGATCATATACGTCAAGTATTAAATATTCTGTATTTTTGTTCTGCTTGATTTTTTCTATAAAAATGAAAGCTATACCATATATGATCAAGGCAACCGCTACTGTTACGTAGTTATATAAATACCGGTCTAAAACGTCATCAAACAATACACCAAGAACTCCCGCGGGTATTACACCGACTATAACCTTATACCAGAGAGATAGTATTTTATTTTTACGATCTTCGCTCTTCCCTTTTCCAAATGGATTTAGCTTATCGAAAAACAACACTGGAACTGCAAGAATAGCACCAAGTTGTATTACTACAAAGAAAAGCTCCTTGAACGCTTCACTTGTCTTGAGATTCAAAAACTCATCAACAAGGATCATGTGTCCCGTGGAACTTATGGGAAGCCATTCTGTAATGCCTTCGATAATTCCCAAAACTATTGCCTTTAAAATCTCTAACATTTATATATCTCCATTATGATGCACGAATAATGTCACCAGGCTTAACTTCAAAAGGAACTTTCATAAAGAACTTCATATAAGGGTGGCTGGTACCGGATATTTCATTCATGTTTTCGTCGTAAAGCTGTGTTGCAACAAATTCTCTACCGGTTTTACCGGGGGTCAGAAGCTCGATACTATCTCCAACAATCATTTTGTTTCGTTGAGTAAATTCTGCCATTCCGGTTTCTGCATTATATGCCACAACTACTGCTAAAAATGCTTTATCTTTTATATAACCGGATGTTTTTGAAAGATTTGCATCTGTATGTGAATCGGAATAATAATACCCTGTTGCATAATCTCTATGGCTAACGGATTCAAGTTCTCTATACCAAAGTGGGTCATATTCATAATTTCCGCTGAAATATGAATCAATCGCCATTTTGTATGTATTAGTTACAACAGAGGTATAATACGCAGACTTCATTCTGCCTTCAATCTTGAAGGAATTAATTCCCGCCTCGATAAGCTCAGGAACGTGCTCAATAGTACAAGTATCACGGCTTGCCATAATAAACGTTTCACCGTTTACCTCCTCAATTGGCAAGGAAGCATCCGGGCGCTTTTCTTCGCTTATTTCGTATCCACGTATTGTATAATTCCATCTGCACGGCTGTGCGCACATTCCGCGGTTCGCATCTCTGCCAACGATCTGACCTGAAAGCAAGCATCTTCCGCTATATGAAATACACATCGAGCCATGAATAAAGCATTCAAGCTCAAGATCCTCCGGTATAGCCGCTCTGATGAATCGGATCTCATCAAGGGTAAGCTCTCTTGCAAGTACTACACGCTTCACACCAAGAGCATACCATGCTCGGCAGTCAGCAGCACTTACTGCATTTGCCTGAGTTGAAATATGAATCTCCATATCAGGCAAAAGTTCTTTTACAAGCATTAATACACCGATATCGGCAATTATCATTGCGTCAAGTCCAATGTCAGCGAGATCGGATAAATATTTCTTCAAAAGATCGTACTCATACTCTCTTGGCATTGTGTTGAGGGTAAGATAAACCTTAACACCTCTTTCGTGAGCATAAGAAACTGCGTCGCGCAATTCTTCGATAGAAAAATTATCTGCCGCAGCTCGCATACCGAAAATCTGTCCTGCAAGATAAACCGCGTCTGCTCCGTAAAGTATGGCAGAACGCATTTTCTCAAAATTACCTGCCGGTGCTAAAAGCTCAGGTCGTTTCATAATTTCGCCTTTCTAAAATAAACTTATCGTAATATTATTGTATCACAATAAGACGCTAATTTCAATATTTTTATTTATTTTTTGCAATAATATCTATTTCCCACGCGGGAACGGCACGAAGACGCCTCAGATACAAATCATAAAAATTGTACTTTTGTTTTAAGAAATTGATAAGAGTAAAAATGTCGCAGCTGCGGTGATATGCAGATACCAGCATAGTCGGCTTAAACTCTCTTATTGTCCTTTTAGAGCCTATGAGAGCCTCAAGCTCCGCCCCCTCAACGTCATACTTGATATAATCGATTTTTTCATTTGTAATACTATCGACGGCGATGGTTTTTACAACGTTTTCCTTATGCTGATATGATACAGTAGATGAAATGGATGAGTTTCTGTTAGCACTCCCGGAAAATGCAGATTCACCGTTTTGATTATATACGGCGGCATTAATACATTCTATATCAAGATCGTATTCTGCCACGGAATATTTTTCGAGTTTTTTAAATGTCTTTGGATCAGGCTCGATTGCATAAACTTTTTTTAAGCTATTGAAATATGTTTTTCCATCTCTGATTGTGTCGCCGTTGTATGCGCCGGCGTCTATAATACATTGAAAATCTTTTCCATCTATAAATTCGTACAGCTCTTCTTTGCTTGAATATGCCGTTTCAAGATAAGAAAGCTTGCCCGTTAGTTTGTAGCTGATAATACTGGCAAAAGCATTTTTCGAATCCTCGTCCGCAAGAGATTCATATGCTGACATGATAGCATCAAAATTATTATTGTAAAACTCTCTGTCAAAATATTCTTCTCCTGTGACGGGCATATCGGGAATATACAAATTGTATTTCGAATCAATATCCTTGAATAGCGCTATTACATCATCTCGGTTAGAAGCAAATGACAAAACAACAACGAACTCTGGATATTCCTCTCTGATTTCGGAAAATGATTTTACTCGCTTTCCGTGAAAGCTATGCCCCCTGACAAATCCATCGGAAGCGAAGAAATCTGAAATTTCAATATTATATTTTTCAAATCTAGCTATGAGCTTATCTGCGCCATTTCCCATTCCATAAACCACAATGGGACGCTTTTCCTGTGACAATTCGTCCCAAAGATCAGACTTGCACGGATATTTTGGAAGAGATGCTTTTTTATAAATCATATATGCTCCCTACATTTTTTCATATTTGGGGTTGAATTTTTTATAAAGTTGTGGTATTATTTAGTTAGGTATAAATTACCACACTTTCATGAAAGGTATATTAAAACTATGGATTGTTTATTCTGTAAAATAATAAACGGAGATATTCCGTCTAAGAAGGTATATGAGGATGAGTATTGCTTTGCATTCCTTGACATAGCACCACAAGCTCCCACACATTGCCTTGTTATTCCCAAGCTTCATATTACGTCAGCAAATGAGATTAACAATGAAAACTCTGTATATGTAACCAAAATTTTTGAAACCATTCCTCACATTGCATCAACCCTTGAACTTGACAATGGATACAGAGTTATTACCAATATCGGAGAGGACGGCTGCCAATCAGTGCGCCATCTTCATTTCCACATTTTAGGCGGCAAAAAGCTTCCTGAAAATCTAGTATGATAATGAAGCATTTAAGACTAAAAAAAGTGGCTCATGGCCACTTTTTTAGTTAATTTCCAAGAAATTACCTACTAAGATTACATCTTTTCCTTAACCTTAGCAGCCTTACCAACTCTGCCTCTAAGATAGTAGAGCTTAGCACGACGAACCTTACCTTCGCGATATACTACGATCTTCTCAACATTAGGAGAGTGGATTGGGAAAGTCTTCTCAACACCAACACCGTAAGAAATCTTTCTAACAGTGAAAGTCTCAGAGATTCCACCACCGTGTCTTGCGATAACAGTACCGTCAAACATCTGGGTTCTTTCCTTTTCGCCCTCGACGATTCTGATGTAAACCTTTACACTGTCGCCGATACCGAATGCGGGCACTTCGGTCTTAAGCTGCTCACTTACAAAAGCCTGGATCTTTTCCATTTTTATGGCCTCCTTATTAACTTCGAACATTCATGCGAGAGCTTGCAGAGGACTGTTCTGATATTTCCTGTCTTGCCGAATAGGCATACGCACAGTTGTAGTAATTATAACATACAAATCGAAAAAAATCAATAGGTTTTTAAAAAATATTTCAGATTTAATAAAATTGTTATTTTGTGCTAATTTTATTTGTCAATATTTAGTTTTTGTATTGAATTTTAATTATAAAAATGGTACAATATTTCTATCAAATGCATAAAATGGGAGAAAAGAATGAAATTAATTATAGCATCAGACATTCACGGAGATATTAATTGCGCAAATGCGCTAATTTCCGTTTTTGAAAAAGAAAACGCAGATAAGTTGATACTTCTTGGAGATATTCTATATCACGGCCCAAGAAACGATCTTCCAAGCGGATATAACCCAAAAGCTGTGATTGCGCTGCTCAATAGTTACAAAGAAAAAATCGTATGTGTGCGTGGAAACTGTGATGCCGAGGTAGACCAAATGGTTCTACACTTCCCCATAATGGATGATCACAGGTACGTAGAAATCGACGGATTGCGTATTTTTGCAACACATGGACACCACTACAATATGGAAACACCCCCGAGGCTCTCGCGTGGTGAAATACTGATTCACGGACACACCCACATTCCAAAATGTGAAAGATTTGGAAATAATAACGTCTGTATGAATCCTGGATCCATATCTATTCCAAAGGGCGGATTTGAACCTTCTTATATTAAATATGAAGATAAAAAATTCGAAATAACAACGTTCACAGGAAAAATACTATTTGAATTAAAACTATAAATCAAGGATGTTTAAGCTTAAATATTAATTCGGAGAGTTAGATGGAAGGCTTAGCGTACTACAACGGTAAAACTGCAAAATGTGACGATATTACAATTCCCTTGACCGACAGACTAATATATTTCGGTGACGGAATATATGACGTTATAGCTGGACATTCGGGAAAACTGTTTTTGCCGATGGAACATATTGATAGGTTGTTCTTTGGCATGAATACTCTCCATATAAAGCCTCCCCTAAGCAAAGACGAATTGCAAAAGCTAATTCAAAGCATGATCAAACTATCAGGGTACGACAGTTATATAGTATATATATCTGTCAGCCGTAACGCAGCCGAAAGAGTTCACTCTTATCTTGAATGTGATCGTTCGAATTTGCTAATTATAATCAGACGCTTCAAATTTCGAGACAGCGGCAGCTTAAAGTTAATAATCACAGAAGACAAGAGATATTCGTACTGCAACATCAAAACTATCAATCTCTTGCCATCCGTCCTTGCCGCAACTAAAGCGCAAGAGCATGGCTGTGATGAAGCAATATTCATAAGAGATGGCAAGATAACGGAATGTTCTCACTCAAACATATTCATAATAAAAGATGAAAGCATTATAACACACCCCAACTCAAATCTGATTCTGCCAGGGATAATTCGCAATTACCTGATAAAAATCGCGGCAGAAACAAATGTTAACATTGCAGAACGCGCTTTTACAAAAACGGAGCTTTTCGAAGCTGATGAAATCATTGTAACAAGCACAACAAAATTGATTCAACGAGCCTCTTCAATAAATGGCATATCAGTAGGAGGAAAGGCTGTCGAATTATTTGACAAATTAAAGCAAATCATGCTAAATTCATATCTGAATATATAAAAAATCCACCTCTCATTTTTTTACAAAAGATTAACTCTTTGTTTGAGAGGTGGTGTTTTTTACTTATTTGCAGGAATTCCTTTCTCACTGATGACCGCTAGCTTATCGGATATTTGCTCAAGAGTAGTATAAAGTATTTCTCTATCATGTTCATCAATATCTGCGCCAACGACAGAAACGGCATTCATTGCTTTTTTCGCTAAAGCGGCAGAAACCTCTTTTCCATAATCAGTAAGCATTAGCTTTGCATTGTAAGGACTGTCACCAACACGTACCACAAGATGATTTCTTTCAAAGTCAGAGATTGCTCTCGAGACATCGGCCTTGTTTCTTCCGCAAAGATCTGCAAGTTTTGCAGAAGTAATCCCAGATTCATTTCTGCTCATGGCAATGAGATATATAGCATATGGACCTTTAAGGCCGTACAGCTTCATTTCCTCCGTCATGATCTTATGTAAATAATGGTAAATTGAAAAAATGCTGAATGAAAATTTTTCGAATCTTTCTATCATGTAAACCCCTTTCGCAAAAAGAAGTTGAAATATCAACATCTATATTATACACTAGTAAACGAATTTTGTCAATATATAGATAAAAATTAATTTTATTTAATATTTTTCATATTTTCGCGCACATTAATATTGATTTTTTAAAAAGCTTGTGATATAATGGTAATTGGTGTAATTTGCATTAAATTACAATATATATCAAACACAAACCAAAACAAGATAGAATTGGAGCAAAATTATGCGTAAAACCAAAATTATTTGTACTATTGGTCCTGCATCTGATAATGAACAAATTCTTCGTGCAATGTGTAAAAACGGCATGAACGTTGCCAGACTAAATTTTTCTCACGGAACACACGAGGGACACAAGGCTACAATTGACAAGATCAAGGCGGTAAGACAGAGCCTCGGTTTGCCAATCGCAATTATGCTTGACACAAAGGGCCCTGAATACAGAATTAAAACATTTGAAGATGGAAAGATCACCTTAAACGACGGTGATAAATTCACATTTACTACCGAGGATTGTATTGGAAATCAGGAAAGAGTTAGTGTTAACTACGATAGACTCACAGAAGATCTCAAGGTAGGTGACACCATTCTCGTAAATAACGGTCTTGTTCGCTTTAACGTTGACGAGATTTCAGGAAAAAACGTTATTTGTACAGTAATCAACGGCGGAGTTATGTCAAACAGAAAGAGCATGAACTTCCCTAACAAGGTTCTCAAGCAGGAATACCTCTCCGAGCAGGACAAGGCGGATCTTCTCTTCGGTATTGAAAATGACGTTGATTTCGTTGCTGCGTCGTTCGTATCCTCTAAAAAGGATGCAATGGCTATTCGTCAGTTCCTCGACAACAACGGTGGCAAGAACATCAATATCATTGCAAAGATCGAAAACAGATCCGGAGTTGACAATATCGAAGAAATTTGCGATGTTGCAGACGGCGTAATGATAGCCAGAGGTGACCTTGGCGTTGAGATTCCTTTCGTTGAGCTTCCCACAATACAGAAACTTCTTACTTCAAAATGCCGTCTTCTTGGTAAACGCGTAATTACAGCTACCGAGATGCTTGAATCCATGATTTATAATGCTCGTCCTACAAGAGCCGAGATCTCTGACGTGGCAAATGCTGTTTATGACGGATCATCTGCCATCATGCTTTCCGGCGAGACTGCTGCAGGTAAATATCCCGTAGAGGCAGTAAAAAACATGGCAGAAATTGCAGAGTTTACTGAAAACAATATTGATTACATCCATAGATTTGCAACAACAGAGTATAAAATCAAGAATAACCTCGACGCAATTTCCCACTCCGTTTGCTCAATGGCTATTGACGTTAATGCAAAATGTATCGTAGTTAACTCCATTTCCGGTATGACTGCTCGAATGGTTAGCCGTTTCAGAGCACCGGTTGATATTATCGGTACAACAACTAACGAGAAGGCATGGCGTCAGCTGAACCTTAGCTGGGGTGTAACACCCGTTCTTAGTGAAGAATTCAATTCTCTTGACATCGTGTTCTATCAAGGCGTTAATATTGCCAAAAAGGTGCTTTCCCTCAAAAAGGGCGACAACGTTGTTTTAACCGGTGGACAAATCGGTGGAAAGCCCGGAAATACCAACGTTATTAAAGTTGAAACAATTCAAAGATAATTAAAAAAGGAGTAATAACATGGAATTTATAAATGAATTCATTACATTCTTCACGGATGCATTTTACAAATTATTTGAAGGTGTAATAGCGCTTTCTGAGCCACAAAACCTAAAAATGATTGCTATGTGGGTAATAGGTGGCGTTCTTATCTATCTCGCTATTAAAAAAGAGATGGAGCCGACACTGCTTCTTCCCATGGGATTTGGCGCAATAATCATGAACTTCCCCGGATCAGGTGCTGCTGAACCTCTTGAAACGCTTTACAATGCAGGTATTGCAAATGAATTGTTCCCTCTTATACTATTCATTGGTATTGGCGCCATGATAGACTTTGGTCCTCTACTCACTAATCCAAAGCTCATGATTTTTGGTGCAGCGGCGCAGTTTGGCATTTTCTTCACGCTCTGTGCAGCATCTATCTTCTTTGAAGAGGACGTTGCAGCATCTATTTCGATCATCGGAGCAGCTGATGGCCCTACATCAATAGTTGTTGCAAACCAGCTATTAGGAACTAAAGATGGTGATTACAATAAATATATTGGTGCAATTACGGTTGCTGCATACTCGTATATGGCACTTGTTCCTATTATTCAGCCACCTGTAATTAAGTTCCTCACCACAAAGGAAGAAAGAAAAATTAGAATGCCATATAAGGCAAACAGTGTATCTAAAACTACAAAGATTCTCTTCCCTATTATTATAACAATAGTTGCTTGTATCTTCGTTCCCGGTGCGGGATCACTCATTGGTTTCCTTATGTTCGGCAACCTCATCAGAGAATGCGGAGTTCTCGATTCACTTTCCGATACAGCACAGAAAGTACTTGCAAATCTCATTACAATTTTCCTTGGTATAACAGTTGCATTCAATATGACCGCCGATAAATTCCTTTCCGGTGATACACTTTTAATTATGGGACTTGGATTTATCGCATTTGTATTTGACACCGCAGGCGGAGTTCTCTTCGGTAAACTCTATAACCTCTTTGCTAAGGAAAAGATTAATCCCATGATCGGTGCTGCGGGCATTTCCGCATTCCCAATGGCAGGTCGTATCGTACATAAGATGGCACAGGAAGAAGATCCTCAAAACTTCCTTCTTATGCAGTCTATCGGTGTTAACGTTTCCGGTCAGATTGCATCTGTAATTGCAGGAACAATAGTTCTTACTTTGTTTAAGTGATATAATTAAGGAGAAAGATATGTTAGATAAATTTGATATAGGCAATGTTTTGAGGTTCTTACCTCATATGGCTGTTGGAATGATTGGCGTATTCCTCATCATAGGCATCATAATCGTTGCTACATATGCAATAAATTACTTCTCAAACAAAGCAAAAAAGTGATAACAACGGGGCTGCTCAATGAGCAGCCCCTAAAAATTTGTCTTATTGGTTATTGAACTTTCGGTTAATGTAAGTTAAGCGAGTTTGAATAGCCTCTTCGGTAGTTTTTGCGCTGCGTTTACCGTCAAATGCGTGCATAGTTCCCTTAGTTTGATAGAACACGACCTCAACACCATCGCACTTCATTCTTTTTCCGTACTCCACCCCCTCATCGCGGAGGCAGTCAAATTCAGCAGTTTCCATATAGGCATCAGGAAGATCTACCAAAGACACAGCTTCCATAGGTGATGCGTATTCAATATGCTCATGTTCACCTTTTCCAAGATAGCCTTCCCACATTTTAACCGAAAGACGCCCGTTCCACATAGGAGTATCTACAAAGTTTTTCATAGATTCTGTAATCATTCTTCTATCGGTAACTGGATAAATCAGCATTTGAAAGACTGGTTTTGGTATCCTGCGGTCCCGCGCCATTAAAGCAGTTGCAGCTGTAAGGCAACCACCGGCGCTATCGCCTGCAATTGCTATCCTCTTCTTGTCAATACCGAGTTTGTCTGCATTTTCAATGGTCCAGAGATATGCAGCAAAGCAATCTTCGGCAGGGATTGGGAATTGATATTTTGGAGCCAAGCGATAGTCCACGAAAACAATTTTACAAAAAGCTCCAAGGCAATATTCCATGCAAAGGTCATAATGATTTGCGGATGCACCATAAACGAATCCACCACCGTGGTAATAAACAATACACGGCATATTTTTTACGGAAGATTTTGGACTCATAACGTATACTTTGATTTTGCCGCCCTCATATCCATCTATTACTTCTGTAGAAACGTCAATTTCCTTATCGCGAAAAATTCTTCTGGGTGGCTTTAACATTGAACCAAAAAATCCTGCAATTTTAGGATGAACTGCCGGTGCTGAAAAATAGTATAATGGGAAAAATTCTTTATTTATCGGGTATTTCATAAAAACCTCGTTTTTATTTTCATTATATCACAGATATTTTTTCAAATCAATATTATTTTTTACAAAAACCACTATATTTTTACAAAAAAATGTGGTAGAATATACGTATCAGAAAAAGATATGGAGAAAAATATGAATATTTCAGTTTGGTTAAACAATAACACAGAATCGCTTAAAGGAAAGACAATTGCAGTTACCGGCTCAACAGGCAGCATTGGAATGGAACTTTGTAAATACATAGCAGAGCT
This sequence comes from Eubacteriales bacterium, assembly GCA_045589435.1. GTDB lineage: Bacteria > Bacillota > Clostridia > Oscillospirales > CAG-272 > UBA1740. The sequence continues at coordinate 17,948 of JAZNPB010000053.1, read as the reverse complement.
TGGCGGAGATCTTATACTCGTTGATAGAAACGTAGATAAGTCTGAGGCACATATGAAAGCTTTGCACGCGCAGTTCCCCACTATTTCAGTAAAATGCATCGGTGCAAATCTGGAAAATATGCAATCAGTCAAACGCGCTACCGAATCACTCAAAAAATGCAATCTCGACGTGTTTATTCATAACGCAGGTGCATACAGTATCCCAAGATACAAATGCTCAACCGGATATGATAACGTTTTTCAGATCAACTTTGCATCCCCCTATTACATGATCAAGGAACTTATTCCAACGCTAAAAAAGAAAAAAGGCCGTGTTGTCGTGGTTGGAAGCATCGCGCACAATTACTCGAGAGCCGACGTTAACGATATTGACTTCTCCGGAGTAAGTTCATCTGGAAAGGTTTACGGAAATGCAAAGAGATACCTTATGTTCTCTCTCCATGAGCTCTTTAAAGAGGAGAGTGGCGTAACCCTCTCTATCACTCACCCCGGAATAACCTTTACAAATATCACCTCACATTATCCAAAAGTAATATTCGCTATTATAAAGCATCCGATGAAAATAATATTTATGAAACCCAGCATCGCTGCTTTGTCAGTTCTTCGCGGCATCTTTGAAAAGACCGAATACCATACTTGGATAGGTCCTAAAATCTTCAACGTTTGGGGTGCGCCTTCAAAAAAATTGCTAAAAACTTGCTCTGTTGAGGAGAGCGAATACATATCAGGTATCGCCGAGAAAGTATTTGAAAAATGTGCTAAATAGCATTTATTTATAGGCAGTCTTTGTTAATGATTTTTCAAATCCGATTTATATCAAAAAGTCGTATCCTCTGATACGACTTTTTTCTATTATAAAAAACAAAACAACCCAATTCGAGCAAAGTTCGAATCAGGTTGCGATGGCGGAGGATCAGAGATTTGAACTCTGGCGGCACTTTCATGCCCTACAAGATTTCGAGTCATGCCTCTTCGACCACTTGAGTAATCCTCCGTATTATGGGCTTGACATTTTCAATCAAGCCCTATGATTATAACATATTTTATAAGAAAAATCAATAGAGTTTGCTAAAATAGTAGCATAATTTTTATTGGTTTTCTTATTGATTCTTATACTTATCAGATTCAATATAATAAGTTGCTTCGCTATCAGCTGTAGAAAGCGCAAATGCAAGTGGAAACATTTCAAATGCCAAAGAAACATTTCGTGTATCCTCAGTAGATGAATAACCCATGTGATATCGAATAGCAAAGGCTTCTTCTCTTGTGAGCTTCATAAATCCGGAGATAATATAAACGCTTTTTTCTCCATGTCCGTATGGAAGCTTATCGTCATATTCAAAGGTATCTATTCTCTGCCACATTCCGCGCTCATCCTTTACGTTTCGGAAACCCTTTTTGTATACCCCTATCTTGCAAAGATCATGAAGAAGAGATACGATAGCAATGCTCTCATCACTATACTCGAATCCAAAAAGCTCTTTAATTCTTGGTGATTCAAGATAAGAAACAAGACATTCATATACGTTTATGGAATGATCGCAAAGACCTCCTTCATAAGAAGAATGAAATCTAGCGCTTGCGGGTGCAACAAAGAAATCACATTGAGGTGACGTCAAATATTCCAAGAGCTTATCAGCTCCTTCTCTTTTTATGCATCTGTTGTAAATTTCAATAAACTTTTCTTTTGAAGTCATTTTTTCTCTCCTTTGAATAGTCTTTTCATATATTTTAACACAAATATATATCTTCGTCAATAGAAAATGCGCCTTTTTCGCAAAAAACAAAAAAGGCGCAAAAATTTAGTCAAGTTCTTTTAGGCCTGTGTAAAGCTCATAGTATCTTCCCTGCATTGCAAGAAGGTCGTCGTGATCTCCTCTTTCAATAATCTCGCCCTTTTCAAGAACCATTATTGCATTAGAGTTTCTTACGGTTGAAAGTCTATGTGCTATAACAAAAGTAGTTCTGTCTTTCATAAGCCTATCCATTCCACGCTCGATATGTCGCTCCGTTCTGGTATCGACGGATGACGTTGCCTCGTCAAGAACGAGGATAGGAGCCTTCGAAAGTGCCGCTCTCGCTATATTGAGAAGCTGACGCTGTCCTTGGGAAAGATTAGCTCCGTCGCCCGTAAGAACTGTATCATATCCATTTTCAAGACGCATAATAAAGCTGTGTGCGCTGGCAGTTTTAGCAGCTGCTATGACTTCTTCACCTGTGGCGTCAAGTCTACCGTAACGAATGTTCTCCATTACAGTTCCGGTAAATAGGTGAGTATCTTGAAGTACCATTGCGATATTTCTGCGAAGGTGCTCTCTGCTAAATGATTTCAGTGGCTTTCCGTCGATCGTGATCGTGCCCTCACTAATATCATAGAAACGATTAAGGAGATTTGTGATAGTTGTTTTACCTGCACCTGTTGAACCAACGAAGGCGATCTTTTGACCTGGTTTTGCATAGAGAGAAATGTTTTTAAGAACGGTCTTATCGGGTTCATATCCAAACGTCACGTTTTCCATAATAACATGACCTTGAATTTCATCTGTCAGAGCATCGGGTGCATCAGGTTCTTCTGGAGCCTGATCCATAACGTTAAACACGCGCTCTGCACCTGCAAGTGCTGCAAAAAGTGTTGAAACCTGCTGCGAAAGCTGATTTATAGGCATGGCAAACTGCTTTGAATAGTTAGCAAAAACAGTAAGCTCACCAGGGGTGAATTTCGCATTTGCAATGAGTATACCGCCAACACCGAGAGTTACGGCATAAGATATAAGGCTGATGTTATGCATGATGGGACCTGTAACACCGCCCCAGAATTGAGCCTTTTGTTGCTTATCGCGAAGGTCCTCGTTAAGAACGTTCATCTCTTCAATGCATTCGTCCTCATGGTTGAACACTTTAACAACCTTCTGTCCGCTTATGGTCTCCTCGATATATCCGTTTACCGCACCAATAGCGGACTGCTGTGCGCTATAGTATTTTGACGAATTCTTCGCAATTGTACCACCTGCAAATAGGAGTAAAGGAATGAAAGCAATCGTAACAAGTGTAAGCCAAACGTTGGTAGTAATCATAAAGACAAATGTACCAACGAGAGAGATCACACCGCTGACAATCGACGTGAGAGAGTTGTTGAGCATAACGTCTATATTATCAACGTCATTAGTAAAACGACTCATGATTTCTCCCGTAGGATGAGAGTCAAAGTATTTTACAGGGAGCTTTTGCAAAGCGCGGAATAAATCATCTCTGATAGTTTTGATTGTGTTCTGCGAAACTGAAAGCATAAGTCTGCTTTGGATGTAGCTGCCAAGCGCAGAAATGGAATAAGTAGCAGCCAGAATAATAATAGCTGCAAATACGTAAACCGTAACTGTTGACGCCTCATTAACCATGAGAGAAGAAATGAACGGAGTGGATGCAAAGGATTCTATTATTCGATCTGCAAAGCGCACAAGCGCGTTAGGATTAAGAGTTTCCGCAGCCGATTCGCTTACTGCTATGGTAATTCTGTTGATTATCGGAGCGATAAGATATCCTGCACAAAGCGAGCTTATAGTTGTGAAAAACATACAAAGGAATACGAGAACAAGTCTTGATTTATACTTACCAACGTATCCAAGCAGTCTTTTAATAGTGTTAGCCAGATCCTTCGGCTTTCCCTTACCCCTCGGACCACGACCTCTACCGGGGCCTCCTCCACGTAAGGACATACCATGTGAGACGCTGTTATATTGTTTTTGAAGTTCTTCTAGTTTTCTTGCCATAATAACTTACGCCTCCTTTTTATCCATCTGTGAATAATAGATTTCACTGTATTCTTCGTTATTTCCAAGCAGTTCGCTATGGGTACCGATACCGGTAATCTTTCCGTCGTTCATAACGATAATGCTATCCGCATCCTTAACAGAGCTAATTCTCTGTGCTATAATTATCTTTGTACAATCAGGCAAATCTGTTGCGAATGATTCTCTGATCTGCGCCTCTGTTGCAGTATCTACAGCGCTTGTTGAATCGTCAAGAATAAGTATCTTTGGTTTTTTAAGAAGTGCCCTTGCAATACAAAGTCTTTGCTTCTGTCCACCGGAAAGGTTGCTGCCGCCTTTTTCAACGAGCGTATCATATCCATCGTTAAACGTAGAAACGAACTTGTGTGCAGCAGAATGATCTGCAGCGGTTATCATTTCTTCGTCGGTGGCTTCACCGTCACCCCAGCGAAGGTTATATGCTATACTTCCCGAGAAAAGCAAATTCTTTTGGAGAACCATGCCTATTCCTTCGCGCAAACTTGTAAGAGGGTAATCCTTAACGTTTACGCCGTCAATTGTAATCTCTCCTGCATCTGCATCATAAAGACGAGGAATAAGTGAAACAAGAGTAGTTTTTCCACAACCTGTAGAACCGATAATACCTACTGTTGCACCTGCAGGAATCTTTAGGTTAATGTTATCAAGAACAGCTTCCTCGCTATTTTTATAATATCTAAAGCTTACGTTCTTGAATTCAATTTCACCGTTTTCAATAATATGCTCTGCCTCATAATTTGTGTCAGTTATGTCAATTTTCTCATCAAGAACCTCACAAATTCGCTTTGCTGATGCCAAAGCTCTTGAGGAGAACATGAAGAGCATGGACACCATCATGAGTGAAGAAAGTATCTGCGTTGTAAAGGTAATAAAGGCAGATAAATCTCCAACCTCCATGCCGCCCAATATACCTGCTTCGTTAAGAACTATCTTATGACCCGACCAGATAACAGCAATAACTGTAATGTACATGAATATGTTCATGATAGGCCCCATGAATATCATTACCTTTACAGCATTCATACCTGACTCTTTTAGGTCGCGGTTATCATTTTCAAATTTTTCTACCTCGTATCCCTCACGAACGAAGGACTTTACAACTCTTACGTTTGTCACGTTCTCACGAACAGTAGAATTGAGCTTATCAACTTTTTTCTGAAGTTTTTCGAACCTTGGGAATCCTATTCTTATAAGCATTAAAAGAACAATGAGCATTAACGGCATCGTTACTGCCAGGATTACCGATAGGCTGGGCTTCAGGTATATTGCCATTATAATTCCGCCTATAAGCATACCGGGGGAGCGGAGCGCCATACGAAGCAGCATATTTACAAAATTCTGAAGCTGTGTTACGTCATTTGTCATTCTGGTAACAAGAGAGCTGGTAGAAAACTTATCTATATTCGCAAAGGAAAACTGCTGTACTTTTGAATAAAGATCGCGTCTTACGTCTGCTGCAAAGTTAACCGATGCTTTTGATCCAAAATATGCACCTGCAACGCCTCCTGTCATCATTAAAAGAACAATTCCAATTAGTATTCCGGCAAGCCCAAGGCTTATGCCCTCTGTAAGCTCGTTATTATTTCCACGGTTGATAAGCTCCGCAAGAATAAGAGGCATAAACATTTCGCCAATTACTTCTACGATCATGCCAACCGGGCCAAGAATAAATGATGAAAGGTACGGCTTTACGTACTTAAACCATCTTTTCATTCGTCCACCTCCGTATATTTTGATTGATATTTTTTGATATTTGATTCAAGTTTTTCAAGACATTTTATATACATATCAAGCTCATCATCGGAAAAACCGTCAAATGCAAGCCTATCCGTTGTGTAGAATAGCTCCTTTGATTTATCAACAACAAGTCTTCCCTTTTCGGTGATTTCAATTTCATTAAATCTATTATCATGACCGAGCTTTTTTTCTATGTAACCTTCCGCCTCCAGCTTTTTCAGCGCACCGGTAACAGCCGCTGGCGTTATCTGCAAATGATCTGCAAGTTCCTTTTGTGATTGTAGCTTGTGCCTGAAACTCAGGTGCATAAGGATTCTGTGTTGTGTTCCATATAGTCCCGTCGACTTCACAAGTGTTCCAAAGAGCGACTTATGCAAATGTCTTGTGTGCATCATAAGCTCTATAGCTCGTTGAAGCTTTTCTTCGTTCATATTCCTCTCCTTATAAAGTTTAGTACTTAATTATTAATGACTTAATTATTATACAACATTTTGTCAAAAAGTCAATAGCAATTAACAACTTTTAACAAAAAATACATATATTTATTATTTTTATATTGCCTTTTTGCAAATTTAGTGGTAAAATACTATATATGTAAAAAACGAGGTAACAAAATGTTAAATACAACTATATGCTATATTGAAAAAGACGGTGCCTATCTCATGCTACACAGAGTCAAGAAAAAGAACGACATAAATAAGGATAAATGGATTGGAATCGGCGGCAAATTTGAGCTTGGCGAAACGCCTTTTGAATGTGCAAGACGCGAAATCATGGAAGAAGTAGGCATCAAGGTGCCAAACATGAAGTATCGTGGAATAGTCACCTTTGTCCTGAATTCTGACTTTGTTGAATATATGCACCTTTTCACCTCCGATGGCTACGAAGGCACTATCAAAGATGATTGCGACGAAGGAAATCTTGAATGGGTAAAAAAAGAAGACGTGCGAAATCTCCCTATTTGGGAGGGTGACAAAATATTCTTTGATCTACTTGATACAGAGCCTAGATTTTTCTCTCTTAAACTTGAGTATCAAGGCGATACTTTGATTAATCATGAGATCGAGATAAGTTAAGGAGATCATTATGAAGGGAATCACACCTTTAGAATATTCGAATAAGATGCTACGCGTCATAAAACCGAAATATTCCTATGAGCTAGGAGCAAATATTGAGAAGTTTCAGCAAAATGGGCGACGCGACTTAAAAACTTTGCTTGGAATTGACAAGATCACACCAAAAACAGATAAAAACAATATTAATATAGAATTTGACAGAAGGACTGAAGATTTAGGATGCAGAGAAATTCGGTTTGTTTTGGAAAGCGAGCCTGAAATATTCGTTCCATGTCACCTATTTATCCCTGAAAATTCACGCAAAGCACCACTTGTATTTGCCCTTCATGGACATTCAACAGGTATGCACACTGCTATGGGCAGACCAAAATACGACATCGATAAAATGGCAATTGAAGCACAGGAATGCGATATAATAAAACAGGCAATATCACACGGCTTCTCTGCCCTTTCGATTGAACATCGGGGATTTGGTGAGCGAGGTGGCAGCGATATTGGTACAAATTGTACAGAGCTTGCAATGCGCGCACTTTTATATGGTAGAACGCTTGCGGGAGATCGAGTGTTTGACGCAATATGTGCTTTGAATGCGACGACAACTAACTTTTCCAATTTAGTTGATACGGACAACCTAATATGCATCGGATACTCAGGTGGAGGCACTATCGCTACGTATTTATCTGCTATTGATGAGCGAATCAATTCCACTGTCATAGTTTCAGCAATTTCCACTTTCCACTCATCCATCGGCGCTATGCATCACTGCGCTTGCAACTATGTACCGTCAATGGCAAAGTATTTTGATGTGGGTAACCTCTGCCAGCTTATAGCACCTCGCAGATTGATCATAGTTTCGGGAGAAGACGATCCAATATTTCCCTATGAAGGAGCGAAAGAATCTGTAAAGATCGCAAAACAAGCCTTTTTAGCATATGGAAAAGAAAACAATATTACTCACATCAAAGCAAAAGGCGCACATAAATTCTATCCCGAAGAAGTTTGGAATAATATATGACTAACAAAAATAGCACTTACAAAAAGTACACGAACGGTTGTACCAATGCAAGTGCTATTATTTAATTTACCCCTTCAAAAGTTTTTTTCTAGCTTTGTAATCAGGAAAAACTGATGCAATAATCGCCCAGAATCTTGGAGAATGATTAAGCTCAACAAGGTGTGCAAGCTCATGCACAACCACGTAATCGATAGCAGCCTCCGGATATTTCATAAGCCTGAATGAGTATGAAATATTTCCCTTTGAGCTGCAAGATCCAAATCTTGTTTTAGCGCTTGTAATTGTTATTCTGCCATATTTTAATCCCATAATTTTAGCATAATATCTTGTTTTGTTAGGAAGAATAGACTTTGCCTTCTTGCGAAGCAGCTTTTCTTCTTCAGGAGAAATCTTTTCTTTTTCTGCTCTTTCTTTTGTTTTTCTAATTCCTTTTTCGATCCACTCCTCGTGACTCTTTACGAGAGATTTAATTTTAGACATCTTTGTGCCAATAGGAGCTCTAACGATCAGATTTCCGTTTTTTATAACTAAAGATAAAGTTTTGCGTTTTGAATATATTACCTCGTATTCCATATCTCTTCCTCAATACGTTTTAATATATTTTATCACAAATATTTTGTTTTGTAAATCCCCTATTCAAAAAATTCTTCGCTCGGTGTTAGTCTATTGAACTGTTTTTTCTTATTTGAAATTCCTACATATTCACCGTCATTTAGCGTACTGTAAAAATACGGAAGATTTTCATCATAGTAAACTTCTCTAACACCAAAGACATCGCGATAAACGTATTCCGCATCGGTGATGAATACCTCTTTTGGAAAGCTTCTACTATTATTTTTAATTAGAGAAACCTTTGCATAGATTTTTTTCGGATCAGGACTGATAACCACACCCTTTCCCTCGGTATCATAATTTACTATTATATGAGTATCACAGCTCTCTGCGATTCTTTCGTCGTCTGGAAGAAAATAACCGTAATCTAGTCGTTCACCTCTCGGGTCATATATGCAGCTATGAGAATACCTCTTTCCCGAATCCATGCAGTATGGCGCATATATTAGTCCCTCGGTGCTGAATGTTTCATTTTTTCCATCGAAACAGTTTTCATAAATACGAGTCATCACCTTATCCCATATACCAAGATGAGTGGGCGAAAGCGCTCCAATACTTTTACCACTATCATATCCACACCATATTCCCGCCACAATGCTTGGAGTATATCCAATAAAAACTTTGTCACGGTTATTTGACGACGTTCCGGTTTTGCCTGCGACTGATGTAATTTTATCCAAAGTTATCGTCCTTGCAGTGCCGTCCTTTACCACTTCTGCTAGCAGTTGATTCATGATCTTTCCTGTCGAAACGCGAAATACCGTCTTTTTAGCAATGTCATTTTTAATTACGACTTCCCCGTTTTTATCTGTAACGTATAGATAAGTACGGGAATATGCCTTTTCTCCATAGTTTGGAAAAGCCGTATATGCTTCTGTAAGTTTTCTCAAAGAGATTCCCTCGGTTAGCTGACCAAATGCTAGTGGCGCTACTGCTTTATCAGTTAAAGTACCATTTTCTCCTTTTTTACTTTCAACCAACCTATCAAAATCATAATCACTTTTCAACGTGTCGAATACAGCGTTCGCTCCTCGTAACTTATATAACTGCATAGCAACGGTATTTTTAGACTGCTTCAAAGCATCTTTTACTGTTATAAGGCCGTCATATCTGTCCGGTGAGTTTTTGGGATATTCAACATAACTACCGTTGCTTTCAGTGAAGTTTACCGGAACGTCATCAAAAACAGTGGACCAATTAATCTCTCCATTATCAATTAGTGGAGCATAGAGGGCGATGGGTTTTAGTGTTGATGCAGGCGTGTGTGGCACTGTCGCATGATTAATAATTCGGTTAGCGCTTTTTTTACCTGCTCCGCCTATTATTCCCAAAACGTCACCATTTGCAGGATCCATTACCACCATTGAAAAAGTTAAGCCATCCTTTACTTCTTTGGGAAGATAATTTTCGTTTTCAAATATTTCCTCCATTATACCTTGGATTTTTGTATTCATGGTGGTATAAATTGAATAACCACCAGTCATTATCAGTATTCTTGATAATGATTCTGAAATTTTAATTTCTTTTGCATAATCCTTTACTATATCGCTTGTGACAGTTTCAACAAACCATGAATCAATATTACCTCTGTCGCGCGGTTCAACGTTTAATGGTTGCTTTATCGACTCATAATATTCTGTATCACTAATGACATCCTCACTATACATAACATTGAGGATCTTATTTCTTTTTTGAATACATTTTTCAGGATTTGTATAGGGGTTATATGCTGTTGGTGCGTTTGTAATACCAATTAACGTTGCGGCTTCTTCGACACTTAGCATATCAGGCGACTTATTAAAATATATCTCACTAGCAGCTCCGACTCCAAAAATGCCGTTTCCCATGGGAATGATATTAAGATAGACCTCAAGTATTTCAGACTTTGTTCGCTTTTTTTCAATATTATACGCCCTGAGAATTTCGGTAAACTTTCGCCTTATTGATACCTCGTTATCTCCACTGATATTCTTTATCAGCTGCTGTGTGATTGTTGATGCGCCGAATGTGTTTTTGCTACCTCTCAAGTAATTAATGGCGGCTAAAGCCGTTCTTTTCAGGTCAACACCAGAATGATCGTAGAAACCTCTGTCTTCAACCGCAATAAAACCATCTTTAAGCAAATCAGAAACCTCATTCAGATTATAGTAAATTTTCTTTGTTGAACCCTCAATATCCACCCTCACAGGTAGGTACTCGTTTTTTTCATTTGATGAATTTGCATAAAAAACGGTGGATGATGCGCCTATCTCATTTTCAAAAAGAAGATCATCATATTCGGTATTGACGTTTCTTTTATAGTATATAGCTACAATGCCGATACCCAACATGGTAAAAATAGCAAATACAATAATAATCACTGTAAAGAATTTTAATAATCTATTTTTCATAATAAAAACTCCAAACAAAAAACCTTTAAGACTTTTCATTTAGATTTGCCTTAAAGGTTAATTTTATTATAGTATTTTTTGCATAATTTAGATTTTTTTATAATTTACCCGATTGAGATACAGCCCTTCCGGAGGTGCTGTCATGCCGGCTTTTCTTCTATCGCAAGAAGTAATAATAGAAGGTATATCATCAGGAGAAAATCTTCCGTATGCTACCTCAATCAAAGTTCCAACAATGATCCTGACCATATTGTATAAAAATCCGTCAGCTGAAATCTTCACCTCGATAAGATCCCCTGTCTTCTCTACTGAAATAGCAGTAACACATCTGACGGTATCTTCAACGTCTGATCCCTCTGCCATGAAAGCAGAAAAATCTTTTTTACCTAAAATGTGCTCAGCAGCAGCTTTCATTCGATCAAGGCGTTCTACATCAATTTCGCGAGGTAGAAACCATGCTCTGCCAAATTCAAATGGATCGTATACCTTTTGATTCATAATCCGGTATAAATATTCCTTTTCTTCAACGTCATAACGAGGATGAAAATCATCCTGACATTCTTTCGCAAAGAATAAAGAGAGATCGGTTGGTAAAAATCTCGCAATAGCAACCGGAAGCTTCTCCGGTGGTACAGTTGCACCGGGGGCATCAATAGTCAAACAAAACTCATTTGCATGTACTCCTGCATCGGTTCGACTGCACCCGGTAACACTTGCTTTGCATCCAAGACATTCTTTTAATGCCTCGCACAAAGTTCCCTGAACTGTTCTTTCAGATGGCTGTACTTGAAAGCCATGAAAGTTTGTGCCAAGATATTTAATTTTTGCAAAATATTTCATAGCTTTTTCCTTACATTGAAATAGTTTAAAAAAACGTGGGATTTGACAACAATTATTTGCAACTCACCATCAAACATTAAGATCTGAGCCGATGCGATAAAATAGCAAATTCAATGCTATACTATTAACATTGAGCCCCCACGGAGCTGTAGCAACCGCAATCATAGAAGCTACAAATAAAACGCCAATGATGAGCACACATAAATCGCGTCGCTTCATTTCTAGTTTTACAAGTTTAGTTCTGTTCTTATCCCCTTGATAGCAGCGACATTCCATAGCTGTGGCAAGCTCTTCAGCACGTTTAAACGCAGAAACAAAGAGCGGAATGAGAATGGGAATCAGAGCCTTTGCTTTTTTTACAATGCTACCACTTGAAAAATCTGCACCTCGTGACTTCTGCGCATTCATGATCTTTTCCGTTTCTTCGATTAAAGTAGGGATAAAACGAAGCGCAATAGACATCATCATTGCAAAAGTGTGTACGGGAACGTTAAACTTTTTAAGTGGCGACAAAAGCGATTCAATTCCATCAGTGAGAGAAATTGGTGTTGTAGTATATGTTAGCAAAATACTCGATCCTAAGATCAAGATCACAACACGAAATGCCATAAAGAATGCTTTTATAATTCCTTCCGCATAAATCTCTGCAAAGCCAAGATTGAGCAAAGGATCCCCTGCACCATCTGTCATAAAAATGTTAATTGTAGCAGTTATCGCTAAAATAATTAGGATCGGTTTGATGCTTTTCCACAGTACAGAAAATGAAATCTTGCTGACTGTGATCAGTAAAATGGTTAAAATGGTAAGTAATATGAACGAAGCAGGATTGTTCGCAACAAATACGCCCGTGATATACAAAACTGCTAAAATAATTTTCGTTCTGGGATCAAGTTTGTGAATTATCGAATTGCCTGGAAAATACTGCCCTAAAGTAATATCGGAAATCATACTATTTCACGCTCCTTCCGATATATTCAAGTATTGCATCGCGAACTGCATCAACTGTATAAAGGTCACCATCAAGGGCAAATCCCTGCTTTTTAAGTGCGGAACTTATGCGAGATACCATAGGAGTATCAAGTCCGACGCAAGAAAGATCATCTGCCATAGCAAATACTTCTGCAACAGTACCTTGTCTATAAATCTTTCCGTCATTCATAACAACTACGTTATCACAATAATGCGCCATATCCTCCATGGAATGACTAACTAGAATAATAGTTGTTCCTGATTCTTTTACGTATTCGCGAAGACCTGAAAGTATCTCTTTTCTGCCTCTGGGATCAAGACCTGCAGCAGGTTCATCTAAAACCAAAACGTCAGGATTCATGGCAATAATTCCTGCAATGGCAACTCTGCGCTTTTGACCGCCTGAAAGCTCAAAGGGAGATTTATCAAGAATATCGTCAGTTATACCAACGAACCTTGCAGCTCTCATAACTTGCTTTTCTATCTCTTCTGGATCCTTTCCCTGATTTCTCGGACCAAAACCTATATCTGCTCTTACAGTTTCATCAAAAAGCTGATATTCCGGATATTGCATTACAAGACCGACTCTGAAACGGATTTTAGCAATCTCTTTTGGCTTTTCCCAAATATCAACCTCATCAAGATATACCTTGCCATACGTAGGTTTATTTAATCCATTTAACAAATTTACTAATGTTGATTTTCCGGATCCTGTATGTCCAATCAGTCCGGTTATCTTTCCTTTTTCAAACGATACGCTTACGTTATCAAGAGCGAGTTTTTCAAATGGTGTACCCTTGCCATATACGTAAGAAACATTTGATAGTTTCAAAATTTCACTCATTTTTAATCTTCTTTGTACTTATTTAAGAATTTTATCAGAGTGTCAATGCACTCTTCTTCTGTAAGGCTATTACCGTCAATATTACAACCAACTGCCCTGAGTTTTGTTACGAGTTCGTTACTTTGTGGTACTTCAAGTCCTATTGACTGAAGATGCTCTACGTTTGCAAATACCTCTCGAGGAGTGCCATCAAGAACAATCGAACCCTCATTTATCACGATTACCCTGTCTGCCCTGGCTGCCTCTTCCATGTAGTGCGTTATATTGATTACGGTAATTTTTTCCTCACGGTTAAGTTTTTCCATTACCTCGACAACCTCGCGGCGTCCTTTTGGATCGAGCATAGCTGTTGACTCATCAAAAATGATGACTTCAGGCTTCATAGCAATAATTCCTGCAATTGCAACTCGCTGCTTTTGGCCACCGGAAAGCTTGTGAGGAGCATGATTAGCGTAATCGGTCATGCCCACGGTTTTCAGCGCCTCGTCAACTCTGCTACGAATCTCTTCGCGCGGTAAACCAAGGTTTTCCGGTCCAAAGGCAACGTCTTCTTCCACAACTGTGGCTACTATCTGATTATCAGGATTTTGGAATACCATTCCTACCTTGCGGCGAATCGCAAAAACATCATCATCGGTAAAATTCTCGGCAGTAACATCAACATTATCAATAAAGATCTTGCCAACTGTTGGAACTAAAATCAAATTTAATAGCTTTGCAAGAGTGGATTTTCCCGATCCATTGTGACCGAGAATGGCAATATACTCACCTCTGGAAATCTCAAGATTCACATTCTTTAGTGCTGGAATATAATCCCTATCTTTTGCATCCTGACTACCGTCAGCATAAGTAAATCCGAGACCAGCGGTTTTGATTATACAATCCTTATTCTCGGATTGCTTATTTGAAGTTGTAAATTTAACTTTCATATTTTCACTTTCCAAATGTTACTCTTACGCTAGATCCACAAGGTAGAGCAAGTCCTGTGTCCATTACCGGAAGCCCTAACTCATCTGCCTCGCTGACACCTTTATGTCGGTTAAGCAATCTAACGGTTGTAATGTATTTCATTGTTGAAGCATTAAGTCCTGTTGTGTATGAATTAAGAAGGAAGAACAATGGGTCATCCGAAAGCACGTTTGAAACGAGCGAAACAAACTCATCAATATTCTCCTCGATTTTCCAAACCTCACCCGTTGGACCACGACCATAGGACGGAGGGTCCATGATGATTCCGTCATACTTATTTCCGCGACGTATTTCGCGTTCAACAAACTTTTTACAGTCATCAACTATGTATCTTATTTTTGCATCAGCAAGTCCGGAAAGTCTTGCGTTTTCTTTCGCCTGCGCAACCATTCCTTTTGCCGCATCTACGTGAACAACCGACGCTCCAGCTTTTGCCGCTGCAACGGTTGCTCCACCTGTATAAGCAAATAAATTCAGCACTTTGATCTCTCTGCCTGAATTTTTTATAAGATTTGAGAACCAATCCCAATTTGCTGCTTGTTCAGGAAAAAGTCCGGTATGTTTAAACCCCATAGGTTTGATAAGAAAAGTTAGATCACGATAATTAATTGTCCAACTCTCGGGAAGACGATTTTCACTCCAAGATCCACCACCCGTTGAGCTACGTTTGTAACTTGCATCTGCACGTTTCCAAAGGGGATTTTTCTTTTCTGTATGCCAAATAACCTGAGGATCAGGGCGAACCAAGGTATATTTTCCCCATCTCTCAAGCTTTTCTCCCGAGGATGTATCTATTACACTATAATCTTTCCAATTATCTGCAATCCACATAATTTATCTCCAAATACTAATTATTGAAATATTTTCGCATAGCAGAATTGCTACATTGCGAATGGCAAATGGCAATAGCAACAGCATCGGCCGTATCATCAGGCTTAGGAGGTGCTTTCAATTTTAATATACTTGTCACCATTGCAATAACCTGATGCTTCTCTGCTCTACCATAACCAACTACCGCTTGTTTTACCTGAAGTGGCGTGTATTCACTTATCGAAAGTCCCTTTCCAAAAGCTGTGCATAGGATAACGCCTCTAGCCTCTGATACAGGAATACCTGTTGTAATGTTCGTATTAAAGAAAAGCTCCTCAATTGCCATTTCCTCGGGATGATATTTATCGATTATAGTTTCAAGATCATTTTTTATCATGAGAAGGCGCTCTTCTATCTTTGTGTGCGCCGGAGTTCTTATGGCACCGAACGCGACTGGAACAACTTGTCCACGGTTAGAATCAAGTACAGCCCACCCCACAATAGCAAGTCCAGGGTCTATTCCTAAAATCCTCATAAACTCATCCTTTCATCAAATTTACATCTATAAATAGCATCTCAAATTATTATATCATATTTTATCGTACTAGTCAATCGAAAAATCAATTTTTTCTACATTATTAATTTAAAATGAAATTGCAGAATTAAAAAAGATAAAGAAAATAATAAAACCGACCGCCATATAGGCGGTCGGTTCCGTTTTATATTGAGATCAAATATCTATTCAGATTAAATTATCTCTTTGTGTGCTGGCTCTTTGTATGTCTGATCTTGGAAACACCGTTCTTGATATAAACGTGCTGGTAGCTACGTCTTGTATCTACTGGGAAGAAGCGGTTACCGAAGATGAAGTATACAGCGCCTGCGGAAAGAACTGTACCGGATGTAAGAAGAAGTGTTGCAAGAGTTGTGATCTCGTTATCCTTCTCTGTTGTGATATCCTTGAAGTCCTCAAGATCTTTTCTAAGGGCGTCGATTTCAGCCTTGAGAGCTGCATCGTCTTCCTTAACTACAGTTTCAAGAGCCTCAATTACAGATTCGAGTTCCTGAACCTTGGCATCAAGTTCATCCTTATTAGCCTTGTCTTCTTTCTTAAGGGTTTCAACTGCATCCTTAAGATTATTAACCTCAGTCTGAAGTGCTGCTACTGCTTCGTCTGTAGCCTTGTCAGCTGCTGCGAGTTCAGCCTTCAAAGCTGCAAGCTCTGCATCTGTTGCATAACCGTCAAGATCAGTGGTAAGACCATTAACTGTATCGGAAAGAGCTGCAAGTTCGTTTGTAAGCTTAGCAACGTCTGCTGCATTTGCCTTTGTACCAAGAGCTGCTGTTGTCTTAGCAAGTTCAGTAGTAAGTGTACCTACCTGAGTCTGAAGAGCATTGATAGCCTTCCAAATTGCTTCGTCAGCTGCAAGAAGAGCCTTATCGGTTGCCTTAAGAGCTGCGATGTCGATGTTTGCCTGAACAAGTGCATCGGAAAGTGCCTTAACTGTTGTAGCAAGATCGGAAAGTGCCTTTGTCTGCTCTGCGATAGCCTTGGAATTGAGAGTTGCCATTGCTGTTGTCTTAGCAAGTTCTCTTGTAAGAGTAGCAAGTGCTGCTTCAATTCCTGCTACAGCATCGTTCATCTTCGCCTCAGCCTCTACCATTGCGTTACCGAGTTCTGTAACTGCCTGCTGTAGACCTGCGATAGCCATGCCGTACTGAGTAAGAAGTTTCTCAAGCTGACCAGCCTTTGTCTGCATATCTGCAAGCTGCTTCATAAGCTCTTCTTCCTTAGCTGCAAGCTCATTCATGATAGCCGCCTTTTCAGCTGCAAGCTCGCTTCTCATAATTGCTTCGAGCGCTGCTGCCTTAGCTTCGATTTCAGCTGCCTTGTCATTGATCATCTTCTCAACGAGTGCCAAAGCATCCTTGATCTGCTGTTCTACGTTTGCCTTAATCTCTTCAGCCTTCTTATCAGCCTCTGTGATAAGGTTGTTAACGATAGTCATGTAATTGTTGATTGTATCATTAAGCTGACCCTGAAGTTCTGCGATCTTTTCATCTGCGATCTTATCAGCTTCCTTACGCATTTCTTCTCTGATCTTTTCCTTAATTTCTTCAACCTTAGCTTCTGCGTAAGCAATTACTTCTTCCTTAGTGGAACCAATTTCTGCCTCAATCTTATCCTTGATTTCCTCTGCCTTTGCAAGGTATGTATCCTTAAGAGCTACGAGTTCGTCAAGAGCTGCCTTGAGTTCAGCAAGCTTCGCATCAACTGCGTCTGCGCCTGCCTGTGCCTTGTCGATAATATCCTTAACCTGAGTTTCAAGTGCATTGATCTTATCTGCAAGTGCCTTAATTGCATTTTCAGCCTCATCCTTAGCATTGGTTACTGTCTGCTTGAGATCATCAAGTTCGCTCTTAAGGCTGTTTTCTGCATTCTGGAGTTTTGCTTCGAGTTCTTCTGCTGCCTTTACAGCCTCATCAAGCTTCTTAACAAGGTCTGCAATACCAGCAGTGTTTTCGGAGATATTGTCTTTTGCTGCTTCAAGTGCATCTTCAAGAGCTTTAATCTTGTCATTGATAGAATTTACAGCATCAGTCATAGACTGTGTTGCATCATTGATCTGCTTTTCAAGTTCTGCCTTGAGATCAGCATTTGCCTTTTCGGAAGCGGCTCTGAGTGCATCAAGTTCATCCTTGAGTTCGCCAATAAGTTTAGCAAGTTCTACAGGATCTGTTGCGCCTGTAAGCTTTGCTTCAATAGCGTCAATTCTGTCGCTGAGCTCGTCAATTGCGAGTCTCAAAGCTCTTTCAGCTGCCTTGTGTTCCTTAACTGCCTTTTCGAATGCTTCAACAGTTACGTAACCGGAAAGATCA
>JAZNPB010000052.1:0-28012 GCA_045589435.1 Eubacteriales bacterium | reverse complement strand
GAAAGACGAGTGGTGCGGCAAGAACTTAATTGAATTAAATCTCCGTAAAAAATACGGATTCAATATCGTTGCAATCAAGAAAGGCGAGAAAGTCACCGTAAATATCAATCCCGAGCAGGTACTTGATGCTCAAACTACACTTATCGTGATTGCAAACACGACAAAATTGGGAAAATTGAAATAAAACCGTCAAATTTCAATTTGTCAAACTGAAATGGGTGCAAAGCCTTTCGCCTAAAAGCACCCATCATTCTAGAATTTGCACCCACTATAAAATGGTATCAAAATTTTAGTTTACTCACAGAAAAAGACTCAGGATTGGATACAATCTTGAGTCTTTTTAAGTTAAATCCGCCTGCGACGGAATAAATCCACCTCTGGTGGATAAAATCTCTACGCGATGAAATCTTGCTTTGCAAGGTTACACCTTGATTTTGAGTAAAATTTGTGATATAATCTAACTGACAAATAGGAATTTTACGAAGGATTAAAATTGTCATGTGGCTTTTGACGGAAATATTATTGCGTTGGCGCAATACCCCCTCGTACAGTATAGGAGTTGCTATATGATTAAAAAAACTTTGACATTTTTGCTTGCAGCTTTAGTTTGTAGTTCATGTGTGGCATGTGATATGTTAAAGCTAAACGGAGGCGATGTTGACTTTAGAGAAGACCTGCAATATGTTTTTCCAACCAAGGAAAATATAGTTGACGATAGGCAATATTATACCGGTATTGACGAGATCCGATTTCCCAATAAACTTTGGAGCGTTCCCATTTTCGAAAGAGCGGCTCAATACGACAGGCAAGACCATGGAGCGCAGGCATATTTTTTACAAAGCGTAGATTATGACGGTGCTCCGACCTACGTCTTTGCTTTCGTTGGTATACCCGATACGGCAACGAAGGATAGTCCCGTTCCCGGTGTAGTACTTGTTCACGGTGGTGGTGGCACCGCCTTTTCGGATTGGGTTAAAATGTGGAACGATAAAGGCTACGCTGCTATTGCAATTGATACTGAGGGCAGAGTTCCTACCGCAAGTGCGAGCTTAAGCTCCGCTTCAAACGTTTCTTTTGAAAGCATAAAGCATCATGGTCCGAGTAACACAGATTATAGCGATTGCGCAAAGCCTGCCAACGAACAATTCCTTTATCATGCTATAGCGGGAACTATTGTCGCAAACTCGTTTTTGGCGTCGTTCGAACAAGTTGATAGCAGAAAAATAGGCCTTACAGGTATTTCTTGGGGCGGTGTGATAGCGACTAATGCTGCCGCCTATGATGATCGCTTTGCTTTTGCTGCTCCTGTGTACGGCGCCGTTGCAATGACCGGTACAGAAGGAATCTTCGGCACGCTGTATAACACTTATCCACGTTGCTCTTACTTGTGGGATAATGTTGAGATGCTGCGTAATTGCCGTACACCGATCCTTTTTGTTAACAGGGATGGGGATCCGTTTTTTAAGGTTACTGCTACCGAAAAATGTGCAATGACTGCTATTAATGGAAGAATGATATTGATCCCGAACCTGTATCACAGCCATCTGCATGGGGCGAGCGTTCAAGAAATATTTACTTTTGCGGATAGCGTTTTGCGGAGAGGTAGCTAAACTCAGATTTGCCGGGTAGCTTAGTTTTATCGTCTGTGGTCTATGATTTGAACCCCTTAATATAATTATACCATTTTGCAAAATTCACCTATAAGGATTTTTGTTTCCTTATTAACAATTACTCACATATTAAGGACTAGGTAGATTCTAGTCCTATTTTTGTTTTACATTCCGGCGCAAATGACAAAAAAACGCTAAAATCTTTAAAAAACTACAAACAAATATCAACAAAAATCAACAAACCCCTTGAAAAAAATATTTTTATATGTTATAATATGGAAGTTATTTTGCCGAACGTGGTTGAATTTCGAAAAGCCTTCAATTGACGCGATCTTTTCGGGCGCAAAAGCAGAGAAGAGGTGTCGCTTGAATTTAATCGAAGTTTTGGAGAAAAATATATTCAGATTTCGATTTTGAATACGATAAACGTATAGCAGAGGCTTTTATCACGTAGGTAGAAAGAAAGGAAAATATATGAAAAAAATACAGAAGATTGCAATCTTGACTGCCGGTGGCGACTGTCCCGGCTTAAACCCTGTAATCCGCGCAGTTGTAAAGACTGCTATCTGCAAGTACGGACTTGAGGTATACGGAGTGCGCCACGGTTACTTTGGCTTGTATCATGGCGATTTTATCAAGCTCGGACTTGAGGATGTTGAGGAGATCATTACAAGGGGCGGCACTATTCTTTACAGCTCCAATAAGGATAACCTCTTCCAGTATCCCGTAAAGGATGAAAATGGTGAATTCGTTCGTGACGAAAACGGTAAGCTTACTTATTCCGATCAGTCTGACGTTGCGGTAGACCACCTTAATGCTGCAGGCATTGACGCCCTCTTCATTCTTGGTGGTGACGGCTCTCTTACTTCTGCAAGAGATTTCTCCCGTAAGGGCGTAAACGTAATCGGTATTCCCAAAACTATTGACAACGATCTTGCAAAAACAGACTACACCTTTGGTTTTGATACAGCGGTAAGCGTAGCAACCGAGGGACTTGACAGAGTTCGTACAACAGGTATGTCACACCACAGAATCATGGTTGTTGAAATCATGGGCAGAGGCGCAGGCTGGATGACTCTCCATGCAGGTATCGCAGGCGCAGCGGACGCTATTCTTATCCCCGAGATTCCATATGATATCGAAAAAGTGGCAGAAAAAATCAAGGCAGACAAGGCGAGTGGCAAGGAATATTCCATTGTAGCAGTTGCCGAGGGTGCAAAGGCTTTGGGCGGCAAACAGATCGTATCAAAGATCATTGAGGACAGCGCAGATTCCATCCGTCTTGGCGGAGTTGGTGCAGTTGTAGCAGATCAGCTTGAGAAATTAACAGGCTCCGAGGCAAGAGCTACCACTCTTGGTCACACCCAGCGTGGCGGAACCCCCTCTCCACATGACAGAGTTCTTTCTTCCCGTTATGGTTATGCAGCGGTTGAGCTTTGCATGAGAGGCGGCTTTGGAAGAATGGTTGCTATTCAGGGTGATAAGATCGTTGACGTTTCTCTTGAGGATGTAATCGGTCAGAAGACAAAGAGCATCGATCCAAACGGTGAGCTTGTAACTCTTGCAAAGGCAATGGGCGTAAGCTTCGGTGACTGATCTTTAACCCCATATATCAAAAAAACGCTCGGTATGAGCGTTTTTTGTTTTGCAAAACTTCAACAAAAAAGCGAACTTTTAACAGTTCGCTTTTTTGAATTTATTGAATTTATTGGGCATTTTGCAAAGTATTCTTTGCACGGCACTCATCTACAAGGGTATTTATTCCAATAGTAATAGCAATCACAAGAGCCATTCCACCAACGGAAACTGCCGTAAGTACAAGATAATAGAGAATAGGAGCATCTCCTTCAAGCAGGAATACGAAAGGATTACCTCTGCCGTATCTGAGAGTCATGAAATCAGCATTGCTGCCTTCAAGGGTGAAATTGAGTATCTGCGCTCCTGCAGCCACAACAAAAAGAACTACAGCACCCTTAGGGATATCGATCCATCGTGGACGGTAGAATCCCGAAATCGCCATGTAAAGTGATACGAACAGAAGGGAACCGTGATAGAGCCAGGTCTGATAGGGTAACAGGTTATCAAAGCAAAAGCTCCAGTTTGGAGTATTGCCGAGCAGCTGTGCAGAGCCGGGAATGATTAAAATAATAGAGGTAACTATCATTAAAACCGCATAAGCAAAGGGCTTAACCCAACTGTCAAGCTTGCCGGGGCGTTTTGAACCGACAATGAGGTAAGCGTAAAGACCCATGGAGCAAATGTGGAACGGAGCCATCCACAAGGGATAGTAACCGATAGGGCCGTAGTCCTCGCAGTTTATCATACGAACGCTCTTGATAATTTCCCAAGCCCACATAAAGTAGCAGGTATAGCGGATCACCGCTCTATCAAATTTTTCGCCAAGATGTCTTTTTCTTTTTATAACGATTAAAACTGTCAGTACAATTGCAATAAGACAAAGAAGCCAAGCAAGACCTGTCAAGTGCTTAAAACCAAAATCCGGATTCATATTTTTTCTCCTAAAATAAAATTGTGCAAAACACATCTTTATTTTAGAAGATAATGGACAAAAAGTCAATATTTAACAATAAATTTAATATTTCTTAATAATTCGACACCATTTTTGTATTTATAAGCGTTCTTATGTATCTGTACATAAATTGTTTTCATATTATTCACTATAATATTGAAAAAACGTATTGACAAAACTTTAACAATATGATAGAATATGTTCGTTAAAAAAACAAACAAATAAATAAAACATTTTGGAGGAACAAAAAATGAAGCTTTTAAACAAAGTAGCAGTAGTAACAGGCGCATCCAGCGGAGTAGGTAGAGAGATCGCTCTCCTTTTTGCTCAGGAAGGTGCAAAGGTAGTAGCAGTGGCAAGACGTGCAGAAAGACTTGCGGCACTTGAGGAACAGTCCAAAGAGCTTGCAGGCGAGATCGTAGCTTTTGCAGGCGACATCTCCCTTGAGGAAACAAATGCAAAGATGATCGACTTCGCAGTAGAGAAGTTCGGACACCTTGACATCCTTATCAACAACGCAGGTCTTATGGATAACTTCGCACCCGTTGAAAACCTTGATACAGACCTTATGCTTCGCCTTATGAACGTTGACGTATACGGTCCCGCATGGGCAACTCGCAGAGCAGTGCAGTTATTCCTTGAGAGCGGTAACGGCGGTAGCATCGTAAACGTTGCATCTATCGCAGGTATCTGCGGCGGTAAGAGCGGCTGTGCATACACAATGGCAAAGCATGCAGTTATCGGTCTTACAAAGACAACAGCTTTCACCTATCGCAACGATAAGATCCGTTGCAACGCTATCTGCCCCGGCGGTATCAACACAGAGATGACAGACCCCTCTCTCTTTGCAACAGCAGACCAAAAGGGACTTCAGAACGCAATGCTCGCCATGAACTTCGGCACAAGAAATGCAGAGGCTATCGAGATCGCAAACATCGCGCTCTTCCTTGCTTCCGATGCAGCAGCAGTTGTAAACGGTGCAGTAGTTACAGCTGATAGCGGACTTACAACATTCTAATCAGCACAATTAAAACTAACTGTTTTTCAAAAAACACAATAAAAATCCGAGCAGTTTTGTAGAAAGGCTATAAACTCCTGCTCGGGTTTTCTTTTTGAATCCGAATTTTATCTTTTTGATGTTTTTTTATGCCGTAAAAAACGCATTTTCTTTTTGCTTTGCTTTTGGGTTACCACTTGCCTCCTTGATGAAAACATAAAATAAATTAAAAAAATAATTGACTAATGTCTTGACAAATTAATATAAATATATTATAATAATCTCGTGTAAAGATATTTCTGTTTTAGTGAAAGTGCACAACAAAATAAAAATATATTATAAAAGGAGAAAAACAATGAAATCCAAAAAAGCAAGACTTGTCATAATAGTAGCTTTGCTTCTTTGCATCATCAGCTCTGTAGGCGCATCCTATTTCCAGACTGATTTTGGCTCAGTGCAGTACTATGATATGACCATCAACGCTGATAGCGGACATAAGCTTGACGCACTTCTTTTGGTTCCTGACAATGCTACAGTGGACAACAAAGCTCCCGCTATCGTAGTAAGCCACGGCTGGTATAACAACCGTGAGATGCAGGACCTCAACTATGTTGAATACGCTCGCCGCGGATACGTTGTCCTTGCGATCAGCATGTACGGACACGGTGATTCCGAGGTTATCGGTTCAAACACATGGTGGGATGACGAAAACAACGCAAACGGTCTTTACGACGGTGTTAAGTTCGTATCCAGACTTCCTTACGTTGATGCAGACCGCATCGGTGTAACAGGTCACTCCAACGGTGCTCTTGCTTGCCGTGAGGCAGTTCTTCAGGACGAAGAAGGCCTTATCGCAGCAGCGCTTCTCGTTTCCAACGATGCAGTTTATACTGAGGGCGAGGGTGAAGAAAAGCACTTCTACAATATGTTCGGCTCTCGTGATGCTGCTATCGTTGCTTGTCAGTATGACGAGTTCTTCCATAGAGTAAATGGCAATCCTCCAAGAGAGTACATCCATCAGAACACAGCACAGTCCTTCCTCTACCACGGTATTGATCCTACCGGTCTTGTAGAGCGTGAGGCAGGTAAGTTCTACTCCAAGAATATTGACGGTGAGCAGGCTATCCGTGCTATTTACAACCCCGCAATCACACACCCATGGGCGCACTTCTCCATGGACGTTGTTGAATTCAGCGTTTCCTTCTTTGACAGAGCGCTTGACGCTCCCAAGGAACTTGGCGGCAGAGATCAGATCTGGCCTGTTAAGGCGTTCTTTAACGCACTTGGCGTAGTAGGCTTCTTCATGTTCGTTGCTTCTGCAACTCTCCTTCTTCTTGACACCAGACTCTTCAGATCTCTCAGAGCAGATGAGCCCGTTGAGGCTTGGCCAGCTCTTGAAGGCGCTGCAAAGAAGCGTTACTGGCGCACCAACATCTGGAGCGCTATCTGGAGCATCGTATTCTACTTCATCGCATTTGTTGTAGGTTACATGGGCTCTATGATCATCGGTCCTATCCTTGGCATCCAGCTTCAGGGTGCATCCTGTGTAATCGGTATCTGGTCTCTCCTTTGCGGTATTCGTGCTATCAGAGTTATGAAGAAGAGCAACAGAACCGTTTCCTCCGAGTCTGATGACGTTTCCAGATCTCACAGAGTTGAAAACGTTAATAAGGAAGCTCGTGGTATCAAGATCGGCTTTGGTAAGCTTCTTGGTTCTATCGTTCTTTCTCTTGTAGTAGTTGTTGCATCCTTCGCACTTGTTTATATCTCTGACTTCGTACTTCTTACCGACTTCAGACTCTGGTGCTTCGCAACAATTCGTGCATTCGATTTCAGCCATATTCCTAACATCCTTCTTTACCTTCCTCTCTGGCTTATGTACTACATTCCTATGAGCGTAGCTACAAACTGCTATAACTACACCGAGGGTGGTAAGCGCAACGGTCTCGGTTGGTCTATGTTCTTCGTATTCCTCGGCCCAGAGATCATGGTAGTTGCACAGTATGTTAAGTTCTTCATCACAGGAAAGATGTTCCTCGATCCTATCACAGGTATCATGGGCATTTGGCTCTTCCCAATTGTTCTCATCCTTCCTCTCTCCGCGTACATCAGCCATCTGATCTACAAGAAGACAAAGAACCCCTACATCGGTGGTATCATCATGGCTATCATCGCCTGCATCCTCACTGTAACAAATACTTTGACAGGCTGATAGGTGAGGTTTATAAATTACATAAATCTATAATCAAAGGGCTTCCCGTCATGGGAAGCCCTTATCCATTCGTCAGATGACGGATTTTTCATTTTGTAAAATTTTATCGAAAGCCTTGATAATAGCCGGGATTTATGCTATAATATAGCGAAATAATATTAATAAGGAAAAACAAATGAATAAAAAACTTGATCTATCAAAAATCAAAAAAGCATTGTCAGACTTCTTTCTTAAGATATTTGCAAAAAAGAAAGCTACTCCCGTAGATACTGCGCTCATCCGAGAGAGGATGCAGCCACATACAATCGAAAAGCTTGAGTCAGTTGGCAGAGAGTTAAAAGAAGAGCACCCTGCATTTCTCGGTAACGGACATATAACAGTCCTTGGTCCCGTAAGCTGCTTTATCCCGCTGTCAGTACTTATGGTTGCGCTCTACGGCCCTATAATGCTTCTGCTTTTAATAGTTCCTGCAGTTTGCGTGCCACTCTTTATCTATCTTCGTAAAAAGGGAACGGAGGAGCTTTATGGAAGAAGTGATTTTGATCTTGGACTTTTCCATTACAAGAGCTGTAAGTCTTATAAGGGACACGGTAAATACATCTTTGAAACAGTTTTGAAAGCAACTGTTCCATACATGGTATTCGTCCTTGTGATCAGCCTTCTTTTCCTCGGTTGGGGTGGCAGATTTGCAAGAGTAGACACTTCAAACGCATATACAATAAAGCGTCAGTTTGAATCTATCAGTGTGGAGGATGATTATATCGCTATCAGACTGTTGGACGATGAAAAGTACGTCTTTGACGACAGCATAGACTATGGTGAAGGTCAGCAGCCAATCATAAAAAAAACCATAGACGCAGAATACCGTATCAGTAAGTTTACCGAGTATTTTGATCTGGATTCATTTAATAATGTTAAAGCCGGTGACGAGGTAGTTCTAAATGTTAACAGACAAAGCATCGGCAGCATGATATATGAGGATAAAAATCTGACTATTGAGGTTATTGAGCTTTTTGGTATTAGTTCGGGCGGTGTAGAATATTTTGGCGAGGAGCAGATCAAAATGGGCGAGAAGAAAAATAACAGAACCCTGATTATCTCTGCATCAGCATACATTGTTTATGCAGCAGCAGCTTCTGCCGCGATTTATTTTGCGAATAAGTACGCAAAGGATAATTTTGAAAATGAAACGGTAGATCTCTCCGAGGTAATTGATATTTAATAAAAGAGAGCCAATCCACATTGGATTGGCTCTTAACTTTACTTTTGCACGTTAGTATCAATGCTTTTGTTGAAAACGAAGAATCTGTCGAAAAGATATTCTGTTGTGAAGTTTATAAGCATTGTGAGTGCCAAAACGAGATACTCGTTCCAGCCGAAGCCCTCACCTGTAAGAACGTCTGTCCACCAGGTGGAAAGGGGAGTGAATACTGCGTAATATCCCGCAACCTTAAGCATGGCGATAGGAACGTTTGCCGCAGATTTGAAGGTGTATTTTCTGTTAAGAGTAAAGTTCCAAAGCACGGAAAGCACTAGCGCAACCAAGTATGAGAACCAATACTCAAGATGTAAGATCTCGTTAAGAAGTGTAAAAGAGAGAACCTGAATTATTCCCGCACTTGCAGAAAACAGAGTGAATTTCAAGGTCCTGAACAGCTCTTTTTTATTCATTATATTTTCCTCCTATCCTAAAAAAGATAAGTCATTCTAGCACAGAAGCGAAAAAATGTAAATTATATTTACTTAAAAATCGCAAAAAAGTCATGCCGCTTCGTCAAATTGTACAAAGCAATGCCGCGTTTTTTGTGCAAAATGCCAAACACAAAATCATTCAACCCCAAAATGGTAATATAATTCACCGAGTATTTCTATATATTATCGTCCTGCTTATTAATATATAATGTAGCAAAAAAATAAAAAAGTTCCAAAATCAGCCAAAATTCTCTTGAAAAAGCCACAGAAATATGCTAATATATATCTGTAAAAAATATCTACCGGTAGCATAGCTGGATAATGCACAAGACTCCGACTCTTGAGACCGTAGGTTCGAATCCTATCCGGTAGGCCAAAAAACGACAAGTTTCAGCTTGTCGTTTTTTTATCCAAGTAATGCTTGGTGTAACGTCAGCCAAAGGTCGCATTTTTTACGTTCCTTTTTGTGATTTAGTCACTATAAAACAAATATTTACAAATCTCCCCTTGACTATATACGCTACATATGCTAAAATATATCCACTGAAAACGAAGAAAAGGAGTG
This sequence comes from Eubacteriales bacterium, assembly GCA_045589435.1. Lineage (GTDB taxonomy): Bacteria > Bacillota > Clostridia > Oscillospirales > CAG-272 > UBA1740. Next base: position 18,406 of record JAZNPB010000052.1, on the reverse strand, counting down.
ATTTGATGAGCAGAATATACGAGCATCTCAGCCCTGAAATATCAGAGCGCATAATCCACGATCGCGAGATGGGAACTCGCCCGGATTTTGCTACAAAGAGCAGTGAAGCCATTCGGCGCGATAATTCTGCAGACCGTGAGTCTGCTTGGCGAACAGCCTATATACGCGACGTTGACAAGATCATGCACAGCCCATACTATAATCGCTATACCGACAAAACGCAGGTATTTTCCTTTATAAAAAACGACGATATAACCCGTCGCGCCCTCCACGTGCAGTACGTTTCCAGAATTGCCAGAACCATAGGCTCAGTGCTTAACCTGAATCTTGATCTAATCGAGGCAATTGCCCTTGGACACGACATTGGTCACACCCCATTTGGCCATGCAGGCGAGCATATTCTCAGTCAGCTTTATAGGGCAGAAACGGGAAGATACTTTAATCATAACGTTCATTCTGTACGAGTGCTTGACGGAATATTTCCCCTTAACCTGACCCTGGACACCTTGAATGGCATCATCGCTCATAACGGTGAGCTTGAAATGAAAGAGTATCATCCCTCACCTATGCACGATTTTGATTCATTCGATAAGATGACCGAGTCCTGCTACGTTGATCAAATGAATATTTTGAAAATTATTCCCTCAACCTTGGAGGGCTGCCTTGTCCGCGTATGCGATATAATCGCCTACCTTGGAAAGGACCGTCAGGACGCAAAGAGAGCAGGGCTGCTCCGTTATGACCACGAGCTTGGCAATGCTGGTATCGGTACGGTCAATCAGGAGATCACAAATAACCTGATGGTAAACATCATAGAGAATAGCTACGGCAAGCCATACATCATGATGGATGAGGAGCATTATCTTGGTATGAAGAAAGCGAAGAAAACCAACTACGAGCAGATCTATCTTCGCGATCAGGTGAGCAGCGTTATCGATCGCACGGTAAAACCAATGATGGATCAGATGTATCATAAGCTTCTCGCCGACCTGAAAGCAGGAGATAAGTCATCTCCCATCTTCACCCATCACGTAGACTTTGTAACCAATAACCATTATGCCCCCAATACTCCCTACATCGAAACAGAGCCAAACCAAATAGTGGTGGACTACATGGCATCGATGACAGACGACTACTGCGCCGAGCTGTATAAATACCTCTTCCCAAAATCCGATATCGAAATCACCTATAAAGGATATTTTGATTAAAACCGGTATAATGCAAATAAATATTTACCATTTATTGCGTAAAATTAAACAAAGCCTCCAAATTGCTCGGAGGCTTTGTTTAATAATATGCTCAAAATTCTTCTTTTCATTTTTATACTCCTTTTCTTCTTTTGTTTCCGGCATTAAAACAAAAAGTGCGCAGCCGAAGCTACGCACCGAAAAACGCAGCTCCAAGCCGCGACGCAAACTTTTTAAACACCACCATGTCAACACGGAAAAGCATACAAAAAGGGAGCATACGTTTTTACCCAAAAGTAAAAAGGTACACTTATACCATGTTGATCATGTCGTGGAAAAATATTCAGTTTGCGTCGCAACTATATTACATCACAATCTTTTCCATTTGTAAATAGGAAAACAAAAAATGTTGTTATACATATTTTGTAGACACGCAGAGACTCTTTTTAAACTCAACATCCAAAAAATATTTGCCAAACAAAAACTTTTGTAAATATATTGACAAATGTCAAAAAATGTTATATAATAGTATCAAGGGGATATAGCGATTCCCAAACAAAATAGGAGGTCTCATTATGAGCAGGATTGCAGCAGTACTTATTACATTTTTCCTTGGTGGATTTGGTGTTCACCGTTTCATGGCAGGCAAAGTAGGAACGGGCCTTATTTGGCTTTTCACAGGCGGACTTTTCGGCATTGGATGGCTCGTTGACTTCATTTTGGTTTGCACAGGCAGCTTCAAAACAAAGGGCGGAACTAGCTGGTCTGCATAATTAATAAAAAGGAAAAACATAACTATGATATGTACCCCAAGGTCTTTCGCCTTGGGGTACATTATTTTACGAGAAAATGACCTTATAATTCGTACCGAAAAAATGAAAGACATTCTATGATATAGCGTCATTTACTCTTGGAATGATTTGCCAATAAATGAGTCGAATTTTTGTGCAGATTGCACGAAAAATATTTATTTAACAAATTAATATTGAAATATTATGCACAATATGATATAATTAATTGCCTATAAAAATCAGAAAGGAAAATATTATGAAAAGAACAGGCAAAATTTTAGTAGCTCTTCTTGCAGTTATTATACTCTTGACGAGCATGTCAGCACTTACCGTAAGTGCTGCCACCGGACAGCCCGAAAAGCTTTATCTCACTCCCAATGCCAATTGGAAGCAGAGTAATGCTCGTTTCGCTGCTTATTTCTTTGGAAATGGCGAGACATGGGTTAGTATGACTGACGCTGATAAAGACGGCGTTTATGAGGTTACAGTTCCTACAACAAAAAAATACCCCAGTGTAATCTTCTGTAGAATGAATCCCAGTGCTACAGCGAACAACTGGAATAACAAATGGAACCAGACAGCAGATCTCACTATTCCTACTGACGGCACCAACCATTACACCGTTAAGGAAAGTACTTGGGATAAGGGGGGCGGAACCTGGAGCACATTCGGTTCTACCTGTCTTCACACAAATCTCGGCCCTGCAGCAACATGTACTACCGGTCAGGTATGTCTTGATTGCGGCGATCCCGTAGTTGCTGCTCTTGGACACAGCTTCAACTCTAGCCACCTTTGCACAACATGTAATATTCAGGCTTCCTTCACAGTAGCAGGTAGCGGTGCTCATCTTGGCAAAGAATGGGATACCACCTACACAGCTAACGACATGACCTATGCTGACGGCGTATATACAAAGGTATATGAGAACGTTGCAGTAGGTACATACGCATTTAAGGTTGCTCGTGATCACGATTGGGGTACTGCTTATCCCAACACTGATAAGTCTTATAAAGTTGCTGTAGAAGGCAGTACAGTTACCATTACTCTTAAGGGTACTGTAGTTGACGTTAAGGTTGAGATTCCCGTTACCGATTGTCCTCACGAGAACCGTGGTCCGGAGGCAACCTGTACCGAACCTCAGGTATGTCTTGATTGCGAAGAGGTTGTAGTTCCTGCAACCGGACATCCTGGTTTCGGTTCTGATCACCTCTGCACAGCGTGTGGAGATCCCGCTCCCTTTACCATCGCAGGTACGGGTGCTCATCTTGGCACCGAATGGGACGTTGCAAATACAGCTAACGATATGACTTATGCTGACGGTTTGTATACTAAGGTATATGAAAACGTTGCAGTAGGATCATATAAGTTTAAGGTTGCTCGCAACCACAGCTGGGATGTTTCTTATCCCGGTGAAGACAGATCTTACACCGTATCTACAGCCGGCAGTAACGTTGTTATCACCTTCAATGGCTCTGCTGTTGACGTTACAGTTTCTGCTCCTCACACATGTGAGTACACAGAGCCTGCAACTTGCTTGAAGGGTCAGCACTGCAAGTGCGGCCTTGTAGATCCCGAGCATCCCGAGCTTGGCGATCACGTATTCGAGGATGGCCTTTGCTCCGTATGCGGTGAGCTTGATCTCGAAGACACTATCGTTATTTATTTCGAAAACAACTGGGAATGGCCCACAGTACACTTCTTCTACTGGTACGGCACAACCGGTAACAATGCGGCTTGGCCCGGCGTAGATCTTAAGGATCCCGTTGCAAAGAGCACAGAAGGTCACGATATTTATAAAATTGAGCTTCCCGTAGGCATCAGCGGTTTTATCTTCAGCGGTACCGGCATGAATGGTGACGAGCAGTCCAACGACGTAAAGGAATTCGCTGCTTGTAATTACTATTACATGACTTACGTAGCAGATAACAACAAGCCTGCAGCAGTTAAAGAACATCATTCCTTCGTATTCGTAGATTGTGAAACTCCCGAAACTTGCTCCGTATGTGGCAAGGTTAACGCAGAGGCTCCCGGTCACACCGAAGTTACAGATGCAGCAGTAGCTCCTACTTGCGAAGATACAGGTCTTACCGAAGGTTCTCACTGTGAGGTTTGTAACAAGGTTATCGTAGCTCAGGAAGTGGTAGATGCACTCGGTCACGATATGATTGTTGACGCAGCAGTAGCTCCTACTTGTGAAGACACAGGTCTTACCGAAGGTTCTCATTGCTCCAGATGTGACCACAAGGTTGCTCAGGAAGTAGTAGATGCACTCGGCCACGAGTTCAATACATTCAAATCTGTATGCTCCGTATGCTATGCACCTAACCCTGACTACATCGTTAACACAATCGACGTAACTAAGGAAAATAAGCTTATCTGCAACGAGTATCACCTTGTTGGCGATCTTGGCCCTTATGAATTCCTTACAGTTAAGATCGAGAACGCAGGCCACTACAAGTTCGTAGGTACAGGTCTTGCATTCACTATCTACACAATTCCCGCAGATGCTCCCGGTGCAGACTTTACTGCAGGCACAGGTTCATCTTGGTCACAGTTCGTATTCACCGAAGCAGATTTCGAGCCCGGCACATACTGGATAGGTATTGTATTCGCTTTGGGTGAAGGTGAATACACCGCAACTGTTGAATACACAGCTCCTCATTCTCATAACTTCGTTGATGGCAAGTGCGAGTGCGGCGAAGAGGATCCTAACTACGTTCCTCCTCACGAGCATGAATTCGTTGACGGCAAGTGCGAGTGCGGCGAAGAAGATCCCAACTACGTAGCACCCGAAGAACCCGGTGAAGATAAGCCCGGCGAAGATAAGCCCGGTGATACTCAGCCCGAGCCTAGCTTCTTCGAGAGAATCTGGACAGTTATTGTTAATTTCTTAAAGTCTATCAAAGACTTCTTCACAAATCTTATCAAGACTAAGAAATAATCTATTCAATAACATAGTTATCTACAATATTAATTAATATTGATAGGTAATTATATGCACCTCAAAGGCAGATGTCCTTCGGGGTGCATATTTTTGTGCTGGAAGAAAAAAGTGTATAATTCACAAAAAAGAAAAGACCTCTGACGAACAGAGGTCTTTTTGTACTATTCCAAATTAGTTTGAAATGTAGGGGAGAAGTGCCATCTGGCGAGCTCTCTTGATAGCTGTTGTAAGCTCTCTCTGGTGAAGAGCGCAAGTGCCGGATACACGTCTGGGGAGGATCTTTGCTCTCTCAGATGTGAACTTTCTGAGCTTTGCAACATCCTTGTAATCAATATAATCAACCTTATCCTGGCAGAAGATGCAAACTTTCTTTCTTCTGTGGTTCTGGCGGAATGCGGGACGCTGATTTTCGTTTCTTTCCATTTTGGAAAACCTTAAACCTTTCCGACTCACGATTTCTATATTGCTCTCGCCGCAGTGAGCCTAGCGGCGAAAGGGCGATTTTTCCCGAATTAGAAGGGAAGGCTATCGTCGCCTGGGATTTCTTCGAAATTAGCGCTGTCTGCGCTGTTGAATGAAGGAGTGCCGTAAGCGGAGGGAGTATAGCTCTGAGATGCAGGTCTGTCGCCTTGTGCATTCTGAGCTGCAGGAGCGCCGAAGCTAACCTCGTCTGCAACAACCTCTGTGGCATATCTCTTCTGACCGTTGTTGTCAGTCCAATCTCTCGTCTGAATGCTTCCGCAAATTACAATGCTTGAGCCCTTCTTAAAATAACGGGAAACGAATTCCGCCTGCTGACGCCATGCAACAATGTTGATGAAATCTACAGAGCGCTGACCCTGGTCCTGTTTGGAATAGCGGCGGTTAACGCCAATAGAGAAGCTACAAACGGAAATGCCGCTGGTAGTCTGCTTCAATTCGGGGTCAGCCGTCATATGACCCATAAGTATAACCTTATTTAAGTCTGCCATATTTGTTTACCATTCCTTTCATAAGAATGCAGTAAAAACTGCCTAAATTCAAAAACTTAAGCTTCTGTTGTTTCTTCAACTTCAGCAACTACTTCCTCGGCAGCAGGTGCTTCGGGAGCAACCTTCTCAACCTTTGCGAGAGTCATATAGCGGATAACACCTTCGGTGATACCAAGTACACGCTCAAGCTCGAGAGGGAAGGTAGGTTCGCTCTTGAAGTTTACAAGCACATAATATCCCTCTGTAATGTAGTTGATAGGATACGCGAGCTTGCGCTTGCCCCACTCGTTAACTGTAACGTCTTCTGCGTTGTCGTTAATGAGGGTAACGAACTTTTCACAAAGAGCCTTGTAATCTTCTTCTACAAGATTACCGCTGATTGTGAAGAGAGTTTCGTAAGAACAAATCTTCTTTTCCATCTGTTTTATACCTCCTTTTGGACTTTGGCCACTCTTCCCGAGTAGCAAGGGGTCGGGCTGATTTAACCCAAACTTCCGAAGCATTATAACATATTTTTCGCCACTTGTCAAGACTTTTTTAAAACCTTTTAAAAATTATTTATAGATATTGATTTTACAAAAAAAATGTATTATAATAAATAGAGAAGAAAAGGAGGGTGAAAAATGGAAGCTCGGACTATAAAAGAGTATGCTTATGCAAAGATCAATCTGTATCTCGACGTGCTATCAAAGAGAGAAGATGGATTTCATGAGATCGAGAGCATTATGCAAACGGTTTCTTTGGCAGATGAGCTGACCTTTACCATGACTCCGGATAAGGAGCACTCCGTCAATCTCAGAATTGAGGGGAATGATACACTTGAAAATGATGAGAGCAACCTGGTCTTGCGCGCCGTAAGAGCCTATGAAGAATATCTTCCCATACGTGGCAGACTTGACATTCTGCTGAAAAAGCGAATACCGACAGCGGCAGGACTTGGCGGTGGATCTGCCGACGCTGCAGCAACCCTACGGGCATTAAATAAGCTTGCAAAAGATCCTATCGACGATATTGAACTTTTTGATATAGCCCGAAACCTCGGCTCCGACGTGCCGTTCTGCCTTCGTGGCGGTACACATCTCTGTTGCGGAAAAGGCGATCTTATCAGTCCCACAAGGGCAATCAAAAACTTGCATCTTGTCATAGTAAATAGCGGTGAACGGGTATCCACTCCGGTGGCATATGCAGATCTTGACCGTATCTACAATGATTTTGCCGAAAAACGTGAGGACTCCGTGAGAGCTGCAGCACTTTACGCAATAGAAAAAGGCAAAACGGACACCTTATATAACGTCTTTGAGGACGTGGTTTTAAAAAAATGTCCAAAAGCAAAAAATGCGCGAGAAAAGCTTATCTCGCTTGGAGCAATTTCAGCTCTTATGAGCGGAAGCGGTTCATCTATATTTGGCGTTTTTGATAGTAAAAAACAGGCAGAAAACGCTGTTTCTGTTCTCGAAGAAGAATTTCCATTTGTTTCTTGCGCTGAAGAAAAGGGTGCTTATTTGTAAAATAACATTTTCGTACATACTGAAAGAGGGAGAAAAACGTGTTACTGAATTATCAGAAAAAACTAAAAGGAAAGAAGATCGGAGTAGTATTTGGCTCCTTTGCACCTTTACATCAGGGGCATCTCGATCTCATTATGAGAGCGAAGAAAGAAAACGATGCTGCAATCGTTATGGTGTGCGGCTACACCGGTGATAAGGGTGATCCAAGATTGCCGGTAAACAAGCGCTATCGCTACACCAGAGAGTTTTTCAAGGATGACGATCTTGTGGCAGTATACTGTATCGATGACGGTGAGCTTGGAATAGAGCTTTATCCCAACGGATGGGACGGCTGGCTTGCAGAAGCAAGAAGGATTTTTGATCTTGCGGTAGAGGATAAGGATGCCATTCGTACCTGGTACGTTGGTGAGCCTGATTATCACGATGGTCTTGTTCAGCGTGGCGAAAGAGCAGTGTACGTAAATCGCACGGGAAATTACATATCAGGAACTATGATCAGGGCAAATCCCCTTCGCCATTGGAACAAAATTGCCATGACCTTCCGTCGCTCCTTCTGCCATAACGTGCTGATAATCGGTACTGCATCTGAGGGAAAGACCACCTTGGCAGCCGATCTTGGAAAATACTTTGGCGCGCCTTATAGCTGGGAGTGGGCAAGGGATTATATCCGTGAAAACGCTATCTCCGATTGGGAGTTTGACTCCACTGATTTTATGGCGTTCCTTGAGGGACAGTATCAGCTTAATCGATCTATGATAAACGCTTATCATAACCGCGGTGTATTCTTTGCTGACAGCGATTCTCTCACGACGAAAATGTATGCCCAGCAGTATGCCACCGAGGATTGCTGCACACTCACTCCGGAGGAGTATTCGAGAGTTGCAATTATGGCAGACGAATATGCCAGAAAATGCAGATGGGATAAAATATACCTTCTTCGCCCGCAGGGTAAATTTGTTGACGATAATGAGAGATTTATGATCCATTCAAGCCTTGAAGCGAGAGAAAAAATGTATGAAAATCTCGTCGCGAGCATCAAGGAGTGCTACGATTGGAATAAGGTTACGGTTCTTGACGGAGGATACATGGAAAATTTTGAGATCATCGTTAAGGACGTAAAGGAGGTTCTCGAGGGTGGAGAAAATTAAAACGTGGCTGAAAAACGAGCTTTGGGTAGGCTATTCGATTTTTGAAAAGCTTTTCCTGATCAGTATGCTCCTTTTGCAGATAGCCGTGTTTATCATATCTCCTGACACGCCTATCGCCATAATTTCTGGCATCTCCGGTGTTATATCGGTAGTCCTCTGTGCAAAGGGCAAAATATCCTTTTACTTTATCGGATTCGTGCAGACATTTTCGTACCTTTATCTCGCTTGGGCAAATAGACTCTACGGTGAGGTTATCGAAAACGTTTTCTATCTCGTCACAATGGTGTGGGGTATCTTTCTTTGGAAGAAAAATATGCAGAAGAACGATGACGGAACAAGCGACGTAAAAGCAAAAAAATTCACTCCGTTACAGTGGATACTTTCCGTGATCCTAACCCTTGTAGCTACCTTCTTCGTTGGAATGTGGCTTGACAGTATCGGCTCGAATCAGGCGTATCTTGATGCCGCGACGAACGTTATGTCAATATTTGCACAGCTGCTTATGATCTGGCGATTCCGCGAGCAGTGGATATGGTGGATAGTCATTGACGTTATATGCGTCGTAATGTGGTTTAATATTGGCAACTGGTCAATGGTGGCAATGTATATTTCGTGGATAATCAACGCTGCATACGGTTGGTATAATTGGAGCAAGCTCAATAAGACTCAAAATGAAAAGATCGCGAAAAACCGAAAATAAGTAAACAACGCTTCTCATTTTTATTAATTCGAATAAAGAAAAGAGCAAACACAAGATAAAGCTGTCTTGTAAATTTGCTCTTTTTGTTTTTATGTTTTAATACAAAAAAGGGAGCGATCAAAATCACTTATAACCTGCGAAAATTAAGGGTAAAATTCACGAAAAATTAATGAAATTTAGCAACAAATCCCTTGCAAATATTTTACATATGTGCTATAATATATGTAAAGTACAGTTATCATGGGAGGTATGGCCTTTTGAGAGCAGTGTTGCTAAGTAAATTCAAGGAGTCGGCAGTGTCGGTGCTACCCGTTGTAGCCATTGTCTTTCTCCTCTATGTTGTGGGGATAGTTACGTTCGCCCCCTTTGAGATCATAACGTTTTTGATTTCTGCCGTATTTTTAATACTGGGAATCAGCCTTTTTAACCTTGGAGCCGATATCGCAATGACACCTATGGGTGAGCACGTGGGTTCAGGTCTGACAAGACTCAAGAAAATGTCTATTCTTCTTGCCGTGGCGTTTGCCATGGGTATTCTCATCACCGTTGCAGAGCCTGATCTTACGGTTCTTGCAGGGCAGGTAGAATCAATCGGAATTAAGAGTCTGACTTTGATTTTGACAGTTGGTGTCGGCGTTGGAATTTTCCTTTTGATCGGCGTTATAAAGATCGTGACTCATAAGCCCGTTTCCTCGCTTCTGATGTATTCATACATGCTTCTTTTCATGTTTACGTCGCTTCTCATCGTTGGAAACGAAAATGGCATATCTCTCGTTCCATTGGCATTTGATTCGGGTGGAGTAACCACAGGGCCTATCACCGTTCCGTTCATCATGGCTCTTGGCGTAGGTATCGCGTCCACCGTAGGTGGTAAAAATGCAAATGAAAACTCCTTCGGTCTTATAGCCCTTTGCTCCGTAGGTCCCATGCTTGCAGTTCTAATTCTTAGTTGTATGTCAAGTGGTGGCTCTGCTCCGTACGATCTTTCACAGTACAATAATATTGTCAATCCCGAAAACGCGGCAGAAACGTGGGGACATATCGGCGGTATTATCCTGACTACTGCAAAGGACGTTGTTATAGCCCTTGGACTTATCGTCGTATTCTTTTTCGTTCTTCAGTTCATCTGCTTGAAACTTCCGAAAAACAAACTCATCCAGATGGGCATAGGTATCGGTTATACCTTCGTAGGTCTTGTTATTTTCCTTTCCGCGGTGCACGTTGGCTTCATGCCTATCGGCTATAAACTTGGCGTTGAGATTGCCGACAATAAGGCTTTAGCAATAATCTTCGCTCTCGTTATCGGTATGGTGGTAGTACTTGCCGAGCCTGCGGTACACGTCCTTAATAAGCAGGTTGAGGATATAACCGAGGGCAGTGTTTCAAAGAAGTCTATGATGATCGCCCTTTCCGTAGGTGTAGGTCTTTCTATCGGACTTTCGGTTCTTCGCATTGTTTTTCAGTTCAGCGTTCTTTATTATCTTATTCCGGGTTACCTTATCTCCATTGGTCTTTCATTCTTCGTTCCCGGACTTTATACAGCCATTGCATTTGACTCCGGTGGAGTAGCAAGCGGCCCTCTTACCTCAACGTTTATTCTTCCGTTTGCAGTAGGTGTTTGCGTCGATATAAACGGCGGAGATGCCGGTCGCGTTCTCACCGATGCCTTTGGCACGGTTGCAATGGTTGCAATGGCACCCCTTATCACAATTCAGCTTCTCGGCTTCAGATCTGTTCTTACAGCACATATTCAAAAGCGTGTTGCAATGGCACGTATCCTTGCGGCAGACGACGAGCAGATCATCGATTTCATGTAAAGAAAGGAGAGCATTATGGCTAGAAAGTATATGTTAAAAAGCAAAGCAAAGCGCGAGCCTGCACATTCAATGGCAGCTCCCGATAAAATGCAGCTCCTCTTTACGGTAGTAAACAGAAATAAAACTGAATTTTACATAGACCTCCTTGGTAACTTTGAGGTAAATCTGCAGATGGTGCTTAACGGTCACGGAACTGCCGCAGAAAAGCATCTTGAGCTTCTCGGTCTTACAGACTCGGATAAATCCGTAATCGTCAGCTTCATTCGCCGCGAAAAGGCAAAGGAAGCGCTGGGAGCCCTTGAAGAAAAGTTCAAAACAGTTAAGGGCGGAAAGGGAATAGCATTCACCGTTCCAATGAAAAGCACCATCGGCGTTGCCATCTATCAGTTCTTATCCAACAAAAAGTGAGGTAAATTCAATGAGTAATTTTGAATATGAAGTAATATTTTGCATAGTTAACGCAGGATACAGCGAGGAAGTTATGGAAGCGGCGCGCAATCTTGGTTGCAAGGGCGGTACTGTTATCAAAGCGAGAGGTACAGCTAATCCCGAGTCCGAAAAATTCTTCAACATTCCAATACAGCCCGAAAAAGAGATCGTTATGATGGTAGTTAAGTCCTCCATCAAAAACGACATTCTCCATGCACTCTATAAATCTGCCGGCCTTGATAGCGCAGGTCAGGGTATTGCATTCTCAATGCCCGTAGAGGAAGTGGTTGGTCTTGCGCCCGAGATTATTGCCGAGGCAAAATCAGAGAAATAATATAAAAATCCCCAAGTCTGCTGAAATTTTCTGTCAGGCTTGGGGTGTTTTTCATATGATATTTATATTCATCAGCCTTGCTCCTGCTTTTCGGCATCGTATGCCTTGCTGTATTTCAGAGGAGAGGTGCCGTAGACCTTTTTGAATTTGTCGGAGAAGTAGTTGGAGTCGTTAAAGCCACAGCTGTATGCAATGTTCGAGATGCTGAGCTTTTCATCCCCCTTAAGAAGCTGCTCCGCGTGCTGTAGGCGAACCAGAGTCAGATACTCGTTAAATCCGAATCCCGTGTGTTTTTTGAACGTGCGGGACAGATGTTCCGGGCTGATGAAGTGATCCTTTGCCACCTGGGAGAGGTTTATCTGTTGGCTGAAGTTATCCTTTACGTAGGAAACTACCTCCTCGATCATATTATTGTTTCTTCTGCTGTCCTTGATTATGCTCTTTGTTCGTGCGAGAGTGTAAAACAGCATTTTTATCATATTCTCAACAACCTCGCAAGAGTATTGATCGGGATCGTTAACCTCTTTGTCAAGCCTTCTGTAAAGATTGTAGAATTCCTTATTTATTGATGTGTTTCGGTATAGATAGAGCATTGACGAGAGGGAATTTTTAACCAGGTCGGGAACCATATTTTCAGAGCATTCGATAAGTATTCTGGTATGCTCGGAGCTGAGGTAATTCGTTCTGTGGATAACACCGCTGGGAATAAGCACTACGTCACCGGGGAAAACCTCGTAAACCTTATCGTCGATAAAGTAGTTGCAGTTTCCGCTCATCATGTAATATATTTCGTAGAAATCATGATAATGGTGGGAGTGCATAACGTCGCCGTGGTGGGTCGTGACGTTCAGACGAAATCTGGTATCATCCGGAAAAATAAGATTTGCCATAGGGGATCACCTCGCTAATAGGTAGGATTTTGCGTAAAACATGGGGCGTTTTTACCCATTTTCATATATCATAACACAAAATATCAAAAAAATCAAGATTTCTTTTGAAAAAAAGTGGTTACAAGTCAAAGAAATTAAGGTATTTGACCAAAAAAATATATATAATTGAATTGAAAGAATATAAATATTTTTCTAGGAGGCTATTTTTTATGAAACTTACCAAGATTTCTAGACCCGAAAGGGTCATTCAGTTCGGAGAAGGCGGATTTCTTCGTGGATTTGTTGATTGGATGCTTCAGATAATCAATGAAAAATCTGATTTCAACGGCAGTGTAGTAGTAGTTCAGCCTATCGAGCAGGGAATGTGCGATATGCTTTCAGCTCAGGATTGTGTTTATACTCACGTTATAAGAGGCGTTGAGGGCGTTGATAAAAAGGTTGTGGACGTTATCTCAAGATGCGTGAAGCCTTATGATGATTTTACATCCTATCTTGCCTTAGCGGAGAATCCAGACTTCCGTTTCGTTGTGTCCAACACTACAGAATCCGGTATAGTTTTCTCCCCTGATGATAAAATTACCGATGCACCTCCGGCATCATTCCCCGCAAAGGTTACGCTCCTTCTCAAGAGAAGATACGAGCTCGGCCTTGACGGTTTTATTTTCCTTCCTTGCGAGCTTATTGACAGAAATGGAGATAATCTTAAAAAGTGCATTCTCAAGTATGCAGAGCTTTGGGGACTTGACGATGGCTTCGTTAAGTTCGTTGAGGAAAAGAATATCTTTACAAATACCCTTGTTGACAGAATAAATACCGGTTATCCTCGTGGCGAAGATCTTGGCCTTGGATATGAAGACAATATGGTCAATACCTCCGAGTTCTTCCACCTTTGGGTAATTGAAACAGATCATGACCTTGATCGTGAGCTTCCTTTCTCCTCTGCAGATCTTAACGTTATTATCACTCCCGATAAGCTTGAGATGTACCGCACAAGAAAGGTTAGAATTCTCAATGGCGCACATACCTCTCTCGTTCCATACGCTCTCCTTTCAGGCCTTGATACCGTAAAATCATGTATCGACGATCCTACCATGAATGCTCATCTTCGTAAATGCGTATTCGAGGAGATAGTTCCCACTCTTGATCTTCCCAAGGACGAGCTTTTAGCATATGCAAACAGCGTTATCGAGCGTTTTGGCAACCCATATATCAAGCATTATCTTTCTGCCATCGCTCTTAACTCCGTATCCAAGTTCAAGGTAAGAGTTCTTCCATCTATTCTTGAGTACATAAAGAGATTCGGCAAGATGCCAGAAACCCTCCTCTTTGCATTCGCAAAGCTCCTTGACTTCTATAAGACCGATATGACACAGGACGATCCTGCAGTATGCGAATTTATGAAAACACATACTCCTCGCGAGATCCTTGCAAATGAGGCTCTCTGGGGTCAGGATCTTTCACACCTTGCAGACGAGGTAGAGAAGTATGCTAATAAATAAGCTTGATAACGTCGATATTAATCTTGCAGACGGCCACAAATATGCCCTCCGCGATATTAAATCAGGCGAAAACATCATAAAGTACGGAAACCCCATTGGCCATGCTATCTGCGACATCAAGGCAGGGGAGCACGTTCATACCCACAATACTAAAACCAATCTTTCCGGCAATCTTGAATACACATACGATCCTCATTTTTACGAGATAGATAAGGCAACCGACGAGAGATACTTTATGGGCTACGTTCGTGAGAATGGTGACGTCGGTATTCGTAACGAGGTTTGGATCGTTAACACGGTTGGTTGCGTGAATAAGGTTTCGGAGAAGCTTGCCGCTATCACGGGCGCAAGATATTTCCCCCATCCTTTCGGTTGCTCACAGCTTGGTGAGGATCAGGGAATCACCCAGAAGATCCTTGCAGGCATGGTTCACCATCCAAACGCCGCAGGCGTTCTTGTCCTCGGACTTGGATGCGAGAATAACAACATCGCAGTATTCAAGGAGGTTATCGGTGAATATAACCCAAAGAGAGTTAAATTCCTCAATACCCAGGATGTGGATGACGATATAGAGGCAGGCGTCGCTCTCATTCGTGAGCTTCAGGAGTATGCCTCAACCTTTGAGCGTGTAAAGCTCCCCGTATCAAAGCTCCGTGTAGGACTTAAGTGCGGTGGCTCCGACGGATACAGTGGAATTACCGCTAACCCCCTCGTAGGCAGATTCTCCGATAAGCTTATTGCCTACGGAGGAAGCACGGTTCTTACCGAAGTTCCTGAAATGTTCGGTGCAGAGCATCTTCTCATGCAAAGATGTGAAAACGAGGAGATATTCAACAAAACCGTATCCCTCATCAACGATTTCAAGGACTATTATACAAGACACAATCAGGTTATATACGAGAACCCCTCTCCCGGAAACAAAAAGGGTGGCATCACTACCCTCGAGGAAAAATCCCTCGGCTGTGTGCAAAAGGGCGGACTTTCTAAAGTAGTTGACGTGCTTGACTATGGTGATAGACTGTCGAAAAACGGTCTTTCTCTCCTGAACGGCCCCGGAAACGATATAGTTGCCATAACAAACCTTATGGCGGCAGGTGTTCACGTTATTCTCTTTACCACAGGCAGAGGCACTCCCGTAGGCGCGCCTGTACCCACAGTAAAGATCGCCACCAATCACTCTCTTGCCGAGAGAAAGTCATCTTGGATAGACTTTGATGCATCTCCCATCCTTGACGGCAACCCCCTCACTGACGAGCTTTTCGACTTTGTTATTGAGGTGGCAGCGGGCAAGGAAACTAAAAACGAGATCAACAATTACAGAGAAATATCAATATTTAAGGACGGTGTAACACTATGAAAACCTTTATTAACGATACTTTTATGCTTAGAAGCGAGCCTGCAAGAAAGCTTTACGACATGGTAAAGGATCTTCCTATAATCGACTACCATTGCCACCTTTCTCCGAAGCAGATCGCAGAGAACTATCAGTTTAAGAACGCATTCGACCTTTTCCTCGGTGGCGACCATTATAAGTGGCGTCAGATGAGATCAAACGGCGTTTCTGAGGACTGCATTACAGGTGACGCTGACGATTACAAGAAGTTTTCCGAATTTGCAAGAACACTTCCTCTCCTCATCGGCAACCCTCTTTATCACTGGACACACCTTGAGCTTAAGAGATATTTCGATATCGACGAGGTTCTCAACGAGGAGTCCTGCGAGCGTATCTGGAATAGATGTAACGAGCTTCTTGCAAAGCCCGAATTTCGCGCACAGGAGCTTATTAAGAGATCTAACGTTGAGGTAGTTTGCACAACAGACGATCCTGCAGATACCCTTGAATATCACGAGCAGCTTCGCGGCTTCTCCACAAAGGTTCTTCCTACCTTCCGTCCTGACAAGGCAGTTGAGATCGGCAAGGAAACCTTCCTTCCATATATCGAATCCATTGATATCAAGACATATGATGAGCTCGTTGCTTGGATGAGAGAGAGAATCGCATATTTCAACGAGTACGGTTGCCGTCTTTCCGACCACGCTCTTGAGTACGTTCCATATGCAGAGGGTGATGCAAAGGCTGCTTTCGATAAGAGAATGGCAGGCGACGAGCTTACTAAGGAAGAGATCGATTCCTTCAAGACTGCTATGCTTAAGGTATGCGCAAAGGAGTACGTAAGATTTGACTGGTCTATGCAGCTTCACATCGGCGCTCTCCGTAACAATAACAGAAAGATGTATGAAAAGCTTGGTCCTGATACAGGCTTTGACTCCATAAACGACCTCTGCATCGCAGAGGATCTTGGCAAGTTCCTCTCCAATCTTGAATGTGCAAACGCACTTCCCAAGACAATTCTCTATACCCTTAATCCAAAGGATAACTATGTTCTCGGCACGATGATGGGATGCTTCCAGTCTGATCTTACTCCCGGTAAGATCCAGTTTGGATCCGGCTGGTGGTTCAACGATCAGCGCGACGGTATGGAAGCGCAGATGCAGTCCCTTGCAAACCTTGGTATGCTTGCAAACTTCGTTGGTATGCTGACAGACTCCCGTAGCTTCGTATCCTACCCCCGCCACGAGTATTTCCGCAGAATTATGTGTAACCTCATCGGTAAATGGGTAGCAGACGGCGAGTATCCCGAGGATTACGATGTACTTGGCAAGATCGTTCAGGGCATTGCATATTACAATGCAAAGAGATACTTCAAGTTCTGATTTCGAGAACAAAACTTTACAAAAGACAGTAAAATTCCAATAAAACTGACATTTGATTGCTTGCATCTTGTGCTAATATAGGGTGCAGGCAATCGTCGCCTTGAAAGGAAAAAAGAAAATGAAAGTATTAAAAAGAGCACTCAGTATAGCGTTTATTTTGCTATTGATACTAGGTGGAATTTTTGCATATCTTTATACCCACGGTCTTTCAGGTCAGCATGCTTACGATGTTCCGGTGGAGGGAGATATTCGCATTGGCTGCGTTGGTGATAGCGTAACCTACGGTCATGGAATTTCCGGCTGGAAGTCAAACAACTATCCAAAGCAGCTTGATACATTCCTTGGTGATGGCTACTGCGTAAACAACTACGGCCATAGCGGAGCAACAGTGCAGAATTCCGGCGACCAGCCCTATACCTCTTACAGTGAATATCCCGCAAGTCTTGAATTTGATGCAGATATCATCATTTTCATGATGGGTTCAAATGATTCCAAACCTGAAAACTGGCACGGCGAGTCCATCTTCCGTCAGCAGTATATTCAGCGCCTCGAGGAATATAAGGCTAACAATCCTGACGTTCGCATCATTCTTGCTACTCCCCCCGTGGCATACTATCCCGAAGGACAAACGGACGGTCTTACAAACTACGATATAGATCCCGCCATTGTTGCTAAAATTGCCGAAATCGTAAGACAAATTGCGGCAGACGAAGGTTATGAACTTGTCGACGTGTATGCTTTAACTGAAGGTCATCGCGAGTATTTCTCAAACGATAATGTTCATCCCAATAAACTCGGCGCTAATGTTCTTGCAGAAGCGTTCTATAACCACTTAAAGGCAAATTAGTAATCAAAAAAGTGACTTGTCAATAGAAGTGCAACACTTTTAAGGAAGATTTTACAATTATAGGTTGATAATTCTGAGCAGAAATGCAATTTAAGTATTTGCGCTCTTTGGGATAAAACGCTCTCATGAGTTCGTTGCTGTTATCGTTTGTACCTTTCTGACAAGCACAGAAAGGTACAGCGAAGTATATTTCATAATTAAGTTTCTTTTCAATTGTTTGCCAATTGGCAAACTAGAAACCTCAGTCACATGTTATTGTTTTCACAAGCTCGTTCGAAAACCTCAAGAGCATAGAAAAACGTAGGAATAATGGTGGCATCTATAATTCCCGTAGGTAACAGAGTTCTTCTATGGTAAAAAATGATGGCAGCTCATATTGTTCTCCTTTTGTTATTTTGACGTGTAATCACTTCATTAAAACACAGGATTCAATATGAGCGTTTTTTATTCATTAGAAGTGTTGCACTTGTTAATATAATCCACCTTTTTCATCTATGCAATACATTTGCAACAAGATGTTTAAGAACGGAAAATGAGCCAAATGCTGCAGTACTAAAATTGACAATGTGGATTATTATTGGTAATATATTACAAAAGAGTAAAAATAATTCACAAAAAATTCAAAA
>JAZNPB010000051.1:0-2875 GCA_045589435.1 Eubacteriales bacterium | reverse complement strand
CTGAACGATGGTGTTTTCACCGTAAACATAGAAATCCTCGTGCAAACCGCCTTCACCGGTATTATAAAGAATACCAAGCTCCGTAGCGGCACGGGCAAGAGAAGCGTGAGCGTTATAACTGATGGAACCGTAGCTCATTGCAGAAAACATAACAGGCATTGAAAGCTCAATCTGCGGAGGCAGCTCGCATTTCAGCTTTCCGTTTTCATCACGCTGTATCGTTTCCGGCTTTTTACCAAGAAACACACGGGTCTCCATCGGTTCACGAAGAGGGTCGATGGGGGGATTTGTTACCTGTGAAGCGTTGATCAGGATCTTGTTCCAATATACAGGCAGCGGCTTCGGATTGCCCATTGAGGAGAGCAGGACACCGCCGCTGTTTGCCTGCTTATAGATTTCTTTAATCGTATCGTTTTGCCAGTTGGCATTTTCTCGGAGAACACAATCGCTTTTTACGATTTTCAGTGCTCTTGTGGGGCAGAGTGAAACACATCTTTGACAATTTACGCACTTTGACTCGTCGCTTATAAGTATATTGTTTTCTGCATCAAAAGAGTGCACTTCGTTTGCACATTGTCTTTCGCAAACTCTGCAGGCAATGCAGCGTTTATCGTTTCGGATAACTTCAAATTCGGGATATACAAATTCAATGTTCATCAGAATGCACCCTCCTTTACTTTGATGATAACAGGCTCACCGCCTGCGGGAGCATATATATTTTCCGCATCCGGCTCCATCGCTCTGATGGCGGCTTCTTCACTCGCAATAAATATCTTATCGTCTTTTTCACCTATAACCATTGAACGGAGCTTCAGACGGTCATTGAGAGCCATAAGTCCTCCTTCAAAGCCGAGAACAATGGAAAAGGGTCCCGTTATCAGCAGACTCGGAAAAACAGTACGCAGATATATATGTTTGTTTTTATCTTCAATGTCCGTTTTGTTCTCAATCGTGCTCCAGAACGGGGCCGCAATAACGCTTGCGGCCTCTTCCGGAGTAAGACATAGAACTCGAACGAGGTAGTCCATTATATATGTAATAACTTCGGTGTCGGTTTGCAGAGTGCATTTGTAACCGAACATCTCAATGTAGCGGCGGTTGGCATCGTAAGAGGAAATTTCTCCGTTGTGCACGACCGAATAATCAAGCAGGGTGAACGGGTGAGCGCCGCCCCACCAGCCTGGAGTGTTGGTCGGATATCTGCCGTGAGCCGTCCAGGAATAGCCTTCATATTCCTCGAGCTTATAAAATATGCTTATATCTTCGGGAAAACCTACAGCCTTGAAAGTTCCCATATTTTTACCGCTTGAAAAAACATAGGCACCCTTCATTTCGGAGTTGATTTTTATTACCGTTCTTGCAACATATTCTTTTTCATCAAGCTGCAGGGAGGCAAGCATGGATTTAAGAGGGGCAAGAAAATATCTCCAGATAACGGGTTCATCCGTAATTGCAGGAATTTTTCTTGTAGGAAGAATTTCGGATTTTACAATTTCAAACCGTTCCTTTAAAAACCGTTCGCAGTCTTTTCTTGCTTCACGGTTGTCAAAAAACATATGTAAAGCATAAAAATCCTTATATTCGGGATAGATTCCGTAAGCCGCAAAACCGCCGCCAAGTCCGTTGGAGCGGTCATGCATCGGTTTCATTGCTTCGGTTATCATTTCACCGCTCATCTTTTTTCCTTCTTTAGATATAACTGCGGCAATGGCACAGCCTGAAGGTATTCTCACTTGACCTTCCTTAATCATATTGATTCTTCCTTTCGGGATAATAAAAAAGCGTTCATTTCAGCCCGGACATCTGTCCGAATTGAAATGAACGCCTTTGCTCATTTGCAAGAAGTATACACCAAATCCTTCAAATTGTCAAGCATAAAATGAAATTTCACGACAAAAATGAAATTTTCTCAAAAAAAGCTACAAAATATGCTTGACAAACAAATTTTGAGGGTGTATAATGCAGTTCGTAAAGGCAAAGGCGTCTTTGGGTGTAAGTGCTCAAAGACGCTATTTTACTTTTAGGAATCCAAAAACAATTTTATATATGAAGAAGGCAATGACGTCTTTAATGTTGTAGGGGATGCCCCTACCGTTAAAGGCGTCTTTTCTTTTTTCATAAAGGAGGAAACCGTATGTCGTATGTAGATGAAGTAATCGGGCGAGTCGTAAAAGAAAATCCCAATGAGCCAGAATTTCATCAGGCGGTTAAGGAAGTTCTTGATTCTCTCCGTCCGGTGGTTGAAACACACGAGCAAGCGTTCCGACGCGATGCGCTGCTTGAAAGATTAGTAAATCCCGAAAGGCAGATCAAGTTCCGTGTACCGTGGATCGATGATAACGGTCAGGTTCACGTCAATACTGGATACCGCGTTCAGTTCAATAGCGCCATCGGTCCCTACAAGGGTGGACTGAGACTTCATCCCTCCGTTAACCTTGGTATTATCAAGTTCCTCGGTTTTGAGCAGATTTTCAAGAATTCACTGACCGGTCTTCCTATTGGCGGCGGTAAAGGCGGCTCGGACTTTGATCCCAAAGGCAAATCCGACCGTGAGATTATGGCGTTCTGCCAAAGTTTCATGAGTGGGCTTTGCAAGTATATCGGGGCGGATACCGACGTTCCCGCAGGCGATATTGGTACGGGGGCTCGTGAGATCGGCTATATGTTCGGTCAGTATAAGAAGCTTCGCGGCTTGTTCGAAGGCGTGCTGACCGGTAAAGGTCTTTCCTATGGTGGCTCTCTTGCCAGAACGGAAGCTACCGGCTACGGTCTGCTCTATATTGTAGAAGAAATGCTGAAATGTTATGGCGAGACCATCGAAGGTAAGACTATTACCGTTTCCGGTGCCGGTAATGTTGCGATCTATGCGATCGAA
>JAZNPB010000050.1:0-4520 GCA_045589435.1 Eubacteriales bacterium | reverse complement strand
TCCGTTTGCAAGCATTGTTGTTCTTGCATTGGTGAAGGAATCGTCAGCACATTTTTCGTCCATAATTCCGGCGAGATCCCAAATTACCTTTGCACCAAGCTTTGCGTTTCCGTTAGAAAGACCAATATCTGTATCATCAGTATTGTTCTTACCAAATACATATCCACCGTAGGAGAAAAGGAAACCGGAGTTGAAATATTCGTTATTAAGCTGAAGGGCGAAGCCAAACTTACTCTTGTCGTTTTGACGTATCTGCGCGCTGTAACGGTACATTTCATTCCAGAACTCTACCATATCGGGAACATCGTTGTTGTTCTTGTCCCATTCGGTCTCCCAATTTGCAGGAAGCATATCTTTTCTGTAATAAAGAAGGGGCTGCTGAACGTTTACGGGAACACCACAGTAAACGGTCTTGCCGTCTGCCTCTGCCTTATAAGCATCCCAAGCATTCTGAGGAATCTGATCATAACATTCAAGTTCTTCAATATTGATGGGATAAATATGGTGACCGTCAACGTATTTCATAAGAACGTCATTTGCCTGATAAAGAACGTCGGGGCCGTAGCCGTAAGGACCGTCGTTTTCAAGATCGGAATACTCGTCCATATCTGCATCAACTGCAACAACGTTATATTCCTTATACTTTTCGTTAAACGCATCAAGAAGCACCTGAAGATAACCGTTCTTCTTGGCAAAGTCGTTTTCAAGAACTCTGATAACTATTTGTTCTTTGTTTTCGTCGTTGTTACACGAACTTAAAATGCAAGCAAAGCCCCAAAGCATTGCGATTGCTAAAATCAAAGATATTATTCTTTTCATAACAATTCTCCTTCAATGGTGTAATTTTCAGAGCAAAGCTTCAGTATAAGTGTTTGCTCTTCGCATTTTCTTTCAATACTAATATAGCCATCACCACTCGATATTTTCACAGTACCGTGTGCGATTGCAGGCTGAGTTTTAAGCTTCATAATATAAGCGACCTCTCCCTTAATACCTCGTATTTCGGGATCGTTCAGTTTTTCAAAATCAAAGGTTCTTCTGCTATCGGGATCATATCCACCTTCGGTAAGTATTTCCGTTCCATAATAGAGGTTAATACTTCCGGGAAGGAAAACAAGAGCAAGTAGTGCGTGCATAAGCTTACGTCTATCCCCCGAAACCTCAGTAATGAATCTATGTGTATCGTGGCAATCAAGAAGATTGAACATCATATTGTTTGTGGTATCAGTATAACGCATAAGCTGAGAGTTAAGAGCTTCGGCAAATCCCTTCTCGTCTATGGACTCTCTCGCGAAGTAATCAAGGAACGCCTTGGTAACTCCGTAATTCATTATACTATCAAACTGATCTCCTTGCAAGAAGCTTTCACTATTATGCCAATTTTCGCCTATAAGAACTGCATCGGGCTTTATCGCCTTGATCTTCCTTCTCATTTGACGCCAGAAATCGTGAGAAACTTCATCAGCAACGTCAAGACGCCATCCGTCGATATCATATTCGGTTATGTAGTGCTTAGCAACGTCTATAAGATAAGATTGAACCTCCTTATTGTTTGTATTAAGCTTTGGCATATATTCACATGCTGCAAAGCAGGCGTAATTATCCCTCTCTGCGCTTATTTTATCACCTTCTATTATGAACCAATCAAAGTATTCCGAGTCTTTACCGAGAGATAGAACCTCTCCACATGGATAAAAGCCCTCGCTAACGTGATTAAATACAGCGTCAAGCATTACCTTTATGCCTTTTTCGTGGCAAGCCTTAACAAGTCGTCTAAATGCTTCCTTGCCACCGAACATTTCATCTATCTCGTAATAATCTACAATATCATATTTATGATTTGACGGACTCTTGAATATAGGGTTAAGATAAAGCGCTGTAACGCCCAGCTCCTTTATGTAATCAAGAGACGCACAAATACCGTCAAGATCTCCACCGTAGAATGATTTAGGTGTTGGGATATCTCCCCACTCAGCATTGATATATGATTCATCTTTCTTTGAGCCTTTGGCAAATCTATCAACGAATATTTGATAGAAAACAGCATTGTTCAGCCAAGATACATTCTGAATGATATCATTTTTATTTATATAAGCATATTGGAAGCTGTCGTAATATGCAACTGAAAAATCGTATGATTCCTTAACACCCGTTTCACAGAAATAATATTTTCCTTCATCTGATGAAAACTCAAAAACGTATGCAAGCCGTGGATCATCAAGCTTTATAGTCGCGGAATAATAGTCATATGCTGAGTCGCTGCAAAGGAAAGGCATATCAGTCCTATACTGCACCTTAGCAATATCATATTTAGAGTTATATAGCACCGAGAGTGAGTTAAGCTTTTCGTCCTTGGCAAAGCGAATACGTAAAACGACTGTTTTTTCGTCTATTGCAAAGCAATAATTGCTCTCGGGGCGGTGGTAAATTGCGTGTTTGTTCATTAAAAATCTCCTTTTCTCTTGACAAAAGGCCCTCATAATCATTATAATATAGTCAAGCTTGGCTTAACGTTTAAGAAAGGCAGACCTTTTATGAAAAAGAAAGTAACTTTAAGAGATATAGCCGAAGAAGCCGGGGTTTCCGTAGCCACCGTCAGCTATATATTAAATAACCGTGATGACCAGTGTATAAGTGAAGCTACCAGAAAAAAGGTGCTTCAAATAGTCAACCTCTACGGTTACAAGATCAATTTTCATGCTAAAAGCATTTCATCGGGAAAAACTAATATAGTAGGATTGTACCTCGGACACGGATCTTTTGCTCTAAAGCGTGCAGATCATTTTCTTTTGATTCGCCGCCTTGCAAAAGCTCTAAAAGATAAAGGACTTTCTCTTCGTGTTATTGATAACACAGAAACATCAAGACTTGATTGGTGCGATGCGGTTATCTGCTGCGACGCAGAGGAAAGCTTTTTCAAAACCGTCAGTGAAGCGAACTACTGTCCTGTTATTGCGTTTGATATGCTTTATGACGACCAGCTCTTCTGTCAGATCAACAGCAATTACGGTAAAATCAAAGGAATTGCAAATGAAATATTTGACGGAGCTGATTATACTGTAATATGTCACGAGCAAAAGAATGAAGCGCTGCGCTCAGAGCTTAATGCTACATTCGATAGAATTGTTTACGTATCAAGCTTTGAAGATGTTAACTCTATCACGGATAAAAACATTGTTGTAATTGGTGAAATGCTCGGTCAATATTGCAAGTCTATCAACAAAGATGCTCTTTCCATTGATATTTCAAGCTATGAAAAGATTGAAAAGCTTATTGAGTGTCTTGAGATTACTATCGCACGAAGCGGTGACGTTCCTCACGATATTAGAATTTAATTTGTTTTTTATAAGCATAGGGCTGACCAAACGGTCAGCCCCTTTTATTTTGATTATTCGCAGTCGCCGTTACGTACCCAAGTAATAGTATCCTTGGTTTCATCATCAGCATCAATAGTAAGTGTAAGTGTGTAGTTACCTGCTACGAGAACCTTTACGTTGCCTGCAGCCTCAAAGTTAGTGCCGGGGTTAGGCATATCAGAGAGGTCGTGTGCATTAGACCAAGAACCATCGGAGCAAATCTTAAACTGATCGCCTTCATAGAGATTGAGGGTTATTTCGTAAACACCGTTGCCCTTATCTGTGAGCTTCTGTACGGACTCATCGTTAAGTCCCCAGCTGGATGTATGAAGAACGGAACCTTCGGTCGCGCCGTTACCAAGGATGTACCAAGTGGTGGGGCGAGCAACTATTTCAAGAGAGAAATCAGCGGAATAAGCGATGTGAACCTTATTTGTTTCAGGATCGAATGTGAAGGTATATGTACCGTTAGCACTTGTTGTGAAGTTGCCACCGGCCTTAGCCTGAACTTCAGCTGCACTTCCTTCAGCGATCATATCGCTCTTGATGTAGAGAGCAAGACCAGAAAGTGCCTCGTCAACCATTTCGTAGCCAACGAACATAAACTCATCATTAGCGTAAAGCTCGATTACAAGAACGAACTTGCCGTCAGCATTCTTATTCATAAGATACTGTGCATCGGTCTTGTCAGCCCAACCAGTTACCTTGCTACCCTTGATTGCAAATGCATCAGCAGGATATTCGGTTTCTTCTACTTCGCCTGCATCACCGTTACGTACCCAAGTAAGAGTGTCCTTGGTTTCATCATCGGGATCAACAGTAAGAGTAAGAGTGTAGTTACCTGCAACAGCAACAGTAATGTTACCGCCACGTGTGAAGTTTTCACCGGGATTTACAAGAGAGTCAAATCCGTGCTTATCAGACCAAGAGCTGCTGGAACAGATCTGGAATTCGTCACCTTCATAAAGGTCAAGAGTAATTTCGTAAACACCGTTACCCTTGGAAACAAGTCCCTGAGCTACTTCATCCTTAAGGCCCCAAGCTGCATTGTTAAGAACAGAACCTGCTACGCTACCATTACCAAGGATGTACCAAGTGGTAGGACGAGCTACTGCTTCAAGAGAGAATTCGGGAGAATAAGAAACAGAAATCTTTTCTGTTGCG
>JAZNPB010000049.1:0-3981 GCA_045589435.1 Eubacteriales bacterium | reverse complement strand
ACCATCGAAGTCCCGACAACCACCTCTACTCAAAGTATTCTGGTGCAAGGAGTAACCGTCCCGGGTGCTTCGGTCACCGTCTATGACGGCGAATGGGTCATCGGGCGCGCAACCGCTTACGAAAGCGGACGTTGGTCGGCTCTGGTCGAGCTTTCGGGCAACGATGCCGACGCGCTGCATCTTATCAGCGCCTCGGTAACGGTTGACGGTGAAACTAAAACAACCGCACAGTATGAGGTTCTGTGGGCGGATAATCTGACCAATATCAAGAATCTTCATATGTACTATAACGGAAAAAAGTACGTTATCAAATCCGACGGCTCGGTAGAGCCGACGCCCATTCAGTTCTCCACCTCCGAGAGTGATTATATGTTCCATATTCAGCTTGAAAATGATGAAAACGTAGAGAGCGTTTATATTACCGACAACAGAGAAGATCTCTCTGCAGCTTATATGGGAACAAAGGACGAAAACGGCTGGTGGGTGATCAACGCTACGTATGATACGATACTCTATGTATGGAACATTGATAATTTTGACTATCCGGGCCAACGGGTCGGAAATATCATTTACGGCGGCGGAAGAGCCTGGTCCGGCGGCAAATATTTTCCAATGGAATATTTATTAATGCCTCCCGGCCCGTTCAGCATAGGATTCATCAACAAGCCTCTTGATGAAACGATAAATAACGACATCATCGACAAATACTCAAATATCGACCCCGAGGTGATGAAGGATGAACTGTCGGATATGCCCGAAATGTGGCAGAACGCCACGGGCAGAGTCAATTCCGACACGCGCGACTCCGAGGGCTACGGAGTGCTTGATTTTGAGATCGATCTGAACAATGAGGCGGAAGCGACTCTGCATTATAAGATTACTGCCGCAAGGGATGCAAGCGTCACCCGCGCTCAGCTTGATGCCGATGAAAGCTTCACGAAGAGTGTGGACAGCGAGGGCAATACCGTATATACATCATACTATTACGAAGAAACCGACTACTATAAGAGCCTGGTATCGGGCGGTGATTCGCCGAGTGCTTACTCGGGACGCCGAGGCGGAAATTCTTCAAACGCGCTGATGAAGATGGGCTCAACTTCGTATGAATTCCCCGCAGGAGTTGAAGAGGGCGCAAAGATCGTATCCACCGAAGTCATCGGATGGGCGGCGGGCGAGATCAGCGAAACCTTCGGCAAGCAGGTCGGCGGTGCGTCGGCTGTTTTCGGTGTTTACTCGGACGTCATAGAGGTAGGCAATAATATGGTCAGCCTTTTCGGCGCAAGACAGGCAATAATCAATTCCGGAATGAGCGAGTCGGCTATCGACGCCAGACTTCAGGCGCTCGATCGATTGACGATGGGATATATGATCTGTGCGGGTCTGCGCTATGCGACAACGGTAATGGGCGTTGGTATGCTTCTCACGGGCGGAGTTCCCTTTATGGCGGGTCTTGCCGTTGCGGGTCTGATCGCTATGATGAATGCCTACGTAAATCAGACCTTAAACGATTGTCTCAGCAATCTTATGGATTTCAGTCTGCCATGGATCATTGACCCCTCGGGATACGTCTACGAGGCTGTTACCGACAACCGCGTTGAAGGCGCGACCGCTAAGGTATACTATCGGGATGAAAATACGGGGGAAGCAGTGCTGTGGAAAGCAGAGGAATACGATCAGAGCAATCCGCAGGTCACGAACGAAGAAGGAATCTTTGCGTGGGACGTTCCGAACGGTATGTGGAAGGTCGTGGTGGAAAAGGAAGGCTATGAAAGTGTTGAAAGCGAGTGGCTGCCCGTTCCCCCGCCTCAGGTAAACGTGTATCTCAGTATGGTCAGCACTCAGGCTCCGACCGTCACTTCCGTCCATCTCTATAAGGATACTGCCGTGATCGAATTTTCTCAGTATATGAAGATCGACAGCGTTACCGCGGATATGTTTTCTATGAACGGTTCTGCCGTTGTTGGAAAGGTCGAAGCGATCGATCCTAAAGAAAGCGCAGTTGATTCGGGAGAAATGCTTGCCCGACAGTTCAAGCTCTATTATAGCGGCGGCAAAGTCACAAGCATCACGGTTTCTGCCGAAGTACTCAACTACGTGGGCACCGCTATGGAAAAGAATGCTGTTTTCGACAACCTCATAACCGAATATGAAACCGAAGGTCTTGCGGGAGAAGAGAAGATCGTTGTCGTTTGCGGACAGGAAATGATCTATCAGCTTCACGTGCAACCTGCCGAGGCGGCGACGAGTGTTAAGCTTTTCTACAAGATATCCGATTCATATAACGTGGCGATCACGGATATCGGTGAACCCGATGCGAACGGAGTAATACCAATCAAGATCCTCGGCAACCTGCCGACGACTGCCGTGATAGACATATACGTTGAGGGTTCAACGATAAGCAAACGTATAGAAGTGCAGGTGAGCGAGAAGCATCCCGACGACGGAGGGGAAACGACCGCACGCGAAGACGTTACAACCGAAGGACCAAGCGAGAGCAATATCGCAGAGCCTGAAACAAGCGTCGAGAATACGGATTTTACCGACGAACCAAAAGAGAATAACGCCGCTTTCCTTTGGATTGCTGTAGGTCTTATGGCAGCTGCGGCGATCTTGGCAGTTGCTCTTGCCTTTGCGATGAAAAAACGCAAGAAAATCGAATAAAGAAATTGTGAATATATGAAAATTACACGCCCGGTGCGGATATCTGACCGCATCGGGCGTGCGTTTATTTAATATTTGTAAAGATTATTTTGCAAACACTAATTCCATAGCTCGTTTCCTTTTTCTGCATTCAATGCCAAGCGTAACGGTAGCGAGTTTGCCGCCTATACGCTCGGCAAATATTATATGGATGGCAAGCACGTGAAGAAGGATATTGCCAAAGCTATTGAGCATTTGGAGATCGCTTCGGCACGCGGAAATATGTATGCCGACTACCGCCTGGCACAGATCTATCTCTTTGAAGCGGATATATTCGATATGGAAAAGGCGCTTGAATATCTGAATCGCTCGGCACACGCAGGCAACGAATCTGCCGCCCTCGCGTTGACGCGGATGGCGAACAATCAGTTCCTTGCCATCACAACGAATGTCCTTAACCTTGTCGGTAGCCTTGCAAGCATTGAGAGCTACCGTCAGCCGCAGGATTGCACCACGATGCCCATTAGCAGAAAGGAGCGTAAGAAGCATGAATGGGAACAAAGTATGTAAGCACGCAGGGCGTACCCGTTGGATTTTTGAGAATGATGGAAAATATCCCTTGCTGTCCCAAAGACGGCAAGGGATATTTTGTGCGACGGCAAGTGTTTTTTTGGTTAACACCAACTTACGCCGTCGCATGTGCGCCCATTCTATTGGTATATTTTTCTCTCGGATGGAGGAAAATATATTTGAAAAATTTTGAAAGAACGAGGTAATTGAATGGGGAAAGTTTTAACCGATGAAGAACGCGAAAAGCGTATGGCAGAGGATATTTGGCTGAATTATTTCAACCGCTATCTGTTTGAACACGGCACGATTTCCGAAAAGGAATATAAGAGAATGACCGAAAAGATTGCCACAAGAAAAGCAAGACGATCTCCCGAAAGGGATGCAAGGTGAGCGTACTCACCTCGGAAGATACCGCAAGGTTCTTCCGATACATAAACGCCAAAGAAAGATTTTGGCAAATTTCGATTTGGGTATTGCATTACGAGGTCGAATGTGATATAATAAAGTCGATAGATAATGATATAACGAACTTTGAGAAAGGATGATAGTATGGATATATTAAATATCAGAACATTATTGCGAACAAAATCGATATACGATATTCCTCTGCGAGTAACATTTTATGCCCGCGTATCCTCGGATACCGATGAACAGATAAATTCGCTCGATAACCAAATATCGTATTACGAAGAATTCATACAGAAAAATGAAAAATGGACTTACGTGCCCGGCTACGTTGACGAAGGACTTTCGGGTATCTCCACGAAGAAA
>JAZNPB010000048.1:0-107233 GCA_045589435.1 Eubacteriales bacterium | reverse complement strand
TGCCTGTGTGTAAGAGTCGAGAGAGCCGAGAATTTCGGAGGAGTTGTCCATCTCGTCCTTTGCAAATTCTTCAAGAAGTGGAGTTTCAGGAGCCTTTTCCTCAAAGATGCCCTCAGGCTTCTTGTCGGTAAGGAAGATAACGATCTTTCTGTTGTTATCAGAGCCGATAGAGTTTGTGCTAACGCCCTCGATGTTCTGAATTTCAGAGTGAATGATTCTTCTTTCGTAAGCACTCATAGGCTCAAGCATAACGCTTCTTCTGTTTCTCTTTGCCTTGTTAGCCATTCTTCTTGCGAGAGCGCGGAGAGTTTCCTCTCTCTTCTTTCTGTAGCCCTCGATGTCGATGGTAACGCGGGATTTATCGCGCTCACCCTTGGAGTTCTTTCTTGCGCAAGCAAGGTTTGCAAGATACTGGAGAGCGTCGAGAGTGTCACCGTGGTGACCGATAAGAACTGCTGCATCCTCGCCTTCAATAACGATTCTGCGTGTGCCGTCTTCAACGGAGTAGATCTTTGCTTCTGCCTTAAGTCCGATGTCGGAGATGAGGGTTGTGATAAAGTCGAATGACATATCCTCGCCAGCCTCTACGATACGGGGCTCCATCTTAAGCTCCTCCTCGGGGATCGCCTGCGCCTTGGGTGCTTTAGGAGCCTTTGGCTCGAGCTTCTTCTGTGCAGGCTGCTGTGGTTTTGGCTGTGGCTTCTTTTTCTTTTTCTTGTTATTGTTCTTCTTTTGTGTGGGCTGCTGACCATCATTGTTTACATTTTCGTCAGCTTTTGGAGCATCCTCTTTCTCGAGCTTGTTCTCGGACTTATGCTCGTTCTTTGGAGCTCTCTGCTTCTTTTCCTGTGTATCAGGAAGCTCGATCCATGCCTTTACCTGTGCCTTTTTGACACCGATAATGCCGAAAATACCCTTGCTTCCTGCGTGGAGAATTTCAAAATTTACGTCATCAAGTGGGCCTGCACCGAGGGCTATTCTGGCATTTTCCTTCGCCTCAAGAACGTCCTTGCCCATTGCAATTATTTCTTTTATCATTGTAGTTTACCTTAATTTCCTATCTATCAATCTTCAATATCGGGAAGAGTTGTGTTTGTCTGGTTTGTGTTTTTCTTGAGTTCGGGGAGAGAATCGTAGTCCTCTGCGTCGATGTAATGGAGAGAACGGTACTTAGGCTGTGTCTTGAGAGCCTGTCTATGAGCCTTTTCAGCCTTCTTCTGCGCCTTTCTCATTTCCTTGAGCTGTTCCTCTGTGTACTTGGGAATAGGCATAAATTTAGCGATGAGATAGCTCTGGAGAATACCGAGCGCGGACTGGTAGATCCAGTAAATACCCATCATGCTGGAGAATCCGAATGCCATGAAGAGAGTCATCGCAGGCATCATAAGCTCCATCATCTTGGTGGACTGGTTCATCTGTGCAGACTGCTGCTGATCCTGTGCTACATTGTTGGAGCCGTTCCACTTCTTGGAGAGGAACATGGAGAGCCATGTAAGAGCCGCAGCGATAATGGGAATAAGAGCGTAAAGGGAGATGATTTTTGGGTTGGCGCCAAGATCACCTACGCCAAAGAAGCTGAAGTCAGGGAGTCTGTCTAGATCAAACTGGGAAAGGTCAATATTCGTGTTGTTGATCTGTGATACCAGTGTGAGCTGGTTGATGCTCTTGAAGGCTTCGTTTGCACCGTTGTTTAAAAGGGAGTAAATAGAAGTTACTTCACTATCAGAAAGACCACAGATATGAGAGAGGGGATTTCTGATAACGTTATAGAGGAAGATTATGATAGGCATCTGAATGAGAAGGGGAAGGCAACCGGAAAGGGGGTTGTAGCCCTCTGCCTGCTGGAGCTCAAAGATCTCCTGCTGCTGCTTCTGCATTGTTACCTGGTCAGTTCTACCCTTGTACTTTGCCTTGATAAGCTCGATCTTGGGAGTGAGCTTTGCCATGGCGATCTGGTTTTTCTGCTGTTTAATTGTGAAAGGAACAAGCACGATCTTAAAGAGCAGTGCATAGAAGAAGATACCGATAACGTAGAAGTTACCGCCAAGTGTCTTACTAAACCACCAAAGAATTGTGCCTAATAATTCGTAGAGCCAATCTAACATTTTTTGTACATCCTTTTTTTGAATTTTACTGCATCGAGTGTAGTAAGTTATACGCCTATGGGCGTGTGTTTTCATTGTTTTTGCACACTACTGTTTGCATTAGCTGCACTAATTAGTGTTATTCGCATCTATATCGGTTTCCTGATGCGTATTTTCTTGCGCGTCACAATTGTCTTCGCAGGGCGCGCTCTGCTTTGTTTCCCGGTCGCGTCTTAATATAGTCGGAACAAGTCCTGTTTCGGGAACGGGGTCGTATCCTGCCCTACAAAATGGGTTGCAGCGGAGAAGCCGCCATACCGTAAGAATAAAACCTGCAAAAAATCCTCTTTTGGAAAACGCCTCAATAGCGTACTTTGAACAGTTTGGTGTAAATCTGCAGGCAGGTGGCAGGAGGGGAGAGATGAAAATTTGGTAGAGCCTGATCAGCCCTATCATTACGTGCTTCATATTTTTATCCTCTGTCTACGACTTAAACATAGATAGTTTTTCGAAAGCAATCTCAAGATGCTCCTCGATTTTTTGCGACTTCAAGTTAACCGCGCCGCTCCTAGCTGCAATGACGATCAAAAATCCTGTTTTTAAGGGACGTCGTTTTTCAAGGGCGCGAAGTCCCTCTCTGATAATACGGCGACACCTGGAGCGAACAGTTGCTTTACCAAGCTTTGTAGAAGTCGTTAAACCTATACGGTTTATGATTTTCTTTTCCGGATGGGCGTTTGCTAGCCTCTTTGCGTGATAATCCGGAAGAACGTATACTGCAAGGGCTGACGTTAATGCTCTCTTGCCTTTGGAATATGCCTTTGAATATAAGTGGTTCTCACAAATCGCTTTGAATTTCATACCATCACCGTCACCTGTGAATTTTCTCATTATTCTAAACAAAAACCCCGATAAAACGCTCGAAGAAATACCACCGCAGGATTTTGCTGAGCGCAAAATTATCGAACCCTCGCACACTCGATTTCTTTGTGTTTTTTCAAAACACGCCCGCGGGTCGGCTTTATGCCTCCAATGGGAGCTGAAAGGCTTTTTGTTTTCCTAAACAAAAACCCCGATAAAACGCTCGAAGAATAAATGTCGGCTTTATCGGAGTTTTATAGGCTGCCACGCAGCCTGTCACAATGGTGACTGTCACCGACCGGTGACCAATTAATTAATAGGTGAGCTTAGCTCTTCCCTTGGCGCGTCTTCTCTTAAGAACTTTTCTACCGTTAGCGGTTGCCATTCTTTTTCTGAAGCCATGTTCCTTTTTTCTCTGTCTTTTCTTAGGCTGATATGTTCTTTTCATGGTAGCACCTCCTTGTAAAATTTTTAACGTCGACTTTGCATATCCAAAGCAGATTATATTATACCTCAAAATTCCTTTTTTGTCAAGATGGTTTTAAAATATTTTTTTAAATATATTAAATGTAGGAAAAAAACGGGCGAAATCCGCGAAATTTGCCTGATAAGAGGAGGAAAAACCACATTTTCTCTTGACATTTTTTATTATTTCTGTTAGAATGTTTAGATGTAAAATAAAAATTAAAATGGGGAGATGTTTTCTATGCTTGATTCCATCATTCAAAAGGTTTTGGTCACCGAAGAAGAAATATGCAATATCGTTTCTCGCATAGGTGACGAGATCAATCGCGACTACAAAGAAAAAAACCTCGTTGTGGTATGTGTTCTCAAGGGGTCTGCCATGTTTACCGTTGATCTTGTAAAAAAACTGAATATCCCTTGCGAGCTTGAGTTTATAAGAGTTTCTTCCTACGGAAATTCAACAGAATCCTCGGGAAAAATACAGATGCTTCTTGACTTTGACCGTCCTGATTTTTCTGAATGTGATTTCCTTATCGTTGAGGACATTGTAGACTCCGGCAATACCTTGAAATATCTTACAGAGCATATGAAAAACAAGGGCGCAAAAAGCGTTAAGACCTGCACTCTCCTCGATAAACCTTCAAGAAGAAAGGTTGACTTCCAACCCGACTATACAGGCAGAGAAATTCCCGACGAATTCGTATTTGGCTACGGTCTTGATCTGTTTGAAAAGTGGCGCGATCTGCCTTACGTTGCAGTAGTTAAGCCTGAATATATAGAAAGCCTATAAAAAATGCCTACCTTTGCTACCTACACTCTCGGTTGCAAGGTTTCCCAGTACGAAAGTACCGTCCTCTCCGAGGAGCTGATAAAGCTCGGTATGAGAGAGGTGGACTTCGGTGATTTTGCCGACGTTTACGTCATCAACACCTGCACCGTCACTGCGGAATCTGATGCGAAATCGAGAAAATATATAAGACGCGCTTTGCGCAAAAATCCTGATGCCGTAGTTGCGGTAATGGGATGCTACAGTCAGCGCTCCCCCGAGGAGGTTGCAGCCATTCCCGGTGTATCCATCGTGGCAGGAACTGCTGATAAAATGAAGCTCCCAAAGATGATTGCAGAAATGCTTTCAAAAGCGCCTTCCTCAGTGGGGGAAGCGGGACCACTTGTGGTGGATAAGGTGTTATCCGACGGATCTGATAAAACTATGCGGTCTGGTCATAACCTACGAGATATACCGTCCCAAAAAGATAAGAGACATCCAACTATCATGACAAAATCTCTTTCAGATGAAAAGTTTGAGCCTATGTGCCTGACCAAGCCTGAGAGGACTCGCGCCTACGTTAAGATAGAGGACGGCTGTGAGTGCAGATGCACCTACTGTGCTATTGCAGATGCTCGCGGCCCTGTCAGATCAAAGGCTCCGGAGGATGTTATCCGTGAGGTTGAGGGGCTTTATGCCAATGGCACTCGTGAGATCGTGCTTACGGGTATTGAAACCGGTTCTTACGGTGCAGATTTTTCTGAAAAATACGATCTTGGCGACCTTATCGCAGAGCTTGATTCCAGGGGCAGCTGCGAGAGGATCAGACTTGGCTCCCTTGCTCCCGAGCTTATCGGAGAGAAGTTTATTGACAAAGTAAAAAACACTCGCATCCTCGCACCGCATTTTCATCTTTCCATGCAGTCTGGATCGGACGCAGTTCTCCGCGGAATGAAGCGCAGATACAATCGTGATATGGTGCTTCGCAATATGGAGATCATTAGAAGAGCCTTTCCCTCTGTCACCTTTACCACCGATATGATGGTTGGTTTTCCCGGGGAGAGCGAGGAGGACTTCCTTCTTACGATAGATTTTGTTAAGCGTGCGCGCTTTCTTGATTGTCACGTTTTTGCCTATTCAAAAAGAGCTGGAACGCCTGCCGCAGAGTATAAAAATCAAGTACCGGAGGCAGAAAAAAAGCGCAGAAGCGAGATACTCATAAAAGAGAAAAATCTAGTGCGCGACTGTGTGCTTGATGAGATATGTCGGCGCGGCGAGCCTCTTTCATGCATATTCGAAACCCGAGAGGGAAATGAGTGGACTGCCCATTCGGACACCTTTGCAGAGGTGAGAGTGATCTCCACGGAGGAGCTTTCAGGCAGACTTATAAACGTTATTCCAAAGTATGCAAAGGGTGGAATGATTTTTGGAGAGCTTATTCCTGAAGAGTGAAAACTATAAAAAGTACGTGAAAAAGTAAACTGAACTTACCAAAATAAGTAAAAAATATTATAAAAATAGAAAAAAGGATTTTTAATTATGGAAAATTCAAAGAAGACAATGGAAAAAATCGTTGCCCTCTGCAAAACGAGAGGCTTCATCTTCCCCGGCTCTGAAATTTACGGTGGTCTTGCAAATTCTTGGGACTACGGCCCCCTCGGTGTTGAGTTCAAGAACAACGTAAAGCGCGCTTGGTGGAAAAAATTCGTTCAGGAATCCAGATACAACGTTGGTCTTGATTCTGCAATCATCATGAATCCTGAGGCATGGGTAGCATCCGGTCACGTTGGCGGCTTCTCCGATCCTCTTATGGACTGTAAGGGCTGTAAGGCTCGTCACAGAGCAGACAAGCTCATTGAGGATTATGCTTTTGCAAATGGTCTTAATGATAACCCTGCCGCTTGGTCCTTCGAACAGATGGCAGACTACATTAAGGAAAAGGGAATCGTTTGCCCCATCTGCGGTGGCACAGACTTTGCAGACATCAAGAAGTTCAACCTTATGTTCAAAACATTTATCGGTGTAACCGAGGAATCCTCCAGCACTGTTTACCTCCGTCCTGAAACTGCACAGGGCATTTTCGTAAACTTCCCCGCAGTTCAGCGTTCTGCAAGAAAGAAGCTCCCCTTCGGTGTAGCGCAGATCGGTAAGTCCTTCCGTAACGAGATCACCCCCGGTAACTTCGTATTCCGTACCCGTGAGTTCGAGCAGATGGAGCTTGAGTTCTTCTGCAAGCCCGGCACCGATCTTGAATGGTTTGCTTATTGGAAGGATTATTGCCATAAGTTCCTTCTTAACCTTGGTATGCGCCCTGAAAACCTCAGACTCCGCGACCACGATCCCGACGAGCTTTGCTTCTATTCCAAGGCTACAACCGACTTTGAGTTCCTCTTCCCATTCGGATGGGGCGAGCTTTGGGGCATTGCTGACAGAACAGACTATGACCTTACACAGCATCAGAATCATTCCGGCAAGGACATGACCTATTTCGATCAGGAAACAAACGAGCATTACATTCCATACGTTATCGAGCCTTCTCTTGGCGCAGACAGAGTTGCACTTGCATTCCTTGTTGACGCTTATGATGAGGAGCAGATCGGCGAAGGTGATACAAGAGTTGTGCTTCATCTTCATCCTGCACTTGCACCCTTCAAGTGTGCAGTTCTTCCTCTCTCAAAGAAACTTTCTGAAAAGGCTCTTGAGCTTTATGACGATCTTTCAAAAGACTTTGCAGTTGACTTTGACGAAACCGGATCTATCGGTAAGAGATATCGTCGCGAGGACGAGATCGGTACTCCTTACTGCATTACCTACGACTTTGAAACAGAAAACGACGGCTGCGTAACTGTTCGTGACAGAGATTCTATGGAACAGGTTAGAATTCCGATCTCTGAGGTTAAGAGCTATATCGCAGAACACATTAAATTCTAAAATCATGAATTACGCAAGTCCTGGTGACTTGCGTAATTTACAATAAAAAGTAAACTAAACTTATCGTTTATGCGCGTTTTGCGCTGAATTAAGGAAAAAGCAAAATGAATGAAGTTAAGAAAATTGCCTCTTTTGAGGTAAATCACGATCTCCTTACAGAGGGTATTTACGTATCCAGGATCGACGGAGATATCACAACCTATGACCTTCGCACTCGTGTGCCTAATGCGGGAGATTACTTGGATAACCTTGCGATGCACTCCCTTGAACATATGTTCGCGACCTATGTAAGATCCTCGGAGATAGGCAGCGACGTAATATATTTTGGCCCTATGGGATGCCAGACCGGCTTCTATCTCTTGGTGAGAAACTCTGATAACGACAGAACGCTTTCCGCAGTAAAAGACGTGCTTTCCCGCATTATAGATCATAGCGGTAAGATGTTCGGTCAAAGCGCCATAGAGTGCGGAAACTATAAAAATCTCGATTTGAATACTGCAAAAATCGAAGCAAAAAGATATCTCGACATCCTGAATTCTAAGGAAAACGACTTTAAGTACAAGATGTAAAACATCTCAAAATGGAGAAAAAACATGGTTGATATTGGTATAATCGGAGCTATGGAAGTGGAGGTAAACGACCTCGTTTCCAGACTCGAAAATAGAAAGAGCGAAACTGTCAGCGGCATTAAATTCCATGAGGGAGATCTTCTTGGTAAAAGAGTAGTAATCGCGAAATGCGGCATCGGAAAGGTGTTCGCAGCAATGGCGGCAGAGGTTATGATCTTGAAGTATTCTCCAAAGCTCCTGGTTAACACGGGAGTTGGCGGTGCTCTCGCAGGCGGACTTCGTTGCGGTGATATCGTAGTAGCAGAAAAGCTTTGTCAGCACGATATGGACACCTCGCCCATTGGAGATCCTGTGGGTCTTGTTTCGGGAATCAATAGAATTTGGTTTGAAACTGATGCTCGCGCAAGGAAAATTCTATGTGAGGCAGGCTTTGAGCTTTCTCTTTCTGTAAAGCTTGGTTCTGTTGCTACGGGCGACCGTTTCGTTGCCACAAAGGATGTAAAGGAAGACATTGTAGAGAAATTCGGCACATCTGTTTGCGAGATGGAGGGCGGTGCAATTGCTCAGGTTGCTTTCGTTAATGAAACTCCCTTCGTTGTAGTTCGCGCCATCTCTGATTCTGCAGATGACGAGGCGAGTATGGATTATCCGACCTTCCTCGCCCTTGCTGCCAAAAACTCCACGAATCTCACCCTTGCCCTTATCGAAAAGTATTGATTTAGTAAATATCATTAATTCTAAAGCGCCTCTCCTAAAAATGAGAAGCGCTTTTTTCTATCTTCAGAGATGACTGATATAGTACTTTGTTTCCATGACCAAATCTCGGAAAAATGTAAATTTTGAAAAACTATGTCGGAATAGTGCATATACACATCTCCTTAAAAATGGTAAAAAATAAAGATGATGGTACAAATTTTCAGAGAATTTTTTGTACTTTTTTAAGATAAAGAAAAAGGACTTCCAGGTATGGAAGCCCTTAAAATGTGTTAAGTGTGTTGTATTTAGTTGTTACCTTCTCTTTGTCGCTCTGCGTCCACCTCATGCCAGAATTCATCAAGAACTGTGCGCAAGGTTTGAGCATCGCCTATAAATTTTGTGCCTGACCAAAGCTTAGGCAAACTTTTTTTGTATATAGGATCATCGAATCTATCGTCGATCAGTACGATAACGCCGCGGTCGCTCTCTCTGCGAATAACTCTGCCTGCCGCTTGGAAAACCCGGTTCATTCCGGGGTAGATATAAGCAAATTGCTTGCCCTCCTCGTACTTTTCCTGATAATATTCTGCAATAGCCTCTCGCTCATAGGAAAGTCCGGGCATACCAATACCCACCACTACAGCACCGATAAGACTATCGCCCGCAAGATCGATTCCCTCGGAATAAATACCACCCATCACGGCAAAACCGATCAGATAAGTATCGCTCTCGCGCTTGAATTCTTCTAAAAATGCCGACTTCTCCGATTGGGTCATATCCTTCTTTTGAATGAGAATTTTGATCTTCGGATATTTAGCCTTGAACACCTTGTATAAGGACTCGCTGTAAGCAAACGAGGGGCAGAAGACCATGTAGTTTCCTCGCCTTGCAGAAACGGTTGCTGCGATGGCACGGCATACTGCTGAAAGGGTGTCCTCGCGCTCGGAAAACCTAGTGCTGATCTTGTCCATTATACAAACGGAGAGCTGCTCGGATGCAAATGGAGAGTCCACGGAAAGTGTTCCGTCCTGTGCCTCGCCACCAAGGGTGGATCGATAGTAATGTATGGGCGCGAGGGTGGCAGAGAAGAATAGCGCACCGTGTCCGCGATTGATCATTTCTCTTATTTCCTTGCCCGTGTGTAGCGCAAGAATTTCCAGCTTTATCTGCCCGTCGCTATAGAAAATTATCAGCTTATAGCACTCGTCAAAACGGGCCATTGCAGAGGCAAATTTCTTGATTTTCAAGCCATATTCGCGTAGCAAAAAAATAAGCTCCGCATCCTTTTCCTTTATGGCGTTTTTTTGCTCCTCCGCGATAAATAACTGTAGCTCATCAAAGATAGTAAACATCCTGGGCGGTATCTCGGACACGTGGGTGGCGCCGTGGATCTTTCCCTCTCTATCCTCACGCAGCTCCTCCTTAACAAGGGGATATATCAGCTCGTGGAGGACTTTTTTTGTGTTGTTTGAAATTGATTTTATGGGCGAGTTTTCCCGTATGCGCTCGTCGTAAAACGGCTCTGCGATCTCATCTAAAGTAAGTGAGGCGGAATACATATCGCGTGAGCGCTCAACCAGGTTATGTGCCTCGTCAACAAGGAATAGGTATCTGCCTCCATCGTCAAAGTATCTGCGCAGATACGCTCCCGGATCAAAGAGGTAATTGAAGTCGCAAATAACGATGTCACAAAGCTCTGAATACGCCAAAGATAATTCATAAGGGCAAACGGCATATTCCTTTGCAACCTCTATAACATGGCTAAAATCTAAACAATTATTTACATTTTTATAGAGTTTTAGTGCTGCATCAGCGATTTTCGTGCATTTAGAATATTTGCAAAGATAGCGCGTTGATCTGCAAAGATGACCGTTTATACACATTCGGTCCTTCCTTGTAATGATCAGCGCCCGAAGCATTGCACCCTCTTTGCAGAGCAGGTCTATCGTATCTCTTACCGCTTCTGCGGTAGTGCCTTTCGGTGTCAGATAAAATATCTTTTCTGCCCGTCCCTTTGCCAGTGCCTTCAGGGCGGGATATATGGCGGAAACGGTCTTTCCGGTGCCCGTTGGTGCAGATGCAAAAAGTACACCTCCAAGTGATAAGGTGCGATAAGCCTCTCGCATAAATTCCCTCTGTCCGTCACGGATGTTTTCAAATGGAAAACGGAGATTTTGCAGGGAGGGAAGTCGCTTTGTTACGCGCTCAACCTCAGGTGCTGCAAACTTTGCAACAGCGGCAACGCACTTGTCAAAAAAGTCGTCAAGCTGCTTCTGTCTTACAACCTCGGTGAAGGTTGCTTTCTCCCCTCGGATACGGTTGAAAATATGAAAATTCACTACGATATCATTGTAGTTTTGAATATCTGTCAGCGCCTTTCCAATAATGAACGCTTCAGCTCGCATCAGTGCGCGCTCGTCACGGGTGAGTGCCTTCGGAGAGGTGTCGATCTCCTTTGCGATGATGACCTCTCCTTCCATAACGCAGACCAACTGCATATACATCTCAAAGTCGTAGCCGAGGGCGGAAAATCCATAAATGACTCTCTCTCGCTTGATGTCGGGCAGCTCCTCTTTCAT
Organism: Eubacteriales bacterium; assembly: GCA_045589435.1. Classification (GTDB taxonomy): domain Bacteria; phylum Bacillota; class Clostridia; order Oscillospirales; family CAG-272; genus UBA1740. The sequence goes on along the minus strand of JAZNPB010000048.1, from coordinate 96,282 downwards.
AAGGAGAAGCGACGTGTCCGTAATGCTTGGCTCGTCCTCGTCAAAGGGGAGAGTAGGGGAGATGCCGCGGCGCGCGATGCCGATAAATTCCTTAAGGCTTATTTTGATTTTTCCACTGTTTGGATCGTATAGCATGGTGCCAAAGTTCCCCCCCCTTCTTCATGTGCCAAATCGGCAAAAAATTCTACAATAATTGTAACATATATCATCTCTAAAGTCAAGGGGGATTATGCACCTAATATCCGCTGGAGTCTATCGTTTTTTTGGTTTTCTTTTGGGGATTTTGTCCGGCTCTGATCCATGTAATAAAAAGGCTAAAGGTACCACTCGCTTTTGAGGGGTATCATCCTTTATCGCCTATCTTCGAAAGAAAGCCTGTCAACAGCTTGGTCTTTGTTTTCAGCCATGCGACCTCCCTGATTTTTTTGTAATTATAACCGTTAACGTAGCCGCGAAATCCGACGATTGGCAGAGTGGAAAGCTTCATAATGCCCTCGAGGATTGTGACTGCACTCATCTCTTTTGCAGAAAGCACTACCGACGCCGTGAAGAACATACAGATCGTACTAGGTAAGATTTTCAGCAAAAGCACCAAGAATTTGTCCTTTCCCGGATCTTTTAGCTGTTCTCTGTTACTATGGGTGGTGGAGAGGAGCATATCCGGTGTCAGCTTAGCTCTGCGGATTCTCGAGATCTTTTTAAGTGATGCTATCTTCTTTTTTTCCATAGGTTCGCCCCTCTTAAAAGAGAGGTATTCCTCCTCGGTAAAACCTAGAGAAAGGAGAGCTTGGCGCCTACGGTAGAGCAGATCGTCATCAGCATGTTTTTCGCAAAAATCACGAAGATCAGGCATCATGTCAAGGTAGATCCTACGGGTCACGTCGACGTATTCGGAAAGCGCCGCCTTGTATTCATCGCCCTCTTCAAAGAGCCTCTCACCTGCCTCCTCCAGAGAAAAATATATAACGTATGAGGATATAAGTATCAGTATCAGCGAGGTGGAGAACTCCTTGGAGTCAAAACCTAAAAATGCTATGTCGGTAAAGACCAGAAGGGCTGTGACGATAAGGGTGATCAGGGCGACGATCTTTGAAATGTTTGAGATCAGGTAGGCGTAACCGCCCTTGATTTTTTCGCTGATGTTTATAAATTCTGTGTCAAATTCGTTGTTCATCTTTTTTATCCTTTGATATTTTTGGCGGCACGCCACCTTTTTTTTGATTTCGGTGGTGCGTCTTTTTTTGTTTGACACACCACCTGCATTTAAGCGTAATTATTAAATAGTATCAGATCTTTATTTGTCTCTCGCGCCTATCTTCATAAGCAACGCACCTAAAAGGTTTGATACAAATCCAACGAATGCAATAACCGTCACCTGATCAATGATCCTTGACATAAGGGCGCAGAATAAGAAGATAAGAAGCCACATAACGTATGAGGCAGCCGACTCGAGTTTTTTCTTTATGTATTTATAAAACGGGAGTGCAGCAAGTACGATTAGCAGAGCAACTCCACCGCATATCACACGGTCGCCGCTTGATTCTATCCATAATGGAAAATACGAAAGCGTGCAAGCGGCAGGGGGTATAATGCAGAGTAAAAGACCACAAAAATGTAAAATGCAATTTACAAAATCAGGGTTATTTCTCAGTTTCATTGGGAATAAGTCCTTCCTTGAGCTTTGCAACTCGCTCACCGACCCTTGCCTTTTCATACTCAGGTAAAGCAGAGCTCATGAAGATGTCGTAGAGCATATCAAGCTCGCCCCGAAGCAAGGTATCAACGTTCTTTTCGTGGACTCTCTGCTCTCCTGCGGTGGCAAGTGAATTCCTAACATCTGCAACAGATGCCTCCATTCCGATTATTGCACTCTCGAGCTTTTCTATTTTCTCTGTAATGCTGCTTATGGATATCTTGTTGTCACACTCTGCCTTATCGGTTGCCTCTTTTATCTTTATTGCGGCAGCCTTAAGACCTGTGAGACCGTTTTCCATAAGAGGCAAAAGACCGCTTTTATAGATGATTGCACAGATCAGTGATCCGATGAATGCCGCAAGAGAAAGCAGCTCGGAAATATGCTCCATAACCGTGGCGTATATCTTATCAAAGGCATTTTCTTCACTCATGCCCTCGCCGCCCAAATTTTCTTCATCCGCATCTTTGTCACTGCCATTTTCATTATCAGTGTTATCTTCGCTCGACTCTGCGGATGCTTCGCTGTCGGTGTTTTCCTTTTCTGTGCTTTCGGTTTTTACATCAGCTACCTCTGCAGCTTCGTTCTCCGCATTTTCAGCCTCTTCATCCGCGTCTTTGTCACTGCCATCTTCATAGATATCCATAGTTTCAGCCATCTTGGTTACCTCGTCCTCCGCATGGGCGCAAAGAGTGAAATTGTCGGTATTTTCGTACTTTGTACTATCTGATTCACTGAACAAAGGTGTGCAAGCGATGCAAAGTGACAGTGCAGCACTGCAGATAATTTTAGCTAATTTAATCATAATATCGCCCTCCTTCCGTAAATTTTTTCTTCCGCCTGGGAAAGTCTTTTTTCAAGATCAAGAACCTTTCCCTCAAGTTCCTTTAAGTAGCAGACTCTTGCCATGTCGGCGGTGCTTTGAATAGGGGAGAATCTGAAAAGTCTGCCAAGCTTCTCGAGGCTGGGTAGCTCATAGCGTTTACCTCCCACACATAGGTAGCAGCCGTGAGTTCCGTCGGAAAAGTCGTAAAGCTCCACTTCAGCCATCCCGTCTTTAGTCTTGATCAGCCTTGGACCTATGGAAAGGTATCCGTCGCCGCTGTCAGAAAAGATAAATTTTATCTTCTCCGAGCTATCGTATTCTGCCGAGGCTATGGCAGCTGTATTTTTGAAAAATTCAAATTTTACTACGTTCATTCCTTTTCCTTTCATAGTATTATTCGGCATCCAGCCTATCGTTTATAGCATCGATCTGTTCGTTAACATTCTCATCAAGAACATTTATCTGCTCCTCAAGTTCTGTTTTTAGCGCAGAGATCTCTGTCGCGAAAGCTTTCTTTAATTCCTCAATCTTTTCGTCAAGGTGAGCGATCTTTTCCGCGAGAGTAGTATCGCCGATCACAAGGTAGGATGCCATGTTACCGCTTTTGACGTCACTGAAAAAGTCGTTAAGGGTATGGTATGAGAAAAGTCCGGTTTTGATAGATTCTCCGATCTTGCCATCTCCCTCGCTCTCAATGTCGCTTATAAGAGAGTTCAGCCTCGCCACCAAAAGAAGCGGTAGCTTGTCGAATGCCGCCTTCATCTCCTGGGCAGAAAGACCTGCTCCTCCGTGGGCCTTTGGAGCTGTTGGACGCCTTGGTAAAGTGGCGATCTTCAGGCTCTCCACTTCACTTGTAAGTATTGTTTTTGTGTTCATGTTTTTTCCTTTCTAAAAGGTTTTTCATAAGTGACCTGTTTTCTCTTTAGGTGTTGTGATTTCTTCCGCCTGCAGAAAAACCGTAGGACACCTCATATATTGCAAATGGAGTTTTTAACTTATTTGTGTAAACTATGATTTGCTTTTTCAGCCACTTTTTGCGATTTTTTGTTACGGTGATGTTCTCGATTTCCTTTTTACCCATGTCGATAAATGCAAAATCAACATCGCCGAAGTCCATGCCGCCGAGGGGGAGGGAAGTGTTATCAGCAAAATCACCGGAATTGATGTTCGCCAAAATTTCCGCACTTTCCGATTCTATATACCCACGGGCGTCAGCTATCTCGGAGTCTGTGGCGGCGAGAACGTTTATCTCATCTTTTCCCACGGAAGATAGCTTTACCGTAAGACCGTCACGTAGGTCGTTTTTTACCATATCAGATATCTCACCGTAGTCCATTGGAGTAGCAACAAGATACTCCACTCTGTGCCCTGCATGAGTATAAAAATCCGGGTGGATCCTATCGCCCCACGCTGTCGTATATTTCTCGAGATCAAAGTCCTCTTTTTCGTATGCAGACCTTGGCGGTATACCAACTTTGTCGGTGTTAAGAGCAAAAACGTCGCCTCCCTCGCCGCCAAATATAAGGGTACCAAGGCTGAAAGTTTCATCTCCCGAGTAAATTGGATAGCAAAGAGACGTAACTGATGAAAGTTCACCTCCGAGAACCTCCTCCGAGGGGGTAACAGCGTACTTGAACCCGGAGATCTTTACGTAATAAACCATCTTCCCCTCGTCGTTCATATAGCTGTAGACCGTGCCCTCCGCAGGCATTCCAATGTCGGGGTGCAGGTAGAGTCCGTCGTCTGCATAATCTGAAAAGTAGTAGCGCGTCTGTTCGCCTATAAAGCTTCCGACTCCAAAGATCGGATACCATCTGTACTGTTCTTCGCCGTCTATTTTTTTCGTGTTTTTTTCGTCACCGAGAAGCAGCTTTCCGTTGCAGAAAATTGCGATGAGATCCCCGAGCCTTGAAAAGATCGCGCCGGTGCCATAAGTGCTATTCACCGATCCTGAGGCGCCTTTCGATATTGATGAAATTTTAAAGCCCTTGCCGCTTAAAGCCAGCTTTTTTATACCCTGTTCTGTGAGGAAAACTGCTTCATCGCCATAAATTCCGAAACCTGATTTTATCAGCGTATTTTCCTGTCGCCCCTCCACGTCAAAGGTGCTACCGAAAACGACTCTTTCCTTGCCTGATGGAGAAAGGATAAATATAGATCCGCTTTTTTCTTTGGGCTTTGATACCAGAATTTTCTCCGAAAGCTCTGCTATGTCCTCAATAGGCTGATTAGAATTGCCCACTTGAATATAGTCAAGCTCACCGAAGTAAAGAGGATGAGTTTCACCCGACATGGTGTAAGACGATGCTAAAATGACCGACGGTACGTCCTCGGGACAGAATATCATCGCCCTGCCACAAGCGACCTTTCCACCGGTGGCGCCATAAAGTGCAAGTGCCGAAGATTTAGAACAAATATCGGAAAACGCCACTCGTCTTTCAGAGTTTTGCGAGATGGTGCGGTCGATGTTTCCCTCTATGACAAGCGTTCTGCCGGCATATTCTCCGCTGTCTGTGTGAGGTATTTTGATAAGATTCCTATCGCGGATAAATTTGTTGACTACCGTTTTTCCGTCGATCGTCACCTTGGCGATTTCAGCTACTGGCGTCATAACGGGAATACCCAAATAAAACCCGGTATATTTCGTGTTGTAAGTTACGGGGAAATTCATCATGTTGCCAACACCGTCACAGTCAATTATCTCCGAATCTGCCCCTGAAAAGTAAACATTAGTTATCGAGGAGCAGCTATCAAAGGCATTGAAATAGATACTCTCGCAAGTGACTCCGATATAAACTTTTTCTAGATTTACACACCCGTCAAAGGCGCGGGCAGCGATCTCCTTTATGCCGTTTTGAAGCACTGCAACAAATAAACTCGTGCACCCCTGTAGGGCTGAAATCCCTATCCTTTCAACGGATTTACTTGCAATAAGCCTTGTGATACCCTTGTGGTTCATAAAGGCTCGGTCGGCGATCTCTACCACGCGATAGTACTTTCCGTTGATCTTTTTTCTGCATGGAATAAATAGGTGATCTGAAAAGTTTTCATCAAGTCCCACAACGGAGCAAGTGGCGTCCTTTTCACTTTTGATATTGTAAATAAGTCCCTCGCTCTCAAAGGTAAGATCGTCGCAGACAAGTCCATCGTATCTTTCATAAAAGCTGTCGGACAAAATGTTTATCTGCTCTGCCTCCTCGCCGTTTAAGTAGGTGGTGGGGATGTAGGCAAGGTCTGGGTTGAGATATAGCTTTTTCGGAGCAAAGTCATTGCCGATCACGGTAACGTCACCTCCGTCGAAAATATAGATCTTATCATCCCACCGATAGCCGAAGCTCTTGCAGTCTTTCATAGTGCAGATCTCCGTAAAATTCATAAGATCGCGCCAGTTGTCGTAGACCTGGCAACTATAGAGAGCCGCACCTGCATGGATTAGATAATACTCCGACCCGAAATCAGCAGGGTATATGCCGTTTATCCTGCCGGGGAGCTTTGCAAGCTTGCGATAGCCGGGAAAGCTCTCAAGGCAGCTTTCGCTGCCCCGAGCCGAGGGATACATATTTCTGGTTTTTGCATAAAATTCGCCATCCCCGGAAAGCTTCCATACCCTTCGGAACTTGCGCCCCCTCTCGTATGTATTTTTTATCAAATTTCTTCTCCTTTCAAAAATCAAAAGTATGATTTGATCAAGCTTTGCAAAGCTTACGCCCAACGAGTAGTGTCGTAATAATTTGCGGTGGCAGAAATTTTTCTTCCTTTGTCTATAAGCTCCGAAAGCTCCTCATACATAGAAAGATATTCTTCTGCTTCCACGGGCTCGTAGGGGAGAAGACAATGGTACGCCGTCAGCACCGTGAGCAGAGGCTGAAAGGCAGGGGAAATATCAATTGCCTCCTCCTCGGTGATCTTATTCGGCTTTGCCCGATAGGTTACGCTGATGATACCCGAAAAGCTCTTTGGCAGAGAGATCAGCGTGTCACCAATTGATTTAAGTCCGAATATATCCTTGCCCCTTGCATTTTTAGGAAGCTCTGTCAGGTAGAGAAGGTCCGGCAAGAACCGTGAGAGATCAACCACGGTGCCGCTTGAGGTGGTCTTGACTCCCTCTGCAAAGGGGTGGTGCGGATCGGACGTGACCTCAATATCCCAAGCGTAAAATTCCCCCGGCGCAAAGATTATCTCTCCCTCCGAAGAAAACTCCAGCACCACGGAGGAGCTTTGGCAAGAGAAGCATCGCTCTGCTCGCTCTCCTCCTATAACGGTGGTGTATTTGCCCTCGCCGGAAAGCTTCATTTTAAGAGTTCCCTTGGGAATTTTCAGGGTGACCTCTCCATCAGATGCACGAACGTAATCCTGGCGAAAAACCGTCATCGTAGGGAAGAGAGGGAACTCCGCCGTCTTGATTTTAGGGAATCGCGCATGAATGTTTTCAAGAGATATCTCTGCGGCTCTGACAAATCTTTTCGAAATATCAACGTCAATATCGAGGATGTTTTCTACCTCACTTTTAAGTTCGCGTAAGGTCATAAGATTTCTCTCTTTTCTGTGAAAATAGGTTAAAATGTAAAGTGTAAATTACATTTTTGTAGCACCACTGACAGCAGTAGCGGAATCAACTGCAAGGAGAATATGCTTGTAGTTACCGAAACCAACGCCAAAGCGGCATCTGCCGTTCCAGATATAATTACCTGTGTGGTTGTCGATCCAGCTTGTAACGGTGAGGGGAACTCTGTTAAAGAGCATATTACCAGCAAGGTTCTTATTCGCTTCGCTGGACATTACCATAACGGAGCTTGCTGTGGGCTGCCAACCGGGGAGAACCACGATCTTCCACTTGCCCCAGTTAAGATTGATGTCACCGCAGCTGTCGCACTGTGTAAGGTCAACGCCGCAGATCTTTCTTGCTATAAGCTCTGCCTGAGGCTGATTGCCGGGAAGAATGATAGTGTCTGCAGTATAGCCGAGAGCCTCACCGTTATCGTCCTTCATGTTACGGATCTTAACGGAAAGGTTGTAGAGCGCCTCCTCAAAGGTATCTGTGGAATAAGTTCTCTCGCCGGAGCCGGTGCCGAAAACGTCGCCCCAGAAGTAGTTGGACTGTGTACCGCTTGTACCGCCGGTAGAGCCCCATTTGTGTGCGCTGTTAAAGAGTGAAAGACCGTCGGGTGCTGTAAGGTCGAGGGTTGCCTTTGCAAAGGTAGCGGTAGCGCTGGTACCCTTGGAAAGAGCGGTTTCGCAGATCTTGTTTATGGTCTTGTAGTAAGCTCTTGTGAAGTTTTCAGCTCTGCGCTTTGCCTCGGCTGCGATGCCGTAGTTTGCGTCCTCCATCATCTCTGCAGAGATAGCAAATTCCTTCATGAACTGAATATGCTCAATGAACTTTTCGTAGTTTTCGGAGATTGCATCGCTCTCTGCGCCCTCGCCCTCTGCTGTGGCAGCGAAAAGGTTGAATTCATTACCGCCGACGATAGTTTCGCCGAAGCGATTGCTCTTCTCAACGTTGAAAAGAAGATCGCAAATACCACCGCGCTTTGTAAGCAGGTCGCTCTCATGCTCAATGATCATTTTAATGGGTGTTTCAAGTTTGCTCTGTGCCGCTGGGGCAAGTCCTGATTGCTTTGAATAAATTATCATATTGTTTCTCGCTTTCTTTAATTAATTTTTTGTAACTTTCATATAGAGTGCTTTGATTTCCCTATCTGTAAGGGATGTAAAAATTTCTCTCGCCATACGAAGATCTCGGTCGGGAATACCTTGATGCCGTCTTGTAACGGAGATGGGAGATTTTGGAACTGCGGTCTTTACTTTCTGTGTGCCACCGCAGGCGAGGTACGCTTCTTTGGGAGTGAGTCCTAACTGCCGCAGAGCCGCGTATCTTTCGTTTTCAAGAATCTTACCGATATCGCCCTCGGGGAACTCATCTGCAAGTTCGGAGATGTCCTCGTCAAAATCATAGTCCTCCGTGGCTACCTCTGTCATTGGCTCGTACGTATTCTCATCTGAGGCACCATCAGGCTCATCAGACGCTTCCACATAAGGTTCTGCAGGTTCGTTCGCTAGTTCCTCAAGTGGCTCTGTGGGATCGTTCACATCTTCGTCAAAAACCTCTGTAACAGTCGTGATTTCAGTGTTATTATCCGCACCGTGATCTACATCTGACACCGTCGCGCCTCCATTTTCTGTATCATCTTCCATAAGGGAAGTGCTTTTAATATCTTCCGTCATTCTTTCGCCCTCCTCTCGGCATCAACCTGCCTTTTGAAATATTCCACGTTCTCCTTGGCGTTTGGGTAATGCGCTCGCTCCTGGAACTGCCAATATCGGAGAAGTGTTTCAGCCTTTTCCTTGTTACCTAGAGTTCCGCTTGTGAGATTCTGGAGATTTCTCTCCCATAGAGCCTCGCGCTGATACTCTGCGTAAATATCCGTATCAACGGTGAAGATGAGATCGTCAAAGTAGCGATATTCTCCCGCAGGAGTGATCTCAAGGAAATCACGCTTATCAAATCTCTGATTGCGAACGGTGCCGAACTCGTCCTTATAAGTCAGCGCCCGTGCAGTTTTTGAAAAGGCAAGATAGTGCTGGAAGATCAGCTTGTAGAGCCTTGTATAGGCAATGTTTTTCATGCGTCTTTTTGATTCAAGACGGCTCTCAGCCTGTCTGATCTTCAGGGATTTTGCATAGCCGGACTCCACCTTTCCAATGTCAATTCCAAGGTAAGCGTCAGAGATACCGAGAAGCCTCTTTGCCTGTTCGTAAAGTCTGTCAGCCTCGGCAATATCTTGGGAAATGTCGGGTGTTGTATCAACCGTTCCGTATTGAGCTGCGCTTTCACCTGCCTTGATCTTTATCACCTGACCGAAGATGGCGTTACTCATGCTGACGCTGGCATCCTCGGGCATAATAGGCGTCACTCCCGCTCGCAGTAGCTTCTGCATAATTCTTGATTCGATCTTGTTGACTGCCTGCTGGATGGGGCGGAGAATATCTGCATCAGATGAGCCGAAAAGCTCGCCCTCGGAGGATATGTTCTTACGCAAAACGATAGGAAATTCCTTAGGTCTGTATTTTTTAACCTTAACTATTTCTTGATCATCCCTGTCATTTTGTAAACATATATTCTCAAATTCTCCCGAATTTCCTCCATTATTCATGACTGTGCCGTAATAGTCCTCCTCGTCGGAAAGGATGAGATCGCCGGAGAAAATAAATCTTCCAACCGTTCCGTCCTCTCCACGATAGAACGCCATAATAACGCTGACGGTGTCGTCAATAGATGAAGCTCCGCCCCATTCAAATCCACAGTCGCAAAGCGCCATCTCCTCGTCCGCAACCCCGTATTTTGATATTAACTCACCCTTGTTGGTGATGAATTTGATGAAGCAATAGCTCATGTCCTCGATCCTTGTTATGCCCGGCTCGGGGGTAAAATCTCTAGGGGAGATATGTCTTATGCAAACCTCGCCCTCCCCCTCGTTATCCAGCCATTCAAGCAAAAGCAAGCTGGCACCGAAAAGATAAGCGGATCTTTCATCCAGGTCGTTGATCTCGTCCATAGGCAGCTTTTCTCTTGTGGCGTAGAGTAGTCTTTCAACAGCACCTGCCTGCTTCTCGCTTCGCTCCGAGTAATTTTCCGCGTCTATCTTAGCCAGGGGAATATCCGGGGAGATCTGGCTTTCTATCAGCTCGTAGGTAATGTTTCTTACAAGAGACGCCCTCTCCATTCCACCGTCAATTTCCAGAGAGCCGCGGTATTGGTCAAGGCTACGGTCAAGCCTGTCAAGTATATCTCCGTAGGCCTCCTTTGCACTATCGTAGAGGTCGGAGAATTTCTTTAATTTTTCATAATTTTTAGTCCTTGTCAATTTGGTTCTCCATATTTTTTGATTAAGTAGTTTTGCTCCCTAGGGCTGGCGTTTGCAAAGTCGTCAAGCATATCGCCCGTCCACATGATAGACCTTCTTTTCGGCACGATCTGCCCCGGGGTTGCCCGATAGATTGCATATCCTCGCAGAGCGTCGGGAGCGTGGGTAATTTCATGTGGCTCGGTAGAGCAGTCCGTCGGTTTAAGCTTGTCTATTTTCAGCTGTGGCAAGCATCTTATAAGCTCCGTGCAGTTTTTGAATATCTGCAGTGCCGCCCGCCCTTCGCTCTTTGGCAGCAGCATTTCCTTTATGGCAAGCCAGCCGCTTTCTCTGTCGTTTGCAGTTTTGATTAGATGAAGCCCTGCCTCCGCGAATATCTGATGCTTGCTCTTTCCGCTCTCTTGGGTGCGAAACCATAGATCGGGCGGTGCCAGGGTAGCGTAGATCTCCTCACCCTCCGGGGTGGCAGACAGTATCTTTTTTGCCGCAATACTGATAGGTAGATCAGACTCGCAAAGCTCTCTGTAAACGTAGCTATGTCCATCAGGCGAAAGGGCGATCCAAAGGCAAGCCAACCTGTCGAGTCCGTAGTCAATAGTGCGAAACTTACGCCAATGACTTGGTATCGTAAACGGTTCGCAAACGTGGGAAATGATGGAAAATTCCGAAAAATACTGTCCCTCGAAAACGTTCCAATCTCCACAGAGCAGAGCCCTCCTCTCCCGTTCGGGAAGCTCAAGGAGTCGCATTTTGTACTGTGGGTCATACTCCTCGAGAAAGGAGTTGTCGGAGAGGAGGGAGGGGATGAAGATCTTTGAGGTACCTCCGCCGAAAAACGCCTCCTCCGCAGGTGCGGGATCGATGAATCTCGCCTTGACCCAACCGTGTCCTATGCCACCGGGATTTGTGGAGGACTTTACCTGCTTTGGATAGTCATTTGCCCCTCGCAGTCGGGAGATGAGGTAAAGATACTGCGCCTCCGTAAAATGGGTCAGCTCGTCAAATCGTATCTGATCGTATTCTGCGCTTTGGTATTGATAAACGTCGCTCTCGTAAGCGCAGTAGCCGAAATCGATGATAGATCCGTTTTTGAATTTCCCCGTGTGGGAGGTAGAGTTATAGGTGTATATCTCCCTTGGGAAAAGCTCTTGTGACGTGCGTATCAGCGATTTATCAAGCTCCGAGTAGCTCCTTCGCAAAATCAGCTGCTTCGATCTTGGGTACTTAAGGGCGAAAAGCAGAGTGTCGATCAGCTGTCCGTATGATTTTCCGCCCCCTGCTGCACCGCCGAACAGCACCTCGCATTCCTTTGCATCAATAAATTTTTTCTGCTTTTTCGTAACCTTAAAGTTAAGTTTCATATTTCCTCCAAAATCTTAGTATTGCAAAAATCCGGCTTGTCCTCAGTAAGTTACGGATCTGAAAATACTCTCACTCCGACATTCAGTACGCCTTAAACGTTGACGGCATCTTTTAAGTACCTCTTGTCATCGTGGTATTTTGCTCACCGATCGAAGCTCCACCTTATTGTCTGAAAGTCAGGGCAGAGGACCTCACCGAAAAATTGCTTACTACTCCACAACGGTTATTGTGAGATCGATCTTTTCCTGCCCGCCACCCTGCATCTCCTCGCCAAGCAGAAATTTGCTGAAATTGCCGTCAGCCTTTCGGGATAGAGCCTTGTCAATGATGTAATCCCGTCGCAGAGCTTGACACTCTCTGTAAATCCGCTGAAATTCGCTGTGGCTCCTGTACGATTCCAACCTCTCAAGAGTCAGGGAGTTATCTCTTGCAAATTTTGAAAAGCTCGGCGCCCCCTCGCCGCTGTAATCTCGGAAATATCGGTACATCTTAACGCATATCTCCTTGCTGTACCTCCCAGTCTTCAAATCTCTCTCCTTTCAAATTGTTTTTAACAGTCCGATGTGGTATGTTCCTCAGCCATAGGATCTTTGGCATCCCTTGATCAGCTATGCTTTCGGCTTTGCCCCTTTTTGCCTTTTGCACCGTAGTTTTCTCTGTTCTCGCCTTTATCCTGTGCAGCTGCTTTCGCTTGGCACTCGGCTTTCCGTTCCACCTTAATGTCACGCTTTGCCCCTGTGCGATTTTCATTAAAGGTAGCTTTTTCGCTCCGAGTGGCGATTTTCGGCTGTCTTGCCGTCCTGTTTTTCCATATAAGAATCCAGCTGTTTTCCCGTTTTGTCCTATTGCATATCTCGCTTCGCACTGACAAATTCCGGGGGAAAAACCGCCTCATCTCTATGGGACACCGATATTGTATCACAATGAGCAAAAAACTTGAAGAAAGCAGGTTGTAGAATAAAAGCTCCCATCACCATCGAAAAACTGTGCAATATGCACAAAAAAATTGGGTGAAAATTCACCCTCAAAAATGCAAACCGCAAATCGTGCCATATTTTGGAAAAATTTCATTCTCAAAACAGCCAGTCGGACACTTGGATTTTGATGAGATCAGAAAAAATTGCCACCACCCCGAAATATTCCTTTGGTAAAAAACGCATTCCACCCAAAAAATTCGACAAAGCAGTTTGGGTTTTCCTGAAAATCCGTGTAGAAAATGCTGAATTTCGTCTGGTAAAAAGCAGAGACGGAGATACGACGAAACGGGAATCTACAATTGGGTATTCTCAAAAACCTTGGAGGGGAGAGGAGGAGAGGAGAAAGAGGAGAGAAGGTAAGGGGAGGTCAGGTTAGGTTAGGTCAGGTTAGGTTAGGTCAGGTCAGTAGAGAGTAGTATGAGTCATCTCAGGGAAGCGGAGAGAAGAAAAAAACAGAGCAGCAAAGAAAAGGCACGTCCTCGCTTCTCTCGTCCGCTACTACTACTACTACTACTACTACCTACCTACTTCCTACTAACAACAATTAAATTGCTATCGTTCTCATTTTACCTCTCGGCATCCTGAACAAAGAGATTATCAAAAATTACGGACAAGCTTAATGATTTGCTCTTAAAAATCAATTCTTTTCCAAAACGGTCATATTTCCGAAAAATGCGAATATGATAGACTATAGTAAAACGCCCGTCGGGCAGAAGGAGCAAATATGTTCATATATTCAGTAAGAGCCTCAACGGTAAAGCTTTGTGCCCTGATAGTGCTGTCCATAGCGTTGCTTTTAGGTATTGGCACCTTTGCGGCAGAGGATTCTGTTGCGGCTATGGCACCGGCAGAAATAAATTACAGTGGCATGAAGACTAACGAGGACAGAGTGGCATTTATAAGTCAGTTTGGCATCAAGGTAAAGGCGGAGCCGATAGAAGAAAAATCTTTCTCAATGCCGGAGAATTTTGACCGGATAATCGCAGGCTACAACGAGCTGCAAAAGCGTCAGGGGCTGGATCTCTCACGCTATGCCAAGAAAAAGGTGACGCGCTATACGTACCTCGTAGAAAACTATGACGCAGAGGGTGAGGTATACGTAAATCTCTTTATCCATAGAAATCGCATTATAGCCTGTGACGTATGCTCGGCCGCATCTGACGGATTTGTTATTCCCCTGACCTTGGTGGATAAATCAAAGCTGAAAAACTGATCCTCCCAAAAGGGCGAACATACATCAAACTCCGGAAAAAGGGGAAAAATGTAAATAAAAGAAAACAAAAAAAGACGAAATTGCAAGAATTTCGTCTAAAAAATCTAAATAGAATTTTTTAATTGTGGCAGCAGCAACAGAAAACTACGATAATTGCCAGAATGATGATCCATGTACAGTTATCATCGAAAATATGGCATAGGCAGTTGTTGTTCATTATGTTTCCTCCAGAAAAATATGGTCTTTGGCACAAGCGTCGATGGCTCTACGCCAGCCTAGTATCATGTTATGCGAGAGCGAAAAAAGTGTGCCACACGTAAAACAAAAAATAAAAAAGAGGCTATCTCCAAAAAAAAGGAGATAGCCTTATGCGCCGAAAAAATGGTCGCCCATATTTATCAGTCAAACTTAAATTCGACCTTATCCTTGTTCAGCACAAGCTTTGCCTTGAATCGTTTGAATTTCTTTGAGATAAAGCCGTCGAGGGTGGCGGTAGATCCGGTTGCCAGCAGCCTTGAGATCTCCATGATAGGAATATCCCTCTTGCAGATATTGACACCGATCCTGAATTCGCAGCCCTCGGTGTATCCGATGCAACCGTAGTTGAATTTTCCACGAATAACGTTCTTTCCGCAAAGAGGACAAGCCCCAGCGATCTGGCCGAGCTTACCCGTATCCACGTTCTGCACGGGAGCAGAATTTTTCTCGCCCACAGAGAAGACCTCGGAGATCTCTGCTTTTGCAAGTTCAACGCTCTCGTCAATGGTCATCTCGTTTCGGTAAACCTTTTTCAGCGCCTTACCAAGCTCGCTGGTCTTGTACTTATCCATGGAAATTTCCAGAGCGCCAAGCGCCTCAATAAAGTACTCTCCGTCAGGCAAGATCTGATAAACGTCCTTTTTCAGTCCGATATAACCGCTCTTTTTCGCATTCTCGATAATTCCCGAGCGGGTAGCTTCCGTTCCAAGCTCCAGACCTTCAAAAATTGCCTTGTAATCGTCAGCATCGTCAACCTCACCGGATTCTTCAAGCTCCTTCGCTCTTGCCTTATCGTCCTTGAATGGATTTTTCAGGTAATTGTTCAGAGTGGTGATGGTATAATGCTTTGGCGGTGTAGTCTGCTTTTCCGCAGGCTTGAAATCTATGTTCACCGAGTCGCCGATATTCAGCTTTGGCAGGATCTTATCCTTTTTGTTGTAATCGTCATACTTGGTCCAGCCGGGCTCTAAAATGACTGTACCTTTAAGAGAAAATTCCTCAAGGTCGCCCACCTTTATCTTTATCTCCGACTTGTTAGCGATACATTCTTCAGCGCAGAACACAGCAACGAAGCGGCGCAGAACCGTAGAATAGATCTTTGCCTCGTCGGGGGAGAGTTTATCCTTGTTCGGGATCTTGTAGGTTGGCGTGAGAGCCGAGTGTGCCTCGATCTTCGAGTCGTCAAAAATAGCCTTCGAGTCTTTGAATTTAACAGGGTAGCCAAGCTTTGCCACGTTGCCGAGGATCGCCTTGATCTTATCCTTTTCCGCAGTAGCAAGATACTCGGAGTTAGTTCTGGGATAGGTGAGATAACCCTCCTCGTAAAGCTTTTGAATGATCTTCAGCGAGTCGGTCATGCTCATCTTATATTTTTCACCCAAAAGGTTTTGCAGAGTGGTGAGTGAAAACAGCTTTCCGGGGTTGATCTTATCTTTTTTGGATTCGACACTTGTAACAATAGCACCGGCATCATTATATTCGCGGCACTTGTCTTCTGCCTTGGAAATCTCGTTATTTGCAAACTTTAATTTACTTACAAGGTCAATTTTCTCGCCGTTAGTCTTTTCCGCCGAGGCAATAGAATAATATTTTTCGGGCGTAAAATTACGTATCTCCATATCTCTGTCGTAGATCGCACGAACGATAGGAGCAATAACTCTGCCAACTCGCAGCAGCTTTCCCGTCTTGATAGTAGCATATCTGGTGAGGTTAACACCGTACAGCCAGTCGATATAAGTTCTGGCAAATCCCTCTGCCGCAAGGCTGTCGTAATGCGCCTCCTCCTTCATCTCGGTGAGAGCCTTACTTACCGTTTCGGGTGTCTGGTCGGGAAGCCAAAGTCGCATAAGTCGCTTTCCCTTCGGATCGGCATTTTCGATACAGATCCTGACAATGATCTCTCCCTCGCGATCGGCGTCTCCCGCGTTTATGATGGTGTCAACGTCATCTCGCCTCATAAGGGCTTTCAAGATTTCAAATTGTTTTCTTATACCGCTGTCCTCTCGCTTCTTGTCGGGAGTCTTTTTTATTTCAAACTTGAATTTTTCGGGATAGTAGGGAAGTCCCTCAAGAGTCCACTTTTTGCCCTCGGTCCCCGTGTAGCTCTCGATGTCTGCAAGGGAAAAAAGATGACCGATCGCCCAGGAAACAAGATAGCTCTCGCCAAGGTAAAAACCGTCGCACTTCTTAAATTTTTCGTCAATTCCCGCCATAATGTTTCGCGCCAGAGATGGCTTTTCCGCGATAATCAGCTTCATAAGTGTCCTCCCTTCGGGTGAAATATTTTTCTTAAACTGACTTATCTCCAATATTTTCACATATAACATTATACACCAAACAGCAGGGAAATTCAAGGACAAAGCGGAAAATAATAAAACTTTTTCTCCCCGAATCAAAAAATTCACAAAAACCCCTTTATTTTTGTATACATCTATGTTATAATTAAATACTACTATATTGTAATGCGCGTTATGCGCGCGAAAAACACCCCGGAGGAAAAAATGGCAAAGCTTTATTTCAAGTACGGAGCAATGGGCTCATCCAAGACAGCAAATGCACTTATAACCAAGTTTAACTACGAGGAACGCGGAATGCGCGTATTTCTTGTAAAACCCGCCATGGAAACCCGTGACGGAGCAGACGTTATCGTATCCAGGATCGGACTTTCCGAGAAATGCCGCCCAATTCTGGCATCCGAGAATATCTACGAGATCTACAAGAACGAGTGTCCACCCGTTGACGTTATTATAGCTGACGAAAGCCAATTTTTCACTCCCGAGCAGATCGACCAATTCCGTACCATTGTAGACGAATGTGATATCCCCGTTCTCTGCTTTGGTCTGCGTACTGATTTTTTAACAAAACTTTTCCCCGGCAGTATGCGTCTTCTTGAGATTGCCGACTCCATAGCAGAGATCAAGACCATATGCTCCTGCGGCTCGAAAGCAACCGTAAACGCCCGTATCTCCGAGGACGGCAGAGTAGTGACCTCCGGTGATCAGGTGTGCCTCGGTGGAAACGACCTCTACGTGGCAATGTGCCACCGTTGCTGGAAATCAAGAATAAGGGAGAATAAGTGATATTAACTGTATACAGTAATAGAAAGCAAAAATCTCTGTAATTTGCAAACATAATTTTACAAAAAAACAACGAAATAGTATATAAAGCGAAAGGAAACGAAAATGGAACTTAGAGAAATACTTAGAAAGTGTGACCACACTCTTCTCGGACAAACTGCAACGTGGGAAGACATTCGCGGCATTCTTGACGACGGTATCAAATACCAGTGCGCCTCTGCCTGCATCCCCGCTTACTACGTAAAGGCAGCAAAGGAATACGTAGGCGACCGTCTTGCGATATGCACTGTTATCGGATTCCCAAACGGCTATTCCACCACAGCCACCAAGGTTTATGAAACTGCTGACGCTATCAAGAACGGAGCAGACGAGATCGACATGGTTATTAACATCGGAATGCTTAAGGACAAAAAATACGACGAGATCCTCTCCGAGATCAACGCTATTAAAACCGCTTGCTCCGGTAAGATCCTTAAGGTAATTATCGAAACCTGCCTTCTCACTGATGATGAAAAGGTAAAAATGTGCCAGATCGTTTCTGACTCTGCGGCGGACTACATCAAGACCTCCACAGGCTTCTCCACAGCAGGTGCAACACCTCATGACGTGGATATCTTTGCAAAGAACGTAACAAACGGCACAAAGATCAAAGCCGCAGGCGGTATCGCTTCTCTTGAAGACGCTGAAAACTTCATCAAACAGGGCGCTGACAGACTTGGAACCAGCCGAATTGTTAAGCTGGCGAAAAACGAGCAGGGCTCTGGGTATTAATTTGCAAATTATTGCATAACCGCCGGCGCTATCTCCGTCTTTTACCACTCGACGTGTTTATATAAGCCGTCGGGTAGAATACGAAGATTTCTGCTAAAGATTTCCTAAATTAATGGACATATCTTAACAGAGCATTACTTGAAAAACTTCTAACAAATAGATAACCTGAAAGGAAAACAAAAATGGAAAACAGAGAAAAATATTACACCCCACATATAAAGGCAGTTCCCGGTGACTTTGGAAAGACAGTACTTATGCCAGGCGACCCCCTCCGTGCGAAATTCATCGCAGAAACCTATCTTGAAAATCCCGTTCTCGTAAACAACGTTCGTGGCATTCAGGGTTACACCGGCACCTACAAGGGCGTTAAGGTTTCCGTTATGGCATCCGGTATGGGTATGCCCTCCATTGGTATTTACTCCTACGAGCTTTACAAGTTCTTCGGCGTTGAGAACATCATTCGTGTTGGTTCTGCGGGCGGTATGGCAGAGAGCGTTAAGGTGCGCGACATCATCATCGGCATGGGTGCTTCCACCAATACAAACTACGCTGCACAGTACAAGCTCCAGGGAACCTTCGCTCCCATAGCAGACTATACTCTTATGAAAGCTGCAATCGACGAGGCAGAAAAACTTGGTGCAAGCTACAAGGTAGGTAACCTCCTTTCCTCCGATATCTTCTACAATGCTGATTCAGAGATCACACCAAAGTATGCAAAGATGGGCGTTCTCGGTGTTGAAATGGAAGCGGCAGCCCTCTACATGAACGCTGCATACTGCGGCAAACGCGCCCTCGCTATCTGCACAGTTTCCGACCACCTCCTTACCGGTGAAGCGCTCGACGCTGATGCAAGACAGACAACGTTTACAGATATGATGGAGATTGCACTCAACGTAGCTGCCCTGATGGGTTGATTTGCAAATTTTTGCATAACCACTGGCGCTATCTCCGTCTTTTCCCGCTCGACATATTTATATACGCCATCGGGTAGAATACGAAGATTTCTGCTAAAAAAATTTCTAATTCAACGAAAAAATGTGTTATACTATTCCATGTTTAGTTGATTTTTGACAATCTAACTTTACAAAAACAATCGTTTTCCCTTTATGAAAGGAAAAATACAAATGAACGATATTAAAAGAATATTTCTCATAGTGCTTGACTCCTGTGGAATAGGCTACGAGCCTGACGCTGCTGATTTTGGCGACGTTGGAGCAGACACCTTGAGAAGAATTTCAAAATCAGAAAAATTCAACATTCCAAACCTTATCAAAATGGGTATTGGAAATATAGACGGCATTGAGTATCTTCCCGACGTGGAGAATCCCACTGCCGCAACAGCAAGAATGCGCGAGCTCAGCCGCGGAAAGGACACCACTATCGGCCACTGGGAGATCGCAGGCGTAGTATCGCCACAGCCACTCCCCACCTATCCAAACGGATTCCCGAGAGAGGTGATCGATAAGTTCCATAAGGCAACCGGCAGAGGCGTTCTTTGCAACAAGCCCTACTCCGGAACGGACGTTATCCGCGACTACGGTGACGATCACGTGAAAACAGGCAAGCTCATTGTTTACACATCTGCGGACAGTGTTTTCCAGATTGCCGCACACGAGGACATAGTACCTCTTGAGGATCTTTACACATACTGCCGTCAGGCAAGAGAGATCCTTGTGGGCGAGCATGGAGTTGGCAGAGTTATTGCCCGTCCATTCATTGGTGAGAGCGGAGCATACAAGCGTACTGCAAATCGCCACGATTTCTCCCTGACCCCTCCCACCGACACCATGCTTGATGCTATCAAGGCGCATGGCAAGGACGTTATCGCAGTTGGCAAGATCACCGATATTTTCGCAGGTCGTGGAGTTACCGACAGCATTTTTACACACTCCAACCGTGAGGGAATGGACGTAACTATGGACATTCTCAAAAATCGCGATTTCAACGGTCTTTGCTTCACAAACCTTGTAGATTTTGATATGCTCTACGGTCACCGTCAGGACGTTGACGGCTATGCAAACGCTCTTTCCGAGTTTGATGCATGGCTCTCCGATTTTTGCCCAAAGATGGGTGAGGGTGACGTGCTTATGATCTGTGCTGACCATGGCTGCGATCCCGGAGATGAATCTACCGACCATACGAGAGAATACATTCCTTACATCATCTACGGCGACAAGATTAAGGGTGGCGACATGGGAACGCGCATGGGCTTTTCTGAGATTGCTTTCACCATCTGTGAGATGCTTGACGTTGAATTTGGTGGAGAAGGTCTTGCAAAGAGAATGATAAAAAATTGATAATACTCCCCTAGTTTTGTAAATTATGATTTACAAACGGCTTGAAAAACAAGCAAAAAGCTGAATTTCTTGAAAGGAGAAATTTAACATGACAGATATGTATGAACAGCTTACCAACGTATACTATCAGCTGATAGACAAGGCGCACGATGCCAGAGCAGCATCATATTGCCCTTACTCCGGCATAGCGGTTGGCGCGGCGCTTCTTACTGCAACCGGTAAGATCTACACCGGCGCAAATATTGAAAACGCTTCCTATTCTCCGACTATCTGTGCAGAGCGCGCAGCCTTTTTTAAGGCGGTTAACGCGGGTGAGCGCGATTTCGTAGCTATTGCCATCGCCGGTGCAAAGGCAGATGAGGAACCTGTTGGTAATTTTCCACCTTGCGGAGTATGCCGTCAGGTAATGAGCGAGTTTTGCGGTCCTGACTTTATGATAATTCTCGGCACCCGTGAAAACTTCGAGCTTGTGCCTTTCTCCGATCTCATGCCACACACCTTTACAAAGGATAACCTCGAATCTCCGAAAGCTCCTACTAATTTCGGAACTCAGGGCATAAACTTCGATGAGTATGAAGACGAATATGACGAAGAATATGATGACGAGTACGAGGAAGATTACGACGATGAAGATTATGACGAAGACGAGCTTGATGAGGATGAGTACGAGGAAGAAGACGAGCCCGAGGTAGAAAAGGAAGAAGATTTTGATGCTTTTGATGCAGAAGGACTTCACGAACTGGCAGATCGCTGGGAGATCTGATTTCTCCAAAGTTAATCTTTAGAAAAGCTGATTTTCGCCAAACATAAGGTCGGGCGCGTGTCCGACCGACTAAAAACACGCAAATAGTCGGCAACCACCGACCACCAAAGAAAATGAGGTATTATTCTTATGAGAATGTACGACGTTATTACCAAAAAGAAGCACGGCGAGGAGCTTTCCGATTCCGAGATCCGTGAATTTATAACCGAATATACAGAGGGCAGAGTTCCCGATTATCAGGTTTCATCACTTATGATGGCTATTTACTTCAAGGGAATGTGCGATCGCGAAACCTCTACCCTTACTATGGCAATGGCAGAGTCAGGCGATACCGTTGACCTCTCCGAGTTCGGCACTCTTACGGTAGATAAGCACTCCACAGGCGGTGTAGGTGACAAAACCACCTTGGTTGTAGCGCCCATTGCCGCATCTCTTGGCTGTCGCCTTGCGA
This sequence comes from Eubacteriales bacterium, assembly GCA_045589435.1. Classification (GTDB taxonomy): domain Bacteria; phylum Bacillota; class Clostridia; order Oscillospirales; family CAG-272; genus UBA1740. The sequence goes on along the minus strand of JAZNPB010000048.1, from coordinate 74,729 downwards.
AAATGAGTGGCAGAGGACTTGGTCACACCGGCGGAACCGTTGATAAGCTTGAGTCATTCCCCGGCTTTGATACCTCGCTCTCTCCCGAGAGATTCTTTGCTCAGGTGCGCCGTCACGGAATTGCTGTAATAGGTCAGTCCGGCAACCTTGCCCCTGCTGATAAAAAGCTCTATGCTCTTCGCGACGTTACCGCAACCGTGGATTCCATTCCCCTCATCACATCCTCGATCATGTCGAAAAAGCTGGCGGCAGGCTCTGCATCCATAGTACTTGACGTTAAGTGCGGCTCAGGTGCCTTCATGCGCGAGCCCGAGGATGCTGAAACCCTTGCAACCAAAATGGTTGAGATAGGCAAGATGTGTGGCAGAAACATGGCTGCTCTTATCACAAATATGGATATTCCTCTCGGTTATGCCATTGGTAATTCCCTTGAGGTAAAGGAGGCATACGAGGTGCTCTCCGGCAGAGGCCCATCCGACCTTCGCGCAGTATGCGATGAGCTTGCAACCAACATGGTATCCCTTGCCCTTGGCATTCCTGCAGATGAGGCAAAGGCACGTGTGATCGACGCTATTGAAAGCGGAAAAGCGAAGGCAAAATTCACTGAATGGATAATTGCCCAAGGAGGAGATAAGACCTTGGCAGAAAATCCCTCCCTCTTGCCCGAGTCCTCTATAAAGCATGAGGTAAGGGCTACTGTGGCAGGCTACATAATCAAAATGAATGCAGAGGAAATAGGCGTATCCTCCGTTATCCTTGGCGCAGGCAGAGAAACAAAGGACTCTGTGATCGACCATTCCGCAGGTATCGTTCTTGTAAAGAAGCTTGGCGATAGAGTTGAGGTTGGTGACACCCTTGCAGTCCTCCATACCAACAACGGCACAGCTATCAAGGATGCGGAAAATAAGTTCCTCGGTGCTGTCTCTATAAGTGATGAACACGTTGAGGTTGGAAAGCTTATTTACAAAACAATTCGCTAAAACCCTTAAAAATGTAAATCAAAATAGTCAAAAGCAAGACTTTATAAAAAGATAATCAAAAGGAAAAGAAATAAATGGAAGTAATTGTAATCGGAATAGCAGGCGGTACAGGTTCAGGAAAGACCACCTTGGCAAAAAACATAGCAAGACATTTTGGAAACGAGATCAGCATGCTTCGCCATGACGACTATTATAAACGCCACGATGACATTCCCCTTGCAGAGAGAGCCAGTCTTAACTATGACCATCCCGACGCTTTTGATAAGGAGCTTCTCCATAAGCACGTAGATAGCCTTAAGCGCGGAGAGGCGGTAGATTCACCCATTTACGATTACAAAATACATAACCGTTCTGAGGAGGTTCGCCACGTTGAACCAACTCCCGTAGTAGTCCTTGAGGGTATTCTTGTTTTTGAGGATAAGGAGCTGCTTGAAAAGCTTGACGTAAAAATATTTGTAGACACGGATGCTGACGTGCGTATTCTTCGCCGAATCACCCGTGACGTAAAGCAGCGCGGAAGAACTCTGGATAGCGTGGTAAAGCAGTATCTTACAACTGTAAAACCCATGCACGAGGCATTCGTTGAGCCGTCTAAAAAGCACGCGGATATAATCATTCCCGAGGGTGGCAAAAACCCCGTAGCATATAATATGCTTATCACGGAGATCAAGCGCCACCTGCGAAACAAAGGCTGACGGAACTTAAGTAAGCGCCACCTGAAAAACAAGAGCTGAATAGAAAATAAAGCAAAAAAGAGAGGCTTGCACCTCTCTTTTTCTATTGTAAATGGAAATTAATTCTTCTATTATAGATGAAAATTAATTCTTATATTGTAAATGAAAAAATTCTTATACTGTAAGGTGAAATTAGCCTTGCCAAAAATCACTTTGGCAGCTTTACGCACTTTTCGGGAGTGATAAGCTTCCACAGTCCTCGAAGGAACTTGTTGTTTGCAATATCCACAATACCCAGTGCCATTCTGTGTGAGAGCATACCCTCGCTGGCAAAGGAGAGGGAACGGATGCTCATAGCCTGAATAGTTCTCATTCCGAAATAAGTATTTTTCATCTTTGTTTCCTTGTCGGGGCTGTCTTTGGCAAGGGAGTTCATCTTCAAAATGCTCTTGAATACGAAGATAATGGCACCGAAGAATAACTTACCGCCAAAGGTTTCAAACTCGCGCATAGGAGTGTTAAGGTCGTATGGACGCGCTGTCTTTTTCAGGGTAATAGGTCTGCCTATAACCCGCTCGAAGTCACTTTCCGTAATAGACAGGAACTTTTCGTGGCTTGTGTAAAGGTTGCGTACGGCGTCGGGTGAACGAAGCACCTCACCATCGGAGATATCAACGCTTTCCTCCAAAATAACCGTATTGGCATCACGGCAGAGCTGGAATTTGTATGTACCGTTTTCAAGTCGCCAAGCACCGTCAGCATAGTATTTCATATTATCGGTAGGAACGAAAATGGAAACCTCTTTTTCCTCGCCGGGAGCAAGCTGCACCTTCTCAAATCCGCGAAGCTCACGCAGTGGCTTTACAAATTCGGTCTTCGGTGCCTCGCAGTAAAGCTCCACTACCTCGCTGCCCAAAACCGCGCCATCATTCTTTACAAGAACTCGCACAGTAAAGCCTCCGTCGCCTCTTTCAAGGCTCATGTTGCGGTAGCTGAAGGCGGTGTATGAAAGACCGTAGCCGAATGGATATCTCACGGGAACACCAAATGTGGTATAGTATCTATACCCCACAAAAATGCTCTCTTTGTAAACATCATTTGTCGTTTTAGCAAGTTCTGCACCGAATGGAACGTCGGAGTAATGATAGGGCCAGCTTTCGCAAAGTCGTCCTGATGGACATTTTTCACCGAAGAGAAGCTGGTATGTAGAGCGTCCGCCCTCCTGTCCGGGAAGATACATATTAAGGATGGCGTCGCACCCTTCCGCACAGTCAAGCTCCACGGGTGAGCCACCGTACATAACGAAAATTACCTTCTTTCCGAGCTTGCAAAGAGCCTCAAGCAGCACTCTCTGATTCTTCGGAAGAAGCATATTCTCGCGATCAAAGCCTTCGCTCTCCGCATCCTCCGTAAGTCCACCGAAGAAGAGAATTGTGTCCGCTTTTTGCGCGCCTTCAAGAGCGATGGCCATGAGTCCTTCGTCAACCTTAGGGTTACTTGCGTTATAACCCTTTTCATAGTTGTAATCTATACCTGCTTTATCAAATGCCATCTCGGGTGTAATAAGCTTTGATGGACGGAGCAGGGAAGAGCCCGCGCCCTGATAGCGCATTTTTTCAAACATCTCGCCAACAACGAAATAGTTGCCCTTGTCGGAAAGGGGAAGCGCGCCGTTTTCATTTTTCAGAAGCACCGCACCCTCGCAGCTGATGTCACCCGAAAGAATGGAGTCCTCCTCAAGGGGATTTTCCTGTTCTCTTGCCCCTTCAATGCCGTTTTTCACCATTGTAAGAACTCGTCTTACCGCAGTATTCAGCGTATCCTCGGTAATTCTACCGTCGCGAACAGCATCAATGATCATCTGATTGTTATGTAAAATATCGCCGGGCATCTCAAGATCAAGTCCTGCATTCAGACCTGCAACTCTGTCATTAACAGCACCCCAGTCGGACATGATAAGACCATCAAAGCCCCATTCACCGCGGGGAATATCCGTCAGCAGCTTCTTGTTTTCCGATGCGTACTCGCCGTTGACCTTGTTGTAAGCGCACATAAGGGTAGCAGGCTTGCCTAGCTTAACGATGTGCTCAAATCCCTTGAGATAAATCTCACGGAATGCGCGCTCATCAACTATGGAATCGCCGAAATATCTGTTTTCCTCATTGTTGTTACAAGCGTAGTGCTTAACAGAAGTGCCAACGCCCCGATCTTCAATTCCGCGAGTCAGAGATGCACCTGCAAGACCTGCAATAAGGGGATCCTCGGAGAAGTATTCGAAGCTTCTGCCACAAAGAGGATTTCTCTTGATATTAACTGCAGGGCCGAGAATGAGATGCACGTTATAGAAGTTACATTCCTTGCCCATGGCCTCACCCATCTTGTAGATAAGCTGGCGGTTCCATGTAGAGCCGGAGGTAACTGCTGTAGGAAAGGCGGTGGAGTATTCCGTTTCGCCAAGGCCCGTTTCCTTTGAGTCCTCTCTCTTTTTGCGAAGACCGTGTGGGCCGTCTGTTAAGAATATAGATGGGAGATCTACTCTTGGTACTTTATTAGTGTGCCATGACTTATGTCCGCTGAGCAAACACGCCTTTTCTTCAAGAGTAAGCTCCTCTATGAGCTTTTCAATATTAATCATAATATTACCTTTTTGTAAAGTATTATTTTCATAATCCAGGTTTATTGCTCTTTTTTAGCGTTAAGCCTCTCAAAGTATTCTTTGATATTTCTTACAGTTTGTGATTCATTATTGAATCTGTAAACGCCGTATCTGCCTTCATCCTCCTCGATTACGTCAGGAGTGGTGTCGGTCTGCTGGCTTGACCAAGCCTCGTAAATTTCTTCGTAGGTTGCAGTTCTGAGGTCAAGCTTGAGCTGATAGTCTGCCTGGTTTTCAACGCCCTTGTTCTCGAGGTTTAATTTGTTAACGCACATACCCCAAGAGGTATCCCACCAACCAACGGAAACGATCTTATAGCTCCAGATAGTCCAGCCAAGACCTGTCTGATCGTAGAGGTCGAGATATTCCTGCCATGCAGCGTCTTTATCAAAGAAGTTAAATTCACCAACAAACTTTGGAACGTCGAAATCGCTAACGGAGAGCTGTGCATACATGAAATCGTAATAGAGCCAGTTGGGAACGCCAAGCCAATCCCAGTTATAGATGTGGTATTGATAAAGAACGTTTTCCCATTCATATTTGTCGGGAGAGGGGAGAGAAAGGAAGAACCAAACGCCCTCAATGGAGATAACGTGTTCACTATCAACCTTACGGATAGCCTTGTACATCTCGTTCATAACCTTCCACTGCTTAGGACCTGTGCCTACCTCGTTTCTGTTAGTAGGTTCGTTTACAAGGTCGTATGCAAGAATAGTGGGAGAAAGCTCTGGCATCTCTTCCTTGTAGTGGAGAGCGATTCTTTCCCAAAGGTTGCACATAAATTTGATATAATCTTCGTTGTCCCAGAAATCAATGTCACGGGTTCCGCAATGCTCAAAGCCGCTTTGACCACCCATAACGCCGTGCATATCTATAATAACCTTAAGACCGTGCTTCTGCGCCATCTCAAGGAACCAGTCGAGCTTCTCAAAATCAAATTCATAAGTAGCAAAATCGATCTGTGCGCAAAGCTCCTCGTCGGTCAGTCTGTATCTGTCGTGAGTGGAAAGGAAATTGCGGTAGTACATAGGAAGACGAATCGTGTTAAATCCGATCTCCTTGATGTTGATGAAGTCCTGCTCTGTGCAGTAGGAGTAGAAGTAAGCGTCGTTCAGCGCCTCAATTTCGCTGTCGGTAAATCTACCTGCAAGAATGGCATCCATCTCCTCCTGATAGATTTCCTCGTATTCTTCAACAATGCCGGTTTCATTAACCTTTGCAAATGTGCCGTCATCATTCAGCTTTGCGCCAACGGAGTTAACTGTCATCCAGCCCTCTGCGATAAAGAGGTTGCCGAAGTTTACGCCGCGAATCTCGAAAATGTCGCCGTTTTCATCATAAAGAGCCTTGCCCTCTGCAATAACGGTGTTTCCACCGTCAACACGAACAATGCTTCTAGGAGCATCAAATTCGTAGTTCTTACGGAAATAATGTCCCCAGCCGATAATGGCAGCAGCTATCACAAGAACGATCAGTAGGATGATAGCTATAGTGCCTAAAAGTTTTTTTACAAAGTTTCCCATTTTGTTGCCTCCTATATTTATTTATATTTTTACTAAAATGGTTTCAAATTAATTTCGAACGTTTATAGTCCTGAATACACAAAAATGCAAATAAACATTTGCAAAAACGCACTTATCAAGCAAAATCAGATCTCAACTATCCTCCAGCACATTTCCTTTGCCACAACGTAAGAGCCGCAGCTCCGGTAGTCATAGCCGCAGCCGGCATCGTCATACCAAACCACCTGCCCGTGATTGTCGAAGAAGATGGCAGCCTCAAGCATCTCGTCAAATTCATTGCTGATGCGCCAATCCCGAACACCGGAAAAGGTCATCTCCACAATAGTATCCCCGATGCTGGTCACCAGCACAGAAAGCTTCAGCTCCGTACGGTCAGGGTAAAAATCGTATCCATCATCGGAGATCTCAATGCCGTTGTGCTTATAATCAACCGAAATAATGTAGCCGTCATGCAGACCGTTGACCCTATCCAAAAACTCACGCGCACCATCGCCCGTGCGAACGTAAACCTGTTCCATAACCCAAGCCTCCTTGACGAAAAGTAATAATTCATCAGAATTTTTGCGAGAAAACTCTCTTAACAGTATTCTACCACAAAGCATAACAAATGTCAATAAAAAGATTTGCGCACCCTCGCGCACGCGAAAACACAGCGCCTGCGCATATTGTAAGAATAAAAAAACACAAAAATTGCATAAAAAACAGCGAATTAAAACTAACACATATGAGCTAATACATATGAACTAATTCATAGGAACAATACATGGTCGTTGGCAAGAGGGCGCTGAAGTGGTGTCAAAAAAGCAATTTAGGAATATTTTGTTTCAGCCTCCGGGAATCTGCCTCGCCAGACAAGGCTTCCCACGGGGAAGCGGCGAGGGCAGTGTTTTGCCCCCGTATTCGCGCGTTTTATCTGTTACAGAGGCATAGCAGGTTTTGTGATTTGTTCTGTTTCTTTTGCATTGGCGTGCGCGAGCGGGTCAATTCCGAGACTCCGAAAACAAAAAAAGAGGTGCGCAAGTGAACTAAACGGGGTTCACTTCAAAGACACCTCTTTTTTGTTTGTGAAAGGGCTATGAAAAGGATACAAAATCCTAATGGGTTCATTTTGACCCCTATGGGTGCAAATTATTAATGTGGGGGGGCATTTTTGCAAAAATGGGTTCAATTTTAACGAATAGGTGCATTTATACAGCCCGCGGACGATAAAAACTTCCATTAGTTTTCTAAGTATCTATATTCAAAGTTGTTTTTAGGGTCATGCTGCACGCCAAATTTTTCAAGATATTTAGGGTAGAATTTTCCGTAGTCAGGATCATGTCCAATCTCTATATCGTCGCCTATATCCGTATAATTGTATATTATAGTCAATTCTTCATATGAATACGAGATTGACTGATATACCATATTGACATACTTATATTCTTCGTGGTCTTCAAATTGGATAATAGATGCGAATCCACCTTTAGAACTTGAATAGAGAACCCATGTATTTTTTATAATATCGGTATAAGAGGCATCATACGGATTTTGATATTCTATATATCCGATATCAGAGAATGCTTCTTTTGCAATGAATAAATACTGTTCAATTGTTTCGACATCTTTAAATTTAACCTCAAGATATATATCGCGGTTGTGTGTATCAATGCTTTTTTGATAATATGAGTATTGCACAACAGTCATTTGGTCTGTTATTTCTTCAGGAAAATATGATATCCTAAAGTCATCGTTGTCGGTATTTACATAATTTTCAATATCTTCTGTATATGAACAACCATTTGAACCATTAACCAGCAACATATTAAGACCTACTAAAAAGGCACAGATAGATAAAATAAAAATTGCTACTAAAATGAATTTTGAAACTATACCCGTGCGCTTATTTTTACTAAAAATCGCTAGAATTATCAATGTTAAAACAAAAACGATTAAAAGCACAGCAATTATACCAAACGCATATGCATCATGAACAACTTTATCACTGCGATATGCGTATCCCAACGCATCTATATAGTAGGAAGCGAAGATAGATAAAGCATTCAGGAATGTTCCCAAACTAATCACCGATAATATCAAAGTAAAGATTTTGTTTAAAACCTTTTTCATTTTGAAGCCTCCTTGAGTGTTTTACAGCTTGAAATCAGCATTCGTCTGATTCTTCCACATAGATTTCGGTGATTTTTGTATGTATATTCATCTATATCATTTGTATTAAACAATAGCTGCAACCAGCCTTCTGTTTCACTACATTCTTTGAGTGCTATTTCAAATTTTGAAAGCATGTCTGCTTTACTTTGACCATAATTTGCCTCACGGATATTGGCATAAACACTGCTTGAACTTTTGCGGATTTGGAACAAAGTATTTGACGGAGCTTTTATGCTTTGACAAAGCATTTCTATGTCGGTTGCGAGTTGTTCTGAATATATTAATAAATAGTTTTTTGACATAATATCACCTCTCTAGTAATATTATAGCACAAAATCTAACTTAAATCAAGGCGTGAGCCTTGTATATCATCAATTTCGCAGAAATTGCATATCATCAAAACGAAGTTTTGTATATCATCAAGTCGCAGAGAAATACACCTTCGGTGATGATATACACGCTAAAGCGTGATGATATACGCCTTGCGGCGATGATATACCAAGTCTGCGACTTGGATAAAAAAATACTGCAGAAAATGTATCCTTTTCTGCAGTATTTTTTGGTGGAGCCGACGGGAATTGAACCCGTGTCCAAAAACCATTCAACATAACTTTCTCCGTGGGCAGTTGATCTATTAGAATTTCCCGAAGCCGAGCGCCGAACAACAGGCTTTCATCTCGGTAGCCCTTTTATGCATGACCGATACAAGAGCGAAATCTCGGTTCATGTTCACTACTGATTTGACGCACGGTGAGAGCCGTAGTCCTCTCTCACGGTACGGGCGGCATTAGTGCCGCGTCACAGCTTACGCTGCAAGAGCAACTTTATTGTTGTCGTTTATTTTTAAGGTTGGACATTATAACGGGATTATCCAGCCCGCCACGCTTATCATATCTCCTAATCCCTGTCGAAACCATTGCGGCCCCATAAGTTGAGATATTTAATTGAGTTTGCACCTGCCTGATGCACATATATTTTACACTTTTTTATGCGAAATGTCAATAGTCATATACTTATTATTTCATAAATGAAAGAAAATTAATTCAGCCTGCACGACATTTTCAGATATTTTCAGTCAAAGAATCATCAGAAAGCAAAATTAATAGAACACCGCCCGAGCAAGGGCGGTATCTTCCTAAAAGCAAATTCAATTACTATTCAGAGCATTAAGCAAAACGTGAGGCGGCTCTCCTACTTTAATTTCGTCGGTGACCTCCCGAACTTCAAAGCCGTTTTTTGCGTATTCACCAACCAGCGCATCCTCGCTGTCATATATGATTTCCTTTCCGTACCAAGGCTTGGCGGATTTTGGAGTCAGCTCAAGATAAACAGTCTTCTCCTCGGCAGAGAAGGTGAGTATAGTGTGAACCTTGTTTTTTGCCTTGTGATGAAGCAGCCAAATTTTAGATGAAATGCCGATTTCCGAGAGCTTTGTTCTCATTACCAAAACTGCGTCTACGCAAGTTCCGATCTTTTCTTTCATGGTAACCTCGGGGGATTGAACAAGATATTCCGTCATGGAAAGGCGGTAATAATTTTCATCAAATCCACCGCTCATATCAGGCTTGTATTTCTTACCATTCAGGGCAAATCCGTATTCGTATCCGTTGTCGTACAGCTCGACTTTTAATATTTCACAAATGTCTGAAATCTTCATTTTTTAAGTTCCTTTTTCTTTTTTGTTATTCATATATGTTCGGATAATGCCGTATTTTGTAAATTATTGTTGTCAAATATGCAGGTTTTGAGGCTGCGTTGAGAGATTTATAATTTTGCAGTGCAGATAATTTACGTCATCATCCTCGATCCCAACCGATCGGTCCAAGTCTGATCTTATAAGTAAACAAAAAACCGACCACATAGGTCGGTTTCTTGTTTGGTGGGGGAAGCTGGATTCGGACCAGCGAAGTCAGTGACAACAGATTTACAGTCTGCCCCCTTTGGCCGCTCGGGAATTCCCCCTGGAGCTGGTGATCGGAGTCGAACCAACAACCTGCTGATTACAAATCAGCTGCTCTGCCATTGAGCCACACCAGCGTCCGTGACGGTTAATATTATAACACAAAGAAAATTAAATGTCAATACCTTTTTGCAAAAAAAATAAAAAAAATTACAATCAACATTTTCCATCTTTTTGTGGTGCCAAAAGTTTGATTTTATAATGCCCGGCTACCGTTGTTTGTATTATTGACATTACATATTCTTTGTGTTATAATGGAGTAGAATTTTTAAAATTTACAATTAGGGAGAGTTTGTATGAGAATAATTGTGAAAAATATATTTATGATGTTGATTTTGCTAATCATGATTTTTAACATGGTTAGTTGTGAAATTACGTTGCCCAATAAAAACAACGGTCCTGATTCCAATGACGATATGAACGATAATGTTGATAATGGCAAAGAAGAAGAGCCGGACGACGGTATAGAGCAATTGCCTGGCGGTGATTCTGGTGAGAGCTCTGGCGAAAATGATGGTGAGAATTCGGGTGATGGTACAGAAAAGGTTCCGGAAAAATTTTCAGATGGGCTTCTGTTTTCGCTAAACGATGATGGTGCAGGTTATTCCGTTGTTGGAATTGGAAGCTGTGTTGATGAAATAATTGTTATTCCTGATAGCTATAATGGATTACCTGTTACTGCTATTGGAGAATGGGCTTTCAGAGATTGTACCTCATTTTACGGCGTTATTATTCCGAAAACCTTAATAGAAATCGGTTACTCTGCTTTTATAAATTGCAAGTCTTTGGTTACTATAGACATTCCTGATAATGTAAAAAAGATAGGTGGATATGCCTTCGGTAATTGCAGATCTCTTAAAAGTATTACTCTCCCTGACACGATAAAGGAAATTGAAACAGGCACTTTTGACATTTGTATTTCTTTGAATAACGTTACTATTCCAAGCTCTGTAACTGAAATCGGAGATAGCGCTTTCTCCATTTGTAATTCTCTTGAAAATGTGGTTATTCCGGATTCTGTAATATCAATCGGTAACAGGGCATTTTTTGGTTGTGAAGCACTTAAAAGCGTAAAAATATCAAGTTCTGTAAGTTGGCTCGGCGGCACCGTATTTTCGGGTTGTAAGTCCTTGACAAAAATAGACGTATCTCCAGAAAATGAAAACTACAAGTCTATCGACGGAAATCTTTACAGCAAAGACGGTAAAATCTTAATACAGTATGCAATAGGCAAGAAGGATAAAACGTTTGATATCCCTAGTTCTGTTACCGGGATTTCTACGTATGCGTTTTCACACAGTCCGCACCTCACTGATATGGTGATCCCTGATACCGTTGAAGACATTGAACACAGTGCATTTTCAAGGTGTGAGGCACTTCGAAGTGTGAGAATTTCATCTTCTGTAACTTTTATAGAAGAATATATGTTTGCATACTGCGCTCTGCTAGAGAACGTATATATTCCAAATAGTGTAACACGCATAAGCTATAATGCATTCGAGTGTTGCGAGTCCCTTGTACATATATCTATTCCAGACTCGGTGACCAGCATAGGTTCAAGTGCTTTTTCTGAATGTGTGGCACTTGAAAAAATCGCTTTACCTGATTCGATTATTAGCATTGAATCGCGGGTATTTTACGGTTGTAAGTCGCTAAAAAACGTGGTTCTTCCAAAGTATTTGATCAGCATTTCTTCCAGTGCCTTTAGTGAATGTAAATCTCTTTCCGAAATTGATATTCCCGATACTGTAATGGGAATAGGCGATTCGGTGTTTTACGGTTGCAGTTCACTTGAAAAAATAGAAATCCCTTACAACGTAACGATCATCTACAATTATCAGTTCACTAAATGCACATCTCTAAAATCTGTAACGATTTTTGAGTCCGTCACCAAAATAAATAACAGTGCTTTCAAAAATTGTTCCTCTCTTGAGAGTATCGTATTTTACGGCACGATGGAGCAGTGGAACAGTATTGAAAAGCATGATTCATGGAATGAAGATTCCGGCATTCGTATAATTTACTGTACAGATGGAGAAATCATAATTGAATAAGAATAAAAAAAGAGCGTCCGTTTTTCGGACGCTTTCTTTTTTGCAAAATTACTTTGCTTCGCTGTCGTTCTTGGAAACGATCTCAACACCCTTGTAGTAACCGCAGTTGTTGCAAACACGGTATGCAAGGATAGGCTCGCCACACTGAGGGCACTTTACGATGTTAGTGGGAGTTGCAAGCTTCCAAACGCTGGAACGTCTTTTCATTTTTCTCGCATGAGAAGTTTTTCTCTTTGGTACTGCCATTGTTGTTTACCTCCTGAAATGAGCTGCCTCACGGCATATCTCTATGTTATTTTAATTTTTATTTTCGTTTTTCTTCATTTCTTCCAGAATCTTCTTAAGAGGGGCGAGGCGTGGATCAATATCATCCTTACCGCAGTCGCACGAACCTTCGTTCAGATTCTTTCCGCATCTTTGGCAGAGTCCCTTGCAGTCATCGCTGCACAAAAATCTTGAGGGGAACTCCATTTCCAGCTGATCATATATCTGCTGGTCGATATCAAGGAAACCGTCCTCGATGATCGCGTAATCGTCTATTTTATCTTCTGGGATACCGTCAAGCAGTTCTCTCGTAGCAACGGTTTTCTCAAGACTAAAGGTGAACTCTCCGGAAACGGGTGTTAAGCATCTTGCGCATTCAGCCTGGTAGAGCAGCGTTGCATCAAGAGCCATTCGCATATATCCGGCAGTGTTGGTAATATCACCCCTAACCTTCATGGGAGAAGGAAAACCGACACCAAAAAGAAAGCTTCCGATGTCCTCGGAGTCTACAACAATGGGCAGCTCGTAATCGATTTCAAGCATTCTGTCACCGGCAAGCAGTGGTCTTAAATCAAGCTTCATCGTTATACCTCCTTTTGGCAAATGGGCGCAGTTTAGGCTACGACTCCAAAGCCGTACACTGTATTATAAATCATTCATCAAAAAATGTCAAGAGGTTTTTAAAAACTTTTTTTCGAAAAAACAAAATCTACCTATAACTTAAAGGCAAGATCTCACACCGATGGCAATTTTCGCGGTTTATGTAAACATTTTTTGAAAATTCATCAAAAGACTACCAAAACGGAAATCTTTGTGCTATAATAATATATAATATTTTTTAAGGAGGGTGTATGTTTGGTTACGTAAAGCCGTTTTCGGCGGAGCTTCGCGTAAAGGAATACGAGTTTTATCGCGCAACGTATTGCGGTATCTGCCGTGCCATGGGCGCACATACGGGAGCTTTATCAAAGGCTACTCTCTCTTATGACAGCGTGTTTTTAGCATTGGTCAGAATGCTTTACATTCCGGCAGAACAGATAGGTGCCGAGAAGCGGCGATGCATAGTTCATCCTGTGAAAAAACGCCCCATGCTGAACGAAAATGACGCGCTGATATACACGGCAAAAGCCTTTGCAGTCCTGACCTATTACAAGCTGCGGGACGATATTGCAGACGAGAAGGCAGGGAAGCGGATTTTGGCAGGGGCCGTCAGTCCTATAGCCTCCCACGCGGTATCACTTTCCGGTCTGCCAGAGCTTGAGGCTATTGCAAAAGAAAAGCTCGATGCTATAAGTGAGCTTGAGAGGGAAAAGGTTATGAGCGTTGATCTGCCGGCAAAGCTTTTTGGTGAGCTTCTCGGTGAGATATTTGCCTTTGGACTTTCGGGCAGCGACAGGGTGGTTACATACCAATGTGGCTCGGCTCTCGGCAGATTTATTTATGCGGCAGATGCAGCGGAGGACTATTATAAGGATAGAAAAAGCGGAAGCTATAATCCTTACGTTCTCTCCTATGACGGAAAGGATCTTACTCCTGAAAATCGCGAGAGCATAAAATGCGCCCTCATCCATGAATGTAAGAATATTGAGCTTGCAGTGGACCTTATGCCATTTGAGGGGCGCGGGACTATTGAGAATATTATCAAAAACATAATTTACCTTGGACTTGTAGAGAGGATCTCGTTCCTTGATCGGGACTACTCGAAGGAGTGCGGGGCTGAATGTAAGAACGGAGAAAAAATTTGAAAGACCCATATGTAATTTTAGGCGTTTCAAGAAGCGCAACGGATGAAGAAATTAAAACTGCATACAGAAATCTGGCAAGAAAATATCACCCGGACAATTACGGGGAGGATAACCCCTTAAAGGATCTTGCCAACGAGAAAATGCAGGAGATAAATGCCGCTTACGACGAGATACAGCGTATGCGCCAGGCGGGTGGCAGAGCTTACACGGGCGGCGGAACCTATTATGAGTCATATAGCGGAGAGGAAAGCGGTGGATCTGCCGATTACGCAAATATCCGCAGACTTATAAATTCAAGAAGATTTAACGAGGCTGCAAGGCTTCTAGGTCAGATCCCCATGGGTGATCGCGTGGCAGAATGGCACTATCTTTACAGCGTTATCCTCGTTCGTCAGGGTAGGGTAAACGACGCTATGCGTGAGCTGGAGATAGCCTGCAACATGGAGCCGGGTAACATGGAATACCAAAAGGCAAAGGAAATGTTCAACCACGGCGCAAATTCTTACGGTAGCACCTATTATGGCGGCAGGGACTATCGCAGAACCCGAGAGGCTGACGTTTGTGACTGCATCTCAAATCTTATCTGTATGGACTGCCTTTGCGAATGCCTTGGCGGTGATCTTATTCCTTGCTTATGATGCGAGAAACTAAAAAAATAACCATATCAGCTATGCTCACCGCCTTGGGCGTTGTGCTGATGTCCCTCGGAGCCGTGATAGACACCCTTGATCTGACTATGGGAGCTATCGTGTCACTCTTTGTGGTATTCGTGTTTATGGAGATAGGCAAGCCCTATCACTTCCTCGTGTGGATATGCACCACTGTGATAACCGCGCTGATCTTTCCGGGTAGCGCCCTTTGGATAGAGTATTTTCTCATCTTCGGAATATATCCGATATTGAAGGCGTATATCGAAAGACTGCCAAGCTGGTCCTGGATAATTGTAAAACTTCTTTACATAAATGCCGTGGTTGCTATCCTGGCTTTCGGAATGGAAAAGATACTTGGTATTCCGTTTTTCGAGGACGATTCTATCGGTATGCGCATTCTTTTCTGGGTGCTGGTAAACGTAGCTTTCATTATGTACGACCTGTTTCTCAGAACGCTTATCCGCCTTTACGTGGTGAAATACCGAGAGAAATTTTCAAGACTACTTAAATAAAGGATGAAGATATGACAAAGGTTGGATTTGTATCCCTCGGCTGCTCAAAGAATCTTGTGGACACCGAGGTAATGCTTAAAAACCTTCACGACAGGGGATTTGAGATCACCCCAAACGAGGAGGAGGCAGAGATCATAGTTATTAACACCTGCGGCTTTATCGAGAGTGCAAAAACTGAATCTATCGATAATATACTTGATGCCGCAGAGCTTAAAAAGTACGGAAAATGTAAACATATAGTAGCAACAGGCTGCCTTGTGGAGCGTTATCGCAATGAAGTGATGGACGAGCTACCGGAGATAGATGCGCTTGTAGGTGTTGGAAGCCTTTGCGATATTGCCGATGCTTGCGAGGCTGTTATGCGCGGGGAAAAATATACCTCTTTCCGCGATAAGGAGGAGTCGGTGCTTGGGGGCGAAAGAATAATTACTACCCAGCCTCATACGGCTTATCTGAAGATCGCGGAGGGCTGCGACAACAGATGCACCTACTGTGCAATCCCCCTAATCCGCGGCAGACTTCGCTCCCGAACCATAGAGGATATTGTGGCAGAGGCAAAGGATCTTGATGCTATGGGTGTAAAGGAGCTTAACCTCATTGCCCAGGATACCACAAGATATGGCCTCGATCTTTACGGCAGATATGCTCTTGCAGAGCTTGTTCGCGAGATAACCAAAAACACGTCAATTCCATGGATCAGGCTCCTTTACTGCTATCCCGATAAGATCACTGACGAGCTGATAGCAGAGCTTCGCGATAACCCGCGCCTCGTGAAGTATATGGACATTCCAATCCAGCACATTTCCGATAGCGTTCTTACAAGAATGAATCGCCACGGCGGCACAGCTCTTATCAAGGATGCTGTAAAAAGGCTTCGCAGAGAGGTTCCCGGCATTGTTCTTCGTACCACGGCAATGGTCGGCTTTCCCGGGGAGAGCGAGGAGAACTTCACAGAGCTTTGCGAGTTCATAAAAGAGGCGAAATTCGAGCGTTTCGGCGCATTTACTTATTCTCCCGAGGAGGGGACTGCCGCAGCTGAATTTGACGGAGTTATTGACGAGCAAACGAAGCAGGACAGATATGATATTCTCATGCAGACCCAATTCACGGTAAACGAAGAAAAGATCGCGGAAAATATCGGAAAAACTCTCACCGTGCTTGTTGACGGCTATGACGAGGTGGCAGAGGTCTACTACGCAAGATCCTTTGCAGACGCGCCTGACGTTGACGGCAGAGTATATTTCAAGGCTGATAAAGGCATCGAGTCCGGTAGCTTTATAGACGTGGAAATCACAGAGGCTCTCGATTATGATCTGATCGGCGAACTAGCATAAAATACACAAAAAGAAAATCAAACTTTACAAAACTCACTAATTAAGTCGCATTTTGCGAAGAAAGCGAGATAACAAAAATGAAAAAGACATCACTAAACGTGCCAAATACGCTGTCACTTATAAGAGTATGCCTTGTACCTATCTTTGTAGCGACACTAATCTTTATGAGAGAGATTCTTATCTGGGGATTCATTGTTCCTGCTATCGTGTATGGCCTTACGGCTCTGACGGATATGCTCGACGGCAAGATCGCGAGAAAATATAATCTCGTTACCGATTTCGGCAAGTTCATTGATCCCCTTGCAGACAAATTCATGGTGCTTGCATCAATGATAACCATTCTCCTCTGGATGATCCTTCGCGGCGAGCAGTTACAGGCGCTCATCTTCGTTTGGGTAGTACTCGTTATTCTTCTTCGCGAGCTTGCAGTAACCAGCCTGCGCCTTGTTGTAGCAGGAAAGAGTGGCATTGTTGTAGCGGCATCTATCCTTGGAAAGATCAAGACCGTGTCACAGATGGTAGGCACAGTAGTTCTCATTATCGAGCCTATGATCCCTCATCCATTCTTTACCGAGTGGCACGTTCTCTCCTATATCTGCATGGCAGTTATGACCTTCACAACCATATTCTCCGGCCTTGATTATCTCAAAGCCTATATGCCACACATCGATTCAAATAAGTAATCAATTTTAAGCAAAAATCAAACTAAAAAGCCAAAAAGGCAACAAAAAAGCGGTCGTAAAGACCGCTTTTTCTAATATAACCTCAAATTATTCGGTAAAAGCAATTGCAATTCCGCCAAGTCCCCAAAGGCTGACGATGATGATATAACCCGCCCAAATGGTCCAAGTCCACTGAAGGAAGCCCATAAGAACGAAGGCAATGAGAGTAGGAATAAGGCTGACAAGTCCGAAGGTCAAAATAATTCCTATCGCAAATCCGATACAATAGAAAACGTTCAGCTTGTCATAGCCCTCGCGCAAGATGCTGATAGAATAGGGGATAGATGCACATGCGATGCAAGCGAAATTAATGAGCAAGAAGGGAAGGAAAACAGAGCCTGCAGCCTGCCAGTTAGTAGCGCCTGCCGCAACGGATGCCTTAAAGCTTGCTGCCAGAGTGCCAAGCGCACCAAAGAAGGGAAGAGCTGCCATAGCGATAATAGGTACGCAGGTAAGCCTCTTGCTGAAGAATGATATTACGGCACAAATAACCATGAGGGCGATACAGATGATGAGGTAGTCACCATCGATAGTAAGAACGGCACCGCCCAAATTAACGTCACCGTCACCCATGCCGGGAACAAGGTTGATCAAACCGTCAGTCAGCGACTGGTCCAGCTCAAGAATATGTACCTCGGGAAGATTTGTAAGCACGCCAGTGATAGCGAAGAATGCCTCAGGCGCGATAAGATAAATTAAAAGCAAAAGAACAATAACAACAGCTAAAAGTATCAGCGTGGTGTTAAGCTTTTTTGTGTCAAACAGCTTGTCCATAATTCTCTCCTTAAAATTTTTAGGTAAGTAAGTTTTCGTTGGCGAAAAAGCCAAGTTGCCGCGCCAAGGCGAGAAAAAACGCACCAAAAGCGCACCACATGACCAATTATAACACATTTTTCATAATTTGTAAATATTTTTTTAATAAAATCATGAAATTTTTTGCCGGATCATTCAAAAAGGCTATAAGAACGACAACGCCTTGCCGGAAAAACAAAGAAAAAGCGGCCTTGCGACCGCTTTATGGATAAAATCAAATCATAAATACAGAGATTTTGTATTAAGATTGTTGCACAGGTTCTATTCTTGAAAATGTAATTCCTGATAAGACCCAAATAACAAAGGTGCAAATATATTCTGCCCAAATAGCCCAAGTTGCTTTGAATGTAACAAGAAGAAGGAAAGTGATTGTGGTGGGGATAATACTGAAAATCACTCCAAGTATACCACATACTACCATGAATCCTGTCCATAATAAGATATCTATAACTCCGTTCCGGCAAGATTCGAGTATAGCCGGAATAGCTGCACAAACAATGCAGGCCAAGTTGATGATAAACATAGGTACAAAAATATGACTTGCAGCTTGCCAATTGTTAGCTCCAGCCGCAACAAAAGAGTTGAATGTTTCTTCTAAAACACGTATCGCACCTAAGAATGGTAAAGCTCCCATTACGATAATCGGGATAACTGTAAGTCTGATCTTTGTGAAGGTGAGAATGATACAGACTATTAGTAGAATTGCACATACTATTAGATAGTCACCGTCAATATTTAATACCGCATCAGCGATATCAAAGGATTCGCTATCAACGCTAGGGATGAGACTAACTAAACCATCAGTAATTGATTGATCAAATTTTATAATATGTACATCAGGAATATTAGAAAGAACATTTGTAATTGGAACAAAAGCCTCTGGAGCTAAAAAATAAATTAGGAGCAAAAGTAAAATAACAACGGTTAGTAATAGAAGGGACGAATTGAATTTTTTTGTATTGTCAGACATAAAAATCTCCTTAAAATCAATAAATGGTTTAAAACTAAATGCGACACTTTTGATGGATGGATTGCGCTCTAATAATTCTCCTTTCAAAAGATTTTCGGACAAACAAAAAGTGCGCCGACCGAAGCCGACGCACCGAAAAACGCAAACCTCAATCGTCGCTACACAATTCTCAACGAATGCGGAAAAAGCCCCTGCACCCACCAAGCGAAGTTCGCATTTTTACCAAACTTAAATCGTGGGCATAGAGAAAAGAGAAAAAGGGTATAGTACCCCCTAGATATAAAGAGAGCCCTTTTCCGTGATTCGTATTGAATTGTGTAGCAAGTTTATTATACCACGAATTTCAGCGTTTGTAAATATTTTCCGACAAAAAACATAAAAAATATTATAGAGTGGCAAAAAAGTTATCACGAGGAAAAACAACCGAGAGGGAAAAGCCAAGTATTTCGTGCTTTTCAAAAAGCAAAAAGAAAAAGCGGCCTTGCGACCGCTTTCTCTGAAGTGATAGAAGTTTCTTATTATTAATTTGTTTTATGAATCCTTATGAATATTCCTTGATTTGAGAATTACTGCTCCCAAATAACGATATTTCCATCTTCATCATAGTGCCAATATCTGCCTTCGGATTCGGGTTTTTCCTCGCTATAATGGAATCTTCTGTAAGCGTAGGTGAATTCGGTATTTCCGTTATCTATTACGATATTTTTCCAGTCCTCATCTGTTCCGAGGCAGAATATTCTATACAGTTTTTTGCAGTTGTAGAAGGCATCGTTTTTAACTTCAGTTAAACTCTTACCAAGCACTACCGTCGTGAGAGAGCTACATTCATAGAATGCCTTTTCGCCTATGGAAATAACACCGTTTCCAATATGTACCTTGACTAAATCGTAGCAGCTGTCAAATGCGCGCTCGCCGATGGATTTTACGTTATCGGGAATGATGATCTTTGTAAGGTAATAACAGTATGCGAAGCATCCCTTGGGAATATCGGTAACACCTGCGCCGATGGTAACGCTTGCCAGCTGGTCGCAAGAGCCGAATGCAAATTCTTCAAGAGTTGTCACGCTGTCGGGAATAACGATGGTCGTGATGTTAGTGTCTGCAAATGCGCTGTTGCCGATGAATTTAAGACCGCTTGGGAGAGTGATGCTTTTCAAAGCTCTGCAATAGGAGAATGCCGCTCTGTGAATTTCTTCAACTCCTGAGCCCATGTTAACTGTTTCAAGATAATCACAGCCGTAGAAAGCAAACTCGGAGATAACTTTTACGCTGTCAGGAATTGTAAGCTGCTTGATGGAAAGACAGTTGGTAAATGCGTTTTTACCGATAGAGGTAACACCGTCGGGAATTGTGAAATTCTCGCTGATGTTTCCAACAGGAACTAAAACCATTTGAGTACCGTCTTTGCTCAAAAGTATGCCATTTTGTAAAGTAAAGTTTTCGTTTTCGTCACTTAACGTGATTTCCTTCAGTTTTCCGCTATTTGCTATGGAGCCGTCACCAAAGTCCACAAGGCTCTTTCCAACGTGGATTTTCGTAATGTATTGACAGGTGCCGAAGGCATTCTTGCCAATGGTGGTTATTACGTCTGAAAGTATTATTTCCTTGATTCCCGAGTAGTAGAATGCCATCTCTCCTATGGAGGCTACGTTCTTTCCGAGAGTTACCGTTCCAAGGAGGTTGCAGAATGCGAAGGTTTCTTTGCCGATATGTGTAACGCCGTCACCGATAGTAACGTCTTGAAGCTTGCCACAGGTATGGAATGCACCGTCACCAATATACGTTACGCTGTCGGGAATATGGGTAAAGGTAGCGTCGGTACAGTAATAAAATGCGTTTTTTCCAATGTATTCAAGATTTGCGGGTATTTCAGTAAGATCAAGCTCGTGACACATATAGAAAGCCTCGTCACCAATGTATTTTACGTTTTCAAAGCCTGATATGCCGTCAAGGTTTGAGCAAGTATTGAATGCACCTTTACCAATGTGGGTTATGGTGTCAGGCAGGTATACCCAATTCAGAATTGATACGTAGGCAAAAGCCGAGTCCGCGATATGAGTTACGGGAACGCCCTGATACTCTGCTGCCACCTTTACTTTCGTTCTGGCGCCGGTCAAGCGGACAACTATAGCGTAGCTTCCGTCATCGGAGAGCTTATACTGAACCTCGGGAGATGGAAGAACCTTTGCACCGCAGAGAGTACAGTTTCCGTCATCGCCCTCGGTATGGCTTTCCTTTTTGCTGGGACCGTCACACATCTTGCATTTGTGCCAATGATCGTATTCGTCTGATACGTATTCGTCCCTGTAGTTGTGGGCTATTAAATTCTTATGGTAAGAAAGCTCAACCCAACCGCAATTCTTGCAGGTGAGCTTATCATAGCCAAGCTCCGTGCAGGTGGAACGTACTACGGTTTTTGAAAAATTATGAGAGAGAACGTTATAATATGGCTCGGAGTAGTTGCAGTGCTTGCAGTTTTTTGTATAGAGCTTCTCTAGGCAGTTGGTAACACCCTCTTGCTCAACGTACGTAAGCTGCCCTAAATCATGGTCTGTGAGAGGGAGCGCTTCGCTTTCCATAATTTTTCCACATTCGACGCACTTTTTTACCTTTAGTCCTTCTTCAACGCAGGTCGCCTCGCGCTGAACAGTCCATTCTCCTGCCACGCATTTATGAAATGGATTGCACGAGGTGAGGGAGAATAAAATAAGAGTAAAAGCAAAGATAGATAGTAATACTTTTTTCATAGTAGCCTCCTTTTGATTTGTACCCTTATTATATCATAAAAAACATGGTAATGCAATAATAATAATGATAATAATAATAATTTTGTGTCCAAACTGTAAACTTTAGGGGCCACCGCGAAAAGCCACGGTAGCCCCAATATCATTATTATAGAATTGAAGATATATCAGAAGAAGGTTTTTTCTTCCATAAGCTCGGGATGAGCCTTGATGTACTTGGACCACTTGATGTAGCCGTAGGTGGTATTTGTAAGGTATCCAAGCTTGAGAGGAAGGAGCGCCCACTGTTGAGCGAAAATGTTGATGATCATCTCGAAAATAGAGCAGATATACCATGCGATCCACTGCTCGCGGAAACGGAAGAGAATTGCAAGGCCGTTTACGATACCAACTGCAGATGCGCAAGCGTCAATGTAGCAAACGATGTTAGCAATAGTGTCGTTACCGCCAAAGAGATCTGTTGCAATATCAAGTCCGGAGAGGAAGTAACCAACAACGATTGTCCAAACTACGATACCTGCAATAAGGAGTATCTCCTGCCATCCCTTAAGGGTTCTAACCTTTGTAAGCTCCTCGTCATCGGTATCCTTTTTCTTGTTCCAGTTAATAAAGCTTGCGATGTCGCATGGGAGCCAGAAGAAGAGGGTAACTGCCATGGTTGCAAATCTGTATGCAAGAACGATGCAGCAAAGGATCTCAACGATCTCAACAAATACGGAAACGATGAAGTTCCACTTGGATTGCTTGGAGATAAGAAGCTCACAGAGGATGTTAAGGAACGTGTCTGCAAGGTAGAGCGCCATGATCCAAAGACCGCTAACACCGTTAAGTCCCTCCTCGGGAACGATGATAGAGATGATCGCAGAGAGGATCATAATGCCGAGGAACCAAACCTTTTCGTAAAGGGTAAAGTGCTTACCGAAGAACAGCATGATTCCAACTGCGATGGAAACAAGAACGATAGCCAGCGCTACGATGAATATGTAGTTTGCCTCGTCAGCATAAACGTTTTTAACTGCTGCTTTGATCTCGGAAAGGGATGCATCATTATGATAGAGAATAACGTATCTGTCACTGCCTGACTCGCGGTAGAGGTGACCCTCGATCTCAGTGGCGTCGCCAAGAGCAACCCACTCGTCAATTGTAAGGGTGATGATAGCGGAATACTCTCCGTCAGCACTTACAAACTCAACGGGGCAGCGGGTGTCAGCCTCGGGATCGTACTCCTCATCCTCGGGAGTTGACTGTCTTATCATTGTGATAGTCTGTTCATAAGAATAGTCACCGATAGGCTGATTTACTCTAACAATGCCAACTATGGTTAGCACCAAAGCTGCAATAAGGGTTGCAACGAAGCAAACCATTCCAATAGCTTTTACAATACTTTTGCGTTCTGTAAGGTACGCATCAACCTTTGCCCACCAATTTTTTAGGGGCTCAAAATTAATCTTTTTCATTGTTTTTTCCTTTTTAATTGTGATTTTTTACCTTTCAATGATTACCAAGATGCGAGAGTGACCCGCGAGTTTTACACCTGTCTTGGCGCTGGGTAGTTCTTCAGTTTTAACCAAGGGAACGTCGGGAACGTCGGGCACGTCACACACCTCTTTTCGGGAAAAAATAGTCGTTTTTTGACAATTCTAAGTTTTTGTACGTTAGGGATTATATCACAATTTTAGAAAAAGGTCAATAATTTTTTCTTAAAAAATGTAAAGAAATAGCAAAAAATAAGATCATCACAAAAAAGAGCTGCCACGCAACCAAAGTAAAGTTACCTGACAGCTCATATATAACTAATGTAAATTTATGAAAGAATGTTTGCGCGGATCATAGCGCCGATCTCGTTTGCAAGAGTTTCCGGATCCTTCTTCTTTCCTGTAAGGAGCCAAACGTATATAGTGGTAGAAACGCCGCCCGCCAGCATAGCAGCAGCGGTTTCAACGGAGCAGTTAAGCTTCATTCCCGCCTCAACGCTTCCTTTGAGCTTTTCCAAAGTGTCGCGGCAGTTTTGTTCTGTAATAATAGTCATCATAGTGGGGAAGAGATCGCTATTTAATACGTTATTGATGATTCCCTCGCTCTTGTCAATGTAATATATAGCGCGCTTAACGTATTCAACGTAGTATTCCGCCGTGGTATCCGGCTTGTCGGAGTCCCAGAAATTAACGTCAAACTGATCACGCAGAGATCTTGTAAAGCAAGCGAGAAAATGGAATTTATCCGTATAGTGTTTATAGAAGGTAGCTCTACGAATAGTAGCCCTTTCACATAACTCGTTAACTGTTATTGACTCAAAATGCTTCTCCTCGAGAAGTGAAATAAATGCTTTTGCCAGGGCTTTTTTCGTTTTTCTAACCCTCAAATCTTCCTTCATTGATGTTCCTCCTTGTGTCTTGATTGTATTTGCATTTATGTAATAATGTTGAAAAAACAAACTAGCGTAACTATTCTACACCCTTTGTATGAAAAAGTCAATAGATTTTACTTAAAAAATACAAAAATTTTGACATTTTTAACAATTTTTAATTTTTCGATCAAAAAAACAAAGAAACTCAATATTTTTGGTAGTTTTTTACATTAATTTTGTTGTTTTGGTAGAAAAATTCACAAAAAGGTTGTATAATAAAGTATTATTTGATATAATGTAAATCAAAATGCGCCCGAAATTCGGGCAAAAGGAGAAAAACAATGCTAGAAACAAAATTACTTGAAGAAATTCTCGGCGTCGCAACCTCGACGGGTGCAGATTTTGCCGAGGTTTATTGGGAACTCACGAGAAACGGTACAATAACTCTTCTCAGCGAGAGAATAGATGCGATCGCAGATAATACTGTATCCGGTGTTGGCATCCGTGCTTTCCTTGGAACCAGAACGGTTTACGGCTCAACCTCCGATCTTTCCCGCGAGGGACTTATCAGATGTGCAAGATCAGTAGCCGAGGCAATGGGAGAGGGGCGTGCGGAAATGAATATCGTATTAAAGCCACAGACAGTCAAGGATATTCACCCCGTTAAGATCAACCCCACTACGGCAGACGTTAAGGAAAAATGCGACCTTCTCCGCCTTGCTACGGGTGCGGCAAGAGCCTATGACAGCAGAATAGTTCAGGCGGTAGGTAACCTTATGACCGTTGATCATACGATACAGATCGCAAATACGGAGGGACTTCTTAAAACCGACCGCCACGTTCGCACAAGAATGGCAGTATCTGCAGTAGCTTCAAACGGCACGGAAAATCAGAACGGATCAGCATCTCCCGGACGTGGAATGGGACTTGAGATGTTTGATCTTTTCCCGCCGGAAAATATCGGCAGAACCGCGGCAGCGCAGGCTATTACCAACCTTGAGGCAGATTATTGCCCTGCAGGACAGATGCCCGTAGCTATTGAAAACGGCTTTGGAGGTGTTATCTTCCACGAGGCTTGCGGTCACTCTCTTGAGGCAACGTCCGTTGGAACGGGAACGTCGCAGATGTGCGGAAAGATGGGTCAGAAGATCGCAAACGAAAAGGTTACTGCTATCGATGACGGTACTATTCCAAATGCATGGGGATCTGTTAACATTGATGACGAGGGTAATCCCACCCAGCGTAACGTGCTTATCGAAAACGGTGTTCTTAAGAGCTACATGGTTGACCGCCTTGGCTCTCGCAGAATGGGTATGCCCATGACCGGTAACTCCCGTAGACAGAGCTATACTTTTGAGCCTACCTCAAGAATGACAAATACCTTTATCGACAACGGCCCGGATAAAAACGAAGACATTATCGCATCTATCGAGTACGGTCTTTATGCAAAATCCATGGGCGGTGGCTCTGTAAACCCCTTGACTGGTGCGTTCAACTTTGCAGTTAACGAGGGATATATCGTTAGAAACGGTAAGATCTGCGAGGCTGTAAGAGGCGCAACCCTTATTGGAACCGGCTCGGAGATCCTTCAGGATATAGACATGGTAGGTCAGAATCTTGATACGGCACAGGGTATGTGCGGAAGCTCCAGCGGTAGCGTTCCTACCGACGTAGGTCAGCCCCTCATCAGGGTATCCAAGATCACAGTAGGAGGTAGATAAGATGAATTACGAATTACTCAAAAAAGCAATAGTAGACGAGGCTGCCCGTCAGGGACTCTCGGAATATGAAATATATTATATGGCTGAAGAGGAGCTGTCCGTTAACACCCTCAATAAAGAGCCAAACTCCTTCTCCTCAGGTGTAAGCGGTGGTATCTGCTTCCGCGTTCTCTATGACGGAAAGATGGGTTATGCCGCATCAGAGCTTATGGAGGAGGACGAGATGCGCGCTTTGGTGACCAGAGCAAAGAACAATGCAGTAGCAACGGAAAAGCCTGATACCGTAGGCATTTTTGCTGGCTCCGAGTCTTATACAGAGCTTAAAAACACAGAATTTACTCCCAAGAGCGCCGCAGAGTTAAAAAAGCTTACCGCGGATCTTGCAGAGGCTATCTATAACACGGGTGACAAGGTTGCTTCAGGCACTGCCACCTATGGTGTTACTGCAGGATTTACCGTTCGTCTCACAAACTTCCACGGTCTTGATCTTGAAACAAGATGTGGCATCAGTGCGCTTCAGCTTGAGGCAGTTATCTGCGATGATGGAAAATATGAGAGCGCCTTCGATATGAAGGAGCTTAAGGGCGACGATATTGATATGAAGGATCTTGCGGAGAAAACCGTAGATAAGGCTATTCGCAAGGCGAGTGCAGGTTTCATTGAGTCTGGAAAGTATAATATCGTCATTGCTCCAAAGCAGATGAGATCACTTCTTTCTGCCTTTGTTTCCGCTTTCTCCGCCAAAACCGCCCAGATGGGTATGTCCCTGCTTGCAGGTAAGGAGGGCGAAAAAATTGCTTCCGATATTGTAAATATTACAGACGACCCAATGCGAGAGGGAGTATCTATTCAGACGAACTTTGATGCCGAGGGTGTTGCGGCTTATCGCAAATCCGTGGTGGAGGGCGGCGTTCTCAAAACCCTTCTTCACAACAGAGAAACAGCAAAAAAAGCAGGTGTGGAAAGCACGGGAAATGCCAGCAAGGGTGGCTACGCTTCTCCTGTTGCCGTAAGTCCTTACGCATTCTGCCTTGAAGCCGGTGATAAGACGGAGGAGGAGATTTTCTCCATGGCAAATAACGGTATTTATATCACAGAGCTCAGTGGCCTTCACGCAGGTGCAAACGCTGTTACAGGTGATTTCTCCATCCAGTCCGCAGGCTTCAAGATCGTAGACGGAAAGCTTGGGGATGCAGTAAAATCCTTCACCATAGCAGGTAACTTCTTCGACCTTCTCAAATCCATCTCCGCTCTCTCTGATAAGGTTGAGGTAGGTGTCAGTGGTGGATTTACTACCTTCGGTGCGCCTGCCGTTCTTATTCACAACATGAGTGTTGCAGGAAAATAAAATTTTAGAAATTAAATATTTGCGGTAAAAAAACAAGTAAAAATGCAAACTTTTATTTTCGAAATGCAATAAAAATGCCAAAAATAATGAATTTTGTCAAGGCAGGATATTTCGCAGGTTGTGAAAAACAAACACCAATAAAAATTCAGATAAAATGCGTTGTAAAAATATTTTGTTTATTTTTTAACGAACCCCTTGACGAGCGCGAAGTTTTGTGCTAAAATATTAACGCTAAAAAATATTTAAGGAGTATATAAATCATGGCAACTTACAATAAGAAGAATATTGAAGACGTAGTTGTTTCCGGCAAAACCGTGCTGGTTCGTTGCGACTTTAACGTTCCTATGAAAGACGGAGTTATCACCTCCGACAAGAGAATTGTAGAGGCTCTCCCTACAGTTAAGTATCTCTTAAACAACGGCGCAAAGGTTGTTCTTTGCTCCCACATGGGCAAGCCCCACAACATTCTTACTGAAGGCTTCGGTCTTACAAAGAAAGAGAAGAAGGCAGTTGCAGCTCTTCCCGAATCCGAGCAGGCAGCAGCTACTGCAGCATATCTTGAAAAGGCAGTTTCTTCCGATAAGAAGAAGCTCACACTCAAGCCCGTTTGCGACAGAATCAACCAGCTTCTCGGTGAGAACAAGGTAACATTTGCAGAGGACATTATCGGCCCTGATGCAAAGGCAAAGGTTGCAGCTCTCAATCCCGGCGAGGCAGTTCTCCTTGAGAACACAAGATTTGATGCAAGAGAAGAAAAGAACGGTGCTGATTTCGCAAAGGAACTCGCTTCTTACGCTGATATTTTCGTAAACGATGCATTTGGCGCAGCTCACAGAGCACACGCTTCCACAGCAGGCGTTGCAGATTACATTCCTGCAGTTTGCGGTTATCTCATTCAGAAAGAGATCTCCGTTATGGGTAAGGCTCTTTCTAACCCCGAGCGTCCTTTCGTAGCTATCCTTGGCGGCGCAAAGGTTGCAGACAAGCTTAACGTTATTGACAACCTCCTTACAAAGGTTGATACACTTATCATCGGTGGCGGTATGGCATTCACATTCGCTGCTGCTCGCGGACTTTGTGTTGGTAACTCTCTCCTTGATGAAACCAAGCTTGACTATTGCCGCGAGATGATGGCAAAGGCAAAGGAAAACGGTGTAAACCTTCTTCTTCCTATCGATAATGCAGTTGCAGCATCCTTCCCCAATCCTATCGACGGCCCCATCGATGTAGAATACGTTGATTCCGACAAGATCCCCGCAGACAAAGAAGGCCTTGACATCGGTCCTAAGACAGCGAAGCTCTTCTCTGATGCAGTTCTCTCCGCAAAGACAGTTGTTTGGAACGGTCCTATGGGCGTATTCGAGAACCCCACTCTTGCAAAGGGTACTATCGCAGTGGCAGAGGCTCTTGCAGCTTCCAGCGCAACAACAATCGTAGGTGGCGGTGACTCCGCAGCAGCTTGCGAGCAGCTTGGTTTCGCTTCCAAGATCACTCACATTTCTACAGGCGGTGGTGCATCCCTTGAATTCCTTGAGGGTAAGGATCTTCCCGGCGTGTCCTGCCTCTTGGATAAGTAATTTTTGGCTATAATCGTCGACTTTGCGGAAGCTCGCAGTAGGTTTCTACAGCTTCGCCGCAAACTCAACAATTCTATCTCAAAAATTCCGGCATCCTTTTTTGATGGGTACTTTCAAGCATATCAAAAACGAATTGCAAAACTTTGCGGTGCATTTTTGATTATAAATTTCAGAAAAAGTGTTAAAAAGTAAATTTTATTTTACAAAAACCGCATAATGCAAATAAAAAGTGCCTGTGATAAAAACGCAGGCACTAAAAAATGAATATAGAAAATGGAGTTCTACAAAATGAGAAGAACAGTAATTGCAGGTAACTGGAAGATGAACATGACACCTGCTGAAACAAAGAAATTCATCACCGAGCTTACTCCCATGGTGGCAGGTCAGGATAAATGTGACATCGTTCTTTGCGTTCCTTACGTTGACATTGCAACAGCTGTTGAGGCAGCAAAGGGAACTAACATACATATCGGTGCAGAAAACGTACACTTTGCAGAGAGTGGAGCGTACACAGGTGAGATCAGTGCAAAGATGCTTTGCGAGATTGGCACAGAGTACGTGATCGTTGGTCACTCCGAGCGTCGCCAGTATTTCGGCGAGACCGATGCTACCGTAAATCTTCGTACAAAGGCAGCTCTTGCTGCCGGCCTTAAGGTTATCCTTTGCCTCGGTGAGGTTAAGGACGAGCGCCTTGCAGGCATCACAAACGAAGTTGTTTCCATGCAGACAAAGCTTGATCTTGCAGGTATTTCCGCAGAGGAGCTTAAGAACGTTATTATCGCTTACGAGCCTGTTTGGGCAATTGGAACAGGTCTTACAGCTACCCCTGAGCAGGCAGACGAAACCTGTGGTGTGATCCGCGAGACAGTTGCTTCTCTCTATGGCGCAGAGGCAGCAGAGGAGATCACTATTCAGTACGGCGGCTCTATGAATGACGGCAACGCTGCAGAGCTTCTTTCCAAGGCTAACGTTGACGGTGGCCTCATCGGTGGTGCATCTCTTAAAACTGATAAATTCACAGCAATAGTTAAGGCTGCTAACGCCTGATTTGCTGATTTCACGGGCAGACTACCTAGTTCATGTGGGTCTGCTCGTGTTTTTTTCTACATTCTATTTAAATAAATAAAGCTCAGAACTGTAAAAGATTCGTAAAAACCGAAAAAACGTCCAAAAAACTTTGGAAAAATGATTTTTTTCTAAAAAACAGCAAAAAGTCGTCAAAATAATCCAGAAAAAAACTTTAAATTTGTTAAAAAAAACTTAAAAAACTCTTGCATTTTATATTTTTATATGATATAATCTTAATGAATAAGAGTTTGTATTTTCTATTTTCTATTATTTTGGTAAATTTTTCTTGTAAATTTCGCGTAAAATGGAAATAAATAGAAGAAAGAATGTTTAAACTTACACCATATTTCACATTTTTGTAAACTTTTGTAGTAGATATCAAGCATTTATATCGTTGATATATGTCGGGATTTTTCTAGATCTGTAAAATTGCTTGATAATATTGACTAAACGGAGAAAATGTCAATTATTCCTTGAAATTAAATACGAAAAAATATATTCCTTTTACGGAGAAAGAGAGAAGTTATGACTATCACAAAGAAAATGGAAAAGGTTACTCTTAATCTTAACAATGCAAGAGTAGCTGAATGCGAAGCTATCAACGAGAGTGCAAAGAAGTTTGTTAGCAAAAACATTGCAGAGTGCAAGAAGGTTGCTGGCGAGCTTAGAAAGTGCGATTCCGCTTATGCTAAGGCATCTGAGAACTTCACAAAGCAGCCCACAGTTGAGAACAAGTATGCTCTTGACAATGCAAAGGTTGCATTTGAAACTTGCATCAACGGTTACAACACCCTTGTTAACAACATCAACAAGAGCCTTGCTGATATCAAGGTTAACTACGCAAAGATCAACGAGTACGTTAACGTAGTTGACACCGCAGAGGCTGTTAAGCGCACACACGACTACGAGAACTACAGTGAGAAGGTTTCCAAGACTATGGCTGCTATTGCTAAGTCCCTTAAGAACTGCAAGTCCGTTCAGAAGTAATTTTGCGAAACGATATTAAGACAAGGAGAATAAGAATGAGCACTGTAAATAAGATTGAAAATATTTTGGTTAGCGTAGACAATGCAAGAGTTTCCGAGCTCGAAGCAACAAAGGCTAGCATGGCTAAGTTCATTGACAAGAACCTTAAGGCTCTCAAGGACGTTTCCAAGGAAATGAAGAAGGCTGAGAAGGATCATGCAAATGCAATGAAGAAATATGAGAAGGACGCAAGCGTAGAAAACGCTTATAACGTTGAGGAAGCAAAGAAAGTTCTCAGCGCGTGCGTTAATACTTACAACGTAATCGTTAACACAATCAACGATGCTATGGTTTCTATCCAGGGCGTATACGCAGCTCACCTTGAGGCTGTTCGCGTTGTAAATCCTGCTGAGGCAGCAAAGCGTGCTACTGATTTCAATAAGTACAACGAGAAGATCGCAAATACTATCAAGAAAGTTCAGTAATAGCTATTCCTCACATCTGATTTTAGTCTATTCCATTTGGAGGCGGAGCCGATCTGGCTTGCGCCTCCATTTTTTTATTTTCACTACAAAACATCTGTAAAAGAATTTCGATTTAACTCCGTTTTAAGTACAAAAATGCTACTAAAAGCTACCAAAATGAAAACTTTAGTTGCGGTTTTGCAACATTTGAAGGTGCATTTTCCAAAAAAAGGAAAACGATATCCAAAAACATATCTTTTAGTATAACAATAGTACGACTCGAAAAAATACTCCGGCATAAACTGAAAAAGAGGTATTATATATGATCCACCGCCGTATTAATAAATACAGAAACAAAATAGAGGACACCGGAAACAGAGTTTTCACCGGTCGCCGCTTGGCAGGCGATGATTTTGAAAGGCAGAAAGAAATTGCAAAAAGCTCCTTTTGCGAGTATCTGAAACTAGCAGGAGATTTTATCTCGCCTATGCCTATCCTCCTCGTTTCCGATACCTTGATCTCATCCGTGATCTACAAGTGCGCTGCCGCAGTGGCGAGGCTGATCCGGTGGCGTGGCGTAGAAAAGGACGTAGCGCGCATCAAGGAAAAATTCATGACAAAAAGAAACTTATGTTTACTTTTACACAGCAAAAATAAATTCTACGCAAATTACGCGGATTCCCTAATAAAAAGAGCGAAAACCATGACACCTGCCGCGATATGCGAGGGGGAAGCCGAGCTTTTGCTTGACGGTATAAAAAAACGTGCTACCGAACGCGCCGGTGCTTTTGATAAGATCCTTTCAAAAATAAGGATTCCCGATGCGGGCGGAGCTATACTTCTCGACGACGAGGTGGTAGAGATAGCGGACAGGGGAGCCTTCGAAAAGGTATTGCCCCTGTTTGATAAAAACCTCGAGATCCACGACTATCTTGACGCTAACGAGTTTATTGTGCTTACCGCGCCCCAGAACATATTCGCTGCAGGAGTCCGCTACAAAAAGGCAGACGAAGCGTATAAACAAAACGGCACACAAGCGAACCTCGTAGCAAGAAATAAGGCGATGGATGAGCTTAAGGCGTTGAACGAAAAGCACGTGGCTCTCCACAAAGACGTTGCAGGTTTTATGGCACTCATAGAGAGCAATCTTGAAAAGATGGCAAGCATCCTTTCCGGTGACGCAAAGCAAAAGGTAGAGGCAGCGCTTACGAGATCAAGAGAGGAGAGCCGTTATTTCAACACCGTGTTCCGTGCAAAGATGATTCCCACAGATCTTTCCTCCATAAACAAGCTCCTCCTTGATGCCGACGGTAGATACGGAAGAAAAAACACAAGACCTATTATCGCAGTAAACAAGGTAGAGCGCCAGAAGCAAAAGGATGATGCAAAATCCGAGATAAACAGATGCCGTGCCGCGATCAAGCGTGAGATCGTCATGGTGAAAAGCGAGCTTCCGCTCCTTGGCTCATCTGCAGATAAGTTCGTTTTCAACTATCGCGCCTACCGTTTGGCAAAGTTCATCGGTGATAAGATCCTCCGCGGAAAAGAGCTTGGCATTTGTATTACGCTGAAATATAAGCTTCGCACCATACTTGCAGAATTCATGAAGCATAATGAACTAATTGAAAACTCCGAGGCACAGATCGCTGAAAAGAGGGCCGATCTTGAGCGCAATATCCATATCATGTTCCCGAAAATTCCGGACGTAGATTTTTCCGTCTTCACGAAAGATGACGAACGCCGCAAAAAAGTGATGCAGATAACCGAGAGTGTTTACAGACTCAATCCACCAAAGGAATTTTTCCCCGAAGACGAGAAAAAAACTGAGCCAAAGCCTCAAAGGTCTGACGCTTCTCCCGAAAGAAAGTTTGTACCTGACAAAAAGCCCACTGTCACCACGGAGAGAAAAATCGCGCCCACGCCCGAGAGAAAAGCGCCTGCAACACCTGTAAGGGCTGCTGCAACGTCAAAAAGCGGAGTCCCTGTGTCGACGGAGAAAAAGACAACGGTTTCGCCGGATAGGAAACCTATGGTGACCACAGAAAAGAAGCCAGTTGGTCCGACTGACAGAAAGCCAACAGCTGCACCCGCTGCCAAAGTTACCAAAAAGCCTGAAGCGGCACAGACGAGTAAGCCTGTAAAGCCTAACTTAAGCCCCTTCGGTGAGGATGCAAATCCCGCAAAGAAGCCGGAGTAGTTTTGTATATAACCCATATCGAAAAAAGTATAAAAAAGCAAGATTTCCCAAAAAATGGGAGCAAAAAAACGAAAAAATCACGAAAATATGTTAAAAAAACTTAAATTTTTTTATTTTTTTTCACAAAACTATTGACTTATTAGGAGCATTTCTGTTATAATGTCTATGTCATATTAAATTTAAAAATTTTTTAATGTTCCGAATTGACGGAGAAAGAGGTAAAATATGGGTATGAACAATATCTCTAGAGCGGAAAAAAGGGAAGCTATGAACATTGTTAGTAGCAACCGCGCTACCATTAGAGAAACCAAAAAGAGAATTAGTGGTGATTTCACTAATTTTAAAAACTCTGCAAACGAGCTTAAGAAGGCTATTAAGCGCTTGAAGAGAGCAGAGAAGATCTGCAACATGTGGCACACCGGTAAGAACGAATGGAAAGTTGACCAGGCTACAGAAGATTTCGAGGGTTGGGCAAACGACTACCACACCAAGAGAAAGGATATCGAACAGGATATCGCTCAGGTAATCGAGAGCTACAACAACATCAGAGAGCATATGTCCATATACAGCCGTAACGGTGCCAGCAAGGCACAGGGCGAGCTTGATAAGTTCGAGAGCTCTGTAAGAGATAAGGTTAATAAGATTCAGGCAGACGTAAACGCGCTTGGTTATCCAATTCCTGAACCAAAGGTTGAGGAAGAGCCCGTTGTTGAGGAAGAACCCGTTGTTGAGTTCGAGCCCATCGTTGAAGAAGAGCCTGTAGTAGAGATCGAGCCCATCGTTGAAGAAGAGCCTGAGATCGAGGAAGAAGAGGAAGAAGAGGAGTATGAAGAACCAGCTCCTGTTGTAACTCCTGCACCTACACAGCAGCAGTACCAGCCTTCCATCAATAACTTCTATCCTCCTATGTATCCACCACAGTATCCTCAGTATCAGCCACCAGCACCTTCCTACATTCCTTATCCATTCCCAGTTCCATCCTTCAATCAGCCAGCACCTGCACCCGCACCTGCTCCAGCTCCAGAAGCACCACAGCCTAAGGTTGCTCCTGTTACAATTGACGTATCGAACATTGTTGATAAGGCAGTAGCAGATACAATGAAGAAGTTCACTGCAGTTCTTGAGAAGAAGATCGAAGAGTACGTAGCTTCTATCGTTCTTCCCGATCCTGTTGTAGTTCAGCCTGTTGTGGTTGAGCCCGTTCCCGCACCTGCAGCAGAACCCGCAGTTGTTGAAAGAGTTGTTGAGAAGGTTGTTGAAGTTGAAGCAGCAGCTCCAGCAGCTCCCGAAACAATCATCGTTTCCAAGACTCGTGGCGCAGAAGAGATCGCAGCTCTTGAAGAGCAGATCCTTGAGGATGAACAGCACGTTATTGATAAGCTTACTGCAATGCTTGCTAAGGTTCAGGAACTTGCAGAGAGCATGGCTACCGCAAGCGAGAAGTACTTCGATATCGCTTCCAAGCAGAGTGCTACTAACGATCTTCAGAAGCAGACCAACGATATGCAGAGACATACATACCGTGAACAGCAGGGTATCCAGGTTAGCCAGAGAGTTGTTGGCCAGGATCAGGCAGCTGTTGCATCTGACCAAATCATCCTTGCTGAAGAGCAGAAGGCTATGGTTGAGCGTCAGGCAGCCGTTAACGAGTCCCAGCTCGCTGTAGTTGATTCTCAGGCTGTTGTAATCGAGACTCAGGCTACTCTTGAGGAAGCTATGAAGTCCGTAATGCAGGCTCAGAAGAGCATCATCCGTACTCAGCAGTCCATTATTAACAACAATAACAAGAGCGTTGCTGCAAATGCAGAGCTCGTTATCAAGCAGGTAGAGGTTCTTGAGCTCCAGAAAGAAGCTATGGCTAGCCAGAAGCAGATCCTCCGCGATCAGAAGGCTCTTGCTAAGGAAGAAACTCCTCGCAAAAAGAGAACTCCCAAGGCAAAGGTAGAGGCTCCTGTTGCTGAAGAAGCTCCCGTAGTAGAGGAAGCTCCTGTAGTTGAAGAGGCTCCTGTAGTTGAAACTCCTGTGGTTGAAGAGGCTCCCGTAGTTGAAACTCCTGCAGTTGAAGAAGCTCCCGTAGTAGAGGAAGCTCCTGTAGTTGAAGAAGCTCCCGTTGCTGAAGAAGCTCCTGTAGTTGAAGAAACTCCTGTAGTTGAAGAAACTCCTGTAGTAGAGGAAGCTCCTGCTACTGAGAACGCTGAATAATCTACAAGAATTCAAGTAACTAAAATAAAAACAAAAACTTCCGCAGATTTCGGTTTGCGGAAGTTTTTTAATACTAATAAAGCAATAATGGTAAATAGAAGGGGAAATATATAAATAAGTCAGCTTTTATTTACAAATTATCTCTTTTTCGGTGCAATTTAAATAATTTGTACAATTCTTTTTCGGATTTTAATTTTGTTTATTTGTTACGTGTTATCCGGTAATAGTTTGGTTGGCTTTATCACAAAACTGATATGCACATAGAATGATTTAGTAGAATGTAGGGCTGGCATGGCGCGTTTTTCACTTGCCTGTTGATTGATTTGCGCTAGATATTTAAAAGAAAAAAGAAGCCTTTATTTGGCTTCTTCTTTGATGGCTTTAATCAGATAACAACGCTTTCTTCTTCTGCCACGTCGAATTCTGCGCTTGCAAGCTGAACGTGATAAGCATCGATAACAGCTTCTTCAAGAGCTTTTCTGAATTCCGAGTTGATCGGATGAACGATATCTCTATAGGTACCGTCGGGGTTCTTTCTGGAGGGCATAACAATGAAGAACTTTTCACGGGCATAAATAACCTTGATATCATGGATTGCGAGGCAATCATCAAGAGTGATAGAAACAACAGCCTTCATAGGACCTTCATCAAAGAATTTTCTGATTTTGATGTCTGTGATTTTCATTACATGTCTCCTTAATTTTGGTAAAACCTGAGCAATAATCGTTTTAGTGATTATATTATACATCTACCATACTAATAATATACACTAAAAAAATGATTATTTCTTTAATAAAATGTGAACAAACCGTAACAAATGTCAAATAATTGTCTAAAAGGAGCTTTTATATGCCAACCAGTAAGAAAAATATAACTTTTGACAAATTGGATAAGATGTCAACTATCTCGGGAGCTGTGCTTCACTTCGTGGGAATTGGCGGGATATCCATGGCAGCCTTAGCCGAGCTTGCCATTGTTTCCGGGGCAAAGGTCTTTGGCAGCGACCGTGATCTTGGAGAGCGAACAAGCCATCTTGTAACCTTAGGAGCGCATATTTATGCAGGACACAGCCGTGAAAATCTCCATGATGACGTTGACCTGATAATCTACTCCAGCGCCATTTCAGAGGATAACCCGGAGCTTTTAGCCGCGGCTGACCTTGGTATTCCTGTAGTTACCAGAGCTCGTTTTATGGGCGCTATAATGGCAGAATACGGCGCCAGGATCGGAATATCCGGAACTCACGGTAAAAGCACTGCCACGGCTATGTTAGACGCCATTTTCACCCATGCAAAAAAGAATCCCACAACCCTCTCCGGTGAGGATCTTCCCGGCCTTGCCTCATCCTTGCGCGTAGGCGGTAAAGATACTATGATATACGAGGCTTGTGAGTATAAAGAGGCGTTCAGTATGTTTTCACCCACCGTTGCCGTGGCACTGAACATGGAGATGGATCACGTTGATTACTATAAGGATGAAAAGAGCCTCAAAAATGCTTTTGCAAGGGCGCTTTCCCGTGCATCCGACTTCGTTCTTATAAATGAAGATGACGAAAACTTGTTTAAGATAAAGAAAAAGATCTCCTCGCGTATCATTACATTCGGTGCAAATGAAACCTCGGATTATAGATATGAAATTCTTTCCTTTGCACCTGTTGGATATACCTTTTCTATTAAGAAAAACGGTAAAATCCTAGGTATTTTCCGTTTGCCGATCCTTGGAGCCTTTAACGTGGTGAATGCTGCTGCCTCCGTGATCGTAGCATTAGAGCTCGGCATAAGTGCCGCAGTTATTGCCGACGCATTGAAAAACTTCCACGGTATAAAAAGAAGACTTCAGCATGTGGGAGAGCATCACGCAAGACCCGTAATCTATGATTACGCTCATCATCCAACAGAAATCCGCGCGTCTATAAACACCGTTAAAATGGCTTATCCCGGCGAGGTAACCGTGATCTTCAAGCCTCATACCTACTCGCGAACGGAGTATTTTTGGCGCGATTTCAGATTCGCTTTGGAGCTTGCAGATCATATCGTTATAACTGACGTTTATCCTGCCCGAGAGGACGCAATTCCCGGTGTAACGGCAGAAAATCTTGCAAAATCCATAGGTCCGAGAGCTATTTATGCCAAGGAAAGCGAGATTCTCACAGCGGTTGATCTTCACACCTACGGAACTATAATAGTAATGGGTGCGGGCGACCTTGAAGACGTAAAAGACAGGCTGATACGCGGCCATGAAGCAGAGGAGCAGTGAGGCGATAGTAGCTACTCTAATAAGTAGAAAAAAGCAATAGCCGACACGGCGTCGTAAGAAAGCTCGAAAAATGAATAAAAATACAAAAAAAGGAATAAATAAAATGGAAAACTTACTTATAAGTGCCTGCCTTTTAGGAATCCCCTGCAGATATGACGGAAAGAGTGTTCGCGCAGTTGACGTTGGGGCTCTCAGAGAAAAATATAACCTTATTCCCGTCTGTCCCGAGATCTACGGTGGTCTTTCCACTCCCAGAACTCCCAGCGAGCGACAGGGTGAAAAAACCGTTATGAAGGACGGAAAGGACGTTACGGAAAACTATCTTCGCGGCGCAAAAATTGCCTACGATATGTGCATCGAGTTTGATTGTAAAAAAGCGCTCCTTAAAGAGCGCAGCCCATCTTGTGGGAAGGGAAGAATATATGATGGCACCTTTTCCGGTACTTTGACTGAGGGGAACGGTGTCACAGTGGAGTATCTTTCAGAGCGTGGGATTGAGGTGTTCGGCGAGAGTGAGATCGAAAAGCTTCTTTGATAAAAAGAGAATCAAATACAGCCGCTGAACGAATTGTAAAATAATCAGCAAAAAATAAATTGTTGATCAATCTGAAAAAGCGGCAAAATGCAAACTAAGATTTTCAAATATGTCACATTTTGCAAGAAAAAGCACGGAAAGCAAATTCCGTGCTTTTAATATTTTTATATC
Source organism: Eubacteriales bacterium (assembly GCA_045589435.1). GTDB lineage: Bacteria > Bacillota > Clostridia > Oscillospirales > CAG-272 > UBA1740. The sequence continues at coordinate 36,125 of JAZNPB010000048.1, read as the reverse complement.
ATTTGCCGAGCATGATGCTGATGATTTCTTTGTCGGTTTGAGTCATACCATCTCTTGCAAGTCTGCCAACATTGCGGATGGTGTTTTCAACTCCCTTGGTAACAATGCCATCACCACCTAAGAATTGGCGACCGGTTCTAGCCATCTCAAAGCCCATAATACCTGCCTCGACTGCCATGGCGATCTTCGCCGCGCAAGAGGGCTTCGCTCCGTCACAGATAGTACCGGAAATAATAGCGACTGCATTAACCAAAGTGTGTGCGATCTCGTAATACTTTCCACCGTGTAGATAGCATATACCTGCTCCCGCACCAACACCGGCACTTACCGCGCCGCAATAAGCAGAAAGACAACCGATACCGTTTTTCTGATGTATGGTGATAAGGTCGGAAACAAGGAGCGCGCGAAGGAGCATCTCCTCGGAAACACCCATCTCGTCAGCGTAGATTTTTACGGGAACGGAGGCTGTAATGCCCTGATTTCCACTTCCGGAAATAATGCAGACGGGCAGCTCGCATCCGCTCATTCTAGCGTCGGAACCTGCGGCAGCGTAGGCGCGTGCCTTTCTCGAGAGAGTTTTCTCGCCCTCAAGAAGAAGCTTTCCAATAGATGCGCCCCAAGTATTTGTGAGTCCCTCCTTGGCGATCGCCATATTCATTGCGAGCTGGGATCGGAGAAGGTCTCCCACTAAGGAAAGCTCCACCGTGTCTGCAAACTCCACAATATCCATAACGTTCAGGCAGGATCTGTCGGCTCTGTAATATGTATTCTCAACCACCTGGCCTAGAGAGTACTTTTCGGTAATATCAATTCCGTTTTTGCGAACCAGCGTAACGTTTGTATGAGCGCCTAGGATCTGCACCTCTGCCGTGTCATCTCCACGTTTTCCGTAGAGTTTTAGCTCAAAAGCACAGCCGGATTCGATCTCGTCGATCTGTATCTTGCAGCGGGACAGAAGTCCGTCAATAGCATCAGCTGCATCCTCTCCAAGAACATTCAGTACCTCAAGCCTCATATCAGGTCTTGATGAAATTATGCCTGCTGCAAGTGCAGATTCAATTCCGTGCTTTCCACCGGTGCAAGGAACTATAACGCTCTTTACGTTTTTTATAATGTTTCCGCTGAATTCTGCGCGAAGATGGGTAGGCTCGCCCTCCAGCACCTGACCGAGTATCGCCGCCGCAAAGGCTATTGCGATAGGCTCTGTGCATCCCATGGCGGGAACAAGCTCCTCGTTCAGAATCGCAACAAACGCATTCTTTGTTTCATTTGAAATCATAGGTCTTACCCCAAAAAGGTTATTTCTGTATTTTTATTCTTCGGTGTGTTCTTCTTGCTCTGTCAAGCTTTCTTCTGCATCATCCATTTTCTCTGATTCGTTTTCTAAAACGTCGGAAACAGATGGTTCGATTGGCTCGTTTCCATCAGTGTTTTGCAAAACCTCTGTTTCTTCTTTCTCAGATTTGTCCTCGACAAATGGAGATCTTTGCAAATCAATATTTACATTTTTAGGCTTTTTGTCACCATAATTCGTGATAAGCTTGAAAGAACCGTACTGGACGGGAAGTGAAACGGAGATGCTCAATATCTTGTCGTCTGACAGATCTGCCGTGATCTTTCCGTTATGGGAGAGGGTGATAGCCTGCGCCATTGCAAGACCTATTCCGAAGCCGCCGCTACTTGCGCGAGAGGCATCTGCACGGTAGAATCTGTCGAACATTCTTTTGCATTGTTCCTCGGTCATGTTTTCTGCTACGTTTGATATTGTAACCGTGGCAAGTCTTCCGTGCTTTCTCACCTTAATGCTGATCTTTGAGCCTTCCTTTGCATACTTGATAGCATTGTCAAATAGGATCGCCAAAAGCTTTCGCAAGTCCTCCTCCGAGCCGTTTATATCAATGTTTTCTTCAATGTCGCCCTCAATATCGAGCTCACGTTTCATCGCAACGGCAGAGAAGGAATCCGCCTCCTCTTGACATACAACGGAAAGAGAGAAGCTGGATAATTCCTTAATATCCGTACCTTCCTCCATGCGTGATAGGTAGATCAGGTCATTTGTCAGCTTCGTCAGTCTTTTGGTCTGGCGCTTAATATCGTCTAGCCACTCGTTCTCGCCAATGTCCATCTCTAAGATCTCTCGATCTGCATCTATGACTGTAATAGGTGTCTTTATATCGTGTCCCGCATCGGTGATGAAGCGCTTTTGCTTTTCGTAGCTCTCCGCTATTGGCGCTATAATATTCTGCGCAAAGATCATCATCATGATAAAGATAATAAGCAAACTGACGATAGAAACCGTCAAGCTAAGACCAAAGAAGGTATAGTAGTACTGCATTGTGATGGTGGCGTCGATGAAGGTGATCCTTGTGTAGTCTGTAAGTACGTCCTCTGCCTCATCGCTAACGTACGCCTCGTCAACGTAGTAACGGTAAATTCCCGCAAGCTCGAAAACGAATCCTCGCTGGTTTTTATGATCCAGTGCCTTTTTTCCAAGCTCTGTACCTCTGCTGCCATCTACGTGAACAAAATTACCGAAAGAGCCTTCGCGATAAGTCATCGTAAAGTAGCTATCCTTATATGACTCATTAGGCGAGAATTGAATAATCTTTACTATCTTACCGATGAGGCTGTCATCCTCGTCTGCAGGTTCTTCTTCCTCCTCGGGGAACTCTCCGTCAAGCCTATGAATATCGTATAGGATCCCGTCTAAATCGTTAATGATGTTATAATAGTTCAAAACGTTGATAGATCCGATAATAAAAATCAGAACCACCGTAACGGAAATCATGGCGGCAATAACAACTCGCCGCTTAAGCTGTCTGATCATAGATAAATCCTCTTATTTTTCAAGAGAGTAGCCCGTACCTCTGTGTGCCATGATACGGATGTCCGCGCCTATGTTAGCAAGCTTTTTGCGCAGATAGGAAATATATACCCAAACTACGTTTATCTCGGTTTCGCTATCGTATCCCCAAATACGCTCCATGAACTTTTCTGTGGAAATAAGATGGCTTGGATGGCGCATGAGCATCTCCATAACCTGGAATTCCTTGTTTGCGAGAGAGGTGGATGCATTCTCGGTACGGAGTGTGAAATTAGTGCAGTCAAGCTTTACGTTACCGAATGAAAGGGTAGAGTCAACCTGCTCGCCAACGCTCCTTGTCATAGCACGGATACGTGCCAGAAGCTCTCTTACCTCAAAGGGCTTCGTAAGATAATCGTTTGCACCGGCATCAAGACCGTCAACCTTATTTTCTATCTCGCTTTTTGCAGAGAGAATGAGAACGGGAGTAGAGTCACCTTTTTCTCTTATTGCCTTGAGAACGCTCATTCCATCAAGCTTCGGCATCATGAGGTCAAGGATAATTCCATCGTAATTTCCTGTGTTGGCATATTCGAGAGCCTCCTCTCCATCGTAAACCGCGTCAACGGAGTAGTTGCTTTTTTCGAGGATCGTAACTATTGCCTTGGATAATGAACGCTCGTCCTCGCAAAGTAAAAGTCGCATATAGATCTCCTTTCAGAAATGTCTTTCATAAGATTTTACCATGAAAACCTTAACTTAGATTTAATAACACCATAAGTATATCATATTTTTCGCCCTAAAACAACAATAAAATAAATTTTTATAAAAATTTTACAAAGCCCTTGCATATTGTTCTTATTTGTGATAAAATAGTCGTTAGTATTTTATTATTTTAGGAGGTAAGTATGGTTTTTGGAAAACACATTAACCGCTATTACTTAAAGCATCTTCCGGCTCTTCTCCTGGGCATTTTTGCACTTTTACTCGTTGACTATAATCAGCTGAAAATACCGGAATTATACAACCTTTTGGTTGACGGACTTTCAGGCAATGAACCGAATTTCAACGTTGCAGATCCACAGGGTAGCTTTGCCTTTCTTCTTGATGAGATCTGTCTTCCAATGATAAAGATCATTCTTTTGATGGCGTTCGGTAGATTCCTTTGGAGAGTATGTCTTTTCGGCTCTGCAATTAAGGTGGAGGCAGATCTCCGTCTTAAAATGTTTGATCGCTGCAAGGATCTTTCACAGCAGTACTATCAGGTAAACAAGGTTGGTAATCTCATGTCCCTCTTTACAGCCGATCTTGAAACCATTAACGAATGTTTTGGTGACGGTATCCTCATGGTGTTCGACGCATTGCTCCTCGGCGGTATAGCTATCTTTAAGATGATTGATAAAAACCCCATGATGACCCTCTTTTCCCTCATCCCCATGTTCTTCATGTTCCTTTGTGGTACTTTGGTAGGAAAGAGCATGATGAAAAAGTGGGACGCCCGTCAGCAAGCATATTCCGATCTTTCGGACTTTACTCAGGAAAACTTTTCGGGTATTGCAGTTGTTAAGGCGTTTGTAAAGGAATTCAAGGAGCTCTGGGCATTCAAGAAGCTTAATAAGCAGAACGAGAATGCAAACCTGGATTTCACAAGAATGTCAACCCTGCTTCACATTTCCGTAACTCTCTTTGTAGAGTCGGTTATGTGTATAATTATCGGTTACGGCGGATGGCTTGTTCATAACCCCGAGGTTCCATTTACCGCAGGTGACCTTATCGAGTTCTACGGCTACTTTGGCTCCATCGTTTGGCCCGTTATGGCGATCTCACAGCTCATTGATATGTCCTCTCGTGGACGAGCATCTCTCAAGCGTATATCCGCCCTTCTCGATGCAGAGATAAACGTGGTTGATAAGTCAGACGTTGAGCCTCTTGAAAACATTCGCGGTGACATCGAGTTCAGAAACCTGAACTTTACATATCCCGGTACTGATTATCAGGTGTTAAAAGACGTTTCTTTCAAGATCAACGCTGGCGAGAATGTTGGTATTATAGGCAAAACAGGCTCCGGAAAGACAACTATAGTTGACTTAATCCTGCGAATTTACAACGTTGATGACGGATCTCTGTTCATCGACGGCAAGGATATTAACACGATTCCTATTAAAAATCTTCGTGAATATGCAGCCTACGTTCCTCAGGATAACTTCCTTTTCTCCGACACTATTGCAAACAACATAGGCTTTGCACAGGACAGTCGCGAGGAGGATGAGATCATCAGGGTTGCCAAGATGAGCGACGTTCACGAAAACATCACGGGCTTCAAGGAAGGATACGCTACAATACTCGGTGAGCGAGGCGTTACCGTTTCAGGCGGACAGAAGCAGCGTATTTCCATTGCGAGAGCTCTCTACAAGGAAGCATCTATCCTCATTCTTGACGACTCCGTAAGTGCGGTAGACACCGACACGGAAAAGGTTATTATAAACAACCTCCGCGAAAATCGCAAGGGCAGAACTACAATTCTTATAGCGCACCGTATCTCCACCGTTGAGAAGATGGATAAGATCATTTATATCGACGACGGTAAGATTGGCGCTGTTGGAACACATGATGAGCTTATTGCTACCTGCCCTGATTACCGAACTATGGTAGAGCTTCAGAAGCTCGAGGAAGAAAGGGAGGTGTAAATTATGACCGGAACTATTTATGATTATTACCCTCTTTTGATAGTAGGCGGTATCGTTGGTCTTTTCGCCACCGTATTCATCATCGCTTACGCCACCATGAAGGATAAAAAGGAGGCTATTGGCTTTGATCGCCATATGAAGGACTCTGAGATTGTCAAGCGCATTGCAGTCTACATAAAGCCACACTGGAATAAATTCGTTCTCGTTGGCATCATCATGTTATTCTCTATCTGCTACGATATCATCTCTCCCCTTATCATGGGTAACATTATCGATCTCGTGCAGCAAGAGGGTGGCTTTGAGATGTCAGACATCTATAACCGCGTTGCTATCTATGCAAGTATTCTTATCGTTTCCATGATCTGCACCTACTGTCAGGCGATCCTGCTTCAGTCCATAGGTCAGAAGATACTAGCTTCCATTCGCGAGGATATATTCGTTCACATCGAGAGCCTCTCTCATAATCAGCTGAACCACATTCCCGTAGGTAAGCTTGTAACGAGAGTAACAAACGATACAAACTCCATTTCAATGATGTTTACACATCTTCTTGTAAACCTTGTAAAGAACTTCCTCGTAGTAATAGGCGTTCTTGCGGCGATGCTGGTGCTTAATCCGCCACTGACCCTTATGGTGCTTTGCTTCGTTCCCTTCATCTTCTTATTTACACTTATCTTTAGAAAATTCTCCCGCCGTGCCTACCGTAAGGTTAAGGACGGTACAACGGATATAAACACCTTCCTCTCCGAGAACCTTTCAGGTATCAAGATCACACAGATCTTCAACAGAGAGGAGCAGAAAAAGGCAGAATTTGCAGAAAAGAACTCCACTCTTGAAAACGCAAGACAAAAGGAGATTCTGGTATTCTCCGTATTCCGTCCCGTAGTTTATATGCTGTATATTTCCTCGGTAATGTGCCTGTTCTATCTTGCAGGTATCGGATATATTGAGGATATTAAGTTCCTTGAAGGCATTAGCGCAAACGTGTTGGTTTCATTCTATATGTATATCAACAAGTTCTTCAACCCCATCCAGAACCTGGCAGAGCAGTTCAACAGACTGCAGGCAGCGATGGCATCAGCAGAAAAGATATTCACTATCATGGATATGGTACCCGAAGTTGTGGATTCTCCCGATGCTATCGAGCTTGAGGAGGTTCGTGGAGATATCGAGTTTAAGAACGTTTGGTTCTCCTACATTCCCGGCGAATGGGTACTGAAAGATGTATCCTTCAAGGTAAAAGCAAAGGAAACTGTAGCGTTCGTAGGCTCTACGGGCTCCGGTAAAACTACCATCCTCGGCTTGATCTGCCGTAACTACGACATCCAGAAGGGTGAGATCCTTATAGATGGTATTAACATAAAGGATATTAAGATCTCATCTCTGCGCCGTCACTTCGGTCAGATGCTGCAGGACGTTTTCCTTTTCTCTGGAACTATAAGATCAAATATCGTTCTTCGCGAAGAGAACATCAGTGACGAGGAGCTTATCGCAGCTTGTAAGTACGTAAACGCAGATCACTTTATAAACAAGCTTAAAAACGGACTTGACGAGGAAGTGCGCGAGCGCGGTAATAACTTCTCCGCAGGACAGCGTCAGCTTCTTTCATTTGCGAGAACTATCGTTCATAAGCCATCCGTTATGATCCTCGACGAGGCAACTGCCAATATTGATACCGAAACAGAGATCCTTATTCAGGACTCTCTTGAGAAAATGATGAACATCGGTACAATGCTTATGGTAGCGCACAGACTTTCCACCATTCAGCACGCCGACAATATCATAGTTCTTTCTCACGGAGAGATCATCGAGCAAGGCAACCACTTTGAGCTTCTTGAAAAGCGTGGACGTTATTATGAGCTGTATATGCTTCAGTATCGCAAAAACGAGCTTCAAAAGCAGCTTGATAGCACGGAAAAAGTAGGTAAAATTGCTCCCGCAGCATTGCCGGAAACGATTGGAACTGAACCGGCCAAAGCCGCCGAAGCTCCCGAGTCAGAGGTCCTCGAAATTACCAAAGCTCCCGAGTCAGCAGCAGAAAGCTCAGAGGGAGCCGCAGACGGCGAATAAAATTGAATAAGACATAAAAAAACGAAAGAGAGAACAAATCGCTGATCACGAAATGTTCTCTCTTTTAATTTTGGATTTTGTATAGCTTACCGTAAAAAAGCGTCACGATAACCGGAAAAAGTCATAAAATGACTAAGGAAAAATACCTGAAAAACTTCAAGGAGTAATATGCGATGGGGAAGACCACCTTTGTAAAAACTACGATTTTTGGCACGGATTACGACCTCTTTCCAATGGTAAAATGCCCCGAGAGGGAGAATGTAGGAAGGTTTGTGGATGCAAGAAACAACAACGCTTTCACTGTCTTTATCCTCCCGGGGATCATGGGAGATATCAGGATCTGCGCCTATTCATCAAAAGCAGAGATCATACCTCCGCCCCATGGAGCAATGATAGCCGCCGCCTTGTTTTTGGTGTCCTATCGGGGACTCCCACTGGACGAGGTAGAAGTAGAATCAGACAGTAAAATTTGCAAAGTGTTCTTCGATCAAAAGGCGAACAAAATCTCGATAATACTACCTAAATGCAAACTATTATTAGAAAAAACGCAAGAATTTACAGGAAATATCGAAAAAAGCATTAAAAAGATAGCGTTGCAATTCTGCAAAAAAATCGCTGTGGCAGTATCTTGTCATGATGCGGATATGTTCGATAAAGAGCACCTGATCTCAATGATCATGAACACACCAAACGCAGATTTTGCAGTGGCATATTCTCCTCTCAAACATGAGATAAAAACAGGTAATCAACGCGAGATAAAAAAGGACGATAAATGCGAGGTGAAAATAACCGATATCCATGAAATCAAAACGAGTGAAAAATGTGAGATCGAAACGAAGCATCACTTCATAAATCCTATCCCGGATCAGGATCTCCTATCAGTCCTCGCCGCCTATGAAGCCGTGGGCAAAAGGGAAGATCTCACCATTAAACTTGCCGACTCCCTCCTTACCCTCACCCCAACCTACAACGGCACAAAAGTCACCCTCTCCCCACCAACACTCATGCCATTTTCTACGCCGTTTATTTAACCGAAAACCTCTTGAAAGCATACATCAGAAAACATCAAACCAAGACGCAAAACACCCAAAAGAAAAGGGCTGGAGAAATCTCCAGCCCATTTGATTGATTGTTGTTGAAATAATATCTGTTTTTGGTGTAGACATTAATTGCTACGAGGTAGACTTATCCTCGTTCGCCGTCTTTTCCGTTGGCAGCATGAGTGATACCATCGCCGTTTAATCCACCCGTACCACCAGAGCCTCCAACGCCGCCTTGTCCACCTATGAAGGCGTCACTGTTGCCGGCTCCGCCGTTTCCGCCGTTTCCACCAACTCCACCTAGACCTACACTGCCTTCTTGAATAATTATTTCCACTTCGATGTTTTGAGTATTGGCAATTAATGCTTGTGAACAAGAGCCACCATTTCCACCATTACCGCCATTACCGCCGATATTTGATCCATCGCTCCACGGATTATTATCTCTGGTACCGTTGCCTCCATCTCCGCCTTTACCGCCATTACCACCGTTACCGGCTTTTACTGTAATGTTTGATGTTTTATCAACAGTAATGGAATCACAATGTATAGCTGCGGCTCCGTTTCCTCCATTGCCGCCCGGATTTCCGTCGTCACCACGATCACCGCCCCAAGAATTATTTCCGTCGGACCCGTATAATCCTTCGGTTCCGTGTCCTCCATCGCCACCAGTCGCGTTAACTGTAGCATTGCTCATTACTACTAAAGACTCGCATTTTATACCTATGCCGCCGTTTCCACCGTTTTCTCCATATGTCAATCCAATCGTACCTACACCACCTTCTGCTATAACTGTTACATAATCGTGGATGGTAACCGTTTTTGAAGCATTTATGCCGATCCCACCTTGAACTCCATAACCACCAATAACGTTTAATGTAGCAGATTCTCCATCAAATGGAGTTATATCCAGATTAATAGCATTTATTCCGTTGCTTCCATCAGTATAGAGTCTTAATGCTCCGCCATTAGCAGAGAGTTTTACAATACCTCCAATTAATAAATTAGTGTATTCTGAATTCAGCAATAATGCTCCATCATATGATTCTATAGTGACTAGTCTAAGCTTAACAGTAGGAGACGAGGTAGTTATAACATGTTTATTAGCAATTTTGTTTTCGATAGTTACATATCTAATGTCAGTAATCTGTGACTGTGAAACAATAAATAGATCTTCGAATTTTTGTCCATTACCATTGAAAGTAAATGCTTTGATTGAAGGAACTGTTATAGTATGATTGTCAGCGTCAATTTCTACTTCTGAACAAATCCAATCTACACATATACTAGAAGCGCCAGAAGATATGGCAGTTTGGATAAAGAATAAATTATCCGTTCTAACATTAAGGGTCAATTGATTACAATTCAAAAAAGCATTTGAGCCTAAGGATATCATATTGTCATCTATCGAAATACATTCTATACTTTCACAACCTTCGAATGCGTGATCCCCGATGTTGTGGATCGTATTAGGTAGATTGATTTTAAGTGATTTGCATCCAGTAAAGGCATACTCTCCAATCGAAGTGACCTCTCCTTTGAAAAGAACAGAGGTAAGAGATGTACAATTTTCAAAGGCATGATCGGGTATGGATGTAATTCCTTTGCCAAAGGTGACTGATGTTATGCCAGTATTGCTGGAAAATAAATCCGAGGATATAGAAGTTACTTTTTTTCCAAAATGATAGGTAGGAATAATAACATCCGTATCTGTTCCTTCATAAGCAGTGACGATACAATCATTTCCGCTCTCTGTGTAGATCAAGCCATTAGTTCCTGTAACAAGTTCGGAAATATCATTGAAGAATTTGTCAGGTATCTCAAAGTAAAAATCAGAATAATCACCGGATATTTTAGCCGTGCATATTTCATCATGAGTATATGCATATGCCCATCCAGTAGTATACGTATCTCGCCATACACGAGCGGTATCGTATGTGACTGTTCTAGTTGTTGGATCGTATTCTAACAAAGCAAAAACATCAACAGTAGCATATACAGTATACCAATAGTATCCTTCGGGATTGTTTGCGGGGGACAGTTCATATGATTTGAAAGTTTCTTCGCTATTAAGTTCGGATCTTACGATATCTTGTCCGCTTTCATGAACACTTTCTATACTCATGCCTAATGTAGTGTGTGTTTCTATTGATCCGGATGTTGATGCTGAAATACCAATATCCACTACTTCATAAATATTCACTCCTGCGTTTGCTTCGATTTTTTGTTCTAGTGTTTGTTTTACTCCTTGTTCTAAACTTGTTGTAATATTATTAATTATCTTACCATAGGTTGTGGTGCTTTTTGTAGTAGAATTACAAGAAGTGATAGAAAGTGTAGTGGTTCCGGTGCCATTATAATAATGATATTCAGAGTCAGCATTTCCGGTTGGAACATTAGCTATGTAGCCTAAATAATAGATATACACTATCTTTCCGTTATTTTCTGTTATCACTTCACCATCATACATCGGGGATGATATTTGTAAGTATGGAGTTATGCTAGATGTTACTCCCGACCATTTAGGTGTTAAGTGGAGATTGCCGGTGCTACCTTCTGTGACTTGTTTAATTATATTTCCGTTTTCATCTATCCATCCTATAAAGTGGAATCCTTGAAGAGTTGGAGATGCCAATGTAAAAGTATTGCTTTCGATAGTATATGTCTTGTACGGTAAATTTCCGTCGACATTGTTGGGATGGTTATTAGCATTCCCAAGATCATACGTAATTTTATAAACGATTGGTTCTCCTAACTTGGCGTACAAATATACATCGGTTGAGGTTTCTGCAGGAATGTCACTTATAGCATTGCCTGACTTATCATACCAATATCCTTGAGCGTACCCTATTTTTTCGATAACAGGAAGTTCATCGATTCCTGTGTGTTGTGCAAAAACAATTGAATAGTTCTCTTGTATACCAAACCATTCAAAGTAAACATTATGATAAACAGTTTTCAAAACCGGGATAATATTCTCTTTGATTTTAACATGACACCAAATACATTCTGTATGTTCCAGTCCTGTTTTTTCATACGTAGCTTCTTCATCCTCAATCCAATCACTTTCTTGATGAATTCCTGTTGCGTCAACTTTCTCTGTCGCAAGAACTTTTCCACATTCAGTACATTCCTTATGTTTACTACCTTCTTTTACGCAGGTAGCTTCTTCATCAACGATCCAGTCGCTCTCGGTATGCTGGTGAGGAGTAGGCGGATTTTGGGGATCAAGCTTTGGAATAACTATGCTGTTAAGTTCTCTTTTATCTGCATCAAAGTTCTTGTTGCAGACAGAGCAATGATAATGTCCAAGCGTTCCCTCTTTTTCGTAAGTCGCGGAAACTTCTTCTATCCATTCGCCGTAGCTGTGGTCTGACATATCTGTGTTATCAGTTTCCAAGACGGTTTTGCATACTGTGCATTCCTTATGTCGACTGCCTTTTGCTATGCAGGTGGATTCTTCGTCTTCAATCCAATCACTTTCCTTGTGATCCTCTTTTGCGATAATAATGGATTCAAGAACCTTTTTATCCATATCAAAGTTTTGGTTACATTCGGAGCAGTGGTAATGTCCTAGAGTACCCTCTGCTTTGCAGGTTGCAGGAATCTCTGCTATCCATTCGCTATAGCTGTGGCCTTTTACGGGAATGCTACCAGATTGAGTTTCTCCACAGTCGCAAATTCTTTCTTTTGTTCCAGGAGTCTCGCAATCAGGATCTTTAACGGTTTCCCATTCGCTCCATTCATGCTCATGCGTCGCGCCTGGAATCAAAGTGCTAAGATCACAAGCGCATAGAATGGCTAATGACACGATAAGTATTGCAATCGTGATCAAGCTTTTTGTGGTTTTCCTTTTCATTTGTTTTCTCCTTTTTCTTGGTTTGCTTTTTCGGTTTAAAATCAAAAAGTGCGCCAACCGAAGCTAGCGCACCGAAAAACGCAAGGCTCCAATTGTCGCCAAACAAATTTCAAGTGTAGTAGGACTATATAAGCATACATTAAACTCGAAGGAACTTGCGTTTTTGCTAAATTCAGAAAATTTAATGTACGCGAAAAAAGGGTATAGTACCCCCATAAAGGGAAAATATCCTACATATAATATGAAATTTGTTTGGCATTATACATTATATCACAAAAAAACTTTTAAATCAATATATTTTTTTAATTTTTCGTCAGTGCTTGACTAATCCTCAAAACTATGATAAAATACATAGGTAAAAAATGAAGGGGGCGGGCGAGATGGCATTTGACGCTTGCATGATGAGGGCTGTGCTCTCGGAATTTCGGGGTGAGTTCCCCGAGGCAAAAATTGAAAAGGTTCTTCAGCCGCAAAATGATGAGATTGACTTTGTGATCCATTACGGCAGAAGCTCGCGCCGCTTGGTTTTCAACGTTGGACCAAATGCGCCAAGGCTGCAGCTTTCAGACAGAGTTAAGGAAAATCCGTTGAAGGCTCCTATGCTTTGCATGCTTTTGCGAAAGTACTTTATAGGCGGCAAGATCGTGGCTGTAGATCAGCCCGGATTTGACAGAATTGCCCGATTCACCGTTACTCACTATGATGAGATGGGCTACCTTGCAGAAAAAAAGATCATTTGCGAGATAATGGGTAAATATGCAAACCTTATTGTGCTTGATGCAGAGGACAAGGTGCTTACCGCTATGAAGATCATTGACTTTGCTGCGAGTACCGTGCGTCAGGTGCTGCCGGGGCTGAAATATCAGACGCCTGCTATGCCTGAAAAGCTTTCACCTCTGGTGATAGATGCTCATACGTTCTTTGAGCGCCTCGGAAGATTTCCCATGGAAAAGAGCGGTGAAAAGTTTATCACATCCACCTATTCCGGCATCGCGACCCAGATCGCACACGAGCTTGTTTTCCGCGCCAGCGGTGACGTTGATACTCCTGTTTGTAACATTAATGCTGACAGATTCTGGAAGGTATTTTCTGAGTGGCAGAACCTTTTGACAGCAGAGCAGTATACCCCAACGGTGGCGTTCAACAAAGACGGAAAGCCCGTTGACTATTCCTATATGCCCATCACCTATCTTGGAAATAGCGTCAGGGTGGTGACTTATCCACGCCTATCCGATATGTTTGACGTTTATTTTGCCGAGCGTGACAGACTTGAAAAGATCCATCAGAGGGCAAAAGATCTTGTAAATCTTATATCAAATGCCATTGCAAGAACGGAGCGAAAGCTGGCTATTCAGCGTCAATCACTCATTGATAGTGAGCGCGGTGAGGAATATAAGAGAAATGCCGACCTCATAACTGCAAATCTCTGGCAGCTGAAGCGTGGAATGACGGAATTTTCAGCTGTTGACTATTATGACGAGAGCTGCCCCGAGGTAAAGATCACCTTAGACAGCCGCCTATCTCCCACCCAAAATGCACAAAAGCTATATAAGCTATACAATAAGTGCAAAACCGCAAAGATAGTTCTTGCGGAGCAGATAAAAAAATGGGAGGCAGAGCTTGAATATCTCGAAACCGTGTCATCCTTCCTTGAAAGGGCGGAAACAGAGCAGGATCTGGCAGAAATAAGAGAAGAACTTTTCCGTTCAGGTTATGCTTCTCGCATGAGGGGATATAAATCGCCAAAACAGCTAAAAAGCGACTTTATGAAGTTCAAAACCACTGGCGGTTATCCCGTTTTAGTGGGTAGAAACAATATGCAAAACGACAAGCTAACGATGAAAACGGCAGAGAAGTGGGACATCTGGTTCCACACGAAGGACATCCCCGGTTCACACGTTATTCTGGTGACTAGAGGAGAGGAGCCGGGTGATATAGATTACACTGAGGCTGCCGCTATCGCTGCTAAATTCTCAAAAGCGCAGGGAACCAATATCTCCGTGGATTACACCGAGGTAAAAAACATAAAAAAACCTGGTGGCTCAAAGCCGGGATTCGTTACCTACAAGACGAACTACACCGCTGTTGTAGATCCAATGAGCGATGAGGAAATCGAATCACATAGAGTAAAAAACAACTAAAATAGCGAAAGATTTTAATATGGTAAATTTAACAGAGCTTCACAAGCATTTTATATTAGAGCATCTTCGCCCGGGCGAGGTGGCTGCGGACTTCACTATGGGTAATGGAAATGACACTCTTTTTCTTTCCAGAACTGTGGGTGAGGAGGGCAGAGTTTATGCCTTTGACATTCAAGAGGATGCCCTTATTTCGACTGAAAAATTTCTGAAAGAAAACGGCGCACCCGAAAACTACACCCTGATCTGCGCATCTCACCATAGGGCAAAAGAATTTATTAAAGAGCCTATCAAGGCAGGTATGTTCAATCTTGGATATTTACCCAGAAGCGGCAGAAAGCAGGTGACCACTCTCAGGGAAACCACCATGCCAGCAGTTGAGGCAGCCATAGATCTTTTAGCAGATGACGGTGTGTTGATAATCGCTATTTATCCCGGACACGAGGAGGGGGCGCTTGAGGGGGATATGCTCCGCGAATACTTCGGTGGACTGTCAAGATTCAAGATATGTGCCTCCGAGTTCAGAATACTTAATTCACCTACATCTCCGTATTTCTTTCTCGTAGAGAAAAAGTAAATTAACAAGAAAAACACAGAAAATGCAAACTAAACATTGCAAAATTCTGTGTTTTTCGTATTTTTATTATTATTTCTGATTTTGATTATTCCGGCAAGTATCCGTTGAGAACGAAATATCTCTTAAGTTCCTCCGGCCATCTCTGGAGGTAAGGAACAATTCTGTCAGGTTTTTTGTTCACCTTCGCAAGTCCGACTCCGTGAGTGCCGGTTGGGTATATGTGCATTTCCATTTGTATACCTAATTCATGAAGTCTTTCTGCATAGCGGAAGGTGTTGTTAACGTCGACAATATCGTCCGTTGAGGTGTGCCAGATAAATGCCGGAGGTGTATTTTCGTCTGCAAGCAATCTTGGAGTCAGCTCCTTGTGTCTTTCTACATTTTCGCCCATCAGCATCTCAAAGGAGCTTGCGTGTCCGTCATAGTCAAGAACAGGATAAGCGAGTATCTGCATATTTGGGATAGCATCAAAATTGTCAACGCTATCTCTGCCCTCGCCGAGAAGAGCGTTTTTGTATGTGGACAAGAGCGCTGCCAGATGACCACCTGCTGAAGAGCCCATAACCGCTACCTTTTTTGGGTCGATACCAAACTTCTCCGCATTGGCACGAACGAATCTTATGCCTCGTCTTGCATCAAGCAGTGGAAAAGGGAACATCATTGGATTAACTCTGTAATCCAGAACGAAAGCATCCATTCCAAAGGAATTCAGCAGAACTGCATAATCAACGCTTTCATGATCTGCTCTGTGAGTGTAGCCGCCACCTGCAAAAATCAGCACCGTAGCGTCCGTCAACTTGTTTTCTGCAGGATAGTAGTGGATGGCGGGGGAATTATCCTCGCATTTTCCTCCCGGAATGTGGTTTTCCCAAAGCTCAAAGGTTTGCATAATATGGATCTCCTTTTTCATTATGGTTACATTCTACCATAAAAAGTTCAAAAAGGCAAGGGATTTGTATCAAAAAGTGAATTTATTACCAAAAAACGGAACTGATTTGTGAACAATTTGTAAACTTTATATTTTTTTGAAAATCCTATTGCATTTTTATATTATTTATGTTATTATTAATAGGCTGTTTTGACAGCAGAAAAATAAATCTCACACAGTGAGTAGGTTTATTGCCGGTGCTGGAGCAAGATTTCAGTCGCAATATTATGTCACTGTGGCGGAAAAAACCAAGGAGGAACATAAAATGTTCGAAATTACAATCAAGCAGTTGCTTGAAGCAGGCGTTCACTTCGGTCACCCTACCAAGAAGTGGAACCCCAAGATGTCCGAGTACATCTTCACACAGAGAAACGGTATTCATATCGTTGACCTTCAGAAGACCGTTAAAAAGTTTGAGGAAGCTTACAACTTCGTATCCGAGCTTGCTCAGGAAAACGGCACAATCCTTTTCGTAGGTACAAAGAAGCAGGCCGCTGAAACCGTTAAGGAAGAAGCACAGAGATGCGGAATGTACTACACAAACAACCGTTGGCCAGGTGGTATGCTTACAAACTTCAAGACCATTCGTAAGTCCATCAGAAGACTTAAGGATCTTGAGAAGATGCAGGCAGACGGAACCTTCGATCTTCTTCCTAAGAAGGAAGTAGCAAAGAAGCTTAAGGAAATCGAGGATCTCGAGAAGTCCTACGGCGGTATCAAGGACATGGAAGCACTTCCTTCCTGCGTATTCATCGTTGACACACGCAAGGAAAGAAACGCAGTTCTTGAGGCTAAGAAGCTTGGCATTCCAGTTGTTGCAATCGTAGATACAAACTGCGATCCTGACGATGCAGACTACATCATCCCTGGTAACGATGACGCTATCCGCGCTATCAAGCTTATCGCTGGCGCACTTGCAAACGCAGTTATCGAGGCTCACGGTGGCGTTCAGGAAGAGGCTGCTGTTGAAGCTACAGTTGAAGCTGAAGTTGTTGCAGACGCAGAATAATTAAAACCCCACAAAATTCGATAATTACAAGGAGAATATAGTTATGGCATTTACAGCTAAAGACGTAGCCGAGCTCAGAAAGCAGACAGGCTGCGGTATGATGGATTGTAAAAAGGCTCTCGTTGAGTCTGACGGCGACTTCGAGGCTGCAGTTAAGTACCTTCGTGAAAAGGGTATGGCTGCTACTGCAAAGAAGGCTGACCGTATCGCTGCAGAGGGTATCGTTGACGTTATGACAGTTGGTAACACCACTGCTATCGTTGAGGTTAACTCCGAGACAGACTTTGTTGCAAAGAACGCAACCTTCCAGGAATTCGTTAAGGAAATTCTTAAGACAATTATTGCTAACAAGCCTGCAGACGTTGATGCACTTCTTGCATCTGCATATACACAGGGCGGTACAGTTTCCGAGGCTCTTGCAGAGCAGATCTACAAGATCGGTGAGAAGCTTTCCATCCGTCGTTTCGTTATCGTTGAGGGGGTAGTTTCTACTTACATCCACGGTATGGGCGCAACAGGTGTTGTTGTTAACTTCGAGACAGACGTTGCTGATAAGGACGGCTTTGCAGAGTATGCAAAGAACATCGCTCTCCAGACAGCAGCTATGCCCGTTCTCTACCTCAATAAGGAGTCCGTTCCCGCTTCCGTTCTTGCAGACGAGAAGGCTATCCTCATCAAGCAGATGCAGGAAGATCCCAAGATGGCTAACAAGCCTCAGCTGCTTCTTGAGAAGATCGTTGAAGGTAAGCTTGGTAAGTACTACGAAACAAACTGCCTCCTCGAGCAGCTCTACGTTAAGGATGACTCTATGACTGTTGCTAAGTACACAGCACAGACAGCAAAGGAACTTGGCGGTTCTATCTCCGTTATCGGTTACGTTCGTTTCGATAAGGGCGAAGGCATCCAGAAGAGAGAAGAAGATTTCGCAGCAGAGATCCAGAAGATGGTTCAGGGCTAATACCTTCCCTAAAATTAAAAATTACACACCGCTTTGGCAACAAGGCGGTGTTTTTCTGTTATTTATCCCATTTTTATTACTTTTTGCCTGTATTTTGTTATATTTTTGGGCGGTTTTTGAAAAAATACGTTTAGTATAATGTAAAAGGACGAAAAAATGAATATAGAGAATATAATAAATAATGTAATAAACGTAGGAATAAAGGTGGCGATAGCACTTTCGATCCTGCTTTTGTCATTCAAGTTGATAAATCTCCTTATAAGAAAGCTAGAGAGCAAGCTTAAAACCCGTGAGCACATAGACAAGACAGTTTTTTCCACAGCAACCTACGTCTTGCGCATTTTGCTGAAATCATTGGTTGTGGTATGTCTTATTGGTTATCTCGGAGTAGATACTAGCGGAATAACTGCTCTGATCGCATCTCTTGGTGTAGGACTCGGCCTTGCGATAAACGGAGCGCTATCTAATCTTGCGGGAGGAGTGCTTATTCTCATCACCAGACCGTTCAAAATTGATGATTTCATCGAAGCGGAGGGGATCTCAGGCACCGTGGAGGACGTTCGTATTACTCAAACGCGGCTTCGCACTCCTGATAATAAGGTGGTGTATATTCCAAACGGCAAGCTCTCCGCAGATACAATAATAAATTATTCTGAAAAACCCACCCGACGGCTTGACCTGACCTTTTCCATATCCTATGAGTCTTCACCGGAAAAAGCCATCCGCATTATATCAGATGCCATAGGAGAGCATCCCCTCGCCCTTGCGGAGCCGGAGCCTAATATCCGCGTTTCCGCCTTTACCGACAGTGCGGTAGAAATCATAGCGCGCCCATGGGTTGCATCCGCGGACTATTGGCAGCTGAATTTCGACATCCTTGAAACCATAGGACAAAAGTTCAAAGAGCAGGGAATAGTTATTCCATATAACCAGCTTGACGTTCATATCAAAAAGGTGGATGAGAAGAAAACTGATTAGTTATAACGGAATAGTATACTACGAAAATACCACAAAACAAGAGAAAAAACTATCACAGTCTTTGTTTTTTTACATTTTTCTACATTTTTAGATTCCCATAAAAATAAAAAAGAGAGCAGGAGTAACATCCTGCTCTCAAAGCATATATAGACACAATCAACAGTTTTCACCGTTGTTTTTCAGTATTTCCCGTCTTTGCCCAAGGTATTTATTGCGCACCTTGGTAATGAAGGTCTGCACTCGCTCCGATTGATAATCTCTGTATGACCAAGGAAGCTTATGCCACTGTCCTCTTGCCCAGTAAAGCGTCAGCTCTGTATAAATACCGCGCTTCAAGGGAATACGAAATCCCGCTTTTTTCGTGGTCGCAAGCATCAGTCTTCCGTGATTTATAAAACCGGGATCAAGGTTAATCTTTCTGTTTCCGTCTACTGCAAGCTCCAGCTCAAGGGCGTTTGTCCATTCTTTGACCTCTGATTGCTCCGAGGCATCAACAAGCCGCTCAAAGCTATATATTCTCCTCATTCCCTCGCCGCCAAGCTCCTCGTCATAGTAGCCGGAGAACTCCTCGGAGAATGAAAATTCCTCGGAAACCATATCTGCCTCGCCGAATTTTTCAAAAACTCTCTCCATAGCGCGCTCAAATATATCCTTATCGCTGTAAATTACGCCGATAATCAGCTTTTCCTTTTCAAATTCAAAAATTTCGCCCATAATCTTGCCTCGTTTTCTTTGAATTACCTATATTTTAATACAAAGCGAAAAAATAGTCAAGTCAAATATCAAAAAACGGCGAAAAACATAGAATAATAATGCGATAAATTTACCGATATGGTTGAAATCATCGCAAAAAAGAACTAGTAAGGAAAAGATCTATGGAAAAGAACGAAAACGGCTATCCGATCACCCGCGGAGCTACGAATGCCCCCGAAACAAGAAATGATAGTCATCAAAATAGAACCAATTGCGGCAATATATCAGCAGATTCCATCGACGCGCGCCCACTTGCTTATGTTTACGCTCCGTCCCAGCGCTTCTGTATGCTCTATTCAGCCGAGGATGCCCTCAGCCACGGCACTCTGTTTGAAGCACTATACAAACCAATGGAGGTATACGGCCGTGAATAGACCTATGACTGCGAAAGCCGAATTGTTCAAAAAAATTCAGGAGCTTTCATTTGTAAAAACGGAAATAGAGCTGTTTCTTGATACTCATCCCGAGTCAAAGGTAGCCATGGACTATTATAAGGAAACAGTTAGCGCTCTGCGTGATCTTATGACAAAGTATCAGGCGGAGTACGGCCCAATCACAGCGGAAAACGGCATTTTGAACGACGCATGGTGGTGGGTAGATAAGCCATGGCCATGGCAAAACGATGCGGAAATACAGCCACGGGAGGAGAGAAAATAATGTGGATCTATGAAAAAAAGCTACAGTATCCGGTAAAGATCAAAAATCCAAATCCCCGCCTCGCCACTGCTATTTTATCTGCACTTGGCGGCCCCGACGGTGAGCTTGGAGCAGCAACACGTTACCTAAATCAGCGTTATACAATGCCGGACGGCAGAGTTATCGGCGTATTAACGGACATAGGTATAGAGGATAAAAATTGTGCATTTACTCAAGAGGTCTTGTCTAAATAGGAAAAACACACCGAAATCCTATTATGTGCGAGGTTCTGCGAGAGTTCGGCAAGCACTTTGGTGTCATAGCCTCTTACTGTTTCTGCCGAATACCTTGGGTGTGAAATTGCCCTTTCGTATTTTTCTTGATTGATAAATAAGCTTCTCCGACCATCATACAGATCACACCTATTGTCTTTCGCTTCTTTAAGACAGAGATAGAGAGATTCTGCGTACCTTCCGCGTTCGTAATGGGGATTGCTGTTCTTGTCACAATAGGTTACAAGCCTTGCGTTATCACCGCCTATTGCTATCTTCTCGTCCACATAGGCGGTCATTTTCTCACGTTCATACGGAAGAACTAAAGCATAGTAATCCTTGCCCCCTTTACAATGTTCGAAGTGAAATCCTATAACTTGTCCCTCGTCGTTTCTTACTGCATTGTTGGCGGTTACACTCATAAGAGTCTCACGCCTTGCACCTGTGCAGGATGCAAACCACAAGGCATCTTGATTGCTCGCTCTATCTGCCGTACTATTTGCTCTCAAAAAACCTCGGTTGTGTATAATTTCACTTTGGCTTCTATGTCCTATGCCAAAATCTGCAGGTGTATAGTTTGTTGAAAGTACCTTGTTAATTCCGCAAATTATTTTGGCTGTAGTCCATTTAGAAAGTCCTTTTTGCTCTTCCATATATGAGGCAACAGTTTGGTGGTCAATTTGGGATATTTCCCTTATGCCTTGCGTTTTACAATACTCACCGAATTGGTTAATTACCTTTCGGTATGTATCTGCGGTCTGTATGCTATGGATTCCTTCGCTTCTATTTGGATTGTAATTGGGCGTACCAACAGATTCCTTTTGCTTCTTTTGACCAATACGCAAAAGGCTGTCCAACTTCTTATTAAGTTGGATTTTTATGTTTTTGTTGTTTCTGCCCACGTTTTTTCACCCCCATTTGTAATGTGATTTCGGTAAGACTAAAACCTAAACTTTTAAGGGAAAGTAGGCACAACCCATCAAAAAAATGGTTGGATTTTTTCTAAAAAATCCTGCCTTGCTCCAATTTTGCAACCGCAAAATTTGGAGCTTGTTATCGGGAAGAGACGGCTGCGCCGTTTCTTCCCTCAAAAATAAGATTAAATTTGCTTGAATAAATACCATTCAAGCACAAATCTCATTTTCGATTTTGATACTTTTCATTATACTTTTTGGAAAGCATCAAAATTTCTTGTAAATCCTTGCTTTTTTCACTCCATACGTTATTCCTATCCTTTCTAAAAATCTGCGGATTTCCGCATATATCATTACTATAGTAAAAAACGAAGAGCTTTAAAACTAAAGCTCTGTGTTTTTATCTGTTTATCTATATTATTTTGTCAAAACCCCTTTTCTTTTTTCAAAAGGTGTGGTATAATATGTCTGCGACACATTTGAATATTTCCACAAACAAGGGAGTACTATAGGCAAAAATGTACTCTCTCCCCTTGTTATAGTGGAAAATGTGTCGCAACATTGAGAGGGGCGTTTTTCGTGCGTCTCTCAATGGGACGCACTTTTTGTTTGGAGGACAGTAAAATGAAATTTGGATTGCGTACACCTTCGTTAAAACGCTCGCTAAAAGCAAGAACTACGGGAAGAGCCAAAAGAGCAATAAAAAAATCTCTTATTCCCGGATATGGAAAAAAGGGTGCAGGATGGGTTAAGAACCCTAAAAAAGCCGCTTATAATAAGGTGTATAAAAAAACATCATTTAGTATATGGGATATATTTAAGTAATTGTGGAAGGGGATACCAAAGTGAAAAAAATAATTATTGTAACTTTATTTTTACTTGTAGCAACAGTTTTTTCGTTTAACTCTTGTGATGATGCAAACGTTCCTAATGATAATCTTAATGAGCCATCAGATACAGAAAACAACACATCTGATGACTCCAAAGAAGAAGTTGAAGACAAATACAGAAATTTAAAAGCATTTATTGAGGAATACAACAACGTTGCAAAAACTGATATTAAAAATACAGTTGAGATAGATATACAGAGTCCTGAATATTATAGAACTGAGTTCAGATTGCCTGCGTATCAAGGTGCACCAGCTTACAAAGGTTATATTGGAACTAACGCTATTGAAATCATCAATTCCAATTACGATGGAATTTTTGGTTCAGATTTGAGAATTTATGTAGTTGTAGATACTTTGGAAGAAGCAACAGAAATTTTTGAAGCGTTTTGCAAAGCTTGTGACCCCGATATAACGCAATCGGATTTTGATGATTTTTATAAATATTATTCATTAGATAATAAGAATGGCTGTTCTATATCCATAGGGGATATTGGTGGGTTTGTGCATTTGAAATCTGATGGATTTAATATTATGCTTGATGCTGACCCCGATTTTTTTGATTGATTCATATAAGCACGCACGCGCCCCGCGAGGGGCGCGTGTTCCTATATTGTCAAAAGAAAGAAAAATAGAAAGGTTGATTATGGCACTACCAATCATATAGTATATACAATATAGGATTTACCTTGCATTATTCTTTGCCTTGCAATAATGATTGGTTTATATACTATACGGAGATTTTTACTATGATATAATTTATTTGTGTGAAACAACCTATCTTTTTTAGTCTTTTTTATTAAAGATGTTCTCGTCCATCCAATTAACTATATCATCACAGCTATTCTCCATAGTGCCATCATGTTCTTTGACTTCAAATTCGTTGTACTTGTCTTTTACATCTAATTTTTCTGCAAGATGATATGCCGCTTGAACAAGTACATCTTTTTCAATAGTTTTTGCTTTGTTTTCTTTTCCTTCAAGGAAACGAGTAGCATTAGGGAGTGTGTAAAGAAGCAAGTCGTATCCGTATTCATTGTGCTTGAAAACTTTTATTTCTTTGGTATTAACTTTGATAACCGTATTTATACGGCGGTCTAACTGTTGCCGAGCCGATGAACCATTATAATTTTTATCCATTTCCTCATCGTCGGTACATTTACGATACCACTCATCGAGAGGAACGTAAGAGGTAATAATAATCATTGAGCCTATAAATGTTTTATTGTTGTATCGGGATTTGATGGCGGTTGATGTATGTGGATCAATAATCTTAAGGAAGTCCGAAAACTTGAATATGGACGAACGACCATCATCAATGATTAAAACGTCCTCGTTGTCGTACCCCTCCATGATATCATTGGAAGATCCCGAAACGTAGTAGGTCAGCCCCTGCGATTCTGCGAGAGAAATCGCATAGGCCGTTTTGCCCGAGCCTGCGGAGCCTTCGATAAAAACGGTTTGGATGTCACGCTTCTTGGCTTTTTCCGCAAACAAGGTCTTTTGAATTTTGAAAAACTCGTTGATTTTAGTGGCGTACTTCTTGTGTATAGGTAAATACTTCTCTCTGTCGTTATCCAACATCAAAAGATATTCCTTGCGACCCAAGCCGTCCAAAATCATTTGAAGAAGCTCGGTCAACGTATCATCTTCAATCTTCTTGGGATCTTTATACTCACTTTCTAAATAGAACGAAAGTGTTGCAGAGTCAACGTTAGTGACGATTTCATCAGGCTCGTGAGGTGTTTTCTTCTTGTCGTTCTTATGAATCAAGTATTGAATCATACTGTTCCAATGTCTACCTACTTGAATCATACCGAATGGAAACGACTTTTTTACCACCTTAAAGCTAAAAGACGAATCCGTGGTGTATCGCATACAAATGTGATAATGTGGTTGTTCAATATCACCGAGTTCGTTTTTGTCGTTTTCGTGCAGAATATAGAAATACTCAATACAATCGTAACGCTTTAAAAACTTTTTGATGTGTTCCTCTGTGTAAGTAAAGGTTTTGCCATACTTTTTAATCATTTCGGGGTTTTTAACTTCGTTGGTGATAGTTAATCTCATAAACATTGTACGCATACGATCTTTGAGCTTATCACACTGTTTGTTGTTTTGAAGGTCAACATCCTTTGGTTTTACATTCTTTGACATAATAATTATCTCCATATAAAAAGTATTTGACGCTCGAGATATGGAAAGTAATTAAGCAAATCACATCACAAGGCAAAGATACAAGAGAAAACCCTTTTATTGAGTAATCCGTTGTGATATATCAAGTGTCCTTCTGACACGTGATACATCGTGCGACCGGAATGATAATTGGTCGCACGATGTATGAAAGTCCTTGTAAAATAAGGCTTTTTGTCTTGTTTTCACAATCTTGACACTTGACACATCGTTTTTAATGATTAGACTTGAAAATCCTTTCTTTTAAACGTCTTGACTTATTTTAGTGTAGAAAAAATATGGTGATGTAAAGGTTATGTTCGACCAAAAGAGAAACAAGGTGCGTAGCGCACCTTCGTACGCTACACACCTTGTTTAACCAGTAAGAAAAGCAGATAGGGAAGTGAATCTCTATCTGCTTGACGGTTATTCGTTTTTTGATGGGATTTCGTTGCGTGGAGCATTTTTCATAAGCTCATCGAACTCGGCTTGCGTGAGTATCTTGAACTCTACCTTGTAATGCTCGCTATGTCCTGATGTACTAAATTGCATACGAATGGGATTTGTCATAAATGACAGATGAATCTCAATGATGTTAAGAGGGTAAACAACTATCTTCTTTGTTATACGCTCATATAGTCCTTCGTTGATTTCATCATCGGCAAGATTGACAATTTTCTCTAACTCTGCGATACAAGCATTGATATAGCTTTCTATATCTAATGCAGAGTTATCCATTTGAAGCTCGGCCAACTTGCTTCTCAAGTCTGCGAGTTCCTTCTCTTGCATTTTAGCTACACGCTCATAGCGTTCTTCGGTGATGCGTTTCTTGGTAAGCTGTAGAGTGAGCATATCAAGTTCTTCGTCAATCTCGGCTATTTGCTTTTCAATCTTGGCAATTTGCTTGCTGTTGTCTTGAGGTTTTTGTGCTTTGATTAGCTCTGCACGCATTTCGTCAATCAACGCCTGTTTATGCGGTTTTACTATCTGCGTAATGATGTCATATAGAGCTGTTTTGAGAACTCTGTCATTTACTCGCAGAGCATTGCAACCAACATATGTAATTTCACCAGTATCAAGCACAAGCTGTTTATATTGACCACGCTGATTGTTTTCAACGCAAACCCATGCCTTGTAGGGAATGGTTTTTTGCTTCTTACGCAAACTGACATATCTTTCGCCACAAAGACCACAGAAGATCTTACCACTCGTCCAATATCTGTTTGAGTGCTTCGCTTTAAGTTCCTCGGACGGAGCTTTTTCTTCCATTATAGCTTGTACTCTATCCCATAAATCACGGTCAATGATAGCCGCTTCGGGATGGTGATCTTTTGTATAGAACATATAGGATTCGCCACGATTGTACTTTTTCTTATGTGTCAATGGGTCGGGCGTATATGTTTTACCTTGAGCCAAATCACCGACATACTTTTCG
Source organism: Eubacteriales bacterium (assembly GCA_045589435.1). Lineage (GTDB taxonomy): Bacteria > Bacillota > Clostridia > Oscillospirales > CAG-272 > UBA1740. The sequence goes on along the minus strand of JAZNPB010000048.1, from coordinate 10,009 downwards.
TTGCGTAATATACGCAGAATGACGGTGTTTGTCCAACCGTTTTTATAGCGTTTGGTTTTCTTGCCTTGTTGCTCCAATCTGCGAGCAATGGTATGTGTGCCGTCACCTGCGGAAAACCACTCAAAGATGTTTCGAATGATTTCGGCTTCTTCCTCGATGATTTCAAATACTTGCTTTCCGGTATCATCTCTAACGATGTTATATCCGTACATTTCTTTACGCCCGAATACGACACCCTCACGCATTCGCTCTTGGTGTCCCCATTTAACACGACGAGAGGTTCTCAAGCTCTCTTGCTCGGCATTGGTAGCCACTTGGGTAAGTCTTTCTCGGTAGTTGTCGGATTGCGTGTTTATATCATCAGAGAGAAACCAGACGTAGATTTGCTTGCTTCTCAATTCTTCAACGATGTTCAAAAGGTGCTGAACATTTCTTGAAAAACGAGAAACTTCCTTTGTGAGTATTATCTCAACTCCCCCACGACGAGCAAGATCTATCATTCTATTGAATGAGTCACGCTTCTCCAATGATGTTCCACTCAAGCCCTCATCAGAGAAGATGCCAACATTGATCCAATTCTGATGTCGCTTGAAATAGTTAGCAAAGAAGTATTCCTGTGCTTCAAGGGAATTCTTCTGATCGTCATCGTCCGTACTTACGCGACAGTAGGCACAGACCTTGTGAACCTCTTTGTCGTCCGTTTTAAGTACAACTCTTTGGGGTTCGTGTTCAATCGTGTTGCCCATTCTCATTTTCCCTTATTGTTTCTTTTTTCCTTTCGTTTTGATAGTCTTTGGTTTGTATAGTGTCCTTTACGTACGCCTTAAAATCTTCCAAGAATATCTGAAATTCATTCTCGTTGATTTTTAACGCTTCAAGGTTAGTAATCAAGCCATATCGCTCCTGATAGCGTGTAATTACATAGATATTATATGCCGAAGCGATAAAAACGGCTAATTGGTAATCATCATCTATCTTGGCTGCTTGGCGTAGCAGAGCCAAGGTCATTTTATCAAATGCGTATTTTTCAAGTATAGAAAGGACGTTTTCCATCGTTTTATCCTCATTTCATAGTGATGAGTATAGTATATCATACTTTATCTTCACAGTCAATAAGAATAACCAATTTTGTTCTTCTTTAGGATCCGAGGAGCTGGGTCACATGGAAATGGTAGCATCTATTATCTATCAGCTGACCCGAAATCTCACCCCTGATGAAATAAAAGCAGGCGGTTTTGATGCGTACTTTGTGGATCACGGAACAGGAATATATCCATCCTCTGCCGCAGGCGTGCCGTTCAACACTATGGCAATAGCTTCCAAGGGAGATGCCCTGGCAGATATAACGGAGGACCTGGCAGCAGAGCAAAAGGCAAGAGTTGTGTACGATAACATTCTTCGTCTTTCGGACGATCCGGACGTAAACGACGCCATCCGTTTCCTGCGCCAGCGTGAAATAGTCCATTTCCAACGCTTTGGCGAAGCAATACAGTCAGGGTAAAGCACCTAAAAACATAGTATATTAAGCAGATGGAAGCATTTTCTGTCTGCTTTTTCCTTTTGCACACCTCTATTGTAGTGAAATCCGTAGTTTGTGCAGACGATCTGTGTTCGACCACGTTGCTCGAACATTTTTCTTTGATATCCGAAAAAAAGCTTACTATAATATTTTCAGGCGACAAGAATATCGAAACAACAAACGATGCGGAAATATAGACCATTCCAAAGAACGAAACTAAAGACAAACATTTGAAACTGCACAGCAATATAGAGCGAGAGACCAGGAAGACAGAAAAGTGGTCTTTTCTGTGGGGCATACGGCTTAACAAGCTCTATTGATGTGCAAGTTCACCGCAAAACAGGAAAAACAGTAACTCGAGATTCTATACGCAATCAAAACTATATAAAAGGAGACAGTTAATATGTCAGTACACACAATTAAAAAGAAAAATGTTCAGCTCCCCGATATGAGCTTTGCAAAAAGCAGACTTGCAGAAAACAAAATCAAAAGGCATTTCATCACGGAAGATGATAAACGCAATTGCAATCGTTGCGATATGCTCCATGTTTTAGTGAGTTGGGATCAATCGCTTCTTGAAAAGAAAGATGGTTTAGTAGTCCTTAAGTCCAATCCAAGCTGTTATGTTGTAAAAGAAGGTATCTTCAATATTGAAACATGTGAATTAGCACCACCCTTTGTTGCTCTGCAGAAATATTTAGGCTTTAATATGTTGCAATCGTATTATGTTTGTGATACCTTCCTCAAGCACGCAGATAAAGATATGGTTAGAGATTATGCTACGCTTCATTATGGCTTTGGTAGTATGCCAAAGGTTGCTCCTGATGCCCTTAATTACATTCTTGATGATAATATTCTATATGTTGAAGATGTAGCCCTCGCAACGCTTTATGGCGTATTGAAAGATGTATTTCATATATCTAAAAGTGTTATATATGAAATGGTAGAACATAAATACATAGTTGTAGACTCGCATTATAATATTTGCTTTCTGTCATATGATGAAGATGGTAATGTTGCATCCGTTTATAAGATGAGCAGATACAAGCACAGCGATAATACATATTCCTTTAATCACTATGTTACCAAGTCCAATGTTAGCTTTATGTATTGCTCTGAAGAAGCAAAGCAAAACAATTCATTCGGCTCGGTTGTTGTATTTGATAGTCCTATTGAGCTTATGTCTTATCTTACTTTAGAAGAAAGCAACCATAATATTGTACCACTAATGGATGAAAGCTGTTGCTATATCGCTATGTTTAACAGCAATATATTGTCTATCAAAGAATGTCTTAAGAAGCACAATGATATTAAAACGCTTTATATTGCTATTAGGCTAACTGCTCTTAATGGCAATTACATAAAGAAGCATTTGAGCGATTACGCTAAAAAGTTTCGTGTTCCGGAAACCGGGGAGCTTAACGATATTATCTTGAAGCATACGCAAAGAATGCCGACTCAATATATCAACAATTCGTTTCGTCTTGATGGTTGGAACGCTCTGCTACGCCTTTATAGCAATATGTTTTCTATTATGTTTTGATGAATCAACGCTAAAAGAGAAATATTTTGTTTATTGTCATTTTTTGAGTTATATTAGCGATGCGATAATAGTATCATATAAGGGCGGTGGGAAAACCACCGCATATGCAAGGCTTAAGGAAACTGTAAGTTTTTTAAAAAGCAGAAAGGTGGTACGCTATGTTGGTTTTAACTGTTAGTTTTTTGTTTCCTTTCTTCCTAACATACATAGATTGTCTTTTCAGCGTGGTGTACCGCCCCGAAAGGGGCAACAGAGCCGATAGGCTCGCAGAATAATGAAAGTTTACAGAACAGATAGGGCGGTTTGGGCAAAAATCCAAGCCGCCCTATTGATTTTTTGGTTGTATAACAATAGCCACCACGGAAAAGTCCCATGGTGGCTATTGTTATATTGAGTATATTGAAATAATGCAAACTATTAGTCTTTACGTATGCATTTTTTAAACAATTTGTCATCTAATGTTAATTGCATATCTGAATGTTGCTTAAATTGTTGGAGCCATTGTCCTTTAACTCCTACTACTATGACCGTTCTTCCAACACTGTTTAGTGTGTCCATAACAGGAATGTAATCCGTATCACCACTTACTATGATGGCGGTATCATATGCGTTATGTAAGCCTTTTGAAATGGCATGCACAGCCAAATTTACATCCGTTCCTTTTTCATATACATAGAAAGATTCGTTGTTACTAGGATCCATTGTACTTTTAGTAAATCCTTTGGCTGGGCGTGCAATGTGTGAGCCTTCTATAACATCAAAAAAGTTCTGATTTTTCAAACCGGTTATCCAATTGTAGGTCGATAATCTATAAGGAATCTTCATTAAAAAATCATCTGGTTTAGGTGCAAATAGATATGTTTTTAATAAAACATGGGCGGGGGTTAGCAATTTTGTTATTTCAAGTGGTAATAAGTTAAAATCTATCTTGGGATTTGCTGGTTTTGTAAGGGTAGTTATATCAACGCCCTCTGCTTTCTTTTTTTCCAATTCCTTTTCCCATAGCTCATTATAATAATTGTGGAATGCAATATTATAATTTTCAAAATCAATAAACATCATTGCTTTTAACATCCGATATTACCTCCAAAGACTAAAGGGTTGCCTGCTCGAAAGCCAAACAACCCTTGAAAAAACTATTGTAGATTTTCTGTTATTAGTATATACTATTATTCAAAAAATGTCAATAGCTTTAAGAATATTATTTTCAAAAAAACGAAAAATATTTTCTAAATGATAGTATATATTATCTCTAATAATTGACAAATCATTAAAAACATGGTATAATACACTCGCTACACATCTTAATACGCCCTTCAAGGGGGAATACTATTTTGGTAAAAATGTATTCTCTCTCCCTTTGTTATGGGCAGATGTGTAGCAACATTGAGAGGTGCGTTTTTCGTGCGTCTCTCAATGGGACGCACTTTTAATTTGGAGGACATTGATGATGAATGAGAATGACAGACAAGAATTAGATTCCAATATTGATAATTCTTCTCAAAATAAAAAAACAGTTGATGACAATGCTATTATCAAACATTCGTTGGATGAGAGATCACCGATAAAAGCACCTCTTAACAAGAGTGTGATTATAGCAATAATTTCAGCGATAGCAGTAATTACAATTGCGTTGGTCGCTATTTTGGGTGGCAATGGCAAAGATGACAACACTAATTCCGATGATAGCGATAACCAAGAAGCAAGCAATCATACGCACACCTTTGAGGAATGGACTACAATAAAAAATCCGAGTTGTACAGTTGACGGTGTTAATGAAAGATATTGTGCTTGCGGTGAAAAACAAACTCAAACCATATCAGCGTATGGGCACACAGAGGTGATCGATCCTTCTGTAGATGCAACATGTATAGAAACAGGGTTAACCGAGGGAAAGCACTGTTCGGAATGCAATGCGGTTATTGTTAAACAAGATATTGTTGAGAAAAGTACAGATGATGATGCTCACAATTGGGTATATGCTACATATGAATGGGCAACGCATTGTCTTTGGTGTGGATTGGAAATAGGAGAGCCTATCACAAGACCTACATTAACATCGTCTAAATATAATTTAGAACTTGAAGATGCATCATACACTTGTTACATTTCGGTTGCAGATTTGGATGATGTAACGCTTGTTTACGATATAAACGATACAAGTATAATTAGTTGCAGGTGGGGAGAATGGGACGATATGACTGTTCCAATTACAATTACTCCACTATCACAAGGCAATACTTATGTCACTATATATGTGGAAGAATATCCCGATATTGAAATAACAATAAATGTATCAGTGGATGAACATTCACACTCGTTTTCAACCAATGTGGTTGAGCCTCAATGCTTGATAGGCGGATATACTACCCATTCATGCAATTGCGGTTATTCTTACAATACAAACCCAACGCCCGCAAAAGGTCATAACGAAGTGATAGACCCTGCTGTTCCTGCTACTCCTACCTCGACGGGTTTAACCGAAGGAAAGCACTGCTCAGTGTGTAATACAATAATAGTTAAACAAGAGCTTGTTCCTATACAGCGTACAATAACAATTGATGGAGAAGGAGAAGTTTTTAGCTATTATATAGGTAATACGATAAGAAGCAGTACATTTATAGAATCTGTTGAATACACAATCAGCGAACAAGTCAATGGAAAAATGGAAATAAACATTAATTATTTAGTGGAAATGCTTTATAACGGCGGATCTGCTTATGTTGCATTCAAAGTAGAATTGCACAATTCAAATGGTGTATGTATTGCCACTCGCAACCATTTTTCAAGTGCTGAATATGACACAAAATACCTGCTTAAAGATTCTTTTTACAATTTGGAACCGGGAGATTATACTATTGTAATTAAGGATTATTAATATCGTTAAGAACTTCTATATTTATTGCCGCTATCAAAGCGTAATTAACACGCAGAGATAGCGGTTTTTTTATATTGATAAAAAGATAGTAGCTTGAGTTATGAGCTACTATCTTTTTTACTATAGTAAGTATATACGCAGTAAATCTGCAGATTTTTGAAAGGTACAGAATAACGAAAGGAGTGAAAAAAGCAAGGATTGACAAGGGATTTTGATGTTTTTGTATATAGCACGAAAAGTATATACATAAGTATCAAAATCGGTGATTGAAACAGCGGACAAAGTCCGATGCTTCAATCACAATGGCAAAAGAAGGATTTTCAAGGTAGAAGATCCAACACATTTTATACTATGGGTTTTTAGTCATCAGTTCCCGGAATACAGATGATTTCAGTCTTAACAACTTCGTGTGGGGGTGAGTGCGTGGGCAGAAATCGCAAGAACATAACAATTCAACTGAATAAGCGTATTGATGCTCTTCTGCGTATCGGTGAGAAGAAAGTCAAGGTTAATGGGCGTGTGGATGGCATACATAGCGTTAAAACCGCTGACAGCTATCGTGGTACAGCACAGAGGCTTTCATCGGTGTGCAAGGATTTAGGTGTGCGAAATATAGAGGACATTGACAAGAGCGTGATTGAACGCTATATGGAGGACTACCGCAACGCTTCCGCTTGGACGGTCAGCCGTGAGCTTTCAGCAACGAACAAGATACTCGGAACGAGCTATACGCCAAGCGATTTTGGCTTCACGCAACGCCGTACATACACCTCGGTCAAAAACAATCGTGGTGATTTACCGCAATCCAGCACCGCAAATAAACCCGAAAATCAAGATGGGTTATACTTTGCTTTTGTTACTGGCTGCCGTCGCTCGTCTATTACAACAGCGACGGCTAATGATGCTGTGAGAAACGCCAATGGGCAAATTATAGGATTCAATTTTTGCGAAAAGGGCGGGCGTGAACGTGTATCGCTCGTATTGCCATCGGAACGCCAAAATCTTACTTACTGGGTTGATAGCAAGCTCGAGTGCGGTCATTCTTCCGATGCTCCGCTTATTGACTACATAAGCCGTAATGCAGGCTGTCATCGCATGCGTAGTGAGTACGCAAGAGAGCTTTATATCGAACTCAAAGAGGCGAAGGAGCGTGGCATTGATGTGTACGAGGGGCGTAAATATGAGCTATTTATCAATCGGGATAAGTACGATTACAGCTACAATAACCCACGTTTTAGGGGTGATACCATACACGGCTTTGACAAGGATATCGCCCTCGAGGTCAGCTTCAATCTTGGGCATAATCGCCTTGATGTCAGCCTCTATTCATACCTGTTGAGATAAGTCAATATCGGTCTCCATTTTAATATTTTGGCACTATAATAAAATAAAAAAAGTACGTATTATTTATAAAATATGCACAAAATTTCTGCAATAAATTTTGCAAATTTCTGTGCAAGGTGCAAAAACGGCACTACAATATAGACGTGAACAAAAAACTGCAGTTCGATTTCACAATCAATACTAAAAAATAATTTTGTGGAGGTCTATATGACTAATAATAATCGTATTACTAAAGGCAATTTAGTGCTTGAAAAATCTAATTCTAATACCAATCCGAGAATAGCTGTTTATATCAGAAATGCGTGCTATTCTCCCAAGGCCTATAAAAAGCAGAAAAAGCTTCTTATTGGCTACTGCAAAAGATATTTTCGTAATTTTTCGATGGATATATACGAAGATGTATGTAGTGGTCTCTCTTGTTTCTTTGAGCGAGAGGGAGCAGGTGAAATGATGAGCAAAATTAGAAATAATGAATATGATATATTGCTTGTTAGTGATATTTCACGCATATCAAGAAATCCCGATTGTGTTTATGATATTACCGAATATCTTACAGAAAACGGTGTGCGTATATATACGCCTGAAGGACAGATGAGATGGATTTTTAATAGCGACGGGAGGGCAATTTTGATTTGATGAACACTTCTTCCTCTACTAAAACATTTGGAAAGGATGTTGGAGGACGGACCTATACAATTACATACATAGAGCCGTCCTTTACCAAGGAAGAAAAGGAACAGGAAAAAGGGAAAATCGCAAGTCAGCTCTACGATATATTTGCCAAATATTACGATAATGAAAAACAGAGTGGTGCTGTGTAAGACACCAAGAAAGGACGATAAAATGATTGCGATATATGCAAGACAGTCTGTCAATAAGATGGACAGTATTTCAATAGAAACGCAGATAGAGGATTGCCAAAAGGAAGTGGGCAAGCTCGACCGAGTAAAGATATATTCCGACAAGGGATTTAGCGGTAAAAACATCGAACGCCCCGAGTTCCAAAAGCTACTTGAGGATATTCGCAAGGGTGAGATAAGCAAGGTTATCTGTTACAAGCTTGACCGTGTAAGCCGTTCGGTGTTGGACTTCTCATCATTGATGGAAACTTTCGGCAAATACAACGTTGATTTTGTTTCAAGAAACGAGAAGTTCGATACCTCAACACCAATGGGGCGTGCGATGCTGAATATCTGTATTGTTTTCGCTCAGCTTGAACGAGAAACCATACAGCAGAGAGTTATTGATGCCTATGTATCAAGAAGCCGTAAAGGCTTTTATATGGGGGGTAGAGTGCCTTTTGGTTTTCGCAGAGAGGACTTTATCATAGACGGCATCAAGACCTCTCACTACGTACCAATACCCGAGGAAATTGAGGCGTTAAAGCTTATGTATTCCTTATATGCTCAACCGCAGGTATCCGTTGGTGATGTAGTTAAGGTGCTTGTTGAGCGTGGTATAAAGAATACTCGACTTCCAAGCGGTTGTTGGGATAAGGCAAGAGTTGCCGAGTTGATGAAGAATCCTATATATGTAAAATCCGATTTGAGCATATACGAGTTCTTCAAAAATCAAGGTGCTGTTCTACATAATTCACCCGAAGACTATATCGGAAACGGATGTTATCTGTATTCCGATAAGAAGGGCAAGAGAAAGACAATAAGCCTTGAGGGGCATCATATTGTATTAGCACCACACGAGGGCATTATAGACTCGCAGACGTGGCTAAAAGTGCGTTATAAGTGCCTCGGAAATAAGCAAGTGGCTAAACCTATCAAGGCAAGAAATACGTGGCTTGCAGGCAAAATTAAGTGTGCCAAGTGCGGTTATGCTTTGACCGTTAGAAAGTCTAATACCAAGATTGGCAGATACTTCGTTTGTAGTCGTAGAGTGCAAACACTTGACGGCTGTGAGGGCGTAGGCGGTCTTCCTGCCTTCGATTTGGAAACCATCATTTTTGACAGTATGGTTGAGAAGCTGAAGGAGTTTAGCTCGCTTTCCGCATCAAATCCCATTGTTGAAAACCCGAAAATCAATGAGCTTCGCATCAAAATAGCGAAGCTCGATGAAGAAATTGAGGTATGGGTAGCCAAAGTTCCCGAAGCATCCTCTGTGCTTATGGATATGATCAATAAAAAAGTTGAAAAGCTTGATGAAGAAAGAAAAGAACTCCAGACGGAGCTAAAGGATTTGATTTCTTCGCAGAACGCTTCTCAATGTGATGTTGGTAGTATCACAGACTATATGTCGAAGTGGAACGAGCTTGAAACCACCGATAAAATGGCGGTTGTTGACTCATTGATAAAAGTAATAAGAGCCGGGGAAACCACCCTTGAAATCGAGTGGAAGATTTGAATGCTTTACGTTGATTGTTTTGGCGAAGCTATGAACATCCTGCGAGATAAGAAATTCTAAAAAATACAAAAACACAGGGCGGTTTGAGTAAAATCAAATCGCTATTTACTTTTTCGTTTTGGTGTGATATAATAAAAATACAAGTAACTTTTAGGAGGGATATTATGTTCCCGAAAGAGATAGATGGAGCAAAGGTTTTGTACTATACACCCCAAGATAATTATGGTGCTTTAAGATATGATAGTGGTGAAATATCCGATTATTATCATTATCTAGCAATATGCAAGTATGAAAAAGATGAAAACTATTATTTATTCTGTTGCAATGAAAAATATGAGGTGGCATTTGACTTTATAGGAAACAGCGTTGA
>JAZNPB010000047.1:0-7832 GCA_045589435.1 Eubacteriales bacterium | reverse complement strand
GGGATGATGTGGGTATTGGAGGAGCTGCGGTAGGCGGCAAGCGTCAGCGGCTTGGCGGAGAGGGCGACGTATTCGTCAAGCCACTTCTCCACCCATTCTTTGACGGTCAGGCGGGTCGGTTCAAAGTAGGTGCCGTCGTCCGCCGCTTTCTGTGCGGCGCGCATGGCTTTCACCGCGTCGGACTGCTTGGCACCGTAGAAGGAGACCCGCTTGCCGTTGATGACGCAGCGGGCTTCCCATGTGCCGTTGTCGCGCTGACGGACGGAACCGTTATTCTTGGCGTTTATTTTCTTCGGCATTGTTCGATTCCTCTATGATCTGATCTATAATATCTGGTTTATTTGATTGTTCAAGTGCAGATTCATATAAATCGCTGAAGAATACAGGGTTAGCATTATCAGCAACTTTTATTTGAAGTTTGAAATCCCCCATGTGTTTTACGATTTCTCTCAAATCGGCTTTCATAAAAATCCTTTTGCGTTTCAGATAATCTTCCGCGTATTTATCATGGATTATTTCTAAGCGTTTTTGAATGCTATATTTCGCTATAGCAGCTTTTATTTGTTTACTATCCTCACCCATAGCCCTCTCTATATCGTGCGGGGTAGGTGTATCGGAAATAATACTGGGTAAAAGATATAGTTTCTCTGCATATCTGGATAGTTGTACATCAATTTCATCTGCAAAATAACGCCCGATAAACCGGAGAAGTTTCGGATCACTCGTTACTTTATTGAGCGCATCACATATATACCACACATTCTCAAAAATATCAAAAGCACTGTTCCCTAAAATATTAGAGTTTTGAATCAGGAATTGCAATTCCGGCGTTGTGTCAATCAATTCTTTGTCGATCTCGCCGAAATCCTTGAATAGAATTTCGCTATCACCATATTTGTCTAATAATTCATGAAGTGCCGCACGAATCTCTTGATAGTTCCTTAATTCCGATATCGTTTCATCAGCAAGCCCAAGTTCGGCACCAGTCACGGCATTTTCCGAGGTTCTGTTATCGGATAAGCCTATCAGATAATCCGACGTTACTCCAAGAACCTCCGCATATCTTGCAAGGACTTGAATATCCGGGACACGTGCCGCGCTTTCGTATAGATTGGCACTTGTACGCGATATGCCGGTTTTCTCCGCAAGCTGTGCTTGATTCAAGCCTTTTTCTTTACGCAACTCTGTTATTCTGTGTGCAAATATTTCTTTAGTCTCCATTTTTGTTCCTTTTCTTTAAATTGTATTCGTTTGCAAATCAAGTCATTTTAATTTCTTTTTGTTTATTTGTAGTATTGACAAGTGATGATAATAATGGTATAATACAAACAATTAGAAATTACATAACCCAATATAACACAATTGCAACACTTTGTCAAGCAAAAGAAAGAATTTAACGCAAAAAGAAAGGATTGACACAATGGAAAAGCAGAAACTCACTTATACGGTACTTGAAATGGCAGAGGTTCTCGGAATCAGCCGTCCGACCGCCTATGAGCTTGTGAAGCGGAAAGGCTTCCCTGCGATCCGCATTTCTGACCGCCGCATTGTTATTCCCGTGGACGCGCTGAATAAGTGGCTGAACGATCCAGCGAACCTCGCGGGTGCTTCGAGAGGGTGATCTTGGGTGACGGAAGACAAACTCGTCCTTGAAGGCATCTTCCAAAAGGGGTACGGCGTGATTCCCCGTCTTGTGATGCAGGATAATACCCTTGATATCGGTGCAAAGGGGTTTTACGCCTACCTGTGCAGCTGTACCGGCACCGAGAATACCTGCTATCCGTCCCGGGAAAAGATATGCCGTGATCTGAACATCAGCAAGGACACGCTCGGAAAGTATTCCGCCCAGCTCGTGAACGCCGGATATCTCCGCATTGATAAGGTGCGCGAAAACGGACGGTATTCCCATAACCTCTATGTGATCCTGACCAATTCCCTCTCACCGTGTCCGGAATTTTCGGACATGGAAGAACCGTGTCCGAATTTTTCAGACATGGCGGAACCGTGTCCGGAAAAACCATGTCCGGAAAAACCGTGTCCGGAAAAACCGTGTCCGAAAAAACCGTGTCCGAAAAATCCGGACACTATCAATAACAGTATTATCAATAACAGTATAATCAATAACAATTACAGTGATATAGAAAACCAAGATATAAGAGAGAGGGGCACACACGAAAAAAGCCGACACGGTGAACCGGAACAGCCTTCCCAAGCGAATACAGCACCGGAAAAAGCCCCTCGGACATCCTCCCGTTTTGTTCCTCCCACTCTTGAAGAAGTCGCGGCGTATTGCCGGGAACGTCAGTCAACCGTGTCGGCGGAATCGTTCCATGACTTCTACAGTGCCAATGGGTGGGTACAGGGCAAGGGAAAGCCAATCAAGGACTGGCGCGCCGCCGTTCGGACATGGGAACGCCGTGACCGTGAGAACGGAAAACGGTTTATTCCGCCGGAAAATAAGCCGGAAGACGATGTTATAATGCCATTTTGATGGAGGTACTGCATGAACAATGTTTTTAATCCGCTGCTTGCAACTATAGCCCGTGCCGCCGAGCGTGCCAATGCTCTGAATCCGGGGGATTATCAGGGAGAGGGCGGTCTCTGGTACTGCGGGAAGTGCCGTACACCGAAACAGACCGTTATTCCCTTCGGTACGGTGTTCTGTATGTGCCGGTGTGCCGCAGAGGAATTCAACCGAGAACAGGAACAGAAAGCAAGGGAACGGAGAGCCGACAATGCCCTCTCAGCGGCGTTTGATGATCCGGAACTCCGGAAATGCACCTTCGGGAACGACGATGGACTTACCCCGCAGTACATAGAAGCGGCGCGGAGATACTGTGACCACTTCGAGGAATTCCGGGCCGACGGTCGCGGGCTTCTTCTCTGGAACGCTCAATCCGGCAGCGGAAAGAGCTGGATCGCCGCCGCAGTCGTGAACGAACTCTGTTCCCGGGGAATCTCCTGCCGCATGACCTCCTTCGGGCGGATTCTCGGTGATCTCAAAGGAACCTTCAACGAGAGGGACTATATTGACCGGCTCATGAGCTTCAGCCTGCTTGTTCTGGACGATCTCGGCGCGGAACGCTCTACACCTTATGCCGCCGGTGTTGTATACGACATCATCAACTCCCGCGTGAATTCCGGAAAACCCATGATTATCACGACGAATCTGACGATCGACGAAATCAAGCGTCCGGAAAACGAAAGTACCATGCGGATTTACAGTCGGATTCTGAAATGCTGTCACCCGATCCATGTGGAGGGGAGCGACCGCCGGAAAATGATTGCGGCGAAGGAATATCAGCCGATGAAGGATATTCTCGGGATTTGAACAGGGGGAAAGAACAGTGGATTATAAACAGCTTCGGCAACTCCGGTGGCTGCCGGGAGAAATCGAACAAATCTCCAGACATCTGGAAGAACTGCCGGACACACCGGAGAATCAGAGAGAGAGGGAAGCGGAGCTGCTTCGCCTTGCCCAGTGCCGGAAGGAATACACCGACGGGATGGCGTATCTGGAAGCGGTACCGGATTCCTACACGCAGCAGCTCCTTTTCTTCCGGTACCGTGACGGTCTGACTTATCGCCAGATTGCCGCAAGGGTGAGAGGGACAACGCCGGATGCTATTCGTCAACAATGTCTCCGATACATACGCAAGCACCCGGATTTACCGAAAAAAGCCTGAGAAACGGAAAAACACCGTACAGAGGGACGAATCTCTGTGCGGTGTTTCGCTGACTTCGCTTATTTTGGTTCGCGTCCTGCGGAGAGGGACGGTCTGACGGCGACAGGATCAGTATACCACGAAGGAGGATTCATGTCAATGTCAAACGAAGAACTCGCGCTGTTGGTACAGCAGGGGGACACAGGCGCGGCGGCGGAGCTATGGGAGAACTGCCGGAGATTGATTCAGATGCTTGCATGGCGGTATTACAGCGTTTACACGGCGGCTTTGTCCGGAGCCGGTGCGGAACTCGATGACTTGGATCAGGAGGGCTATTTCGTCATGCTCGACGCGGTGGAAGCGTTCTCGCCGGAAAAGGGGTACTGCTTCATCACCTATCTGAACTTCCATGCCCGGAAGCATTTCGACGAACTGAGCGGCAGACGCGGAAAAAGAGAGCTGCTGAATGACGGGTACAGACTGGAAACGCCGGTCGGCGATGAAGAAGACGGGATGATGCTCGGCGACACGATCAGCGATCCGAACGCGGCTGCAGAGCTGAACGACGTTGCCGAACTGGATGAACGAGAGGGCATCGCGCGGGATGTGAGGGCGGCGGTCGGTCGTTTGCCGGAACCGGAACGGATGGTGATCCGCATGAGGTACTACAGGAACGCGAGCTATGCCGGGATCGCGGAGAAAGTCGGGAAGACGGCGCAGCAGGTGCAGCGGATTCATACCCGCGCTCTGGCGGCTCTCGGCAGGGACAGACAGATGCAGGACACCGCAGAACGCATGGGCATTCTCTTCCGCCCGTCAGCGATCCAATGACACGGTATACGCGCGCGTAACTACGCCCCCCTGTGAGAGGGCATCGGTGCGGCCGGGAGGACCGGAAAGGAGGAGCTTTGTGCAGCACATGGCATTTCACGCATAACCCCCACCCTTTACCGCGGTACCGGCGGGGGACTTTCGGTCTGATATGGGGCAGAAAGTCGGAGGGTACTTTCGGCATGATATCGTGCAGAAAGTCAAAGAGAGCAGGATATCCATGACGGTTCCTGCCCTCTCGGTTTATATTCGATTCAGTCCCATTCCCTGTGCAGAGCGGCGGATGCGGTTGACAATGCTGCTTCGGCATCGTCGAGAATGTCCGACACACACTCAATGAGCTTCTGCCATGTCCCGTAAGTGAAGGTGAGGTAGGCGGCTTTGTCGCGGTCGGGAGCTTTTGAGCTGAGGTAGTTGGTAAGGACGGCACCGTTCAGAGCGGCGGCTTTCTGGATTTTGTCTTCTGCGGTTCCGAGCGCGGTCTCGATCTCGTCGAGCTGATTGAAGGTGAAAGGGTACTGACGTTCGTTATTCATGATTTTTTGTCTCCAAAGTATTGATTTTTTGGGAGAGGGTATGTTATAATATTCATACCCTCTCAACAGGTGGGTGAGCCTCTTACATAATCACTTTGGTCGGTGGAGTATGTAAGGGCTTTTTCTTTATGCTTCGAGGGGCTGCACCTGAGATTCTCCGAAATAGGCGGTGATCCGGGTGCCTTTCTTTGTGGTGGGATCGCGGAGGACGGCTTTGAACAGGGCTTTGCTTTCGTGGATCACCTCGAACCCGAGGTTTCTCCAACCTGCGTATGTGTGGGTGACTTCCTCCGTGCCGGCTTCCGCTTTCGCCGCGTTGTAGGCTTTGGCGTTTGCCCATGCCATCCGGAGTGCGTCGGCGAAGGGGATGTCGGCTTTGCGGAAGATCTTCCACGCCGCGTGCATGATGCTACTGAGGTTGAACTTTTTCATGTGCTTCTCCTTTGTGTTGATGTGGTTTCACCCGAGAGGGCGGCCGCGCTTGTTTCTGGTCTTGCTTTGCTCACGTTCGTTTCCATCGGCTCTGCCCTCTCGCAAGGGATCAGCTACCGGCGTTGTTGACTGTCTGTGACTTGTTTCCACCGGCCTGCTGTTCCCTTGTGACTATATTATATCACACTTTACGCAATGTGTAAAGTGGTAGAATGCACAAACTTTGCGCAATGTTTTTATGTGTTTTGCACATTGCGTAAAGTGATGAAATATAGTATAATTATTATGCAAAAATAGCCCAAAGGAGGAATGAAACAATGCCGAAAGAAAAGACATTCGACAAAGTAAAGTACAACAATCAATTCATAGCACAGAAATATGACCGAATCAATCTGACGGTCGATAAAGGCGAAAAAGAGAAGATCACCGCACACGCCGACCGGCACGGTGAAAGCGTCAACGGCTTTATAAACCGCGCGATCCGTGAGACAATCGAGAGGGATAACGCCAAAACTCCCGAAGAACAGCCCACACAGGAATAACCACGCCCCGCAAATGCCGCTCTCGCCGCCGTACAGCCCCGCAGAGCGGCGTTTCTTGTGTTCAACGTGTTCGGGATAAACCCACATTACAAACAACGCCGTGTGCGCCGTCTACGCCGCCGAGAGATTTTCTGGTAGCCCCCGCATCTGCCTGTCGCTTTCGTAGCTTCGTCCGTAATGGTTATGGGCGGCTCTTCCCCCTCCACGACGCGCGTGTGAGAAAAAATAAAGGGCATCACTCACTGATACCCTTATAAGCGTTCGTATACGGTTGTATACGTTCGTATGCGGTCGGTAGCGGTCGCTTGCCATCGGTAGCGATCGCTTGCGCTGGCTTTCGTTTCACTGGACGATTTCTGTTTTTTTGGAGGATTACTGGACGATTTTTCATCGTTCGGAGCGGCTTCCGGTTCCCTCTCGGATGGTTTAAGACGGGGTGAGATTGGTTTGAGAGGGGCTTCCCGGCTTACGATTATAACCCGCCGGAAGTGCCCTCTCGCAGGTGGGGAGAAAGAAGGTGTTCTCCGGTCTGTTTTATACCCCACATCGTACCCCAGTTACGATTTTGTTAGATTGCACTGGAAGGGAAAAACGGGGGTAAAAAGCGGAAATTCCCTTCCTTTATTTATAATAGATTGCATTTAATTGTGTTTAACGGTGTTTCCCTCGTATAATCCGAATCCCTCCACCAGCTTATAAAAAGTCACAATATGTAGTATTTGATTGCACTCAATTGTACTATATGTTGTGCTTTTTATTTTCCGGCAGTATCTCATACCCCACATCGTACCCCAGTTGAGATTTTACCCCGTTTTCATACCCCATTTCTACCTCGTTATCATCCGCCGATCTTCTCAAAATAAGACTGCATCCGGGCGGCGGACTCCTTCTTCATCTTCTCCGACACATGACCGTATACATCGAGTGTGAACGATGCTGTCGCGTGTCCCAAGTTCTCCTGCACTGTCTTGATGTCGTCCCCTTCCTGTAAGGCGGTCACGGCGAACGTGTGTCTCAAATCGTGGAAACGTGCGTCCGGTCTGCCGATCTTCTCCGCGATCCGTTTGAACCGCCGGAACGCCGTCTGCGGGATGATGTACCGCCCGAGTTCGTTGGTGAACACCAGATTCCATTCGTTTTCCCATGCCGCTCCTGCCGCTTTTCTCCACTGGTTCTGTTCCCGGTACGTCTCGCGCAGAATCTCCATGATAAACGGCGCGACGGTCAGCGTCCGACTCTTATCGTTCTTTGGACTCCCAATGTAAAGTTGGGAGTCTTTTTTCTTTTCCCGGCAGAGCTGCTGCTTGACGGTGATTGTACCGTTGATGAAGTCGATGGAATCCCATGACAGCCCACAGACCTCGCCCTCTCGCATTCCGGTGAACAGAGCGACGGTGAAGAGGTTCTTCAGCGGTTCCCCTTCGGCGATCTCCCGCAGGAACGCGGCAATCTCGTCCTCCGTGAGCGGCTGCAGCTCCTTCTTTTCGACGCGCGGCAGGGTGCAGGCATCCGACACATTCAAGCCGATGTATCGGAGCTTCACAGCCTGATCCAGAGCTTCGTGGAGGATCCCGTGGACGTTCTTGACCGTCTTTGCGGAAAGTCCCTTCTCCCGCGTCAGGCTGTTGTAGAATTCCTGTATCTGCGTGGGATTGAGGGATTTCAGCGGAATTTTACCGAGTGCGGGGATGATGTGGGTATTGGAGGAGCTGCGGTAGGCGGCAAGCGTCAGCGGCTTGGCGGAGAGGGCGACGTATTCGTCAAGCCACTTCTCCACCCATTCTTTGACGGTCAGGCGGGTCGGTTCAAAGTAGGTGCCGTCGTCC
>JAZNPB010000046.1:0-8344 GCA_045589435.1 Eubacteriales bacterium | reverse complement strand
TCTTCATTATCCCGAGGATGCGGAAAATCCAGATGAAACGGAATGGGGCAGCTTTTATCTGCATCCCGAAGAATGTGAACCCGGCTACTACGATTTCGTTTTCACCTACGAGGGAAAAGCGATTGCCACCCTGCTGACCCGCTTCTATAATGAAAATGAACTCACCGTCAAATCCGACGCCGAGCTGGAAGCTCTGATGCACGAATGAGCGAAGCCGTGTTCGAAGAACGTTTTGTAAAGCTTGTCGAAGATAACGGCGGCTTTGAGTATTATCAGACATACCGGAATGACGTGGATCATATTCTCGGCGGTAAGGGTGATACCTATTGGTATGTCATTATGAAAAAAGGCAAGGTCACCGAGTCCTATATCGGTAAACTTGACAACGGTGTGTGGGAGGACGTTTGCGTCAAGGGCAGCGGCGCCGGTAAAAAGACGAAAACCATGCCCTCAGGCAGTACGATTAAGCGAATCGCCGAAAAAGCGTATCTCTGTCAGAATGAAACCTGGGTCACGCGGCGAACGCCGAAACCGATTGAGGATGCACATCCGCGTTACCATTATGTGTACGGCTTCGGCGACAAGGGGCTCGATATCTCTGTGCAGTACGGCGTGACCATCGCTTATTCAGATATAAGGGATTTGGATGCGGGCTTTCATTTGAGATACCTTTATACTGGAAACGATGTTGATCTTCCGTAATCATTCAGAAAACACGAACAGCGGGGTAAGTTGCTATCCCGCTGTTCTTTATTTTACCGTTCATGCTCATGCTTGCGGGTCGGATGCTCTCTGCCGTTTTCTTCCATCAAAATACTGTAAACATTCCTGCGGATTTGCTCCACTTCTTTGACCTCATCTTTGAGCGCATAATATCCGAACTATAACTGTTAACAGTAATCTTCCGGATGTTATTCAGCGTATCATTGTCGCACACGAACTTTGCCACGCAGTGAACCATCGAAAAAACTCTTATCTTCAGCAGATCAATGAACAGGCGGATGAAATGACTTTTCAGCTGGTAAAACAACTTGCCAAGCAAGAGGGCGTCACCGAAGAATTGAAACGCCGTGACCAAATGGCGTGGGTCGGAGCTATGAATAACATCCGCGACCGGGTCAACAAAATCGTGCTTAACGAGGTGATCTTCGTATGACGGTACTGGAAGACCTGTGTACGGCAACATCAATCCGCACGAAACGTTTCTGGACAACAACCGTCCTTTCAAACACCTGCTCTCCCTGATGGGCAAGAATCGCGATAAACTCACCGACACTTTCACCGATCAGCAAAGAGAAATACTCGAAAAATACGGCGACACGATCAACGAAATGCACTCCCTCTCCGAACAAGCGGCATTCCAATACGGCTTCTCACTCGACGTTCGCTTGATGATGGAAAGTGTATCAATTCAAACAACAGAAGATTAGATGTAAAGCGGGGCTTCAGCTCCGCTTTTTCTTACAAGTTCACGGAATTGTACGAAAAAAGTCTTGATTATTTGCCGGTTCCGTGCTATACCATTATCGTCAATCAATTTGCCAATTTTGTAAGAAGAAAGTGATAGCGCGATGACCAAAGCCGAAATTGCAAAAAAGTGATAAATGACTCCGGCGGTATAGCAAAAACCTCCGAGTTTCTTGCTGCCGGTCTTTATAAATCCGACATCGGAAAACTCGTGAACGACGGACTTTTTGAACGCATTCGTCACGGGTTTTATCAGCTTGCCGGGAACCTTGATATTACGGAGGCGGAGTATCTGTCCCGCCTCATCCCGGAAGGGATTGTCTGTGTGGAATCCGCGCTTTTCCATTACGGCTACACTGACTTTACTCCTCGTGAGTGGTCCATCGCCGTTCCCCGCGCTGTCTCCCAGCCAAAACTGAAAACAGTCGGTGTGCCGTTCAAGGCGTATTATATCCAGTCTGACGTCTATGATCTCGGTAAAACGCAAGCGGATTTCGACGGCACGACACTCTCAATCTACGATAAGGAACGCACGATCTGCGATTGCTTCAAATATCGCACCAAACTGGATAACGAGCTGTTTGCAAAAGCGGTTAAAGCGTATGCGGCTGATAAGAATAAAAACCTTGCCAATCTCATCAAGTACGCAAAGCAGCTTCGGGTTTATAAAAAAGTGACTGATATAATGTAAGTGCTGCTCTATGGCTGATAGTCTCTTCAATTAGTCTGTATCACTGTCACGGAAAGGAGGATAGCGAAAATGCACGTGGTCAAAAAGACGCTTGGACGGCTGGCACTTTATTTTTTGCTGCTTGCGATCAATATCATTCCCTGTGCGAATATCATTCCCGACGCTTTTCCCACGCGCAACGTTTCCACGATTTATCTTCTTATCCTTTCCGCCTGTCTGATCCGGTACTATTTATACCGCGTGTCCGGCTCCGGCGGTTTGCCGTTCATGATGAAATCACTTTCGTGGATGGCGTTTCTCCTGCTGTTGCTTCGCGGAATTAAATACAGCGTTTTTGCAGGGGTCGACGTCCTCGCGCGTCTCTCGTGGTATCTCTATTACGCGCCGATGCTGCTGCTCCCGCTGTTTTTGTTCTATATATCGCTGCTGATCTCTCTGGGCGTCGATTCACGAATTCCGAAAAGATGGTACTGGGTCGGAGCGATTACCGTCCTGATGATTCTTACCGTTTTGACAAACGATCTGCACGGGTTTGTTTTCCGTTTCAACCCCGGCTTTGAAAACTGGAACGTCGAGTACTCACACTCCCCGTTATTTTATGTCGTCACGGCGTGGCAGTACGGTCTTTATTTGGCGGCGATCCTCGTTCTGGTCGTAAAATGCCGCGTGGAAAACGCAAAAAAGTACGCCTGGCTGATAGTGATCCCTTTTTCCGTTGGCATCGCTATGAGCGTGCTTTTGATGACCGGAAAAATGCCGCAGATAAACGGCACGAATCTCGTCGAGTTTCCCGAAACGCTGTTTTTTATGGTGGCGGGTGTGCTTGAATGCTGCATACAGCTTGGTCTGATCCCGACCAATATGAGATACGGGAAGCTGTTTGAGACATTTTCCATTGCCGCGCAGATCACGGGGCGTAATGGTACTCCGGTATATTCATCCCGTATGACCGTTCCTTTGACGGCGGAGCAGTTCGCGTCCCCGGACGGCGCGAGGATCGGCGAGCATACCGTTTTGCACAAAATGGAGTCGCCGGGAGGATTCGGCTTCTGGCAGGATGATCTGTCCGATCTTGATCGTTTGAACGAGGAACTGACAGAAGCAAAGGAAAAACTTGCGGAAGAAACAGAACTTATCCGTCTGCAAAACGAATTAAAAGAAAAACGGTCAAAGATCGAACAGCGTACCGCCGTTTACGATGAGATCGCAAAACTCACCCGCAGACAGTCACAGACGATTTCCGGTCTGGCAAAAGAGGCGCGCTTATCGAAAGAGATGGCGGTGAAAGAAGAATACCGCAAACGAATAACGCTTTTTGCTTCTTATATCAAGCGTTTTGCAAATCTGATGCTTCTGTCTTACGAGAATAAAACGATAGTCACGGGTGAGCTCGCCCTTTCCTTTTCGGAAGTGCTACACTATCTGAATTTCACCGGCATACCCGGCGAGCTTTACAGCACGGCGTCAGGCAAGGTAAGCGCCGAAGCGGCTCTTGCCGTGTTCGAGGCGTTCGGGTCGCTTCTGACCGACAATATTACCTATATCAGCGGTATCTTTATCAATCTGTCTGACGATACCACCGTATGCAAACTGACGATGGAAAACCTTCGGACTTCGCCTTCCGAAGAGGAGCTCAAAGTGTTATCGAATGCCGGCGTCGAAACGGCGTGCGTCCGTGAAGACGACGTGACGTATATCAGCTTCACCTTGCCGGAAAGGGGGCGAAGCGTATGACGGCTCTCTTTCAGCTTTCCGAATTGACAAGATCTCTTTTCTCGCTGTGGACGCTTACTCTCTGCCTGATCGGTATTTTCAGCATCGTAAGGTCCGTTGCGCTGAAGCGATTTCGCTTTGCCGCATTCGCTCTGCTTCCGTTTGGATGCAGTTATTTTCTTTGGCAGGTGCTGTTCGATATGCATCTTTTCGGCGATACCGGCGCCGCTGCCGCCGTCAGCCAGAAGCTGGGCGCATTCCCATGGATCGGACTGCTTTTGGCTCTTTTAGTCATTACGCCGGCGGCTATCGTAAATCTGAGCGCCGTGATCCGGTACGGTAAACGGAGCGTTACGCCGGACGCGGTGAAGCTTTGTCTGGACTGGATACCCTGCGGCGTCTGCTGTTTCGACGATGACGGAAGAGTGTTGTTTTCCAACGTCTGTATGAACCGGCTTTGCATTGCCGCTACGGGCAGTCTTCTGCAAAATGGCAATCAGTTCTATGACGCTGTTGGAGACTCTATTCTGACGTTAGAGGGGCGCCGGTGGCGGTTTGTCCGCCGCGAACTCCTGCTTGACGGCGAGCGCCTGCATGAACTGACCGCTTCGGACGTTACCGCCGAATACGCCAAAACCGAGGCGCTTCAAAGGGATAAAGAAGCGTTATCCCGGCTCAAAGCGGAGCTGAATGAATACAACCTCGGCATTGACGATACCGTCCGCAAACAGGAGATCCTACGCGCGAAGGTCAATATTCACGACGAAATGAACCGACTCATGCTCTCTACCGTGGCGGCGGAAAAAGGTGACGCGGCGACGATGGATCGGATCTTCAGGCTCTGGGAGCAAAACGCTCTCCTTTTGTGTATGGAAGAGGATCGTTCAAACGAGCCGAAAGCGGTGAGCGGCGTCGAAAAACTCGCCGAAGCACTTAAGATCCGGCTTGTTTGGAAGAGCGATCTGCCCGAAACTCTTAACGCCGAACAGCGAGGTTTGTTTTTCTCTGCCGCCAAGGAAGCGCTCGCCAACGCCGCAAAGCACGCGGAGGCAAAACGGATGGAGATCTCCCTTACCGAGACAGATGAGGAGATCTGCTGCACCTTTACAAACGACGGAAAAGTACCGACGAACGATATCAAATTCGCAGGCGGACTGTATGATCTTTCTGTTCTCGCCGCAAAGCAGGGCGCAACGCTGTCAAGCGATACTGGAGAAGAGTTCACGCTCATCCTCCGCTTTCCGAAGAACGTCTTGAAAATCAGCCATGTGGCTGATGACAAGACGGTTCCGGAGTAATATAATTGAAATCGAAAAGAAAAGGAGGTGAGGACGTGGCGGTAAACGTACTGATCGTAGAAGATCAGGATATCCCGCGCGAGCTTTTTGAAATCTATATCAAATCGAGCGAGCATTTTCATCATCTTCTTTCAATATCCAGCGCTTCGGCGGCGTTATCGGTTTGTAAAGCGGGTAATGTCGATCTGATCCTGATGGACGTGATGACCGAGCTTTACCGAAGCGGACTGGACGCGGCGGAAGAAATTAAAAAGCAGTTCCCGCAGATCAAGATCATCATCGTCACCTCCATGCCCGAATACTCCTGGATCTCGCGTGCAAAGGAGATCGGCGTGGATTCCTTTTGGTACAAGGACGGGCAGAAATCGAGGATCCTCGACGTGATGGAGCGCACGATGGCGGGGGAGCGGATCTTTCCGGACGAAACGCCGCTCATCCGCATAGGCAACGCCACCAATCACGAATTCACCGAGCGCGAGCTGGACGTACTCAAGGAACTGACCACGGGCGACACCAACGCCGAGATCGCGGGGCGGCTTTTCATTTCGGTAGCGACGGTGAAAAGCCATATCCAGCACCTGATGGAAAAAACGGGGTTCAAGACCCGCACCGAGCTTGTTTCCGAAGCGCGGGGGCTTGGGATCGTGATCAAAGATACAAAACCGGAATAAAAAACACAAGGAGATAAACGATATGGGAAAACCGGATCTCACCGAAGAAGAACTGAAGCGCCTTCTTGAAGATCAGCAGAAAAAGGTGGAAGCGATGCTCGCCGCCATGACGCCCGAAGAGCGCGCCGACGCCGAAAAGAAGTTTGCCGCCATGCGGGAAGCGGACGAGGCCGCCATGCGCAAAACGCTGGGCGACGCGCGAAAAGTCATGGAAATGAATACGGCGCAGGAGCATCATACCGTCCCGTATCCCGGCGCGTACGTCCCAGACGGGGCGCGGAGCGACGCCGAAAAACCGGTCCGCTTCTGCCAAAACTGCGGCGCGCAAGCCGGCAACGGGAAGTTCTGCGAATACTGCGGCTCTCCCCTGAAATAACGATGAAAACACTTTTATTGATCGCGGGGATCGTCCTTGCTGGAGCAGGCGTTTTGGCGCTATCCTTTTCCGCACTCAACCTGTTCGGCTTCCGTTCCGTGCTCGACGGTTCTCCTGAATTATGCGCAGCCATGCACCGCCGTTTTGTCATATTCTGCATCACAGGAGTTCTTCTCGCCGCCGGCGGCGCCGTCTGCCTGTTTTTCCGCTTCAAAGAATAAAACTCCCTGCCCGGCGGGTTTTTCTTTTTAGGATGCAAAAACAGCCGCATGGCTGATGTGCAAATGATGGAATACAGATATAATGATGTTGGATATCATTTAAAGTAAGTATGAAAGGAAATGCAAATATGAAAAGAATAACAGCTATCGCACTTGTCCTTATCATGGTACTGTGTCTTGTCTCCTGCGCCTCCTCCGGCGACGGCTCTGTCAGCGGTACTTATAAGCTTTACGCCCTCGATTACGATGAAGGTCACGCTGTCTTCGCCGACGAATTTTTCTCCGGTGAGAACTACGTATTACTAAAAGACGGCGGCAAAGCCGAAATGTGTCTCGAGGACGACGTCGCGGATGCGACGTGGAAGATGAGCGGAGACCGCATCACCGTAACTCTTGACGACGGAGATATGGAAGGCACGCTTAAGGACGGCATACTGACCTTGGTCTCCGACGGTTCAAATCTCTATTTTGTCAAAGACGGCGCCTCTACGGAGGGCATCAAAGCCGTCACACTCGACGAGCTCTTGCACGGACTTGTTGACGAACCCAATACTTCTGAGGGCAGCGAACTTCAGAGAAAGTGGAACGGCTGGTATTACGGCTGTCTTGACATCAACGGCAGCGAGGGCGGCTGGGAATCTGCCAATGGCCTGACCTTCGATGCGGCCATGCGGGTGGAGCTGGATGCGGACGGCCATGGCACCCTGATCATCTACGATCCCTACGGGGCGTTCGCGGTCAATCCCGACCACAACAACCGCTATGTCGTGATCGACTGCCATGCGGATGCGTCCTATCTCTACGGCGACAGCGGCACCGCCTTTGACTACGACATCAACACCTCCGACTGGATCGTTGTGCGCAATCTGGACAACCAGGACAAGCTGAACGTCGGCTCGTCCTACACAGACGAGAACGGCAACAAGCTGGGTTACGATTTCACCTTCCTGCCGTGGGGCGACCGTTGGGAGAAGGAGACCTACCAGCAGTTTATCCCTCACTTCGACGAGTATCTGGCAAAGCTGGATGAGGGATGGAGCGATCCCTTCGGCGAATTGTCCGACCCTCTCGGCACGGACAGCGGTAATTCGGGCGGAAACGCGGGCGGCGACAGAACGGGCACCAAGCTCGACGTGAACGGCCGCGGGATACTCAACGTCTACTACCCCGCCGAACAGTTCGAATACGACGATACGTACGGCAAGCTGAAAAACGAAGCGACAGGCGTCGGCATACTGATCGACCCGATGCTCGGCGCGACGAACCTTGCGGAGCTGAAGCAGTCTTACAAAGAAAACAACAGCGACGAGGACGACTATTCTCTGAAAGAGACGACCTTGAACGGATACAAGGCGATCGTAATGACGTATTCCGACTGGCTCGGCGCGACGATGCGCATTGACGTTGACTTCGGCGGAAACCACGACGGCTGGTACGGCGTAAGTTTCGTGGTGTCCGGCGACTCGCTCTCCGACTGTGATACGGACGTCGTCTGGTCAATCATCAATTCGATGGAACTCGTCAAGTAAAGAGCACCTGAGGATTTTTCTGCTCCTATTGGGTGAAAGATATGAAAAAATGGTTTTTGATAGCGCTCGGCGCTTTACTCTTGCTGCTTTGTTCCTGCAAAACGAATCAAGGAGATACGGCTATGAACGATTTGGACGTCGTCGGAACGAAAGAAATATCCGTCACATTCGTCAACGGCGTGGAAGATGCGGATATCTGGATACTTCCGCAAACAGATGAAAACCTCGGAACCACGCTGTGGGGAACGCCGACTCTGAAGGATTCGGTCAAGGACACGATCGGAACGTGCCGGGTAGAGGGCGGTGCGGAGAATTATATCGTCAGGATCATCGATGCGGATGAGGCATATTACGCCGCAAGTGATTTCATCCTTCTCG
>JAZNPB010000045.1:0-3977 GCA_045589435.1 Eubacteriales bacterium | reverse complement strand
TCGGCGACAAATGTATCGGAAGTAGTGTATGCGAGCAATCTCGTTGACGGTGATGATATCGTATTGATTGGCGATACCACGCTATATGTCAATGCAGATGTATCGCTCAAATCCATCAAGGGTGATTATGCTCTTGAAATTCAAAGCGACGGTGAGCATACGCTGACAATCGACAATCCGAATGGTTGTGCGATTGAAGTAAAAACGTTGAAAAGCGTTAAGCCTTCTCAAGGTGCAGTAAATCTGACCGTTAAAGGTGGCGATGATTATTTTGCAATCTATACAACAGGTGATATTTCCTTTGACGGAATAAAGTTGGATGCTAAAGGCGGTGCTGGTATCCGCGCCGCTGACGGTAATATTACTATAAACGGTAACCTGTCTGTTTCCGTTAAAACCGACGTCGGTGTAAACGCTCCGAGTGGCAGTGTTTCTATTGACGGTGACACGGTTTCCATCTTGTGTGCAGGCGAAGAAGTTAGTGGATGGGCTGATGCGATCGGCGCTAAAAATGATGTTACGCTCAAGAGTAACGATGCAACCCTTGCAAGTTATTATGGTATTTACAGCGAAGAGGGTGATATTTCTCTGACCGGCAACATTGCTGTCGGCGCTGTAGGGAATGCAATTATTGCGGAAAGCGGAAGCATTACGATGAACGGCTCGATCACTGCACAGGGCAGTTATACGGAAAAAGGCTATTTCGCAATCTATGCGAAAGAAGATATCAACTTTACGGGAAGTAAATTAGACGTAAAAGGCGATAGCGGTGTCCGCGCCTATACCGGAGATATTAAGCTCAACGGCAATATTTCTGTTGTTGTCAACGACAATATTGGTATCCATGCAACCGAAGGAAGCATTAATATTGAAGGTAGCTCTGTTTCGGTAGAGTGCAAGGGTTCAGTACCATATGGCTTGTTAACTGCTGTCAATGCAAACGACGGTGTAACCATAAAAAGTACCAAAGCAACTATTACAGGCGAGTACGGAATATATAGTGAAGAAGGCAGTATTTCCTTGTATGGTGATGTTTCGATTGATGCGAATTATTATGGAATTTACGCCAAAACAGGAAATATTTATATTAAGAAAAACGCCGTAATTAATGGATCAAACGGAGCTGTTAGTGCCGAAAACGGAGTGATATTCCTTGATACGTTTTGCAATATTGAAGTTCCTGTAAACGGCAGCAATATCGGCTCTACCATTGTTGATGGAAACGGTGTAAAGGCAACAAGCGTAACGATTAAGTACGTTCCCATTTCAACAAGCGATATAGCTATTACAAATAACACGCAGACAAAAACGAGTATAACGGCATACAAGGATCTTCCTATCGAATTTGACTTTGACGTTACCTTCTCGGATACGCTCAAGGCAAATAATCCCAAGTATAAAGTTTCTATCACATATAGAAATACTAACTCTGTTACCACGACGGTGGCGCATACTTGGACTTCAGGAACGCACTTTAATAAGAGCATCACGCTTGGGGCGGCTGGCGTTTACAAAGTAGCACAGATCGTTGAGATCGATATTGACGGTGACGGACAATATGACTACTCTACCAATAAAGTGTTCACGGTCAATGTTGCAAGTGAACTTCCTACATACACGATTACAACCAATAAAGTTGGCATGGGCGGTTATATCAACGCAGACGTTTCCTACAAGGTAAACGGCGTTGCAACCGCACAGGCAAAGCCCGGACAGACAGTAACTATATATGCTGTTCCGAACGCAAACACCTCGATCACATATATCAAGGTAATGCAAGGAAGCAATGAGATCACTGTAACCGATAACAGCTTTGTGATGCCTTTCGGTAACGTAACGGTCGAGGTTGGCTTGTCCCATGGAACACACTACGTTACCTATCGTCCCGGCAAGGGAGTGACAGGTAGTGAACAAGTAAAATATGCGTTCAATTCCGATAATCAGATCACGCTTCTGCCGACAGGATACTTCAGCAAGGCTGGCTATAGACAAACCGGATGGACAGATACTATTAACACCTATTCGCTTGGAGAAACCATTACGCTTGCGAAGAATACGGTGCTCTATCCTGTATTCGAGGCTGTTCCGTTTACGATTACATATAAGTACGGCAACAACACCTTCGGTGGAACAACTGAGTACAAGGGTGTAAACGTAAGCTTGGCAGGTGCAACGTCACTTGCGAGCCATGGCTTCAACAAACCCGGATACAGAATCATCGGTTGGGCAAAAACCGAAAATGCGACAACCCCCGATTACGCTTGCGGTGCAATTTACGAGGAAAAGGTAACAGTAACCCTCTATCCCGTATTCTCGCAGCTTACTGTGATCGACGTGCTTGACGTAATTCCTAAAGAAAAGGAAACTGTAGACGTTGGTGATGCAAATATGCCTTTTGAGGCAGCTACCGACGGATTGTTTACAGTAGTTACGAAGCAGAACGGCACAGTCATCGATCAGTATTACACGATTGCACAGCATTCTACAACCGTTCTTACCGTAGAGTTTACGGCAGGCGCGGAATACAGCTTCGCAAATGATCTCTCGGTTTACTTCGATATGTATACGCCCGAGAATATCATCTCTGTTGTTTGGGAAAAGGTATCTTCCGATGCAACGACGGCAACCTTTACCGTAACCATTAAGAGTATGTGTACGACAGGTCACTCCTTTACAATCACCAAGTATGCACATCCTTGCGTCGGCGAAACCGAAGATACCGTGGTATGTGATACTTGCGGTTTTGAAACAACTCAGGAAAGAGATGCAAGCCTTGACGATCACCACAAAGACAACCTTATTTTCATTGACGAGGTCGACGCTGATTGCGTTGATAAGGATGGCGTAGCATCCCACTATGAATGTGAAGCCTGCGGAAGCTGGTTCAAGAAACCCTTCGGTCAGCCTTACACAAAGATCGATCCCGACTCTTGCATAATTGAAGCAGGACACGTTGAAAGCGGTAGTTATTATGGTGACGGTTATCATCACTGGTCAACATGTATCAGATGTGCAACACAAGATCCTCCCGTTATTTACATCATTCCGTCCTCCTATGCACCTTGCGTAGATGAAGATGGAAATCAGCTTTGCGATGTATGTGTAAGCCTTATCCCGTGTGAACACGACTGGGGCGAATGGACGGTTTACGAATACTGTGACAGTGAAGGACAGATGACACGTGAATGCTCGATTTGTCATGATATTGAAAGCTCTGTAATTCAAGCAACCGGACACACCGATTCCGCTTGGCTGAGTGACGGCACAAATCACTATAAGGAATGTACCGTTTGCCATGAGATTACAGTTGAAAAGACAGCTCATAGCGGTGGCACGGCAACCTGTACCGAAAGAAAGGAATGTACCGTTTGCCATCATAAGTACGGCGAATTCAATACAAGCAATCACACAGGTACTGCCGAGTGGACACAGACCGATACACACCATAGCAAAGCATATACTTGTTGCGGTGCTGTAACGGTTGCAAGCGAAGTTCACGAGTTTGCAAACGGTGTTTGTACCGAATGCGGATACGGATGCAATCATAAGGGTGGCACAGCTACCTGCATAGAAAAGGCTGAATGTGAGATTTGCCATCAGAAATATGGTGAGTTTGACAAGAACAATCATTCCGGAACAGCAAAATGGACTACTACGGCAACCACACACGAGCAAAAATACGATTGCTGTAATGCGGTTGTAGTTGCAAGTGCTTCGCATATTTGGAATAATAATGGCAAATGTATCGAATGCGAATACGCTTGTAAACATAGCGCAACTCTTGTAAAAGGAACGGAAGCAACTTGCACGGTTAACGGTGTGAAGGATTGCTACGTATGCGCTCATTGCGGACTCTACTTTGCAGATGAGAACTGCACCACAAAGATCGATTATTGGTCTTGGGAATATGGCGAAGGTAAAACCACGAAGGATCGCGAACCCAACGCAGACGACGGCGACTGCACAACAGCAATTAC
>JAZNPB010000044.1:0-277898 GCA_045589435.1 Eubacteriales bacterium | reverse complement strand
AAGGGAATCGGCGGTCACGGCGGCGGAGATACAGTTCTTCTTAACGACATTTTCGGCACACCCGAGCCCGACAAATTCAAGAGAGCCGCATCTTATATTGACGGCGCAATGAGTATTCTCACAGGCATCAGCGCAAACAGATCCATCGCATCAGGCCTTCCCGTAAATCCTCTTTCTCTTGTTGATATCCCCGGATACAGAAGATAAAACTACATATAAAAAAGAAAAACGGCTATTGCAGAGAAGATCTGCAATAGCCTAAAAACTAGGAGAGAATGTAAAGTTGTATTTACAAAAACTCAAGGAAGGGTAGTATTTGTCTAACTTTTACATTTTCATAATTTATGAAAAAAGCTACGAGAAATGCTTTTATCACACAAAACTTAGAGCTCTTGGCGTATTAAACCTTGAGCATTTCGAGGATCTGCGCCTCATTCTTTGCGCCAACGCTTCTTGCAGCTACCTCGCCACCCTTGAGAACAACGAGAGTAGGAATGCTCATAACGCCGAATTCCTTTGCAAGCTCGCCCTCATCGTCAACGTTGATCTTGCCGATAACGTACTCGGGATGCTCTGCGGATATTTTTTCCACGATGGGTGCTACCATACGGCATGGGCCGCACCAGTCTGCATAGAAGTCTATAAGAACTACCTTGTCGCTTGCCTTGATTTCATTGAAATTATCTTTTGTTACCTTGATTGCCATAATTATTTCCTTTCGTTTGCGATCCATTGTGGATCGTTTTTTGTTTATTAAGACTGCGGCATCTGCCGCACTGTGATTGCCTTTGTGTCTATATTCTAGCAGAAATTCTTATGCTTTTCTGTGACATAGTCACATTAAGGATTTTTATAAATTCCATCAGTTAATTCTTTAGTTATTTCCTCATATGAAAGCTCCTCACCATTATCAATTCTCTCGCTGATCTCGGCGAACTTTTTCGCCCTGAGTCTGGAGATAAGGAAGCGCTCGATCCAGTACATGAATTTTGTGTCGGGTGAGAGATGCTCCAGCGCCTTCATGCGCCTATACATAGGTGTGCCGTCACCCGCATCACGCCAGGTGTCGACAAAGGCGAGATCATAACCCTCGGCGGGCATCACCTTCTCAGCATATTCAAAGGCATCGGCATTAATGATCCTCACCTTATCTCTATGCGAAAAGTAGGGAAGAATATATCTCTCAAAGAGCCTTATAACATCGGGGCTCTTTTCAATTACCGTGACAGATTCGACATCGGCCTTCTCGGACACCATGAAGGCGTAATAGCCTAGTCCAAGACCGAAGGTAATGACCTTGCCGTGCGCCGCCTCGATGGCTTCCTCGCAGGTGTCAAGATCGACGGGGGTCAGGGTCATCCATTCGTTGCTATTCTCAAGCACCGCAGGGAAGTGAAAATCCTCGGTGAAAAATCCCAGCGGAGCATACTCCTTAAAGTCATCGCCTATCTCCATATCACCTACTATAACGCCGCGATAAGCCTTGTAGCACTCCTGACGAAGCTCCCAGCTGCCATCGGTTACATTAGGTATTTTTACTCTTTTGTAGTACGGATTTTCTGTATACCTTTTCGCATCCATGAGCCTCACCGACGGGGTGAGATATTCCATGATCAGCCGTCTGTCGTCTGGTCTCTCAAAGTCGAGACCGAATATCTCTGAAAGCAGCGCAACCAGAGCCTCTTCTTTAGAAAAACCACTATCGCAAAGAGTCTCCACCATCTCGGTCTTTATGACCTCGGGATACATCTCAAGATAATCGGCGTAAAGCCTTGTCAGCCTGAAATTATCGGTGAAGATTTTTTCGAGCCTTTCGTATTTTATTTTGTCCTTATAATCCATAAGTAGACCTCAAAACAAATAAATCTTTTTCAAGTTAATCTTCAAAAAAACAAGTAAAAAGCAAACAAATGTTTGCATTTGCCCATATTTTTCTATTATTTCAAAGGACGGCGTGAAGCCGTCCTTTGTTTTATTTTAATAGCTCATCATTAACGTAAACCATAATGCTTACAGGCTCTGCCGTTGCAATAGGCTCTCTGCGAATAACGCTTGCGCCCGCGGATTTTGCATCGGCAATAAGGTTCCACTCGCCATCCAGATCTATTGTGAGGGATGTGTTATGTGGGTTGATAATAACCTTTGCCTGACCGCCCTTGCCATCGTCATAAGTCAGAAGATACGCGCCCTTTTTGAAGTATTCTGGAGTGATCCTTACATCATCGCTTGTGAATATATCAAATCCGCCCCTCATCCTGATAAGGCCTCTGTAATAGAGCATAGTTTTAATAGCGAGAGAGTCTGGCTTCAGCACAGACCAATCAATGTTATTGACCTCGTCGCTGGACTTATAGCTATTCTCGTCGCCCCACTTGGTCCTGAGCATTTCCTCGCCTGCCTGCCAGAAGGGAGTACCCTTGGAGATCATGAGGATCGCTGCGCCGAGCTTGTTCATCTTAATGCGGTTTGCCTCTGTATCAGAGCCGTTGGAGAGGATGAGCTTATCCCAGAGAGTATTATTATCGTGAGAGCTCATGTAATTGATAACCATGCCGCCTGTAACTGCCCAGCCTGTACCTGTACCCTGACCGCCGTTGATACCGAAGAGCACCTTGTTCCAGGAGATCGCACCTGCGTCACCGCTGATGAAGCCCTTGGATGTATCCTCAAATACAGAGCCCTTAAGACCGTCACGGATAGCGTCGTTGAATACTGCGATACCGCCGATAGCGTCGCCTGTGGGAACGATCTTGCTGATCTGTGTCTGGTTAGCTTGAGGAGAACCGTCGATTGTGGAGCCCATTGTCCAGCCCTCACCGTAGATAACAGCGTGAGAGTTGATGGTATGAACTGCGGATTCAACCTCCTGCATGGTTTCAAGGTCGTGAAGACCCATGAGGTCGAAGCGGAAGCCGTCAAGATGGTATTCGTCCATCCAGTAGGATGTGGAGTCTACCATGTACTTACCGTACATATATCTTTCGGAAGCAGTGTCGTTACCGCAGCCGGAAGCAGAGGAGTTTGCACCTGTGGAGGTGTATCTGTAATAATAGTAAGGAACAACCTTGTTAAGGTTGGAGTTTGCATCATAGGTGTGGTTGTAAACAACGTCCATGATAACACCGATGCCGGCGTTGTGGAGTGCCTGAACCATCTGCTTGTACTCGTTGATTCTTACCTCACCGTTATATGGGTCGGTAGAATAGCTACCCTCGGGAACGTTGTAGTTCTGAGGATCGTAGCCCCAGTTAAACATATCATCTCTTGTTTCGTCAACTGATGCGTAGTCGTATACGGGAAGAAGGTGAACGTGGGTGATACCAAGCTCAACAAGGTAATCGATACCAACGGGGATACCGTGCTCGTTTACAAGGCCGTGCTCGGTGAATGCAAGGTACTTGCCCTTATATTCGGAATTTGCAATATTCTTAGAGAAGTCGCGAACGTGTACTTCCCAGATAACAGCCTCGGAGTAGGTGTTGATGTCCTTGCGATAAGTGTCGGTTTCCCAACCCTCGGGATCGGTGGTATCAAGGTCAACTACCATGCCGCGCTTACCGTTAACGCCTGCTGCCTTTGCATAGGGGTCAACTGCTTCCTGTGTACCAACGGATGTGGTTACGGAATAGGTGTAATATGTGCCGTGGCCGCAAGCCTCTGTATGGGACCAAACGCCCTTTTCGCCGCGAACCATCTCAACGTTCTTGTATGCCTCAACGTCGTTACCCTTGGTGAAGAGGTTAAGAACAACCTTGGAAGCTGTGGGAGCCCAGAGCTTGAAGGTAGTGGAATCACCGTTTACGTATGCACCGAGATCGTTTCCGTCATAGTGATAATTTTCTGCAAAGAATTCGCTGTCGAAGATCTCTGTGGGAACTACTGCCTTGGAGCCGTAGCCTTCGATCTCAAGTCTGTAATTCTTACCAAGGTCGAGAACCTCGCCTGCTGTTACGTAAGCAGAGTCAATGTTTCTGCCTACCATGTTTGTATAACCTGTCTTGTTGGTGATCTTCTGGATCTCAACCTCTCTGTCACCCTCATAGAGCTTAACCATATCAAGGCTTGTGAGCTTGAAGGATGGAGTTACGTTGAACTTGATCATTGTATCTGTAACGATACCTGCAAGAGCAAGCTTCTTGATCTGAACGAGAGTCTTACCGCCGTCATCGCTCTTGTACTGGTACTGGTCGCCGCCCTTTAAGTAAATAACGGTTTCCTTACCCTCGATAACAGCAATTCTGTCTGCGTCTGTACCGTCCTTGGAAGCGTTACCCCAAGCTGTTCCACCGGGATCAGAGCAGTTTGTACGAACGATGAAGCCTACCTCATCAATTCCCTCGGGAACGTTGATAACTACCTTACCGCCGTATGCACATTCATGGAAGGTGTAGCCTCTACCTGCAAGGTCGCTGTACCAGATCCACATATCGCAGTCTGCATACTTGCCGAACTTGTTGTTCCAATAGAATGTAAGCTGATTGTAGCCATCCTCAAGAGGAAGCTGATATTCTTCATCAGGTGTAGGATCTGGATCGGGTGTAGGATCGGGATCCGGATCGGGTGTTACGCCGGGATCGGGATCAGGTGTAGGATCGGGATCAGGCTGTTCGCCGCCGATGATACCCTCGATCATTCCCTTGATAGAATCAAGAGAGCAAGCTGTCATGCTAAAGAGCATAACAACAACGAGGAGAAGGGATAATAAACGAGTTGATCTTTTCATTTTTTACTCCTATAAAATTTATTTTTTATTTTTGCTACCACCACAACTGGCGGCATATTGCAAACGGTTTTGTAAACAAAGGATTACTTTTCGCGCCTTGTCTTGAGAGTCATATCAAGGATCCTTGCGCGGAGCTTTTTGGTATTGTATCTTGGACTGATTCTCCATGCCCAGTTGCCCTCTGCGGTGGCGGGAGTATTCATTCTTCCCTCCTCGTTAGAAAGCTCGAGATAATCCTGCATGGGAACTACCGCCAAATTGGCAATGCTCCTGAAAGCAAACTCGATAAGATCGTATGTACGGCTCTGACCGGGAACTCTTGGACACTCGCGATTGAAGCGGCGTCTTGCAGCACCAGAGAGATTCTTGTGCCATGTATAAGTGCAGTCGGAATCGTGGGAGGAGGAATATACAACGCAGTTTCTATGCTCGTACATTCTTGGAAGATACTCGCTGTCCTTATCGTAGAATGCGAAGTGAAGCATCTTCATTCCGGGGAATCCGGAGTCCTCAAGAAGGGCGACTACGTCGTCTGTGATAAAGCCTAAGTCCTCTGCAATAACTCTTGCCTTAGGGAACTCCTTATCAATAGTACGGAACAGCTCAATGCCGGGAGCACTATCCCACTTACCGTTTTTCGCGGTGGGCTCTCCGTATGGAATATTATAGTAGCCTGCAAAGCCGCGGAAATGGTCGATTCTCAAAATATCGTAGAGGTTGTAAGCCAGGCGAACTCTGTCGATCCACCACTTAAAGCCGTCTTTTTCCATGAGATCCCAGTTGTAGATGGGGTTACCCCAGAGCTGACCGTCGGGTGAGAATCCGTCGGGAGGACAGCCTGCCACAACCTTTGGATTATAGTTTTCATCAAGCAAGAACTGCTCGGGAGCTGCCCAAACGTCCATGGAGTCGTGAGCAACGTAGATAGGCATATCGCCGATGATGAGAATACCGCATTTGTGAGCGTGGGCAACTACCTCTTTCCACTGTGCGTCAAACTCATACTGCACCCAGCGCCAAAAGCCCATTTCTTCTTCAAATTCAGCCTTATGCTCCATAGCGCGCTTGTAGTCGCGATGCTCCTCTCCCCAGAGAGTCCACTGACAGTAGTTGTAGTGAACCTTGAGAGCCATAAAGAGGGCATAGTCCTCAAGCCATTTTTCATTTTTATTTACGAATTTTTCGTACTTGCCGTTTGGCACGAAGCGAGAATATGCCGTGCGCAAAGCCTTGTATCTCGCACCAAAGAGCCAGCCGTAATTTACCAGCTTTGAATCATCCTTCTGCTCCTCAAGCTCCTCTTTTGTGAGAAGACCTTTCTTTGCAAGAATGTCAAGGTCTACAAAATAAGGGTTGCCGGCAACGGAGGATGGGGACTGATAGGGGCTATCGCCATAGGAAGTGGGATTCAGGGGAAGCACCTGCCAGCACTTCTGCTTTGTGGCGTCAAGGAAATCAATGAAATCGTGAGCAGCCTTTCCAAAGCTTCCAATTCCGTATTTTGAGGGCAAGCTGCTGACAGCCATAAGCACTCCTGACTTGTGTCGGAAACCAAAATTCTTAGTATAATTAATCAAGGTTTTTTATCTCCTTTCTTTTTGTCCGCGAAATATTATAACATAAAAATATTTAATTGTCTAGTCTTATTTCGTATTTTAGTTAACAATGTACAAACCATTTTGTGCAAATTGCATAAAACTGTACCTCTCAAAAAAACATGAAAAAACAGTGTATTTTTAGATGAAAAAGAAAATAAAAAACGCCTGATCTCCACCAAAAACTCCGCTTTTTGTTACCTAAAGTTTGCATTTTGCAGGTTTTTGTAAAAAGAAAAGCCGATATGGAATTTTACCTTTTCCAAAATCGGCTGTGTTTTTAAGTTCTTTTAAGGGAACGTTTTGAGCAAAGAGTCATGGTTGATTTCAATTGCGCCACGGGAGAAACACGAGGTTTTTGAAATAAACTCCGGTTGCAAGTAAAAAACACCTTAATCTTTTGCAAATTACGAAAATATACGGGATTTTTGAGATAGAATTGGAATTGTTCCGACCGAAGCTGTAGTTACCTACATCAAGGGGGGCAATTGCAAGTAAAAAACATTTTAATCTTTTGCAAATTACAAAAATATGCGGGATTTTTGAGATAGAATTGGAGTTATTCCGACCGAAGTTGCAGTTACCCGCATCAAGGGCTTCAATTGCAAGTAAAAAAACATTTTAGGCTTTTGCAAATTACAAAAATATGCGAGATTTTTGAGATAGAATTGGGGTTGTTCCGACCGAAGCTGTAGTTACCCGCATCAAGGGCTTCAGTTGCAAGTAAAAAACATCTTAATCTTTTGCAAATTACGAAAATATGCGAGATTTTTGAGATAGAATTGGGGTTGTTCCGACCGAAGCTGTAGTTACCTGCATCAAGGGGGCAATTGCAAGTAAAAAAAACATCTTAATCTTTTGCAAATTACGAAAATATGCGAGATTTTTGAGATAGAATTGGGGTTGTTCCGACCGAAGCTGTAGTTACCTACTGCGAGCTTGTCGGAAAACGCCGATTATAGCCAAAAATCACCTTATTTCCTCCCCAGCCATGTGGGAGGAGGTAGCCCCATCCGCCGCTGCTGTTATCACTTGTCTTAGCTCTTTCGTCCTTACATCGCCCGCTGCAAAAACGCCGGGGATCGAAGTTTTTGTGTCCTCTGATGCCACGATGTAACCTTGCTCGTCAAGCTCCAGCTGACCGCGGAAAAGCTCTGTGGAAGGAATCCTTCCTATGCTGACGAAAAGACCGTCGATCGGTAGGGTGCGCTCGGCGCCGTGGATGTTCTTTACAATTAAGTTAATGGTATGAGGGGTGGGAACGGTTTCGGCAGCCGCGCCCGATTGAGTAGGTGCGCCAAAGGACGTAAAGTCGCCCTGCGACTGACCTTCCGATTCGGGATTTCTCTTAAGATCCACGGGCGTGGAATTTAGTAACAACTCAACGTTCTCCGCTTTCGCCAAGGCGTCGCTTAACACTTTGGTTGCGCGGAAGGTATCGCGGCGATGAATGAGATATACCTTTTTACAAAGGTTTGCAAGATAAAGCGCGTCGCCAACGGCTGTGTTTCCACCACCAACAACTGCAACCTCCTTGCCCTGATAAAATCTGCCATCGCAGTGGGCACAATAGTGAACTCCGTTGCCAATGAGCTCCTCCTCACCGGGAAGACCTAGCTTGCGTGGCGCAGCGCCGGTGGCAATGATCACAGTCTTGCCGTAGAACTCGCCGCTATATGCAGTTTTAACTACCTTTTCATCTCCCAAAAGGGAAACGGACGCTACCTCGTCGTAAAGGGTGGTGGCGCCAAATCTCTCCGCCCCTGCCTGCATCTTCATGCCGAGGGTGATGCCGTCGATCCCCTGATCAAAGCCGGGGTAATTATCAATGTCACCGGTTTCGGTCATCTGCCCGCCGATGGTCATTTTTTCGATAACGAGAGTACTATGCCCTGCCCTTGCTCCATAGAGCGCAGCCGTATATCCTGCAGGGCCGCCACCGATTATGATTATGTCAAAATTCTTTTCCATAGGTTCTCCAAAAAATGTTGTTTTTGCCGTTTTTACACCGTAAATGTAAATCTAAATTTACAAAAATTCCCCAAATTTGCTAGGAACTCAGGGAATCTTGTAATATGTATTTTTGCCGTAGTTTGATTATTTTACTCTTTTTGCTCTCTGCTTTTGCAGTCTTCTCATGCACCTTTCGACGTTCTTGATCCTTGCCTTAAGCGGTGGGTGGCTGTATTCAAGCACAACGTTTATCCAAGATGGAGAGAGGTGGGAGAAGTTATTTCTCGCAAGCTTTTTGAAAGCGGAGATCATAGCCTCACCGTAGCCCTCGATAACTGCCTGACGGTCTGCCTTAAACTCTGCCTTACGACTATGAGCGTTCATAATGAAGGAGAATACGGGGCGAAGCACGGATAAAACAATGCCGAGGAGAATGTAGGTAAATCCGTAGTTCACGTAGTTAAATCCGAAGGACAGATAACAGTCGGGAGTGTTGATAATTACGTAGGCTGCAGACGCCATAAATAAGAGCTGGAATATATTGAGGATAAGGTTTTTCTGAATATCCTTATGAAGTCCGTGGCCAAGCTCGTGGGCAAAAATAGCCGTGATCTCGTCTGTCGACATGGTGTTCACGAGATTATCGTAAAGCACGATGGTCTTGGACTTGCCGATGCCGGTGAAATAAGCGTTTGACTTTGTGGTTCTCTTTGAGGCGTCCATCACCTGGATCTCTCTTACCTTGTAGCCGTACTTATCCAGGAGCTTAACGAGAGAATCACGAAGCTCGCCCTTTGGCAGGGGGGTAAGCTTATTGCCTACGCGGCCGAGCAGAGGGCTCAAGAAGCTGCCGAACAGACTGCCGATGAACACAATTGCCGCAAAGGCGGGGATCATCCAAATTCCAAAGAAGGTGTGACCCAATGCCATACAGTATGCAATTATGAATGACAGAGCAATCTCAAAGATCAAAACTCTGATCCTATCGAAGACGAAGGTCTTGACGCTGGAACGGTTAAAGCCATATTTTTGCTCGATCTTCATTGTGGCAACGTATTTTTCCACTGTGCCAAACACAAAGCTCACTGCCGCCTCAAGCAAAATAACTGCGAATATCTGCCACTCCTGAACGAATGGGAAAAGAGAGGCAAAGGCGGAATAAAGGTTTGTGCAAAGCATAATAATGGTCACAATGCAGGAAACCACGGTGGATACCATGCCAAGTCGGCAATGCTCCGCGGTGTATTTTTTCCATTTTTCATAGGTTTCGGCGTCGTAAACGTCCTTTAAGTTTTCCGGTGTGGGATTGTTGGCAGAGATGCGCTGTACTATCTTCAATATCAGCGAATAAAGACTGCCAAGAAGCACCAGAATTATCATTAGTTCTCTTGCGGTCATGATTTTCTCCTCCGGTTTTGGTTTTGCCAAAAATGCGCTCTCGCGCGA
This sequence comes from Eubacteriales bacterium, assembly GCA_045589435.1. Taxonomy (GTDB): domain Bacteria; phylum Bacillota; class Clostridia; order Oscillospirales; family CAG-272; genus UBA1740. The sequence goes on along the minus strand of JAZNPB010000044.1, from coordinate 268,181 downwards.
GATTTCGCGAGCCTGCCCTACGCGTATTATCTCCTTTTTGCGGTTTTTCGGGCTAAATCTCTTGCTCGCGCATGAAATTTTTCAATAACAGATATATTATAGCAGTTTTTTTCCTCTTGTGCAAGAGTTTTATAAAAATTTAATGGAAAGTGGTGAAAAAAAATCCCGTTTTTTGGTGTTTTTCTTGATTTTTCGGCACTTTTTCATGGGGATTTTTACATTTTGGGAGTTTTTCGCAGGTGGATCTGCCTTTTTCGGCGACCGCTTTGCAAGTGAATTTACTTTTTAGAATCTCGCCACAACTAAATTTATCTTTTTGTGATCTCGCTCTAGGTAGATCTGCTTTTGGGCGTTTTTTAGATCAGGTAACCACCTTTACGCTGCTGCCCCCGGATTTTTCCTTTTTGACGAGGATCTTTTTCTCGATGCGATGGGAAAGCTCATCCACGTGGGAGATGATACCCACAAGGCGATCCCCCTCCGTCAGGTGAGTGAGGGCAGACATGACCTTATCGAGAGCTGCACCGTCCAGCGTGCCGAATCCCTCGTCAACGAACATAGTGTCGAGCCTGATGCCACCGGATGAAGACTGCACCTCCTCGGAGAGTCCCAGCGCAAGGGATAAGGCGGCAAGGAAGGACTCACCACCCGAAAGGGATTTTATGCTGCGCTCCGTGCCGTTGTAATGATCAATAACGTTCAGCTCAAGTCCGCTCTGGGCGCGAAGGTCTGCCGCCTCTTTCTTATGCTTCAGCTCGTACTGTCCGCCTGACATTATGAGAAAACGCAGGTTTGCACGGGCGATTATTTTCTCGAAATAGGTCATCTGCACGTAGGTTTCCAGCATGATCTTTTCCTTGCCTGTGAGGGTGCCGTTTGCCGTGTCGGAAAGGGCTCTCACCCATGACCAGCGCTCCTCTGTTTTCAGGATCTCGGCAGACTTTTTCTCAATGTCGCGGAGTGTTTCGCGGTTGCGGCTTACATGGGTGTAAACGGTGCGGCGGCGCTCTGCTACCTCGGCAAGGATCTCCCTCTTCTCAGCAAGGCGGGATGTGGCGGCGGTAGTATCTCCATCAGGGGTTTCGGCATAGATTTTTTCTGCCTCCGCTATGGCGGAAATGAGTGCTGCCCGGCGGTTTTTCTCGCTTACAAGTCGCTCTCGGAGAAGCTCTATTGCCCCCTCCATTTTTTCTATCTCATCACGAAGGGCGGCGCATCTTTCGGAAGCCTCTTTTCCCGAGGAGAATTTCAGGGTGCGGCGCAGTGCCTTCATCTGTTTTTTCTCTGCCTCATAGGTGGCGCGCTCCCCTGCGAGAGCCTTCGTATCCGCGAGGATATTTGCATCAAGCTCTGCTATCGCCTCCTCGGCTGCCGCAATTTTCAGGGTAAGCTCCTCTCTCTGCTTCAGGACTGCAAGAATCTCCTCCCTGCGAGCGGTCATCTCCCTTGTTTTTCTTTCGTTTTCCTCGACTACCGAAAGGAGAGCATCTTCCACCGCGGACATGGAAACGCCCGGGCATAGCTCCTCTGCTTTAGCGGCGAGATTTTTCTCTTTTTCCTCTGCCTCGCCTCTGGTTTTTGCGGCGTCAAGACTTGCTTTTTCAAGTGCCGAAAGTGAGGCGTCTGCCACCGTTTTCAGTCGGTCAAGCTCCTCTTTCGTAGGGGCGTTTTCCATTGGGTGGGCAAGGCTCGGATGGGTGGTGGAGCCGCATACGGGGCAAGGCTCGCCATCTGCAAGATTTTCTGCAATTATACCTGCCTGACCGTCAAGATACAGGTGGAGAGCGCGGGTGTGTGCCTCTCTGTTTGCCTCGGCTGCGCCCTTGGCTGCAAGGTAGCTCTGCTGTTTTTCTTCAAGCAGAAGTGAGAGCTCCTCCACCTCGTAAAGCAGCTCCCTTGCAGAAAGCAGCCGGGATTTGGCGTTTTCAAGTTTTACAAGTTCGTTTTCTACCACGGAAAGTTCTTTGTCTGCGCTCTCGCTTTTCGCCTTTTTGGCTTTATTTTCTGCAATTTTGCAAACTAAACTTTCCTTTTTTAAGGCGTTTTCTTCAATTTTCTTATCAAGCTCTAAAATGGAGATCTCTCTTTTTGATAAACCATCCTCTATTCTTTCAAGCTCATCATAGTCGGAGAGGCTGCTTTCGATAAGGGTGATCTCCCCTCGTTTTTTCTCTATTTTTGGGAGATTTTTCTCCTCTTTTTTAATGTTTTCTTGCAGGTCGGAAAGGTTCTTTTCAACTAGCAGAAGCTCATCCTTTGCAAGCTTTGCAGAATCCTTTGCCCGCATTTTTGCCTCCTTTACCTTGATCTCGGCGGCAAGCTTCTCGATCTCGGAGGAAAGGGTCTTCTCCCTCTCGGAAAGCTCATGCTCCACCCGTGTCTGAATGTCCAGAAGTCGGGAGATCAGGTGGCAAAGCTCCACTGACGTGAGGGCTCCATCCCTTGCAAGGGCGATCTCATGACCGAGATCCATGGGCGCGATCGTTTCGCCATTTTCATGGTCGGTTGCCGTGCCATTTTCGGGGGTGGATATAGCACCCAAATCCGCGATTTTGAGGTTAGCAATTGTGCCATTTTTGGAGATATTTGCTGCGCCACTTTGGGAGTCGGGCGCGGTACCGTTTTCGGGGTTAGCCGCGATACCGTTTTGAGAGTCGGTCACGGCGCCATTTTCGGAGGTTGCGGTACCGTTTTGGGAGTCGGTCACGGTGATTTCTTCTGCAATTTCGCTAACTAGGATCTCCTCGTCAAAGGCTATTCCCTCCGCGTACTGCTTAATGCCTCTTGCCGCTGCCTCGTACTCCCGGTAGAGCTTTGCAGACTCCTGCCTGAGGCTATCCTGAAGGGCGCTGTATCCCGAGGTACGGAATATGCGCTGGAATATCTTTTTGCGCTCGGAGGTGGGTGCGAAAAGCAGCTTCAAAAACTCGCCCTGGGCAAGCATACATATCCTTGTAAACTGCTCTCTGCCAACTCCAACGATCTCCTCAATAGCAAGGTTCACCTCACGGAGCTTGGTTATTATCTTACCATCGGGAAGGTGCAGCTCTGCCACAGCCTTTTTTACCACGGTGCCACCACCGCGCTTTGGCTTTTCATACTCGGGAGATCGGGTAATGAAATACTCTGCCCCATGGCATAAGAAGGTCATTTCCACTGCGGTGGGCATCTCGGGGTCGGCATACTTTGAGCGGAGCATGGAGCTTTCTCTGTTGTCACCGCTGGCAGAGCCGTAAAGCGCGTAGGTTACAGCGTCGAAAATAGTGGTCTTGCCTGCGCCCGTGTCACCTGTTATAAGATAAATTCCGCGAGAGCCAAGGCTAGCCATATCAAGCTCCACTCTGCCCGCGTATGGCCCGAAGGCTGAAATTACAAGCTTTGTCGGTCTCATGCCTCGCCCTCCCATATTTTTTCTATCAGCTCTGATACAAATTCCTTTTGCTCGGCTGTCATTTCCTTGTTATTCTGAAGCAAGAAAAGGTCCGAGAAATGCTCGAGGGGCGTTTTCTTCTCTGCTGCCCCAAGAGCTTCAGGTGATGCCTGACGGCGAGTTCTCTCGTTGTCATAATCCAGCTTCATCATATTTTTATAGATCACCCCGAGCCTTGCATAGGCGTCTATTACGTCTTCCTCGTCGGTGAGGGTGATATGCACGTAGTCCTCGGGATAGGTGGTGCCGTCCCAGAAGTTTCTTTCCATCAGTCGGTCATAATCCCCTCGCAGCTCCACCATCTCGCGCATGGGAGTAAGGGGTATCTCTCGCACCTCTACCCGTCCTTTTTCATATAGCTCCACCACGGTGATGGATTTTTTATCCCTTGCTTCGGAGAATGAATATTTCAGGGGTGTGCCACAGTATCTGACCGTTTTTTTGCCAATGCTTTGCGCTCTGTGGAGATGACCGAGAGCCACGTAATCAAAGGGCTCGAAGACCGAGGGGTCAACGTTATCCGTTCCACCGACGGAGATCTCCTCGGACTCGGTACGGCTGCCGCCGCTGACAAATTGGTGGCAAAGAAGGATGCTTCTCTCTTGCTGATCTATCTCCATAGAGGATATGGCGGCTCTCATACCGTCAGTATAGCTCTCCACCGGCTCATCGTGAAAACGGCGGATCTGCGACGGCTTTACAAAGGGGAGAAGATAGATATTCACCTTGCCAAAGCTATCTTCAAGGGTGATGGGGTCCACTCTGCCACAGTAGGTACGGCTGATGAAAATTCCTGCCCCCTCCATAAGTCTTGCGCCAAAGGATAGCCTCTCCTGGGAGTCGTGATTTCCGCTGATGATGAAAACGGGAACACCCGCGCCCGAGAGAGCAAAAAGAAAGCTATCAAAAAGCTCCATAGCCTCGGAGGTTGGGGTTGCCTTATCGTAAACGTCGCCCGAAATCAAAACACCGTCAGGTCGCTCCTCACCCACGGCTGAAAGTATCTTATCTAAAATGTATCGCTGGTCCTCGATCATGGAATAGTCGTAAACCCGCTTTCCAAGATGAAGATCCGATAGATGAAACAGCTTCATAAAAGCTCCTCTCAAAAAATCTTCTGAAACGTTGTTTTTTCTATTATAACATATGCGCGAGGGAAAATCAATAAGGGATATGGGAAAATCGGCAAGAGATTTCGGGAAAATCAATAAGAGATTTTGAGAGGCATTTAGAGGATTTTTTGGATGATGACGTAAGTCCACTCTACCTTGCTTGAAATTTTCCTGAAAGTGTGGTATAATAATAAAAAAGCAATCTTGCGACGGGCGAAGGCTCTTTCGCGGGGAGAGGGGGGCAGCGGGTAAAATTGCACAACTTTTGCAAAAGTCATATCTTAAAAAACAGCAAGAGATAGGTGATTTTCGGCTGATTTTGCAAATAAAGCTTGACAAATTACCCGATTTTAGAAAAGAAACATGAGATATTACGTTATAGCCGATCCCCACGGTTTTTGCAAAGAAACGAGGGCGGCGCTTGATGAGGCGGGATTCTTCTCGGATGAGCGTGAGTGCCGACTTGTGGTGCTTGGCGATCTTCTCGACCGCGGGGATGAGCCGGAGGAGATCGTGGATCTGATGCTGGATATAAAGAAAGCGGGAAAGCTCATCTACGTTCTCGGAAATCACGAGGAGCTGATGGTTGATGCCCTGCAGTCCATTGCAAAAGGCGAGATCTTTGCCGTGGCGAGTCCCGAAACGCATCATTATCGCAACGGAACGTGGCACAGCCTCCTTGGGCTTTCCGGTATGGGAGAGGCAGAGGCAATCGAGAACCCCATTGAGCTTTGCCGCAGGGTGCTTGACCACAGATTTTATAGAGAACTGCTTCCCGAGGCGATAGACTATTTTGAAACGGAGAACTACGTCTTTGTTCACGGATACATTCCCTGCAAGTGTCAGGGATACAGAGTGGTGGCAGAGGCGGAATACGACCCCGATTGGCGAGATGCCCCACCTGAAAGATGGCGTCGGGCGCGGTGGCATAACGGCATGGAGCTTTGCCACAAATTCCACGTTCGCGAGGAGGGAAAAACCGTTCTTTGCGGTCATTGGCACACATCCTACGGTCACAGCGTTATAGAGGGACGCGGCGCGGAATACGGCGCTGATGCAGATTATTCTCCATTCTTTGGCGACGGGGTCATCGGACTTGACGGTTGCGTCAGGCGCAGCGGCAAGGTGAATTGCATAGTTATTGAGGATTAAAAATCACCGTTATCAATGACGAGCTGCATAATTTTTGAGAACTGGATTTACCGGTTTGATAACCAAACTTACTGAACATTTTTTTGAGGTGAACTTATGAAGGATAAATATCGCGGTTGCCTGCTTGGGGGAGCTGTTGGTGATGCCCTTGGCTACCCTGTTGAATTTTTGACAAGACGGCAGATTCTGGCTATCTACGGCGAGGAGGGGATCAGGCGCCCCAAGATCGTAGACGGCGTTGCCAAGATCTCCGACGATACACAGATGACTCTTTTCACAGCCGAAGGACTCGTACTTGCAAGAGAGAGGCACAAGAGGCTGAAGGAGTCCATTTACCACTCCTATCTTAACTGGCTCCACACCCAAAGCGAGCCTTTTTCTCCCGGCGGAGAGGGGCTGCTTTCCTTAAAGGAGCTTTATGATCATCGCGCTCCCGGCAGAACCTGCCTTGGCGCTTTGCGAAGCGGAGTTATGGGTGGCATTACCCAGCCTATCAATACCAGCTGCGGCTGCGGAGGGGTTATGAGAACTGCCCCTGTGGCGATATTCTGCCATGCAAAGGATTTAGGTATTCTTGGCTCCAACGAGCTTTCTGCAGAGGCGGCTGCCATCACTCACGGACATGTGCTTGGTCATATGCCATCTTACGTTCTAAGCCATATACTCTACATGATATTTGAGGGATATGAGCTGGAGGAAGCTGTAAAAAAAGCCATCGACGTGGCAAAGGAAAGATACATCTACTCAGGTATGCCTGCCGACTCTCGATACTCGGTGAGGATGGCGTCATTTTCGGGCATTGCTCTACTGCACAGAGCGCTGGAGCTTGCTATGGACGAGAACGTCTGTGACGAGGAGGCTATTTCGGAGCTTGGCGAGGGCTGGGTTGCAGAGGAAACTCTTGCGGTGGCGATCTATGCGGCTGTGAAATATAAAAACGATTTTGCAAAGGCTGTGGCTGTGGCTGTAAATCACAACGGTGACAGCGACTCCACGGGAGCAGTTACGGGCAATATTCTTGGAGCGTACCTCGGTGCTTCGGCAATTCCTGATTACATGACGGAAAACCTGGAATTGGCGAACGTGATCCTGCATATCGCAGACGACCTTGTTTGGTAAATAACAAAATTTTTAGTAAAGACAAAAAAGAGCGATGGTTTTATTTTCGGTGAGCCGTCGCTATTTTTTGCGGTTTTTGCAAAGTATAATTTGCTTTTTTCGCGGTTTTGTGATGCAAAAATGCACAAGGCAAAATCAATAGCACCCAAAATTTACTTTCATAACACTTGTATTTTTTATCTTTCGTCCTCTCTTGCGAGAAGGGATTCGCCTTATCCTTGCGCTTTTTCATTGTTCAAAAGACCACCCGCTTTTTCCTTTAACATGGGGATACCGGAGCCGATTATGCCCTTTTTATCGCCGATTATAAAATATTATTAAACTGTGAATTAAGTATTGACAAAGGCGGGGTTTTGGTGTATTATATATGTAGCAATTTTGCAATAAATGAAATAAAAAAAGAAAGGAATTTTGGTTATGACATCTACAGAACAGATCACCAACTCCCTCCCCCCGGAGCTTTTAGCATGGCTCACTGAAACCTTCTCTTCTTTTGCTGCTATCGCGGTAGTAGTATTCTTGGTATTCGCCGTTTGGGGCGCGTTCCAGGGCTTCAGAAGAAGTATTTTCAGACAGGTTATCCACGTGGCGGTAACACTTATTATCGCTATCATCTCCTTCCACTGCACATCAGGCATTTGCGACTCTATCCTTGATGAGTTCCGCGCTATGAGCCCTGACAAGCTCATCTTTGAAATCAACACTGCTATTGCAGAGGCAGGTATAGCTCTCCCCGAGGCTGCAGAAACGGTTATTCGTTCTATCGACATTGAAACTCTCGGCTACGCTACATCTCTCGTCATCAACACAATTATCGCTCCCCTTGTATTTGCAATACTCTTTGGCGTTATCGCTATTGCAGGTAAGGTTGTTACAAGCATCATCTGCTGGTTCGTTCCAAAGGGACAGACTCTTACGTTCAGACTTCTCGGCGTTCTCGGCGGTATTATTGAGGGCGGCATTATTGCTTGTGTAGTTCTCCTTCCTCTCGTAGGTTGGGTTAACATCGCAGGCGACGCTGTTGACGTTGTAAGAGAAAATGCAGACGCTGATGACGTTGCTGCAAACGAGATCGTTGAATTCTATGACGACGTCGTTGCTCCCCTTGAAGACCACGTTATCTTCCAGATGGTTGGCGGACTTGGTGGTGACGATATGCTCACCGATCTTGCTACCGTTGAGGTTGACGGTCAGCAAAGAGATCTTCGCCTTGAATTCACAACAGCTGTCAGACTCATCTACGACGTTACAAAGCTTGACGGAACAGACTTCCTCGCTCTTACAGAGGGTGACAAGGAGGTTATCACAAGCCTTATCGACGATTGTGACTCATCCGTACTTATCTCCAAGCTCACTTGCGGTATTGTAAACGGTGTGGCAAACGCTATTACCGACAGCGCAATTCCAATCAAGATCAACGAGCCTTACCACTCTATCCTTATGGAGGCTGCAAGTATCCTTGGCAGCGAAAAGACCAATACAAGAACGCTTAAGGACAACCTTACCACTCTTGCAGACGTTTACTTCCTTCTCTCCGATGAGGGCGTTCTTTCAGTATTTGAGAAAAATGAAGACGGTTCTACATCAGCAGTTGAGGAGGAGCTTACAGCAGCTCTCATTAAGAAGGATGACAATAACAACACAGTTCTTAACAACGTGATCAACATCCTCGATGCAAACGAAAACACAAGAAGCCTTATTCCTCTCGTTGGTAAGCTTGCAGTTGCGGCTCTCTACGATAGCCTTGGTATTCCCGAGGGCGCAGATGAAGCTTATGCAGCTGTTAAGGGCGGTATTCAGGACGTTCTTGCTCTCGATACAGAGAACATGAGCGACGAGGAAGCAAAGGCTGCCGTTTCCAGAACACTTACAAACACTCTCGAGGGAATCGGCATCTCCGTTTCCGAGGACGGCGCAGAGGGTACTATCAACTCTGAAGCAGTTGGCGTTATGGCAGACTACGTTCTCGAAAATCAGCAGGCTATCAAGGATAAGCTCCAGCAGGATAACATCGATCCCGAGAACATCTCCGATGCCGACGTTCTTAACGTTCTCCTCTCCTACTACACAGATTTCCTTGAAACACAGCATACCCCTGCAGAATAATTAAAATGCGAAAAACATTTTGAAACAAAATCAAAATCATTCTGCAAAAGAACAAAAAATACCCGAATTTGTAAATCAAAAATTACATATTTCCAATAAAAAGGTGGTGGCTTCGGCTACCATCTTTTGTTTTTTTAACTTAAATCACCAATAAAAACCTCAAAACAGCCTATTTTATCAACTCAAATCGGTATAGTGATGTACAAAGCAAAAACAATTATTACCAAATTAAGAACAAAACCTATTGACAAACTTTCTTTTTTCGTGTATGATAATAAGCGGCGATGTCTTCATAAAATAAGTAGAAAGAAAGGAATTTTAATCATGACATCTACAGAACAAATTCTCTCCCCAGAGTTTTTAGAATGGCTCACAGAAACATTTTCTTCCTTTGCACCAATCGCATCACTAGTATTCATCGCGTTTGTTGTTTGGGGCGCTTTACGCGGACTTAGGAGAAGTCTTTTCAGACAGCTCGTAAATTTAGCAGTAACGCTGGTTATTGCAATCATCACATTCAGTTGCACGGCAGGTATTTGCGACACAATACTTAACACTCTCAAGTCTATGACACCAGAAGAACTTATTGTTACGGTTAATGCGTATGTTGAGCCATCAGGAATAAAGCTCAGCCCTGCATCTGTTGAACTTCTCAATGTTCTTGACACTGCCACCATTGGATACGTTATAGCTCTTTTTGTTAACACAATAATTGCTCCCCTTGTTTTTGCAATACTCTTTGCTGTCGTTGCATTCGTTGGTAAAATCGTTTCCGGTATTGTTTGCTGGTTCGTTCCCAAGGGTGATTCCTCCGCTTTCAAAATCCTTGGTTTAGTTGGCGGTATTGTTGAAGGCATTATTATAGCTGGTATCGTTCTCCTTCCTCTCATAGGCTGGGTTAATATCACAGGTGAAGCGGTTGATACTATCAAAGATAAGGCCGACACCGATGATACTGATTTGGGAGAAGTTGTTGAATTCTATGATGAAATCGTTGCTCCTCTTGAAAATCATGTTGTTTTCGAATTAGTTGAAAGTCTTGGTGGCGAGAATATGCTTGCTGACCTTGCTACCGTTGATGTTGATGGATATGACAAAGATCTCCGTTTGGAGTTCAATGCAATAATTGAGCTTATTTTCAATGTATCCAAATTATCTGAAATTGATCCTCTTGAACTTTCGAAATCTGACAAGGATGTTATCGAGGATATTATTGAAAATTGTGATTATTCTGTTATCGTAACCAGACTTCTTTGTGATGTTGTTAACTACGTTGGAGAAGGAGTCGTAGACGGCACACTTCCGGTAGAAGTAGATGAACATTTCAGACCTCTTTTGATTGAAGCAGCTACTATCCTTACCGATGAAAAAACCAATTCCTCCACTCTTTATGATAATTTGACTACTGTTGCTAACGTTTATTTCATCCTTTCTGACGAGGGTGCTCTTGCAGTCTTTAAGAGAGAAAATTCTGACACTTCTGATTTCTTCTTAATCTTGCTCGAAGCAAACGATAATGGTGAGACACCTCTTAACAAAGTTATCGATGAGTTCGATAAAAACAAAAATACGAGAGATATTATTCCTCTCGTTAGCAAATTTGCAGTTACGATGCTTTGCGAAAGCCTTGGTTTACCCGAGGGTGTAGAGGAAGCCTACGAAACTATAAAAACCAGTGTCCATGACATATTATCTCTCGATGTGGAAAACATGACCGAAACAGAAATGAAGGAATCCGTTTCCCAAACTCTTGACGAAGCTATTCACAATCTCGGTTTTACCATTTCAGATAGTGGAGAAGAAGGCACGGTTAGACAAGAAGACGTTGACGGTCTTGTAGACACTATTGTTGAAAGACATGAAGAAATAAAGACCAAACTTGAAGATAAAAACATTGATCCTGAGAATATGTCTGATGCTGACATACTCAACTTCATTCTTGAATTCGTAAATCAGCAATGATTTTTTCAACCAAAAATCTGAATTTACAAACCAAAATTACATATTTTCAAGAAAGATGACAGCTCCGGCTGTCATCTTTTATTTTTCACAAATCAAAAAACGCCATGTGTATCAGCCACTGTAAAAGCGCTCTCCTTTGGTGTAAGCTCTCACTTTGGAAGAGCTTTTGCGCAGCAGGTGAGAGGACAGGCTCGCCCTTCGGAATAGCGTCTGCACAGAAGGCGAGATGGTTGGCTATGCAAAAGGCCACAGGACAAAAAAGAGCCCCGAAAGAGGCTCTTTTTGATTAACAATAGATCGATTTAATAATAGAATTAACTCTATGGTTGTTTCTTAAAACCGATCCGTTAATTTTTATGATCAAACTATTTTGAGTTTTCAAGATAAATCTTCAGGATCAAATTCCGTAAACCAACCAGATGTAGATGTATGCGGGGATGATCGCTGCGAGGGTGAAGGGGATACCGATCTTGAAGAAGTCGGAGTTCTTTACATCGTAGCCTTCCTTGCGGAGGATAGCGATACCGGTGATGTTAGCAGATGCGCCAACGGGTGTGCAGTTACCGCCGAGGGTCGCACCGGAGAGAAGACCGAAGTAAAGAGGTGTGGGATCGATACCGAGGGTTTCTGCAAGACCTGCGATAACGGGGATCATTGTTGCAACGTATGGAATGTTATCGATGAATGCAGAGATAAGAACGGATGCCCAAACGATTACCGTGTAGAGAACGAAGATATTGCTGCCGCCAACGGATGCAAGAGTTTCACCAAGCATTTTGATAACGCCACGAGCCTCGATACCGCCGATCATGAGGAACAAGCCTACGAGAAGACCGAGGGTTTCAAAGTCGATAGTCTTAAGGGGAGCGATAACTCTTTCCTTAATTCTTTCCTTGGTGGTAAGGGTCTTGCCAACGCTCCAAACTACCTTTTCGTTTGTATTTTCCTTCGCGCCCTCAACAACCTCGGGAGTGTCTTTTCTGAAGAAGTTGTAGATAAGACCGATCACGAGAATTACACAGCAGATAAGGCCGTTTTTGATGGGAGCGATGAACCATGTTTCGGGAATTGGAATGAAGGATGCAACGATGAGAGCTACGATAGTGCCGCAGAGAAGAACTGTTGGAACGTAGTCTGTAACCTTTGTGCGCTCACCTGTCTTTGGAATAGGATCCTTCTCTTTTCTGAAGATAACGGCGAGGATGAGAGCGGCGATGATGGCACCAAGCTCAACCGCAAAGAAGATAGAAGGCTTGCCCTGATACCAGATGAAGTCAAGGAAGCTCATATCAAGAGCGGAGCCGAGCATGATAGCAGTGGTATCACCAACGAGAGTTGCCGCGCCCTGAAGGTTAGAGGAAACTGCTATACCGATGATGAACGGAACGGGATTTGTCTTCAGCTTTTTGCAGATCTCAAGAGCAACGGGAGCTACCATGAGAACGGTTGCAACGTTATCAACGAAGGCGGAAATCACACCTGCGAAGAGCGCAAGAGCAACTGCTGCCCACTGAACGTTTGGAACGTGCTCCATGATGATGTCAGCAAGTAGAGATGGCATCTTGGAATCAATAAAGAGTGTTACAAGACCCATGGTACCTGCGATCATGAGAAGTACGTTGTAGTCGATAACGCCGAGAACGTCACCGAGGGGGAGCATACCTGATATAACGAAGATCAAGCCTGATCCAAGTGCGATATATGGGCGGTACTTGGGGAAGGACAAGATCAGCACGTAGGTAAGCGCAAAGAGGATAATTGCCGGGATCATTTTGTTTTTCTCCTTTATAAAAAATTATTATTGATCTCATTTTTGGGTTGAGGATTTTTTGAGAGCAAGCGGTTTTCCTCTCGAAAGGGTGCCGAAAGGGAAAGTCTTGTTTACAAATCCTCGGGATTTTGCGTTGTTTTCTTAATATCTATTTGGGATAGCACTACTGCAGAGAACACGATAACGCATCCGATGATCTCTCGCGGCGCCATGGTTTCGGAGAAGATGATAGCACCACCGATAGCACCGAAAACCGATTCAAGAGAGAGGAGAATGGATGCCACACCGGGGTTTAAGTTTCTCTGACCGATGACCTGAAGGGTGTAGGCAATGCCGCTGGAGAAGACTCCGAGATAGAGGAGGGACAGTATATTATCTCCAATACCCGAGAAGTCTATGGGCCCTTCAAGAATCAGGGCGAAGATGGCGTTAAGCACAAATCCCGTAGCAAACTGAATGATGGAAAGGCGCACTCCGTCGCACCTTGGTGAGAAGATGTCCACCGCCATGATCTGGGCGGCGAAGATGAATGCGCAAAGCAAAATAAGCAGGTCGGACAGCTCGATAGAAAATCCGTTTTTCACCGAAAGCAGATAGAAGCCGATCACCGCGACGCCAATGCTCACCCACACCTTTGGCGGGGATTTTTTGCCGAAAAGCAGAGCGTAGATAGGAACGATCACAACGTAAAGAGCGGTGATAAAACCTGCCTTGCCGGCGTCGGTTCCCTCGCCTATGCCGTTTTGCTGGAGCGCTGTGGCAAAGGTCATAAAGAAGCCTGAGATCGCACCGCCGATAATCTCCGCGCGGGTGAAATCAAAAAGGCTGTTGAGTATTCTTCGGGGTTTGCCCGGGCCGTCGCTGTCGGGTCGCCCTCTCCGTCGCCTACGGCGCCACCTCTCCCGAAGTGAGAGGCTTTCTTCTCCGTCGCTGTGAGATGCTTCTTTTTCTATTAGAGGCTTATAAAATCCTCTGCCGTTTTTCAGAAGTCTATCCATCAGGGGGATTATTGGGGCGAGGAAGATAACCGCAAAGAGGTTTCTCGCTGCTCCAACGGTGAATCCGCCAAGATCGGAAGCGTCCTTCTGTGCCGAAAATGCAAGTCCCCATATCAGGGATGCAAGCAGCAGGATCAGCACGGAGAACAGCTCTTTTTTATGGAAATTTAATTTGAATTTTTTCATTTTTCACCTCTGTCGCAAGGCTTAGGTGTTTTTGTTTTTTGTCAAACTATCAGAATTTTCAGCCTACCGAAGTCGCAGCAAAAGCGTTGCCGAGGCATGGTCAGATCAGCGCGGGTAAGCTGTCAAAAAGTCTTTTTGTTGTAATTTTTCAGTCCTCTTTTATCAGAGATCACTCATCAGAAGCCCTTGTTTTTGTAGGTTGTTCAAAAATCCCTAATCAGAAGCCCTTATTTTTGTAGGTGGTGGGCGAGAGGAGTATCAACATCGGGAACAGCTCAAGTCTGCCCGCAAGCATGAGGAATGAAAGCACGATTTTAGAAAAACCGCTGAAATGCGCAAAGTTATTAACCGGGCCAACCTCGGAAAGACCGGGGCCTACGTTTGAAAGGGCGGTCATAACTGCCGTAACGGTGGTGATGATGTCCTTGCCGTCGATAGACACAAGACAGATGCCGAGAACCAGGATAAAGACGTAGGAAACGAGAAAGGCATTGACGTTTCGCACAACCTCACGGTCTACCGGCTTTTTATCAATGGTAATTCTCTTTACCTGCCTTGGGTGAATGGACTTTTGCACCTCGTTTTTCATGCCCTTGAGCAAGATCAGAACTCTCGAAACCTTGAATCCGCCACCCGTGCTTCCCGCGCAGGCACCGATGAACAGCATAAGCATGAGAATCGTGTGTGAAAGAGATGGCCAGAGGTTATAATCCACGGTGACAAAACCCGTCGTGGAAATGAGAGATGCAACGTAAAATGCTGCGTGTCTGATTTCATCTGCAAGGCTAGTGAAGTGTCCAATTTCTTCTCTATGCAAATAAATGTTTACAGTAATGATGGTTATCGCAGAAAAAACGATGATGATGAAAGCTCTGACCTCTGCATTAAATGCGTCCTTAAACTTTCTTTTTAAGATGAGATAATAGCTGTTGAAGTTCACTGCAAAGAGGAGCATAAACACGGTGGCAACCCACTGCTGGGCAGGTTTAACGGTTGCAAAGCTATCATCTCTTATACCAAATCCGCCCGTGCCTGCCGTTGAAAAGGCGTTACAGAGGGACTCAAAGGGATCGAATCCCGAGATCATGTAAGCAACAACGCAGATCAGGGTAAGACCGAGGTAGATTCCGTAGAGAATGAGAGCCGTATCCCTTACCTTTGGAACGAATTTCGACACCTCGGGACCGGGGGATTCTGCTTTCATGATATGCATATTCTGACCGCCTGCAAGAGGCATGAACGCCATAACGAATACCAGAACTCCCATACCGCCAACCCAGTGAGTAAAGCTTCTCCAGATGAGAACGGATCTTGGCAGGATGCTGATGCTTGTCAGGATAGTAGAGCCGGTGGTGGTAAAGCCGGAAACGGTTTCAAAGATAGCGTCGATCACGTTTGGGATAGCGCCCGTAAGCACGAAGGGGACAGCTCCGAAAACGGAGATCATTATCCACGTAAGGGCGCAGATGACGAAGCCTTCCTTGGCGTAGAGGGTGGTGTTTTCAGGCTTTTTCCAAATAAGCAATCTGCCCACCGCAGCGCAGATAGCCGCAGAGAGAAGGAACATCCAAAGCTCTGAAAACTCGCCGAAGATAATGGCAGTCAGCACAGGTACAGCCATGAAAGCAGCCTCGAAAACCAGGATAAATCCAAGGGTGTACCGTATCATTTTATAATTCATATTGCACCTCGCTTACTTCAGAATGTCCGTCAGTCTTGTGAGGGGCAGATTTTTCGTAATAACAAGCACGGAGTCACCTACGAGGATAGAGTCCGCACCTCGGGGAAGGATTATACTTGCTCCGCGGCGAATGGCGGCAATAAGCACACCCTCGCGCAGCTTTTCGCCAAGATGAGAGAGGGCAACTCCGACTATGGTAGATTCCTCGGTGATCTTGAACTCCGTTACCTCCACCTCGCCGGGGATGAGATCGTAGAGAGCGGTCATGCTGTCTCCACGGGTGTTTACCATGCCGCGAACGTAGCTTGTGATCATGCCGGAGGTAATGTCCTTCGGATAGATGGTGGAGTCTATGTCAAAGCGCTCTATGATGTGATCGTAATCGTCGCGATCGATCCTTGCAATAACCTTTTTGTTGCCTGCGTCCTTTGCGAAAATAGAGAGGAGGATGTTGTTTTCATCCTTTTCTGTGAGGGCAACCAAGGAATCTGCACGGGTGATGCCCTCCTCGCGGAGAACGTCTTTATCGGAGGGGTCTGCATTGATGACCGTTGCCTCATCAAATTCGTCGGCATAAGATGCGCAAAGATCGTGGTCCTTTTCAACCAGCTTAACGTCAGCGCCCGACGCCTCCAGCATTTCCATAAGATAGTGGCTGGCCTGTCCACCGCCGAGGATCATAACGCTTTTTGCCGCCTCGGTTTCAAGTCCGATCTTTTTGAAGAAGCTATGTGTGCTTCTATGGGTGGTGACAACGGAAAGAACGTCGCGCTCCTCAAAGGCAAAATCACCTCCGGGGATGAAGACCTCCTCACCGCGCTCTACAACTGCGATAAGCACCTTGAGCTTCAGGCTGGCTGCCGCGTCCTTAACGGTCATACCCACCAGGCGATTGCCCTCGGGCAGACGGAATTTGATAAGCTCCACCTTGTTGCCCATAAAGCGCTCGATGCTCATGGCAGAAGGGTAGCTGAGGATAGCCGCAATTTCCTTTGCAGTATTGTATTCTGGATTGATGATAAGACCGATGCCAAGCTCGTCGCGAAGATAGGCGGCATCGTCAAAGTAGGCAGGATTTCGCACGCGGGCGATAGTTCTCGTTCCTTTATATCTGTTGGCAAGAACGCAGGAGAGCATATTAAGCTCGTCCGATCCCGTAACCGCTACCATAAGGTCTGCAGATCTGATCCCCGCCTCCTCAAGGGTGGTGTGGGTGGCGCAGTTTCCAACTACGCCCATAATGTCGTATTTTGCTACGAAGGATTTAAGACGGGTGGCGTCCTGATCCACCATGGTAACGTCGTGTCCCTCGGAGAAAAGCTTGGTCGCGATGGTTTTTCCAACCTTGCCGCAGCCAACTACTATAATTTTCATTTCGTATCTCCTTTGCCGAAAATATCAGCAAAATGTAAATAACTTTTTACAAAATATAGGTTTTTCCTTGCTGATTTATAAAAACGTCGTTTGTCTTCTATACTGAATTTATGAAAGACTCGGAATTATTCCGTAGTGTAGTTATCGAAATATCCCTGAATATAAACTATGGGAGTTCCCTTGTCGCCGGATCCGGATGTCAGGTCGCAAAGAGAACCGATAAGGTCGGTCAGGCGGCGCGGTGTAGTTCCCTCGGATGCCATTTTTCCAACCAGGTTATCATCCTTATCGCGGATCTTTTCCTTGATCGCTGCGCGGAGAGCCTCACCGGAGAGGTCGGCAAAATCGTTGTCCGCAAGGTATTTCAGCTTCAGCTCGTTTGGCGTTCCCTCAAGTCCAACTGTGTAAGCAGGAGAAACCACAGGGTCTGCAAGCTCCCAGATCTTACCTACGGGGTCCTTGAATGCGCCGTCACCGTAAACCATTACCTCAACACGCTTGCCCGTCTCCTTGAAAATGCCTGTCTGGATCGCGTCAACAAAGCTCTGGCAATCCTTGGGGAAGAGCTTTACCGTGTCCTCGGTAGCCTTGTTTGAGCCGAGAAGACCGTAGTCCGCATTGAAGCCCGAGCCGTTAATGCTCTCGGAGAGAATATCGTCCATGCCGTAGACAACTCTTGCACCTGCAGCCTTAAGGATCCTCTTGGTTCTTGCTCTCGTATGGATGTCGCAGGCGAGAACGCAGTCGGTATATGGGAGAATGGCTCTTGGGTCGTTTGCAAAGACTATCTCGCACTCTGCTCCCGCCTCGCGCACAAGCTCCGAATAAAATTCAACGTAATCAACGCCGGTGAATCTATGCTTCTCATAGCCGAAAAGCTCTCTGTAACGCTCAAGGGTCAGAACGTCGGAATAGGGATTTACCCCTGCCTCGTCAACTCTGTCAAGGCTGATAAGATGGTTGCCCACCTCGTCTGATGGGTAGGAGAGCATAATAACCACCTTTTTTGCACCCTTTGCAATTCCGCGCAGACAGATGGAAAAACGGTTACGGCTGAGGATGGGGAAGATAACGCCCACGGTTCCCTCGGGGAATTTTCTCCGTACGTCCTCGGCAATGTGATCAACGGTGGCGTAGTTTCCCTGTGCTCTTGCAACGATAGCCTCCGTCATAGCAACTATATCTCTGTCGCGGATCTCGTAGTTATGCTCCTTCGCTGCCGAAAGGCAGGTGTCTATTACGATTTTTACAAGGTCGTCGCCCTCTCTGATAATGGGGGCGCGAAGTCCTCTTGATGTTGTTCCAACTAAACGTGGCATATTTTTTCTCCTTTTGGATTTCCTTTTTACATTTTGTTAATTGAAAATCATAGGTATTTACCTACAATTGTTTACTTTTTTGGGTTAAATGACGAATCCGCCTGAAACGTTCAGGGTGTGACCCGTGATGAATGATGCGCCGTCACCTGCAAGATAGAGGGCGGATTTTGCTACCTCGGAGGGGATTCCTATTCTGCCAAGGGGGGTTTCGTCGCAGAGCTGACTCTTATCATCCTCCGAAAGACTTGCGTTCATATCAGTTTCTATAACTCCGGGGGCAATAGCATTCACCGTGATACCCGATGGGCCAAGCTCCTTTGCCATAGCCTTAGTCATGCCGATGAGTCCCGCCTTTGCCGCGGAGTAATGCACTTCCATAGCAGAGCCCACAAGACCCCACATGGAGCTGACGTTTATAATTCTTCCCCACTGCTGCCTGATCATATATGGCAGTGCCTCTCTGCAAAAGAGGAATGGGGCGGTAAGGTTTACGGAGAGCATTTTGTTCCACCGATCAAGGCTCACGTCCTGCACCAAGGAAAAATCCGCTATCCCCGCGTTATTTATCAGAATATCAATGCCGGAAAGCTCTCTTACAGCAGCCTCCACAGCACCAATTATATCCCTCTCGCAAAGAAGGTCTGCAAAGATGGCAACAGCACCCGTCGCCCGAGCAATACTCTCTGCCTCTTGGGAACTTTTATTGTAAGTGAAAGCCACGCGGTATCCCTCTTTTGAAAAAAGCTCTACCATAGCTCGTCCGATCCCGCGGCTGCCACCGGTTATAAGAACTCTTTTCATACTATAAGGACTCCTTGTGTTTTTTCATAGTGCGCTTGATCGCCTCAAAGGACGTATCGCTGATGTCATGCTCGATCTTACAAGCATCGGATGCGGCAGTTTCCTCGTCAACACCGAGCCACATAAAGAACCTTGTCAAAACCTCGTGGCGGCTGTAAATCTTTTCTCCTATCTCCGCGCCCACGTCGGTGAGGGTGATATAGCCGTCCTTATCCACGAGAATGAAGCCGCCGTTTTTCAGAAGTCCAACAGCACGGCTGACACTTGGCTTGGAAAATCCCATGTACTCGCAAACGTCAATGGAGCGAACGTTCCCCTTTTCCCTTGTAAGAATATAAATCGTTTCAAGATACATCTCGCCCGATTCCTGTAACTGCATAAAGACCTCCTCCCCAAGGCTCTCGCCAAGGTTTTCTTTCATATTTTGCGCGATTTTTACGGAAATTCCCACGCGCGCAATAGTATTTCATATTAATAATAGCACAATTATCTGAAAATTGCAATAGATTTTAATAAATTTATATCCCCGCGCCTCGCCCCTCCGCCTATATGCCGCACCGCGAAAAAATCCCCTGCCGAAAAAGGCAAATTATGGCAAGATTTGCGGTTTCAAAATCGGGGGTCATTTCAGGGGCGTTTTTTTGTGCAAATTTACTATATTCTTCCCTACTCCCAGGCGCAAATTTCAGCAGTGCGCTTTCTTCTCAATAATTTGGCTTTCTGCTAGAATATTGGTGTAAAGAAAATTTTTGAGAAAAAGAAAGGACAAGCAAAATGGCAGAAAGACGAATGTTTTCGAAAACGGTAATAGGCAGCGATGCTTTTTTGGATTTGCCCAAGGAGGCACAGCTGTTGTATTTTCATCTTGCGATGGTGGCAGATGACGACGGCTTTGTCAACAGCCCCACAAAGATCCGACGAATGCTGAACGTTACTCCCGAGGATTACCAATGCCTCATCGACAAGGAATGGATACTTCCCTTTGACAGCGGAGTGGTCGCCATCAGACATTGGAAAAGGCATAATTACATACAGAAAGACCGTTACACTCCCACGACTTATAAGAATGAGCGATGTACCCTCTCCATCGACGAAAATGGCATGTATACAACCTGTATACAATCTGTATACAAACTGTATACACAGGATAGGTTAGGTAAGGATAGTATAGGTAAGGATAGTATAGGTAAGGATAGTATAGATAAGGATAGGTTAGTAGAGAGTAGTATAGAGGAGTTCCCTGCGCCTGCGGCTACTACTACTTACGAGGAAATAAAAAAAGAGAATCCTACTGATTCTTCTTTAGCCAACACGGCTGACTCAAATCCTCTTTCCGCGGGAGAGATTTCACAAAGGGAGGAAACACAGCCTCATTCCGTGGGAGAGATTTCACAAAGGGAGGAAACACAGCCTCATTTTGTGGGAGAGATTTCACAAATGGAAGAAACCAAGCCTCTAACCTCAGGTGTGGTGGCGCGTAGTGACGGAGAGGGCAAAACAGAAACAGGCCTTCGCGCATGGAAAATCCGACTTGAGTGCAGCGTTCCTGCCATAATCAAGCTCACCGACGAGGAATGCGTCACCATGTACGAGAGGCTTGGCAGAGAGAAATTCACTTGGTACACATGGAAGCTGGCTACCTTTATTAAGGATCGACGCGCCTACGTTAAATCTCATTGCGACACCATAATGCGCTGGTATTTCGAGGACATGGAGAGCTTCGGGCAGATTGACGCTATGGAAAGCTACGGTCATGGTGGCGAAATGCAAAGCTACGGTCATGGTGGCGAAATGCAAAGCTACGGTCATGGTGGCGAAATGCAAAACCACGGTCAGAATGGCGCTATGGAAAGCTACGGGCGGATAAATACTTTTGAAAATGCAGCGAAAAACGGCGCGGAGATGAGTGCTGTGCAGAGCTTTGGGCAAAATGGTGGCGCAGAAAACGGCGTGCAGATGAGTGCTGTGGGTGGCTCTGAAGTGGAGAATTTTATGCCTCGCGAGAACGGGCAAATAAACGCTTGTAGAGGCGCGGAAGCTTCTTACCCTTATGGAAATATTAACGAGGCTGAAATGCCCCGAAAAACAGCTGTTTTTGCCCTGCGGAGAGAGGTGAATTTGAATGGGGTAAATCAGGCAGGTGATCAGTGGAAAAATCAGGACTTTTATCCAAAGGATAACTTCCAAAAAAACAGAGTGGAAAACGAGAGTGCAAATTCCGATATTTCAAGCACTGTTTCGCCACCTGAAAGCGAGAGATTTAGCAGCGGTAAAAATGCAGATAAAAGCGAGGTTGCAAAGCCTGAAATTTTCGGCACTGCGCCACAGATCAGGAGCGATTTTTACACCCCCGCGCCACAGCAAAGTTCGTACAATTCGCCACCACCAAATCCATACCCTACGCCACAGCAAAGTTCGTACAATTCGTCACCACCAAATCCATACCCTACGCCACAGCAGAATCCATACTCTCCCCCACCTCAAAACCCTTATAATGCGCAACCTCAGAATCCATATAATGCGCAACCCCAAAACCCTTATAATGCGCAACCTCAGAATCCATATAATGCGCAATCGCAAAATCCTAGCGCGTACGTGCCTGTGCCGCCCAAAAATCCATACGCTGCTCCACAGCAAAATCCCGTGGCGTACAGCCCAACTCCGCCACCAAATCCTTACGCGCGCTCACCCTACAAGCGAGAGCCTCACGGAGTCGGCAAGCCCCACGGACAAGCCTACGGACAGAGCCAAAAGATCGAGAGGGTGAGGTACGGAAACTTTGACGTAAAGCAGGCATTTAACGAGGCGCTCGCTCGCCCCTTGCCCGACGATTGGGAAACCATCGACGAATGATCTCCCACCCAAAAATTTTGTAATTTTTCAAAAAATCAGTACGGAGATGCGGCAGCAAAAAGCAAAGAAAACCCCACTTTTTGTAAAGTGAGGTTGACATATTAATGAAAAAGGCTCTCTTTTTTTCGAGAGCCTTGATGTAGGCGAAGAATTATTCCTTGCCGCGGAGAATGCCCGTAAGCTGACCGAGAAGGTCGCCTGACGAGTTAAGATTGATGTTGCCAACGTTCTCGCAGATGCGCTCCACGTACTCAAGCTCCTTGAGCTTATAGAGGGTCTTATTCTCGTCCATGAGGCGAGCAGTATTGAGAAGCGATCTTGTGGATGCGACCTCCTCGCGGCGAGTGATAACGTTTGCCTGGGCACGCTTTTCCGCAACGAGAACAGTGTTCATAATATCGCGGATCTCACCGGGCAAAATCACGTCCTTAACTCCCGCGTCGGTGATCTCAACGTAAAGCTCCGACTCCTTGGATTTCAGCTTCTCGAAAACGCACTCGCCCATCTTGTCCTTGTTTTCAAGGATCTCGTCCAGCTTGTACTTTCCGACGAACTCTCGCAGGGCGAGCTGTGCCGCAACGTGCATCTGCTCCTGATAATCATCCACCTCGGTGAGGGTCTTTACGTAGTCGGTGATGCGATAGTTGCAAACGAAGTTCACACGGATGGAAACCTTGTCTGCCGTCAGCATCTCCTGACCGGTTACGTTCATCTGCGTCAGTCGGGTATCCACCAGATTCGCCTCCACCTTCACGTTGGGGGTCTTCCAGAAGTAGTAGGTGCCGCCGTCCAGGATCATCTCAAGCTTTCCGCCAAAGAAAACTCGCGCCTTCTGATACTCGGCAACCTCGATCTTGTGATAGTAGAGGGGTGGGATCTTTGCGAAGATGTACTTGGGAACGTCATCTCCTACCCTGGGGTCGGAAATATCAACGGTCTTAAATTCGTGCTTTTCCATGAGGGTGAAGAAAACGTGCTTGCCCGTGCGCAAAACGGAGCGGAACTTGCCGTCAACGAAGTGGAGCGCCATCTCCTCGTCACCGACCTCGCAAACTGTGGTGACCTCTGCCACGGACTTATCGGCAAGGAGAGTTTCCACGGGAACGCGGGCAAGGTCAAGGGCCTGATCAATGAACACAACCTCGATCTCGCGGTTGCAAAACTCGTAGTGCGCCCCGGGGAGAAGCATCTTCTGATACTTTCCGTTCTTGAAAAGAAATCCGCGCTGGTTCTCATTAATAACTACTTTTCTAAACATATCCATTATCTCCTTTGTATGTAATAATCTATTTTTATACATGATTTTCTAACTATAATTTACATTTTAGTGTGTTTTAGGTGAAAATACAACCGCCCATAAAATCATACGGCTCGGGGTTTTAGCCTAGCGTCAGGGCGGCGGGAGCAACTCTGGCACACCTTTTCGCCATGCGGTATCCACCTCGGGGCAAGGCACTTCTTCTATTGCCCGAAAACCTGCCTCGGGGCAAATCTCTCGGGCGGGGCGGTTGTTTTTTCGTTGTTTTCCATGCAAAACTCATTGCAAAATTTTAAGATCACTTAGCAGGTGATTGCTCTTTTAAGCCACTTTTTCCAAGCCACTGGCGACTGATTAATAGTCAGAAGGTGGGATTCGAACCCACGAAATTAAAACTGCACTGTCTTTACAGGACAACCTAACGCAGATCTCGCTTCTGGCATACGCTTTGGAACATCCTGGCGCACCGCGGTGAAAAACTTCATATTCTTGTCCAAACACCCACATGAAGCTTTGTCTGCAAGACCATTATATAGAAAATTTGCCAAAAAATCACGGAAAAAAAGCTGCGAACATAAAAAATCCACAGCTTTCTTGGTAAAATATTCGTTTTTTTCGGGTGTTTTTTGCCTTTTTGAGGGAGTTTTTGGCTTTTTGCACCACTTTTTTGGTTTCCCGCGCCATTTTTTGACCTTTCGAGGGAGTTTTTGGCTTTTCGCACCACTTTTTCGGTTTCCCGCGCCATTTTTTGACCTTTCAAGGGAGTTTTTGGCTTTTTATGGAGAAATTATCGTTTTTTTGGGATTGCCGCGACTATTTTTACGGCGCGCTCGGTTTTTCGCGGGCGATTTTGTCTTTTTGCGCTGTTTTTTAGTTTCTCGCGGAGATTTTTCTTTTTCAGCGCAAGCCAAGCGCCATTTGACGCACAAAACTCGCCAAAAATCAGCAAGTCGCTCATGGGAAGGTCGCCAAAAATCAGCGCAAGCCAAGCACCATTTGACGCTGCAGGCGTTCCCTCATCAGCTGACGAAAGGCGTCAGGCTCCACCACCTCCACAAGTGGCCCGAAGGAGAGGATTCGGATAACCAGCTCCGACTCGTCGTTCTTATCGTATTTAATCTTTAATAGGTAGTGTTCCCCATCAAGCTTCTCTGCCCTTTTCTCAAAATGGGAGAAATGAAGCATCACTCGCTCAAGGGCGTTTCGCTTGTTTGTTATGCGGAGAGTCACGGTTTCGTGCTTTGTCGGTCTGTTAAGTCCGCGAGTCAGCTCCTCCTTACCGCTATATAGGGTACAGAAGTTCATCCGCGCGATATTAACGGTGCTGACAACTCTGCTGCCCGCGGTGATCAGGCGGAATTTATCGTCCTTTTCCGAGTACTCAATGCGCTTCGGAATACATCTGACGTAGGAATAGCTCTTGCGCCTGTTCTCCATCTCAAACTTGATCTGCCGTCCCTCCTTGATTGCCGAAAGCACGGTGCGGAATTTCTTTATATAGTCGGGATCGAGATAGGGGTCACCGTCCCGGTACTTATCGTAGATCAGGTAGTCATCAGGGGTGAAAAGGGGCTCAACGTCAGAAAGATCGGGAAACTCCACATCAAAGAGCCGCACCCTGGGATCCATGGAAACGGACTTTAACCATCGCTTTTCCATAGTTGTCAGGGGCATGGTTGGAACGTGGCGAATGGGGGTGGTCATATCCTTTGTAACAAGGTGCCATCTCTCATTTTGCAGTGCGGGGATAATGGTGGTAAAGCTCTCCTCAAAGGCGTTTTCGCAAACAATTCTTTGCAATTCTTTAGGATTTCGCTCGCCTTTCAGGATTTTCTCAATCACGCGCGCCACAGCATTATAGTACGCGGAGTAAAGCTCGGAGAATATCATTGCCCCACCTCCTCGCCTACGCCGTACATCTCATACATGGCTCTGACATCTGCTTTAAAGCGGTTTTCCACCGTTCGGTTTGAGAAGTTCATGGACTGTATTTTTGATATAAACGTTCTGATCCAAGGGATCATCTCACCGGAGTCGTACACCGTGGCAGAGAATCGGTAGGTCAGCTCATCAAGCTTCTCAACCTCGCCGCATCTACGCTCTCGGTAAAGGCGGTTTACAACGTAATCCTCCCCGGGGTTGATCTTTATCACAAAGGAAACCTTTTCAAGATAATCTTCACTTGGTTTGCCCCGCTTGGTGTTCACGCCCCACATATTTTCCTGCATACGGTCTAGCATCTCACGAAGCTCCGAAAACCGCGGCTCCACCTCCAAGATCTTCACCCGAGAGAGGAAGTCCAGCCGATAAGAGGTGATGTTTTTGCCCTCGTACTGATAGGCTAAAAGATGCTGACGCCCGTTCTGCGCGCTGATGAAAATTCGCAGAGGCACAATGGTAGTCCTCCTCGGCTCCTCGCGCTTGTGATTCAGGTTGTCAACGCTGACTGCTCTGCCCTCTCTCATTGCAGAAAACAGCGCCGCCATAACTCCGCTGTCAATGGCGCCCGTTATGTAGTGGTGCTTGAAGGTAAACGCCTTTTTGGAGTCCATTTTGTCGAGAAGAAAGGCTCCAAGAACTCCGCAGGGCGCAACCTCGGAAAAGAAGTCAAGCAGGTCGGAAAGTCCCGAAATATCAAGGTCGGCAGCTCTCCTGTAAAGGGTTTTTCGCCCCGAACGCTCCGTGCTCAGAAGTCCCTCGCCCTCGTATTCCCGCAGCTTCTTTCGCAGGGTGGATTCGTCGTAAATAAAAGGCTCTGTGAAATGGGAAAGATAGCGTTCGTCTATGAGCTTGCCGATCTCCGTGGCAGAAAGGGCGATCTCGGGGTCGGAGAGAATGTCGAAGATAAGAAAATGCAGGGTAATATCCCCGTCGGTAAAGCTCTTTGCGCGCCAAGCATTGTAGAGGGGGTTGTGGCTTGTGACGCGGCTGTCAATGGAGATGAAAACGTTCTTGCCCTCGGGGGTGCGCACAAAGCTCATATGCTCCCCAAGCCAGCTCTCAAGTCTGCGGCGCTCGTCATCATACTCTCTGCCGCTTTTCTTCGTGTAGTCCTCTCGGCTCTTAAAGCCATATACGTAAAACTCGCGCATATATGAGCGCACTCGCTCAAAGTTTTTTATAAGCTCGCGATAGCTTGACATCTCGCCACCTCCCTTTCTTGCTTTGTAATTATTATATCATAATTATATCATAACCGTAATGCTTTTGCAAGTGAAAAAAAGCGCAGGAGTTGCCCTGCGCCAATGAAATTGATTTTAACTGATTCAGAATGATGTGAAACCAGATTATTTGAATTTTTCGCCGCTTGAAATTCCCGCTTGGCTTCTTTGTAAAAGTGCGCGCGAGGAAATCAAAAGTCAGGTTTGCGCACGAGGAAATGGGCGGGATTTTTGAGGTAGAATGCGGGAGTGGAGTCCGCCGGGCGTAGTTTCCTACGTCTAAAACTTCGGTTATCTGTTTTTGAATGATCTAGCCAAAAAAATCAGGTTTGCGCACAAGGAAATGGGCGGGATTTTTGAGGTAGAATGTGGGAGTGGAGTCCGCCGGGCGTAGTTACCTACGTCAAGGACTTCAGTCGCACATTATAACCAAAAATCACCTCATTTTCCGATCTGCTCGATTTCGTAGGGAGTCGTCTGATACACAAAGTAATTCAGCCAATTGGTGAAAAGGAGAGTTGCGTGGCCGCGCCATGTGGCAAGGGGTTTTTTCGTGTCGTCGTCACCCGGGAAATAGTTCTCGGGGATCTTCGGATTTATGCCTGCCAGCTTGTCGCGGGTGTACTCCTTATTCAGGGTTTCTGCATCGTATTCCGAGTGACCGGTGATGAAGATCTGTTTGCCCTTTCGGGTGGTTACAGCGTAGACGCCTGCCTGCTCCGAGGACGCAAGAATCCTCAAGTCCCAAACCGCCTCAACGTCTGCCCTATCCACGGTGGTGTACCTTGAATGGGGAACGTAAAACACGTCGTCAAAGCCGCGGAAAAGTATAGAGCGCTTGTAGTCCACCGTGTGGGGATAGACGCCCGATAGCTTCTCGGAGAGGGGCTTCTTTTTTATGCCGTAATGGTAGTAGAGTCCTGCCTGCGCGCCCCAGCAAATGTGGAGGGTGGAATGAACGTGGGTCTTGCTCCACTCCATGATCTCGCAAAGCTCGCCCCAATAGTCAACCTCCTCAAACTCCATCTTCTCAACAGGTGCGCCCGTGATGATCATGCCGTCGAAGAATTTCTCCTTGACGTCTGCGAATTGCTTATAAAATGAGAGGAGATGATCCTCGGAAATATTCTTTGATTTATGGCTCTCTGTGTGTATAAGTTCAATTTCCACCTGAAGTGGACTATTGCCAAGAAGTCTTGATAATTGGGTTTCTGTGTCAACTTTTGTTGGCATTAAGTTAAGAATTAGTATCTTCAGCGGTCGTATGTCCTGAGTGATGGCTCGCGTTTCTGTCATCACAAAGATGTTTTCATCCTCCAAGGTTTTAACCGCGGGAAGCTCGTTTGGAATTTTAATTGGCATTAGTTTTACCTCTTAAAAATCAGATTTTATTTAATGCAAAATTCAGGTCTTCGATAAGATCCTCCGCGCTCTCTATTCCACAAGAATATCTGATAAGATCGGGAGAAACGCCTGCGGCTTCAAGCTCTCTGTCGTTCATCTGTCTATGAGTTGCGCTGGCGGGGTGGAGGCAACAGGTTCTGGCGTCGGCTACGTGGGTTTCGATAGCGCCAAGCTCCATGGATTTCATGAATTTCTCTGCCGCTGCTCTGCCGCCCTTGATGCCGAAGCTGATTACTCCGCAGGTGCCATTTGGCATATATTTCTGCGCCAGGTCGTAGTACTTATCGCCCTCGAGAGAGGGGTATTTCACCCAGGTAACGCTGGGATGATTTTTCAAGAATGTAGCGATCTTCAAAGCGTTCTGACAATGGCGCTCCATACGAACGTGGAGGCTCTCAAGTCCAAGACCGAGGATGAATGCCGACTGTGGCGACTGGGTGCAACCGAAATCACGCATAAGCTGCGCCGTTGCCTTTGTAATAAATGCGCCCTCAAGACCGAATTTATCAACGTAGGTCACGCCATGATAGCTATCGTCGGGAGTGCAGAGTCCCGGGAACTTGCCCGATGCGCGCCAATCAAACTTGCCCGAATCAACGATGCAGCCACCCACAGCAGAGCCATGTCCGTCCATGTATTTGGTGGTGGAATGAGTAACGATGTCCGCTCCCCATTCAAAGGGACGGCAGTTTATGGGGGTTGCAAAGGTATTGTCAACAATGAGAGGTACACCGTGCTTATGAGCAACCTTGGCGAAAAGCTCAATATCAAGAACGTTCAGGGCAGGGTTTGCAATAGTTTCACCAAAAACTGCCTTTGTGTTCTCTCTGAAAGCGGCGTCAAGCTCCTCCTCGGTAGAGTCGGGAGAAACGAAGGTGAACTCAATGCCCATGCGCTTCATGGTAACGGCAAAAAGATTGTAGGAGCCGCCGTAGATAGCAGAGGATGAGATTACGTGATCCCCCGCAGATGCGATGTTGAACACTGCGAAGAAATTCGCTGCCTGACCCGAGGAGGTCAGCATAGCGGCAGAGCCACCCTCAAGCTGACAGATCCTAGCCGCAACAGTGTCGCAAGTGGGGTTCTGCAAACGGGAGTAGAAATATCCCGAAGCCTCAAGGTCAAAGAGCTTGCCCATGTCCTCGCTGGTAGCGTACTTAAAAGTGGTGCTTTGCACAATAGGGATCTGCCTCGGCTCACCGCTTCCGGGATTGTAGCCACCCTGCACACACTTGGTTTCTATTCTTAAATTCTTCTTGTCCATAATATCTCCTCATCGCGCACACGCGAATAAATATTTTCTATCTTAAAATTTTAGCATAAAGCACAGGCTTTGTCAATAGACTTGGAAATTCTATTTTGTTTACTTTTTGTAAATTTGAAAATGCCCCACAACAGGCTCGCCCCTTGGGAGAGCTCCTGCGTAGCAGGTGAGAGGGTCACCCTCTCCGTCGCCTGTGGCGCCACCTCTCTCTTTGTGAGAGGCTTGACTCTTCCTTGCTGTGGGGTAAAAAATCTTCATAAAAACAAAAAAATCGGAGCTACAACTTGCCCCGACAAGAGTAATTATACCATAAAATTCCATGACTGTCAATCCTTTTGCCACAAAAAATTTCATAATTTACACACTAGTCATATTTCACAAAAAAGTTTTCAAAAAGTTCATAAAAATTGTGCGCAATATACAACATTTTTGGGAAAAATATGCTATAATATAAGTGGATAGGGAAAATCCCTTCCAAGCAAAAACGAAAGGGCTCTCGTATGAGAGTTTGGTAATTACCATGAAAATTACGATTTACGGCAAGCAGATGACGGTTCGCGATAGCCTGCGTGAGGCTGTTGAAAAGAAGCTGGAAAAGTTCGACAAGTTCTTTGGCGAAGAAACCGAAGCCTTCGTTACCTGCAGAGTTCGCAAGGGGGTAAAAATCATCGAAATTACCATTAACTACGGTGGCGCGACCTTCAGATGCGAGGAAGAAAACGAAACCTTCCTTACAGCTCTTGACCGCGCGGTTGAAGGACTTGAGCGGCAGATCCGCAAGAACAAAACTCGTGTTGAAAAGAAGCTTCGTGAGGGTGCGTTCGTAGTACAGAGTGTAGACGACGATGACGAATACGTGGAAGAAGATGATTTCGAGATCCGCGTAAAAACCTTCCCATTCAAACCCATGACTCCCGAGGAGGCGATTTTACAGATGAATCTTCTCGGACATAATTTCTTCGCTTTCACAGATGCTGACCACGGCGATATTTGCGTTGTGTATAAGAGAAAAGCCGGAAGCTATGGACTTATCGTTCCCGAAAAATAAAGGGCTCGAAGATTTTGCAGTAATATTCTGATTATATAAAAGGAAAAACGGCAGGGGTCAAAAGCCCCTGCCAAAAATTATCCAAAGAGTGAAAATTACCAAAATTTACGGTGTTTTCGCTCTTTTTTCCTTGATAAGTTATATTTTTATCATATTTTTCCGCAGTTTTTCGTGGTTTCTGCGCGGTTTTTTGCAGAATTTTTTCTATACTGTTTCCGCGCCAATTCTTTGTAGCAGATCTTTCGTCACACCCCCGCGGAGAACATTCTTTCCACTCATGGCGAATCTTTCGTCAGTCCTTTGCGGCAAGATAGGATCCCACCGCCATTACAGCCGCGGCAATGACAAACGCCACACCCGGCAACTGACGGAAGATGATCAGCGAAAGGATCGCCCCGATAAAAGGCGCAACTGCATAATACGCGCTGGTACGCGCCGCACCGATATAGCGCTGGGCATAAACGTAGGTGAAGATGGAAAGACCGTAGGCAACAAATCCAAGAGCTAAGGCTCCCAACACGATGGCAAAACTTTCGATCCTCTCCCCCGAGATAAGTCCAATCATAAGGGACATACCACCGGAGCAAAGTCCCTTCACCACCACTATCTGCATGGGATCCTTTTCCGAGAGCTTTCTTGTGCAGTTGTTCTCAAGACCCCAGCAGCACGCCGCCAAAATCACAAGCAGCGAACCAAGGGAAAAATCCATCGCCCTGACGCTCTCAAAGGACAGTATTCCCGAGGCAAGGGTGATGAGCCCGATCGCCCACCAAAGCCTTGCGGAGATCTTCTCGCCAAAGATGAGAAGCGCGATCAGCGACGTCGCCACGATCTCGAAATTATTAAGGAGAGAAACGTTCTCCGGTGTGGCACTGCGAAGTCCGAGGAGCAGCAGTATGGGTGCCGCCACGTCAAGAGCTATCATGCCGAGAACGTAGGGCAGGTCCCCTCGCTCAAGTCGGCTCTCGATTCTGTGCTGACCTGGATTTTTCTCCGTATAGGAAGGCTCCTCAGAAGACTCCCTTTTGGTCTGAATATTCGCTCGGCTCCTTGCCACCCGAAAAGACAGGGAAACTATCCCCATGCCCACTCCCGCGCCGAGGTAAATAAATCCCGCAAGGAGGGTTGGCGGTAGCTCCGTCAGCAAGAGCTTTGATACAGGGGTGCTTATAGCATAAAGTGCCGCCGCAAGAATTGCTAAAATTATACCTTTTTGATTTTTGTTCATAATGTGCCGTTTTTGTAAAGTATGATTTGCTTATTTAGTCCTTTTTCTCGAAATTATCTCGCACCTCTTTTAAAAGAGATGGAATTTTTAAGTGCTGCGGGCAAGCTCTCTCACAAACGCCGCACTCTATGCAGTCATCAATCTTGCCCTGCACGTTATCCGCCTTCAGCTTTGAATAATAGCTCCAGCCGCCGATGGTTTTCGTTGAGTTATAGCAGGCAAAATAGCCGGGGATGGGTATGTTCTTCGGGCAGCGCTCGGTGCAATAATTACAGGAGGTGCACTGAATGATATTTTGTCTGCGGAAGACCTCTGCCACCCGGAAAACGCCCTCCATCTCGCGTCCTGAAAGGGGAATAAAATCCTTCATGGCAGAAACGTTATCCTCCACCATCGCAAGGCTGCCCATGCCCGAAAGCACCATGGCAACCCCCTCAAAGCTAGCGGCAAATCTTATGGCATAAGAAGCGTTTGACCCGTCGCCAAGCTCGCGCAAAATGCGGTCAGCCTCCTCGGGCAGATTCACAAGCGCGCCACCCTTCACAGGCTCCATTATCATGGCGGGAACGCCGTGCTTTACACACACCTCGTAGCACTTTTTCGACTCCACGGATGGGTCGTCGTAATCAAAATAATTGAACTGAATCTGCACGGTTTCGATCTCGGGATACTCTGTCAGGATCTGATCAAGAACGTAGGCGCGATCGTGGAAGGAGATGCCTAGGTGACGGATCTTTCCCTCGCGTTTTAGCTCCATGGCAACCTCGTAGGCGCGGCAAGCCTTATAGTGCTTAAAGTTGTTCTGATCCTGCGCGTGCATGAAGTAGAAATCAAAATAATCAACCCCAACAGCCTCAAGCTGACTTTCAAAGAGGGGTCTGATGTCCTCCTCGCAGGTAAAATGGTTTGATGAGAGCTTGTTTGTGATCAGGTATCTGTCCCTTGGATAGCGGGTTGTGAGGCAGCGGCGGAGAGTTGTTTCGCTTTTGCCACCGTGGTAGCCGTGGGCAGTGTCAAAGTAGTTAAACCCAGCCTCAAGGAATCGGTCAAACATCCTCTCAACTTCGGGTATGTCTATCTCGCCCCCCTCAAGGGTAGGAAATCTCATACAGCCAAAGCCAAAGTAGCCTTTTATCTCGGGAAAATGTCTGTTTGTCATTTTGTTTCTCCTTTTTTCGTTCGTTTCCTACATTATATCATAAATTAAGGCGCCTTGCAAGAAAAAATTGCTGATTATTGACATTAATTTCCGTTTATGATATAATCAAGAGAAAAAAGACAAAAAACAGGAGATATTATGTTAAAGGCAGTGTTTTTTGACCTGGACGGAACCCTTCTCCACATGGATGAAAAAAAGTTTCTCGAGATATATTTTTCCACCATGGCGTCATGGATGGGGGAGCGCGGTTACGATGGCGAAAAGTTCATATCGGGGGTCATAGCAGGCACTCGGGCAATGTATAAAAACGACGGTACAGCCACAAATGAGGAGGTATTCTGGCACCACTTCGCAGAGGCGTACGGCACGGTTTCAGAGGAGGAAAAGCATGTGATGGAGGACTACTATCACGGTGAGTTTGAAAAGACCTTTGCCGCCTGCTGCGGCACTCCCGAGGCGAAGGGAATAATCAGGTTCTGCCGCGAGGCGGGGCTCATCACCGTGCTTTCCACAAACCCCCTTTTTCCGAAGATAGCAACCATCTCACGTATGGCACTCTCCGATCTTTGCGAGGAGGATTTCCACCTTGTGACAAGCTATGAAAACTCATGCCACTGCAAGCCGAATCCCACCTACTTCACCGCCATAATGAAAAGATTTGACCTTGCACCCGAGGAGGTTTTGGTCTTCGGTAACAACACCTATGAGGACGGCGAATGCTCCCTCGGCGCAGGTATAAAATGCTATATCACAGAAACGGAAGACCTGATCGAAAGCGATAAGGCTACCCATGATTTTCCTCGCATAAAGTTGACAGATGTAATCAGCACGATTAAGAAAAATATGAAGAATAGCTAGGTTTTTGACAACCAATATTTACAAAAATTCAGCTTAATATAATACAGAACAAAAGTCATAGCGCAAGTCTAATAAAAAAGATACAGCGCAGATCAAAAATCCGAGCGCGAGTTCAATAGAAAAAGCTGCCCAAAAAGGCAGCTTTTTTACTTTCTAAACGAGCCATTCCGAAGCTCGCGACTTTTTGCTATATCAGATCTTACGCGCTTGCGGTTTTACGATTCGCAGACGTCTTACGAAATTGTTTTTTCGATTTGCAAATCCCTTTTCGCGAAAGCTCATTTACCACTCTCGATCTCGTCGGCAAGGGCGAGGATCTCGGGTGCTATTTTCTCACGCTCGCGGCGAAGCACCGTGTTATAAACGGGGTAGGCGATGCCGATCATTGCCATGCCAGGAACGCCAAGTATAAGTCCGATAACAACGCACCAAACGGTGGATAATCCCATGGCGGCGCCGATATTCGTCATAATCAGGCTCATGCCCGTACCCATAAGCAGCGCGCCCACCACACCGAAGATTATAGACCACATAGTTGCCTTGCTGTAAACGCTCTCATCAAGACGGCGCAGCTTTTCCATTTTGCTCTCGGTCTTCTTCATATATTTCTTTTTTATATTCTCAATCTCTGCCTGCTCCTCTGCAAAATAGGCATAGTTAAAGGTGTTTTTATCTTCCATTTTCTTCTCCGACTTTTTTTGTATTTTCAAGATCCCGAGGCTTTTCCGAGGTCTTATTTTTCTTTATTTTGTCCGTGTTTTGTAAATATTTATTTGCAATAATTATGATATACACCGCAATTCCGGCAACAGCCGCGCAAATGACAGCGCCCGTGGATGCGGTCATTATCTTCAAAAAATCTCCCTTTTCCTCGCCGCCAAAAACGGTTATCATAGAGTTTTCAAGAGTGATGAATGACACCAGCGCCGCCGCGAGGCTCACCGCCTTTGAAACCATGAAAACAAGGCTCTTTTTATCCCTGTCCTTCAAGATTCCCGTCACGGCAAGGGTCAGCGCGGTGAAGGTGTATGCCGCCATGGCAATGGTTGTAATCTCGTGATGCACTATGGTAACGTCAAGCCTTATCATATGGAGTATCACCCCTGACAAAACGAGAGTCATCACAAGGAGCAAAACGCCCACAAGCCTACATATATCCCCTCGCAAAAGCAGTCTTTCCTCCTCCGCCCGTCGGTCATGCCTGACAACGAAAAATCGCATAAGCGACAGCACGATATAGTAGCCGCCTAAGGTGTAGTAAAACAGAGATGAGTGGACAAGCCCAAGCCCCACCTGAAACACGGCGTAAGCAATATTGATCACCAGCGCAAGGTAAAGAGAGATGCGCCCACGCAGCTCGCGATCGGAAAAATAGCGGGATAGGTACTTATTTTCCTGCCTTACCCTCCTGAAGAACGCCACCATCCGCGGCACCCGAAAGGATACTACGGTCAGGGTGTAAAACGCCAGAATATAGGAGGCTATTGAAAATGGGCCGCCATCCCCATTTATCAGCATATAGGTAAGGAACAGAGTCGCCAGCGGCACAAGTGTCAGGATCAGCGCTGTGTGGGGATAGATAATACTCCTTCCTATCCGCCTCCACCTCACGCTCTTGAATTTTTCAAATATGCGAAAGGCGAGGGGTTTGACCCGAAGCCATGCAGCCACCGACGCGCTCTTTACCTTTCGAAACAGGCGCAGGGAGATATTTTTAATCCATTTGATCACCAAGGAAAAGCAGACTTTTATTCTTATCCATGTTGACGAAAAGCAGACTTTTATTCTTATCCATGTTGACGAAAAGCAGCCTTTTATTCTTATCCATGTTGACGAAAAGCGGCTCTTAATTTTCATCCATGCCGACGAAAAACGTTCCTTAGTCTTCCTAAAAAATCCGTCAAAAAGCTTACTTGATCTCATCCTCGCACCTCTTAATTGACACGGTGAATGCGCTTCCCTCGCCAAGGGTGCTTTCCACGTAGATCTCGCCGCGTAGAATATCCACCACTCGCTTCACAAGGGCAAGTCCAAGACCGTTTCCCTCGGTGGCGCGGGAAGTATCCCCCTGATAGAATTTATCAAAAATGCGGGCACCCACCTCTCGGGTCATTCCGCATCCCGTATCCGCAATGCGAACGATGGCATCTCCATCTCTGACACAAAGCACAACGGTGACCTTGCCCCCCTCGGGAGTAAACTTAAAGGCGTTTGACAAGAGATTGTTCCAAACAAGGGTGATAAGCTCGGGATCTGCCTCAACGAAGACCTCGTCCTCAATATAGGTATCCAGCTGAACGTTCTTTTTCTCCCAAACACTCTCAAATCCGAGAAGGCACTCCGCCAGGTTCTCACCAAGGTCGAATCGCTCCTTTTTCGGAAAAATCTTCTGGTTTTCAAGTCTGTTCAGCTTCAGCACGTTGGTTATCATGGAGGAGAGCTTGCCCGAGGAGCGATTGATGATCTCAACGTATTCTCGCCTCTCATCCTCTGTGAGATTTTCTCCCCGAAGAAGCTGGGCGTAGTTCTGTATAACAGCCAAGGGAGTTTTCATCTCGTGTGAAACGTTTGAAATAAAATCCCCTCGCAGAGCCTCAACTCCCGAAAGCTCCTCTGCCATTTTATTGAAGGCGCTGATAATGTCCTCAAAGTCGTCAGAACCCGCGTAATCAGGCTTCTCGATTCTGACGGAGAAATCCCCCTGCACCATCTTTTCCGTCGCCTCAACTATGTGGGCGATAGTCCTCTTTGTGGTAAATCTGCGCCTTGCCTCGTCGATCACCGTGATCAAAAGAGAAAGCAAAACCACGTTCCAAAACGTAATCTTTGCTGCGGCGCTTATCTGCTCGGAAGTCCATAAAATGTCAAGCGTAGTTGACAAAACCGACACAAAAAGTCCTGTTGTAGAAGTAACAAGCGCGCAGACCGAAAAGAAGATCACGACGTAATTTGCAATACCGCGCAGCACCTTTTCAGTACTTTTTTTCATTGCTTTATCACCGCCCGATAGCCAAGACCGTGTACTGTCTGAAGCTCAAATTCATCGCACTCCGAGAGCTTGCCGCGCAGCTTCGTCATATAAACGTCAACGGCTCTTGGAGATGCCTCCGTATCAGCATTCCAGAACTCCTCCATCAGCTGACCGCGGGTAAAGGTCTTTTTCGGATAGGAGAGGAGCTTATAGAGAATGTTGAACTCTCTTTTTGTAAGGCTGATCTCCTCGCCGCGGTATTCCGCCGCAAATTCATCTCTGTCCATGGAAAAATCACCGAGAGTAAGCTTCATAGACGAGGCGATCTTCGCCCTGCGAAGCAAAGCACCAATGCGCAGAAAAAGCTCGTCAAAATCAATAGGCTTCACCATATAATCGTCAACTCCGATGCGGAAGGAGCGTTGCTTTGACGCCATGTCATCTCTGGCAGTCATAAAGAGAATGGGAATGTTTTCGTTAAGGGCGCGAACGTTTCTTGCAAACTCCCATCCGTCAACCTTCGGCATCATTATGTCGGACACGATCAGGTCGAACATATTTTCATACATGGCGTCGTAAGCCGCGTGAGCATCAAGACAACCCACAGCCTCGTAGCCTGAATTATTAAGAAAAGTGCAGACGCTGCGATTAAGGTCGCGGTCGTCCTCCACCACAAGAATCTTAAACATAATAATCCTCCATCCAGGGTTTTATCAGCCTATTTTAGCATATAAATGTTAAAAAAATGTTTCTGTTTTCGAGAAAACTACAAATTATAGAGAAAAACGCGCCTCCGCACAAGAGAAAACGCGCTCCCCGGTGTAAGAGAAACGCGCCCCCACACAAGTAAAATACACGCTCTTTACGGGGATCAGGTTGTACTCTCCCTCTGCCTCGCCCTGTGGTGTGTAAATTTTGTACGTCTTTTTCATAAACGTCCTCCTATTAGCCAACAAGGCGAGATGGTTTATACATCTCGCCGAAGTTTTATTTCACTTTGGAATTATTGTAACGCTCGTTTGCCTTGGCAATTCTTTCGTTTGCCGCCTCGATCTCAGCTTCTCTCTCCCCGCTTATCTTGGCAGCTCTCTCGGAGGGGCTCATGTGAGCGTCGTCCCAAGTCTTCTTTGCATCCTCCTTCGCACGGCGAAAAGAGTTGCGGCCGCGGTTTTCTTCAAAGTTTGCTCTCGCCTCTGCCTTTGCTGCTGCGAAGTTTGCCTTGTCAACCTTGTGCTGCTCCTTTGCACTTTCCTTCATGTCGGAAAAAGATCTTTTCAAAAAGCTAATAAGTCCCATTTCTGTTTTCTCCTTATAATCAAGATGTTTGTTTTTTCTCTTGAAATGCTATGTTTTGTAAATCACAATTTACATAATTCCCTGATTTCAGGAAATTTTATCAGCAGCCTCAAAGATCTCATCTCTGTACTGTTCTTTTCTTGCGGAGAGGATCTTATTGTAGATAGGATAGGTCACACCTGCAATAGCGAGTCCGATAATGCCGATGATAATGCCCCAAATCATTGGGTTTGCGATGCCTACTGTTGCACCGATGTCAGTCATTGTAAGGCTCATGCCTGCACCTGCTATGATAGCGCCGATGCTACCGAATGTGTAGCCGAAAATCTTTGCGGGGAGCTTAACCTTTCTATCAAGCTCGCGGAGCGCATCAAGCTCTGTAAATTCCTTTTCCGTATACTCGGAGCGGATCTTCTGTACCATGAAATTCTTGTCGTTCTTGTTCATTTTGTTTTACCTCTTTTATAATTTATTATTTATTTTTTCTTTTTGCCGAAGGCTATTTTTCGCCGATTGGCTGATTTTCTCCAAAAGCGCTGCGCCCTCATCTGACACAGCTCTCCGTGCCTTGCGAATGTATTATACCGCGGCGATGTTTTCATATTTTTTCGAAATTGTTTCAGTTTTGTTAAAGGCGAAAAAGTTTTGTTTTTTTGAAAAATCCCAAAAAGCAAGTCAAAAAAGAGATGAAGCTATCAAAAAAAAGAAAGCACCCGATTTGGATACAGTAAAATCATCAAAAAAGAAAGCACCCGATTTTCTCGGATGCTATAACGTTATATTAATATAAAGGTAGGTTTTCTCGGCAAAACGCCCTCATGCACATCTCAAAAATATCAATTGCACATCTAAAAAGCACCAAATGCGCCTTCGCAAAAAACATCAAGGGTGCATCTCAAAGTAAAACTCACCGTTAGTGAACCGACCTCAGCCGCCTTTCTGGATTTTCGCACTAATGAACCAGCTTCAACCGCCTTTCTAGATTTTCGCACTAATGAACCAGCTTCAACCGCCTTTCTAGATTTTCTACAACTATATGCTCGGCGCCCGGAGCCATTTCTCCGTCAAGGGACCAAGGGGAGGGGTTGCTCATTCTCACCTCAACCCTTGATGCCCGATAGAGCTTCACCATATAAGAATCAAAATCGCCGTAGCGAAGACCGTTTATGCAGTCGGAAAGCTCGGAGAGAGTTTTTGGCGCGCGGACAAGCAGCACCTCAAAGAGTCCGTCCGACATATCCACCCGACTTTTATCAAGAGTCAGCACCCCGGCGATGCTGGTGGAATTGCAAATTCCCATAAAGAGAAAATCATCCTCAACTGCTCTGCCGTCGATCTCAAGGCTGATGTGGTGCGCCTGAATCTGGGATAATTCCTTGATGCCCTCAAGTATGTAAGCCATGTGACCGATGGTATTTTTAAGGCTCTGGGGTGTGGCATAGCTTGCTCGCGTAAAGGCACCGAAGGAGGCGATGTAGGAAAAATATCTGTCCCCGAACTTGCCGAGGTCGTACTGATGCACATTGCCAACGGTTATATTCGCCGCCGCAGATAGTATATCCGAGGAGAGCCCGATAGAGGAGGCAAAATCATTTGTAGACCCCGAGGGAATGTAGCCTATGGGAATGTCAAGCCCTGCAGAAGTCACACCCGTTATAACCTCATTCATGGTGCCGTCGCCACCTGCTAAAACGATGAGATCCTTGCCCTCGGCAGCCAGCTTTACCATTTCCGTAGCGTCGCCCGGCTTCTCCGTAATATAGCACTCCACCGCGTATCCAGCTCTGTTAAAGATGGAGATGATACTTGCGAGATTTTCGTTTATTTTCATTTTTCCTGATTTAGGATTTATTATCAATAATAGTTTTTTCATGTTTTTCACCTATTTTTGTAAACCTTTCTTTCCAAAAATGTGGATATGTCACCACTTCTGCCACCGCGCAAATTGGCAGTGCCACAAAAAAGTCGATAACAGAATGTTGCTTTATAAACACGGTGGATGCGCATATCAGCACCACCGTCATCACCCATATAACCTTGCTTACACGGGAGATCCTCTCCTTGCACCAAACGGAAATCAGGGCAAAGGAATACGCCACGTGGAGAGATGGGCAAACGTTCGTATTCGTGTCCACCGAGTGAAGATACGCCACCACCCGAGAAAAATAATTGTCCCTCGGCATAACCTCCGGGCGCAGCTCCTGCTTATTTGGGTACACAAGGAAGACCGCCACCGCAAGGAGCTGACACACGCTCATAAAGATGAGAAAAGCGCGAAAGCTCTCGCACCGACGGGCGGCAAAATAAACCAGACTGCCGAAGATGAGAAAATACCATAGAACGTAGAAGAAAACGAATCCCTCGGTAAAGGGTATCAGATCGTCGATCCAAGAATGCATGGGGTGGCAGATCTCGGCAGGGATAAAAAATTCGCAAAGCAAAAAGATCCCCATAGCCAAAAGCCACACAAAAAGATACCGAAGATAACCGATTTTTTCTCTGTTGAATATTCCCATACGCTCTCCTCCCGCAAAAACGCGCCTCATTTATACTAAAAATTGTAGTATTCGGAGAGCAAAAATATTCGCCACCGCGTGTTTTTATCTATTATAGTTCAAAAACCCCGTAGAATTTAGCGAAACTTATTATTTTTCTGTAAAGAAGTAATAATTTTCTGTGAAGAAACTATTAAATCTCCACTTTTTCATACAAATGTCTTCGAATTTATTGAAATTTTTCTTTTCGTATGCTAAAATACTTCTATACAATATTTTTTAGGAGATCATTTATGAAAAATAAGCTTTTATCCATTCTATTGCTCCTTACCCTTATCGCAGGGTTATTCTCGGGCTGTGAATTTCTGAAAAAGCCACCCGTAGAGGAGCCTGATACAGGTATCGTTGCCACTGACGGACACGTTGACCTTGATAATGACGATTTTTGCGACGACTGCGGCGAGTACGTTATCATTTATCTTGACGTTTACGGTGTGAACGATCTTCACGGCAAGCTTGCCGACACCAGCGACAACGTAGGCGCAGACGAGCTTTCCACCTTCTTAAAGGACGCCATGGCAGAGGACGACAATGCAATACTCCTCTCCTCGGGCGATATGTGGCAGGGCTCGTCGGAATCCAATCTCACCCACGGACTTATGATGACGGAGTGGATGAACTACATGGGATTCTCCTCCATGACCCTCGGCAACCATGAATACGACTGGGGCAGAGAGTACATAGAGGCAAACCGCGATCTGGCAAACTTCCCATTCTTGGCAATAAATATCTTCGACAGTCAAACCAATCAGCTGATAGACTACTGCGAGCCATCCGTTGTGGTTGAGAGAAGCGGACTTAAGATCGGCATTATCGGCGCCATGGGCGACTGCTATTCATCCATCTCGGGCGACATGAGCGCAGGCTTCTATTTCAAAACCGGCTCCGCGCTGACAAGCCTTATTAAAGAGGAATCGGACAGACTGCGCCGCGAGGAAGGCGTTGATCTGGTTATTCTCTCCATTCACGACGGCCACGATAAAAACAAAAGCTCCATGAGCTCCATTTCAAATTCCGACCTGCGCTCCTACTACGATCCCAGCCTCTCGGGCGGCTACGTTGACGTGGTTTTCGAGGGACATACTCATAAATCCTATACCCTGATGGACGGCAAGAACGTTTTCCATCTTCAGGCAGGAGGCGAGAACAGCGGAATCTCCCATATCGAGCTGAAGATCAATTTTGCAAACGGAAAAAACAAGGTAAACAAGGTTGAGATCATCAGCAAAAACACTTACAGAAATTCCGAATCCGATCCGATCATCTCAGGCCTTATGGAAAAGTATGCGGAGGATATAAAAAAGGCAGACGAGGTCCTCGGAACCATCTCAAGGGAGATCTACTCCGACGAGATCGCAGACCTTGTGGCAAAGCTCTACTACGAAAAGGGTCTTGAGGTATGGGGCAAGGATTATCCAATAGTTCTCGGCGGTGGATTTATCTCCACAAGAAGCCCCTACGATCTGCGCCGCGGTGAGGTCACCTACTCCGACGTATATTCCATTCTCCCCTTTGATAATCAGCTGGTTCTCTGCTCCATTAAGGGCGAGGATCTTATGCGAGTTTTCATTGAAACGGACAATTATCGCTACCACGTTTACTACGAGGAATACGGCTCCGACGCTATTGCAAACATTGATCCCAAAGGAACGTATTACGTAATTACGGACACCTATTCATCCACCTATACCTACAATAGACTGACAGAGATCTGCCGTCTTGAAGGTGAGATCTACGCCCGCGATCTTCTGGCAGAATACATCAAAGATGGTAGGCTGAAATAAGGGTAATTCCGTCATAAAAACAAAAAATCCCCGAGGGCAAAGACCTCGCTCCTCGGTGGCGAAAAAGAGCAGGCTTTCAGGCTTTTATCTGATTGCTTGCTCTTTGTTTTTTTTGAATATTTCTCTGCACCGCGGTCAAAAATAGATGAAAAAAGGAAGGAAGAAAAAACCTTTATGTGTACTGCTATCACCTATTCGGGATACAACGTTTACTTCGGGCGAAACCTTGATCTCGAGCATCTTTTTGACGAGGCTGTTACCATCGTTCCACGGCATTTTCCCCTAACGTTCAGAAAAGAGGGGCGACTTGAAAATCACTATTCTTTCATCGGAATGTCAACAATTATTAACAATTACCCCCTATTTTACGATGCCACCAACGAGCATGGGCTTTCAATGGCAGGACTGAATTTCGTTGGAAACGCGGTTTATCACGAGTACGAATACGGCAAGAAAAACCTCTGCACCTTTGAGTTCATTCCCTATCTTATGGCTACCTGCAAGACCGTAGAGGAGGCGATGATCGCCGTCGTGGGACTGAATATTTTAGACACGCCCTTTGATGAAAAAACGCCAAACGCCATGCTCCACTGGATCATATCCGACAAGGTGGAAAGCATGACTATCGAATCCATGGAGGACGGCATTCGCATTTACCGAAATCCCCTTGGAGTTCTGACCAACAATCCCCCCTTTGACTACCACCTGACAAACCTGAATAACTACCTGAACCTGACCTCCGAGGAGCCGAAAAACCGTTTTTCAAAGGAGGTGGAGCTTGAGCCGTACAGCAGGGGAATGGGCGCTATGGGAATGCCCGGAGATCTCTCCTCCTCATCAAGGTTTATTCGCGCCACCTTCACAAAAAGCAACTCCCCGAAAATGCGCAGCGAGGAAAGGTCGGTTTCTCACTTTTTCCACATCCTCGGCTCTGTTGAAATGTGCGAGGGCTCGGTAAGAGTCGGGCGAAAAAACGAGCGCACCCAATACTCCTCCTGCGTCAACGTAAACGACGGGATCTACTACTATCGCACCTACGGAAACTCCCGGATAACCGCCGTCAGGCTGAAGAGCGAAAACCTGGATTCCACAAAGCTGATCTCCTACCCCATCAGGCACAAAAACGATATTCTCTTTGAGAATTAACCCACAAAATCACCTGAGAAATAGGTAAAAACCACACAAAAAAAACAACAAAAACCGCCCCTCAAAAAGGCGGCAAATCACCCTTGAAAAGAGGCCAAATCACCCCTGAAAAGCAACGAAAACCACCCCTCCCTATTGCTCATAACACAAAAAAACGAGGCTTCAAAAACCTCGTTTTTTTATTCGAATTTTTAATTCTTACAAGCCGATCAGGCTCATTTTTTGGCGTTTATCAAGCCTATTAACCTCATTTTTTTGGCGTTTTACCAGTCTATGATGGGGCTGATCAGATCCAACACCCAAATGATAATAACGGCTACCGTTTCATCCTGCTGTGCCTCTCTTGAGATCTCGCCCACAGAGTCGCCCTTCTGCTCCCCGTAGTTACCGAAATACGCGTGGTTTCCGCCCTCGATAACGTGGGTTTTTCCGCTGTACTCCTGCGCCTCAAGCTCATCCTTCACGCTGGTGTTCAGGGAGCCGTAGATGGCAATTGTCTTCTCGCTGTCGTACTCACCGTAGGGGTATGCGCCAAGGAGAATTAGACCGTCTATTCTGTCCTGATTTTCAGAAGCGTATTTTGAAGCCATCGCTCCACCCATTGAGTGACCGCCAATAAGCCAGGCGGAATGATCGTTCTCATGCTGGGAAAGCACCTTATCTGCGGCACCCACGTTCATGATAGCCATGTTCATGGGCATCTTCACAAGGTAGCAGGTAATGCCACAGTCTGCAAGGGATGCCATAAGGGGCAGATAGGCTGTGTACTCCACATTTGCACCGGGGTAGAAGATGAGTCCTACGTCAATTGAAACCTCCGCCTCAATGCGGATATAGCCGTCCATTACCTGAACATTTTCCTCATTCAGAAGTGCCTTTGCTTCATTATCCGCCTTGTACCCTCCTACAAGGAATACCGCCACAGAGCCACAGAGAATTGCAACGATAATCAGGGAAATAATCAAACTTAACTTTACTTTTTTGCTCATTTTAACCTCCAAAGTCTAAATATTCTGTAATAGCA
Organism: Eubacteriales bacterium; assembly: GCA_045589435.1. Taxonomy (GTDB): domain Bacteria; phylum Bacillota; class Clostridia; order Oscillospirales; family CAG-272; genus UBA1740. Next base: position 224,161 of record JAZNPB010000044.1, on the reverse strand, counting down.
TTGTAGCACATTTTCGTGAATAAGTCAATAGTTTCCCAAAAAATCATTTCCCTAGGCTATCCGCCTCTTTTTTCTTCAGGGGATACCAGAGAGCGAGGATCAGGGCAAGGGCAATAAATCCTATGGCAGGGATAAGAGTTGATATGGTGAAAACCCCCTCAAGAACACTCTCGGGCAGAGCCTCGCCGGGGATCTTATTATAGCCGATAAGGGTGAGAAGTGCGCCAGAAAGTCCTGCAGCGCCTCCCTGCCCAAGCTTTCTTGAAAAGGAGTAGAGAGAATAAACCGTGGCATCCCGACGAACGCCATCCTTTTTCTCCGAATAGTCGATAACGTCGGTTATCAGCGCCCATGAAACCATGGCGAAAATGCCAAGTCCCAGCCATGCGGGAAAGCTCAAAGCCACGTACACCCAAACGCTCTCGGGGCGCAAGAAGAACAGCAAAAGGCAGGTAGCACCGGAAATAAGACTTGCCACCGCGGAAACCTCTGCCTTGCCGAACCTCTCTGCCAAGGGCTTTGCCAAAGCGGCGGAAATTATCATACCGAAAAGCATCACCAGAGTGGATGCCGACTGCGCTCCCGCGTTTCCGTAATAGTCGGGAAAAACGTAGTTCGCCATCTGCTGCATCGTCATCTGGGAGAGAAGAGTTACGATAGACGCCACGATTATAGACACCAGTGCACGATTCTTTATAGCGGAGGAAATAATGGAGAAAAATCCCTGACCCGAAGCACCGTCACCTCTTGAATCAATCACTACCCTCTCCCGCACAAGGGCGTAGCAAAGAAGATGGCACACCACAGCCAAAACGGAGAAAACACCTGCGATCAGGGTAAATCTGCCGCCCCGGAGAACTGCTACCTCCTCCCCCGACACGGTGACCTGCTCGTATGCCAAAAGAGGAACTCCCGCGCCTATGAGCGCACCTGCGAGGGTGGATCCCATAGTCCTGTATGTGGAGAGCGACTGCCTGTCCCCCGGATCCTTTGAGATGGCAGACGCCATGGAACCGTAAGGAATATTAACAGCAGTATAGAATACCGAGCCCCAGAGAAGATAGGTCACAAGCAGCCAGATCACCCTGACAGCATAGGGCCATGACGCCACACCGCTCTGATAAACCAGAAAAGACGAGAGGGCGCAGGGAACACACATCCATTTTATCCAAGGGCGAAATTTTCCCTCTCCACTGGATGGTCTGCTGTCGCAGATGCGCCCCATTGTAACGTCGGTAAAGGCGTCGAGAAACCTTGCCAGCATCATGATTATGCCCACGGCTGCCGCGCTGACGCCTATGACGTCGGTATAGAATTTCAGAAGAAAGCTTGATGAGAGAATGAAGGTAAAATCGTTTCCGAGATCGCCGAAAAGATAGCCAACCTTATCCCGAATACCAAAGCTCTCCTTGTGGTTTTTCATTTTCATAATAGTTTTTTCTCCCGTCGTGTATGCTGGAATTATTATGCCCAAAACTGCGCACAATATTAAGGGATCTGTACATTTTTTGCTAAAAATTAGAAAAACGGGGGTAATTGCACCAAAAAAATTTCGCAATTTTGCGGTTTTTACACATTTAATTATAAAAAACAGGTTGACATACACCTAAAAATAAGTTATAATTATTTCGTATAAGTTATACAAGACAGATAAAAACTAAATTATAAATTCATAAAGGAGTTACACACAAATGAGAACTATTTGCAGTATGAACCCAAACTGGGTCTTCACCAAAGAAGCTCCCGCATCTCTCGCACAGCTCCCTTGCGGCGAGAAGGTTAATCTTCCCCATTGCTGGAACGCTAAAGACGGTCAGGACGGCGGTAACGATTACCACAGAGGCACATGCTACTATGCAAAGCGCTTCCTTCGCAGCCAGCTTCCCGCAGGCGCAAAATACTACCTCGAGGTTGACGGTGCAAACTCTTCCGCAGACGTTTATCTTAACGGAACACATCTCGGCCACCACGACGGCGGTTACTCCACCTTCAGAGTAAACCTTACCGGTCACATCATGGACGAAAACGTACTTATGATCGCAGTTGACAACTCTGCAAACGATACCGTTTATCCCCAGATGGCAGACTTCACATTCTACGGTGGTCTTTACAGAGACGTTAAGCTTATCGTAGTTGGCGAGGAGCATTTCGATCTTGATTACTACGGAGCTCCCGGCATCAAGGTAACTCCTATCGTTCGCGGCACCGACGCTCTTGTTGAGGTTGAAGTATACACCAAGGACGTTAAGGAAGGCGCTACACTCATCTACACTCTCTACTCCAAGGAAGGCAAGACCCTCGCTACAGTAGAAGTTCCCGCAAATCAGAAGGTTAAGAAGTTCAAGATCCAGAACGTTCACCTCTGGCACGGTAGAAAGGATCCTTACCTCTACTCCGCAAGCGTAGCACTCTGCCGCGACGGCGTTGTTGTTGATAAGGTTGCTACAAGATTCGGTTGCCGTTCCTTTGCTATCGATCCTAACCGTGGATTCATCCTTAACGGCAGAGAATATCCTCTCCGCGGTGTTTCCCGCCACCAGGACAGACTCGGCTTTGGTAACGCGCTTCTTCCCGAGCATCACAGAGAAGACCTTGACCTCATCCTTGAGATGGGCGCTACAACCATCAGACTTGCTCACTATCAGCACAGCCAGTACTTCTATGATCTTTGCGACGCTGCAGGTCTTGTAATTTGGGCAGAAATTCCTTATATCTCCAACCATATGCCCGGCGGCCGCCAGAACACCATCGATCAGATGACAGAGCTTGTTGCTCAGAACTATAACCACCCATCCATCGTTGTTTGGGGTCTCTCCAACGAGATCACAATGAAGGGTGACACTGATCCTGACCTCCTTGACAACCACAAGGTTCTTAACGACCTGGTTCACAAGATGGACAAGACCAGACTTACAACTATCGCAGCTGTATCCATGTGCCCCACAAACTCTCCTTATCTCGAGATTCCCGACGTTGTATCCTACAACCACTACTTCGGCTGGTACGGCGGCACAACAGATATGAACGGTCCTTGGTTCGATAAGTTCCACAAGGAGCATCCAAGACTTCCTATCGGTGTTTCCGAGTACGGATGCGAGGCTCTCAACTGGCACACCTCCGACCCCAGACAGGGCGACTACACAGAGGAATACCAGGCATACTACCACGAAGAACTCATCAAGCAGCTCTTCTCTCGTAAGTACCTCTGGGCTACTCACGTTTGGAATATGTTCGACTTCGGTGCAGACGCTAGAAACGAGGGCGGCGAAAACGGTCAGAACCACAAGGGTCTTGTAACTATGGATAGAAAGTACAAGAAGGACTCCTTCTATGCTTACAAGGCATGGCTCTCCGACGTTCCATTCGTTCACATCTGCGGTAAGAGATACATTGACAGAGTTGAGGACGTAACAAAGGTAACAGTTTACTCCAACCTTCCTGAGGTTGAGCTTCATGCAAACGGCAAGTGCATTGCTAAGAAGGCTGCTGCTGACCACTTCTTCTACTTCGACGTTCCAAACGTTGGCGAAACAACTCTCGTTGCAGTTGCAGGCGATTGCCAGGATACATCTCTCATCCGTAAGGTTGATACCTTCAATGAGGATTACAGACTTAAGGAAGTTGGCGCGATCCTTAACTGGTTCGACGTTGAAGCTCCCGAGGGAAGATACTCCATCAACGATACTATCGGCGACATCATGAAGTCCAAGAAGGGCAAGATGTGGTTTGCTAAGTTCGGTATGATGATGATGAAGAAGATGAAGTCCGGCAAGGACGGCAAGGGCAAGGCTGCAGGATTTGACGTTGACCTCACAAAGGGCGGTGGTCTTATGGAAATGATGAGCGGCTTCACCGTTCTCCGTATGACAAGCATGATGGGCATGGCAAACGTTTCCTTCACTAAGGAAGATCTCCTTAAGTTGAACAAGGAACTTAACAAGATCAAAAAACCCGCAGGCGTTAAATAATTCATAAAATCTGCATTTTTGCAAACAATAATTAACAATTAGTTGGCTCTAGCCGTGAGGACGTTCTTTTTCAGAAAACAATCGCGGCTATTGCTATCGTAAAAGAAAGGTAAATATACTGATGAAAATGTCATTCAGATGGTATGGCGAATCTGATCCTATTTCTCTTGAATATATCCGCCAGATACCTAATATGCACTCTATCGTTTCCGCAGTTTACGACGTTAAGCCAGGCGAGGTTTGGCCCGAGGAATCCATCGCAAAGATGAAGGCTCAGGTTGAGGCAAACGGCATGGTATTCGACGTTGTAGAGTCCATCCCCGTTCACGAGGATATCAAGCTCGGTCGCGGCGACGTTGACAAGCTTCTCGACGTTTACTGTGAAAATATCCGCCGCTGCGCTAAATACGGCGTAAAGTGCGTAACCTATAACTTCATGCCCGTTTTCGACTGGACAAGAACACAGCTTGATAAGGCAGATGCGGACGGCTCCACAAGCCTTGTTATGTACTGGGAGCAGATGAAGGGTCTTGATCCTCTCAAGGACGATATTCACCTTCCCGGTTGGGACTCCAGCTACACCCAGGACGAGGTTCGTGAGCTTATTCAGGCTTACGGTGAGCTTGGCTCCGAGGGTCTTTGGGCAAACCTTGAAAAGTTCCTCAAGAAGGTTATTCCCGTTGCCGAGGAGTGTGGCGTTCGCATGGCTATTCATCCCGATGATCCGCCGTACCCAATCTTCGGTATTCCAAGAATCATCACTTGTGAAGAAAACCTTGACCGCTTCCTCGCTATCGTAGATTCTCCTGCAAACAGCCTTTGCCTTTGCACAGGTTCTCTCGGCTGCTCTGCTACCAACGATATGGTTAGAATGTGCAGAAAGTACAGCGAGATGGATAGAATTGCATTCATGCACATGAGAAACGTTCTCATCCTTCCCGACGGAAGCTTTGAGGAGCAGGGACACCTTTCCTCCAAGGGCTCTCTCGATATGTACGAGATCACAAAGGCACTTGTTGAAACCGGCTTTGACGGCTACGTTCGTCCCGACCACGGCAGAATGATCTGGGGTGAGACCGGTAAACCCGGCTACGGCCTCTATGACAGAGCTCTCGGTGCAACCTATATCAACGGTCTCTTTGAGGCTTGCGAAAAGGCACAGAAGTAATTCTACCGAAAAAAAGCTGAACACTCTACTGTAAAGTAGACAGCAAAACATCCTACTTCAAAGAAGGTAGCAAAAAATCCTACTATAAAGACGATAGAAAGGAATTTACCAAAAATGAACAAGAACGTATTAGATACTAATCTTACAGGCAAGGTTTGCGTTGTTACAGGTGCCGGCGGAGTTCTCTGCGGTGCTTTCGCTAAAACTCTTGCAAGAGCAGGCGCAAAGGTTGCTCTGCTCGACCTCAATGACGTTGCTGCAGACGCAGTAGCACAGGAAATTATCGCAGAGGGCGGTGTTGCAAAGGCTTATAAGTGCAACGTTCTCGAAAAGGAAACCTGCTACGCAGTTGCAGACGCAGTTGAAGCAGACCTTGGCAAGTGCGACATCCTCATCAACGGTGCAGGCGGAAACAATCCCAAGGCTACCACAGATAAGGAATACTTCGAGCTTGGCGATATCGACGCTGATACAAAGAGCTTCTTCGATCTCGATGCAGCAGGCGTTGGCTTCGTATTCAACCTCAACTTCCTTGGTACTCTTATTCCTACCCAGGCATTTGCAAGACAGATGGTTGGCAGAGAGGGCTGCAACATTATCAACATCTCCTCTATGAACGCTTACACTCCTCTTACAAAGATTCCTGCATACTCCGGCGCAAAGGCTGCTATCTCCAACTTCACACAGTGGCTCGCAGTTCATTTCAGCCGCGTAGGCATCAGAGTAAACGCTATCGCTCCCGGCTTCTTCTCCACAAAGCAGAACGCTGCTCTCCTCTTCAACGCTGACGGAACTCCCACAGCAAGAACAGGCAAGATCCTTGCAGCTACTCCTATGGGCAGATTCGGTGAGAGCGAAGAGCTTGACGGCGCGCTCCTCTTCCTTATCAATAACGAGGCAGCAAGCTTCATCACCGGCGTAGTTATCCCTGTTGACGGCGGCTTCTCCGCTTACTCCGGAGTTTAATTCAGCTTCGTATATATAACATTTTAATGGATGGTGTAACTTCAAAATTTACTTAAAAAGGTAAATTCTAATAACGCCTTCAAGCATAGCAAACAAGCAAAAATCACACATAACACCGTGGTTTTTGCTTGTTTTTAAAAAGAAACATTTATTACACCAAAATAATAGCTTCAAATTTCGGCTAGATAAATTTACGAGGTTTAAGATTATGGATTTTTTCACTAACCCTGACTGGTTTGGAAGACCAGGCCCATTTGCATATAATACCGACTATATTATCTTTATAATTTTATCGGTAGTATTTGCCTTTATTTTTCCTGCATTACTCAAAAAGGCAAAATTAAAAACAGTAAAAACCACCTTAACAGTTTTATGGTCTATTGCCGTTATGCTAGATGTCTTAAAATACGGTTATAGCTTAATAGCCAACCTATCTAACGGCGTTCAGGGGATTGGCAATTATGACATTCCGCTTTGGACATGCAGTATGTTTTTATATTTAATGCCTTTCGCATTATTTAGCAAAAACAAAAAGGTTTCAAGAGCGTGCGCTGCGTTTGTTTGCACCATTTCATTTTTCGCAGGTATGATAAACTTTGCCGTTCCATGTGACGATTCGCTGTTTTCGTTCTATGGTATGCATAAAACGGTATATCACTACATTTTGATGCTTGTTCCTGCAATTATGCTGGGAACGGGATATATTAAGCTAAAAGCAAAAGACATCGGCGGCATAATGCTTGTTTTTACTGTTTTTGCTATCCCTGTATACGTGTTTAATACCATATACAAGCAAGACTATATGTTTACATATGACGGCTCCTGGCTTCCCATTGACGTATCTTCAATCTCTGCCAATAAGCCACTATACGTTTTAATATGTCTGATTGTATATGCGGCAGTTGCTATGCTGTTCATAGGAATAGACATAGGCGTAAGAGGGCTGTTTAAGAAGAAATCATAAAAATCATGAACAACATTTTCTTTGTAGAAAGGTTTATGCTTAGTTTTTTAGATTTTTTTGCCGTATCCGACTGGTTTGGCAGGCCGGAGCCATACGGATATAATTTAGAAAGAATTTCCTTCGCTTTGGTTTGCGCACTCTTATGCGTTTTTATCCCAGTCAGGCTGAAAAAGGATGTAAAGGCGGCTAAAGGCGCAATACTTGGCTTTTGGATTTTGGCCGTTGTATTGGATTTAGTAAAGTATATTTTTTACAACGCCTATTGTATTACAAATAATTTACCGTTCAGCCAGTTTGAGCTTCCATTATGGACGTGCAGCATATATTTATTTGTTGTTCCGTTAAGCTTATTTAACAAAAACCAAAGAATAAAAGATGCTTGCAATGCGTTCATTTGTTCAACCTCTATGCTTGGCGGCTTTATAAACTTTTTATTTCCCACAGAATCGCTTTTCTCTTTTATGGGATTACACACCTTTTTATATCATTTTATCTTGTTGATAACGCCTATTGTGATGCTTTCATCAGGATATTATACGCCTAAAATCGACCATGCCAAAGGGGCGATCTTGATATTTATAACGTACGGAATACCGGTGTTTGTTTTTAACAACATTTTTAAGCAAGACTATATGTTCACTTATGACGGCTCATGGTTTGGACCAATGGCGGATTTTGCAAATCTTATGCCGCATAGACTTGTTTGGACGCTTGTTTGCGTAGCGGGTCACGCATTGGTAACTATGCTTATAATATTAATTGAAAGTAAATTAATTAATAAAATCAAAAAAGGAGAACAAAAATTAAAAAGCTTACGAGAATACTTGCGCTGATCTCTGCGATCTGTCTTATTTTTTCTATGACCTCCTGCGAGAAAAAGTCCTTTACGTCTGTAACGGAGGGAGAATTTCTTGACGGCGTTGATATCCACTACTCCGAGCACGTAAATCACGGCTTTACCTTGGAATACGGTGACGTTATAAACATCATCTTTAAGATGGGAAGTTACTAAAAAATACGGTATGCTGAAATTCACAAGTAGTGACGACGGTATAAAGATAGGCTTTTAAGCGGTGCCGCTTTAATATAATAATAAAAAAAAGAAAACGCCCTCTCGGATAGAGAGGGCATATTTTATGCAAAAAACTTTGTTTTGCTAACATTTATTTACTTTTTCCCCTGATTTTCTCTCTGAAATTCAGGATTTCAATTTTCTACTATTTCAAGATCATCCCTTTGGCACGTTTCGCTTTGGGCTTATCCATTCAAGTCGCTTTATAAAGAGAGCCGCTATGGCAGGGGGCGCAAAGGAGAAGATAAAGACAGGAAACGTCAGGGCGTACAGCACCTTTTTTTGCGGTGTGGCATCGATTCTCTGCCAATCGGAAATGGTAACGCATATGCTAAAGATCAAGAGGGCAAAATATGCAAATCCCACCATTCCAAGGAACATCAGTAAAACGGATATGGGATCTGCCCCTTTGAAAAGCGCCCAAGGCACCGCCACAAGGTTTGCCACCACTGTAACCACTGCTGTAAAGTAGGCGCAGAACAAGAAATTAGTCATGTCAAAGAGGGTCATGGAGCGCTTCTTGATGGTTCCCGAAATGAGCTTCCACAAATACTTGTCAAATATCTGCTGACCGCCCTTGCACCAGCGCACCTTTTGATTCCATGAATCCTTATAGGTTTCCGGCTGCTCGTCGTAGAAGATAGCGTCATGAGCGTAGGAGGTCTTCACACCGCGACAAGCGTTTTCCATGGTGAACTCGCCGTCCTCGGTAAGAGTATGGAATGGCCAACCGCCATTTTCCCTTGCAAGGCGATTGGAAAGCAAGAATCCCGTTCCCGTAACGCAGGTGTTATACCCCATCTTTGCTCTGGCGCGATTCATTATCGTAGCATCGCGAAGGAAGTACATTCCCATACCTGCCGTAAGCCAATTTTTGCCGTAATTTGCAGAGTTGCGGTAGGCTGTAACCACGTCGTAGCCTGCGGAGAACACCTTGTTTATCTCGGTCAAAAAATCGGGGTGTGCAGTATTATCCGCATCAAAGAGAACGAAGCCGTCGAAGGTATCCTCGCCGTAGTCCTCCCAAATTTTATGTATCAGAAAATCAAGGGCGTAGCCTTTTCCCCGCTTTTCGGAGTCAAATCTCTCGTAAACCACAGCGCCCGACTCTCTTGCAAGAGATGCTGTTTTATCCGTGCAGTTATCCGCCACAACGAAGATCTTGTATAGCTCCTTATCATAGCTCTGCGCCGTCAGGGAAGATATAAGCCTCGCGATCACTACCTCCTCATTTCTGGCAGAGATCATCACTGCAAGGCAGTTTTTCTTCGGCTCGGGCAGGGGCTTTTCCTTTTTCAGGTAGGCAACGAGTATGTACCAGAGCTGATAGCCATAGCATAGAACGAAGATTATGCCGATTATTAAATTAACGATCAAAAGTCCTCTCATACCGATACCTCCCCATTTTTGTGCACACTTTCGCATCTTTACCTATATTTTATCATAGTTTCATCTTCAATTAAATAACAAATTGTAAATTTATACGCGATTTAGCGTTATTTTCACGTTTTTTTGTGTATTTTATTAAAAAGTATTGCAAAACGGAGCGAAATAGTGTAAAATAGAAGAAAAAAACATATCAGAGGAGAGATGGTATGAAGCACAGTCATCTTAAAATTAACGAGAAGTTTCTCGAGACCTTTATCAGAATCGAGAGCACAGCAGCAAAGAAGTTGGGAATAACCACAGCAGGCGTTACCGAGTACATCACAAAGCTTGGTAACATGAAAAACGTAAACGGCGGTGAGGAAACATCAAAGCAGCTTATCAAGTTCAGAAGCATTCGTAACCGCTTGGTACACGAGGCAGGGGCGCTCCGTTCGCTCGACCTTGTTACAAAGGAAGACCTGAAGTGGCTCACCACCTTTGAAAAGAAGCTCAACCGCGGCAAGGATCCTATCTTCGCCCATGAGAAAGAAGTGAAGGGCAAAAAGACCCGCAAGACTTTAGGATTCATCGTTTTGGCAGTTCTTATTGCAGCTGTTGCAGCCATCATTATTTCGATTACAGGTTAAAATTCGACTTTTTGCAAACTATAATTACCATTTTTGTATGATTTAAGGGCAGGAGAGTTCCTGCCCTTATTTTTTATTTTTCAATTTGTTTCATCATTCATCGGGGAACTGATTTATGATCTCAACCTCTCTGCCAAGGTGCAATGAGTAGACCCCTATGGTCTTTGGTAACTTACCGAATATCTCCTTTATGGCAAGAGCGTAGTATGAAAGCTGCTGTGTATGAGCGCGGCGAAGCCTTTCTTCACCAAGTTCTCTTATCTGTCGCTCCTCCCACGTAAGTCGGTCGGTCTTATAGTCGATCAGGTGCAGCTCTCCCTCCTCGTCCTCTATGATGCAGTCAATAACACCCTGCACGAGAACGGTCTGATCCTCATAGAGAAGTCGGTTTTCCTCGTCCTCCGTAAAGTACCTTGCAGGCAAGCGCACGTTGAAGCGCAGCTCTCGGTAAAGATTTTTTGCCCCCAGCATTTTGCGAAGCAAGGGTGATCTCCTGAAAGCCTCAAGCTCACGGATACGGACTCTCGCCCCGTCAGCCTTGGAAATAAACTGCTCCTCAACGAGGCGGGCAAGCTCTGCCTCGCTTCCCTCCCCTACAAATCTGTCAAGGTCGCAGAACTGCATGAAGTAGTGAGTTGCGATACCTCGCTTTGCGCTCTCTGCCTCGTCGGTTCCGGTCATGAAGCTTGGGAGAGTATCCTTTTCGTCGCCTCGGCAGTCACCTGAAATTTTCGCGCTTTCATCTTTTACAGTGCCGATGGGCGAAGGCTCATCCCCCGCGAGAGAGCCTCTTTCAAGGTCATCCTCGGGAACGTATCTATCGGAATCATCCTCGGGAAACACCACTTCCACCGCCTCTGACTCCGTTCCGTCAAGGACTGTGGGTGTGATCCTTGAAACCGACATTTTTTCAGGCAAACGGATCATATGCGCGCTCTGATATTTATAGGTAAATCTTTCAGCAAGCTCATCTGCAAGTCCACTGACGCCACCCTCTATCTCAAGGCTCTCGTCCTCTGATGCATCCACCACGTCTTCCTCGTATGCGGCATCTTTTGACTCCACACGGCTGATACCAAGGAAATCCAAGAGATCCTTGCCACTGACGCCGGAGGCAACCAAAGTGACCTCAAGGTAGCTTGAAAGCTTTTTCGCGCTGTACGGCGACAAATTCTCTTTTTCAATACGGAGAGTGTTCTTATATTTTTCCACGTCCTTTGAAGGTGCCTCTCCAACGATGTAAAGCTGCTCTCTTGCTCTCGTCAGGATAACGTAAAGAACGCGAAGCTCCTCCTCAAAGTCCTTTTCCTTCGTAAATTCTATAATAGCTCGGGAAACGGGATTTTTCACTCTGGCAAGACCCGACGGGGTGCGAAGCTTCAGTGATATGCCCATTTCCTCCGAATAGTTGATCCAGCGCTCCTTGGACTCAACGCCTCCTGCCATTCCCGTCATGCGCTTTCCAGCGTGAACGAAGAACACCACAGGATATTCAAGTCCCTTTGAGCTATGGGCGGTAATGATCTTAACAGCGTCGGTGCTGTCCCCTGCCCGTCTTTCCTCAAACTCGGCTGTGATCTTGCCGGAGATGATATTGTCAATGTAGGATATGAAGTTATAAAGTCCCTTGAACGCGCCTGATTCAAAGCTCCTTGCATGATCGTAGAGGAACATGAGATTCTTTCTGCCACCGTGCCTTGATGCAAGAGAGAGCAGACCCGTTTCATGATAAATTCTGTATATCAGCTTGTCAACGGGAGTATTTTCAGCCATGGAGCGATAGTATTCAAGTCTTGCAAGGAAGCTTTTTCCCTTTGCAAAGCCGGGATTTTCCTCGGTGTAGAGGCAGAGCGCCTCGTAAAGGGTTTCAGTATCAAAAGATCTCCTGATACGGGCAAGCTCCTCTCCGTCAAAGCCGAAGATGGGGGAGCAAAGAAGCCCTGCAAGGTAAATATCCCGCCTTGGGTTGTCGATGGAGTTTAAGAATGAAAGAGTCAGCAGCACCTCGGGGGTCATGAAGAAATCCTCGGGAACGGAGATCTCCGTTGCAATGCCGTATGCCGAAAGAGCGTCTGCATACCTCTCGAGCGGCGCTGTGGTTCTAAGAATTATAGCAATGTCCGAGGGCTTTATAGGCTCGCCACTGTCAAGCGTTCCTCCCTCGAGAAGCTGTTTTATCTTGATAGCCACCGTTTCCTCTGCGGAAAGGTCGCCCTCATCTCTGTATCGCTTCGGCACGGCAAGTGCTATCTCGGGGCGACGGTAGGGTGGCTCGCTTTCATGGATCTTGGCGTAACCAAGCCTATCCCCGTCCATATATCCGATAGAGTCGCCGAGAAGGCCGAACATTTTATCAAATATCTCGTTTGTGAAATCAACTATGCCCTTGTCGCAGCGGAAGTTTGAGGACATAAAGATAGAGGCTGTGCTGCCGCGGCTCTCGCCAAGAGGTGGGTACTCCCCTTTCATCCTGGCAAAGATCTCGGGTCGGGCAGAACGGAAGCCGTAAATGCTCTGCTTTATATCGCCTACCATGAAGCGATTATTTTCCTTTGCAATCGCCTCAAAGATCTTATCCTGCAGGGCGTTTACGTCCTGATACTCGTCAATATATATCTCTGAGAACTTGGCACAAAGGTTCTTTGCAACGTCGGTCCTTTCGCCTCCCTCCCAGAGGCAATTATATGTATAGCGCTCGAGATCGGAATAAGTAACGATTCCCCTTTGGCGCTTTTCTTCGGTAAAAAGCTTATCAAATGCAAATATAAATTTACATAAAGTGGTTAAAACCCTGTGGAGAGAGGAATATAGTTTTTCCCAATCTTCTTCGGTGTATGTGAAAAATTCAGCGTACTCCTGCACGTCCTTTTTCATAATACCCCGGTACTGCGCAAAGTCCTCCATAAGCGGAGTCTTCACCCTTGCGCGCTTGATATTTGAAAAGGCGAGGTCTAGTATCCCCTCGCGCACAGCCGTGTAACCAACCTTCGAGAGTATACCCCTAAGGGCAGAAATATCACTGTCTACGGTTTCAAGATACGCCGCCTCTGCCGAGCCACCGAGAGATAACTCACGCCGGTAAGAGGTTAGCCTTGATATATGATGGTCGAGCGCCGCGGAGAGTTTTTCCATTATATATTTTCCGTGGAGAGTTTCCCCCGCGCCCCTATAACTTTCAGGAGAATAAATATCCACAAGGCGCTGAAGAATTGCCGTTCCCTCAAGGGAGCTTTGGCACTTATCGTAAACGAATTTCAAAACCTCACAAAGATCCTCGGTATGCTTTGAGTCCGTAAGACATTCGGCAAGGCTCTCAAACTCCTCAGGGGTGGCGATCTCCATTGCCTCGCCACTGTAAACCGCATCCACAAGTCCCTCGAGAATTGCCGATGAAAGTATCTCACATTCCGCACCCGTGGAGATTCTGTAAGAGGGCGGAAGCGCGGCTCTATCTACGTTAGCCTTTAATATATCGTTACAAAAGGCGTCGATTGTTTTGATCTTGGCAGAGGGGAGCATCATAAGCTGACGGAGCAGTCCCTCGTCCTCGGGATTAGCCTTAACGGCAGCCTCAAGAGCAGCAGATATTTTCTGCCTCAGCTCCCCTGCCGCCGCATTGGTATAGGTCACGATGAGAAGCGAGTCTATGGTGACGGGATTTTCCCTATCAAGCAGTCGGCGAATTATTCGCTCCGTCAGGGTTGCGGTTTTTCCCGATCCTGCCGCCGCAGAAACCAAAAGCGTTTTTCCTCGCGCCTCGATGGCAGAGGTCTGCTCTGCCGTCCATCTTCTTTCTCCCATGGCTCTCCCTTTCATCTAAAAATTCTAAAAAATCTTATCAACCGTTTTTGTCGGTTTGCTAATAATCTGTGAAAAAGTCTACAAAATGTTAATTGTTATTTACAAAATCAATGAATTTCATAAAGTGTATAAGTCCTTCATCAGTATCCTTATAAACGCCTGCATCACGAAGAACTCTCACAAACGTGTTGCCGATCTCCCTATGAAGGATCTCCTCCGTATTCTCCTCTGTAAAGGTATATCTATCGGAGAACGCCTCAAACCAAGCCTTGTGAGTACCAAGAATCTCCCTACCAGCGAGAATATCCGAGCGAAGCGCCGCCATCTCCTCCTTAAGTCTTGCAGGAAGAATGGCAAGTCCCATAACCTCAATAAGTCCTATGTTCTCTTTTTTGATGTTATGATGCTCGGCATGGGGGTGATAAAGACCGAGGGGATGCTCCTCTGTTGTCAGGTTGTTTCGAAGCACGAGATCAAGCTCATACTGCTCACCGCGTCTTCTTGCAATGGGGGTTATGGTGTTGTGAGGCACCCCGTCAGTTTCAGCATAGATCAAAGCATCTGCATCCGTATATCTGCGCCAGCTGACGAGAATTTTATCTGCCAGCTCCACAAGGCGCGCTCTGTCGCCACCCGTCAGCCTGATCACCGACATGGGCCACTTAACTATGGATGCCGAAACGTCGTCAAATCCGCGGAAGCTGATCTCCTTTTTGCTCTCTGCCAGCTCCATCGGGAAAACGTAGCGACCGCCCTGCATATGATCGTGGGAGAGGATCGAGCCACCTACAATGGGAAGATCAGCGTTAGAGCCGATGAAGTAATGGGGGAACTCGGTTACAAATCCCAAAAGCTTTGCAAAGCTCTCGCGGTTTATGGACATAGGCTTATGCTCTGCGGAAAGCGCTATACAATGCTCGTTATAGTAAACGTAAGGGGAATACTGAAGATACCACGCCTCCCCTGCCATATCAAAGGGTATCTGGCGCAGATTCTGTCTTGCCGCCTTGGTAAGTGTTCCCGCAAATCCCTCGTTCTCGTGGCAGAGGGCACATTTGGGGAAGTCCGTTTGGGGAAGATTTTTTGCAAGGGCGATAGCGTTCGGATCCTTTTCAGGCTTGGAGAGATTGATGCTGATGTGAATATCGCCGTACTCCGAGGGGGTCTTCCACCTCATATCTTTCGCAATTCTATCGGCTCTGATGTAGTTTGAATCCACTGCCAGCTTATAAAAATAATCGGTGGCAAGGGCGGGATCTTCTCTGTAAAGCTCACGGAACCTACCTATCACCTCCGAGGGTCTTGGCATCAGGGCGCCCATGATCTTCGTATCGAAAAGATCTCTTGAAACAACGCCCTTTGACTTTATCAAGCCTGCATCGTAGGCATAGTCAAGAGCATCGGAAAGTATATCCGAAAGAGGACGCTCCGAAGGAAGATCCATCCGTTCAATGCTATCAAGCTCAAATACCTGAAGCAAGGATGCCTGTGCCCAAGCCTCATCCTCTTTTTCTATTATATTTTTTTCAAGCGAGTATCTTAAAAGCTCGCCGATTATCACGTTAATATCCGCCATAATTCACCTCGAAAAGTTTTGTCTTAAATATTTTATCATAAAACAACCGTTTTTTCAATATCGAAAATAAAATAATATCAAATAAAGGAAAATTTTTATATCCCTTGAAATCCCTATGCTTTTGTGGTAGAATATATGAAGAAAAAGGAAAGGAGCAGCCCCATGAGGATCGGCAGCGTACAAATCGAAAACGGAACATTCCTTGCCCCCATGGCAGGCTACACCGACAGAGCCCTGCGCCTTATTGCAAGAGAGCTTGGCTGTGAATTTACCACAACGGAGATGGTCAGCGCAAAGGCAGTTACCTACGGTGATAAAAAGACCTTCCGCCTGGGTAGGATCTATGATGACGAGGGTGCCGTAGCTCTCCAGCTTTTCGGCAAAGAGCCCGAGGTCATGGCAGAGGCAGCAGGTATGATCCTTGCGCATGAGGAAAATCTCCAAAAGGAGGGTTATTGCCATTCTTCAGGCGCCGGGGTAGCTCTCCCTGTGGCATTTGACATCAATATGGGTTGCCCGGTAAACAAGATCTTCTCAAACGGTGAGGGTAGCGCACTTATGGCAGATCCCGACCTGATCTATCGCATCACAAGGGCAACCGCCCATGCAACTCCCCTGCCCGTAACGGTGAAAATGCGCCTTGGAATTGACGAGGGGCGAATAAATCTCATGGAATGTGCAAAGGCGGCAGAGGAAGGCGGAGCTGTGGCGATCTGTATCCACGGAAGAACGCGGGTGCAAATGTACGGCGGCGAGGCAAGATTCGGAGAGATAAAAATGGTAAAATCCGCCCTGAAGATCCCCGTCATCGCAAACGGAGATATTACCACCCCGAAGAAGGCGCAGGAGGTGCTAGGCTTGACGGGGGCGGACGGAATAGCTATCGGCAGAGGCGCTGTGGGAAACCCCTATATCTTCAGCCAGATAAAGGACTATCTCGCCTCGGGCAGCTATAATATTCCATCTACCGATCAGCTTTGTGAGGCGGCGCTCCGTCAGCTGCGCTACGCTGTGGAGGACAAGGGCGAGGAGGTTGCCATTCCCGAAGCAAGAAAGCAGATCGCCCTCTATCTTCGCGGCTTCCGTGGTGCGGCAAGGATCAGAACGGAGATCAACATGGCAAAGACTTATGTTGAAGTAGAGCGCGCTCTGATGCTGGCGAAAAATGAGTAATCAATAAAACACGACATTTTCACACTACCGAAAAATGCATTTCTCAAGTGCTAACTTGGCAGCTTTTTCGTACATATCATTAAAACAAAAAAACACCCCTTGGCGGCATTTTCTTTATCGCTTTTGCCTCTTTCGGGGTGTTTTTTGTTTTACAAGATTTGAAAATAATCAGAATAAATTCAAATTGAGTTTTTCAAGCAGTTCCTCTTTTTTAGCTTCAAACCTATCTTTTTTCAAACTTTTATTTACATTTCCTATGGTATTTACGCATTTTATACGCATGGATTCTTCAAGTTCAAAGGGAGTTGCCGTGTCACCAATTACTGTGAGATTCAGCTTGATAGGTGCGGAGGACGTGATGTCAAAGCAGTTATCGGAGATGAGAACGTCATGCCCATCAAAGGAGATCTCAACGTCCTTTGCAAACGCCTCTGCCTTGATCGTCATGGTAAGAGATCTGCCTGCTCCGCTTATCTGCGCCTTGATCTCGGGATCTACGAAAGCAAATCGTTTTGGCAATGTGAAAAGCATAGTTCCGCAGGACACAGGGAGTGCGCCCTCGCGAATGCCGTACTGCAGATAATACTCATGCTCGTGGCCCGAGATCACATCCGTAAGGTCCTTGCCCTCAAAGGCGAAAACGGAGCTTTCCGAAACGGACACGCCAAAGGAATCGGTGAAGATCAGGTTATTTTGAGCATCGCAAACGTTGTAGTAAAGCTCTCCCTCAAATGCGGTGCGCCTCTCGTTTGAGATGGCAAAGCTGATCTGACCATCCTCCAGCTTCGGGATTATAACCGTCGGCGCGAAGGCTCTTGCCGCGTAGTTTTGCAGCGCCTTTGGTCGGCAGAAACAGTCCACCATGGAGTCGGATATAGTAGGTCTTGAATCAGTAAGTCGAGAAATTATTGCCGCGCCGCCAAAGGAACGATTCACTCTCGCTCCGCGGATGAAGTCCGTCATCATCTCTGCCTGAACAAGCCTTGTAAGATAGCCGAAGCTTGAGGTGTCCGCTGCATAGAGATACTTTGTGGCTGTGTAAAGCAGCATTTTTGCCATGTTATCGCCACTGTGCCAATCCATCTCGCGAGAGAAAAGATTAGGGTCTTTACCTGCAAAGGCTGTGATGGTATCATCTTTTGGAAGTGCCGTGCAGGAGGCTACATCTATTTTTTCATACTCCTCTTTCGTCATGAAAGAGATATCAGGAGCCGCGTTTTTGCATAGCAGCTCTACCCCGAGATCTGCTCCATCCCCTGCGGTGTCGATAAGTGCCGCGAGGCATGGATGATAGGAGATCCTTTTGATAGAGGACATCAGTCCTGCAAGGTAGCTGTCAGGGTTCTGCCCCTCTACAATGGGAGGAAGCTCTTGCCAAAGGGTAATTCCGTAAATATCGCAAGCGGAAAGAAGCGCGTCGGAGGCAAATCCCGAGGCTCCGGAAATCACCAAGGTATTGCAGTTTGCCCTTACGGCAGCCATTACAAGTGCGTTTGTCTTTTCCGTTTTTTCCCCTGCGTAGATCTCATCTTGCGGGGTGTAATAAAGTCCCATGGGAATGAAGCTTGTGCCGTTTGCCAAGGCAAGTGCGCCCGAGGGCTCGCGATTTATGCCGAGATTTCCAATGCCGATGCTGTACTCTCTCGTGTCCTCAATATCATGCTCACCGTAGAGGTTGACAGTCAGACGGTAGATATTCTGAACGCCAAGTCCGTGGGGCCACCAATAAAGAGGATTACGCACGGCGATACTGCCCTGACCGCGAACAATGCCGCCGTAATACATCTGACCCGAGCCGGAAACCAAGGTTGCAACCGCCTTGACCGAGTCGGCATTTCCGAGAGTTTCAAGCCTGATATTAACGGTGGCTGTCCCGTCATTTACAGTTTCCGTCAGGGATACGTTATCTATGATGGCGTTATTAAACTTAAGCAGCTCCACTTTTCCCGAGATGCCTACGTCGGAAAGTCCGAGCCCATGCTCCAAGTTAAGCCGACGAGCCGTCATATCGGAAAGCTCATCGGGGTGGAAGATCAGGCGAATCTCATTTTCTCCCGCGCGGCATCTGCCCTTTATATCAACGGTATAGATGCGCTGGGAATTATCAAAGCAGGCGATTTTTTCACCGTTAAGAAGCAGGTCTGCCCCACCGCTTACGGAATAAAAACGCAGATAAATATATTTTCTTTTTATATCGAGATCCGTCATATCAAAAGTGCTGAAGAATTGACAAGGACTGTCAAAATAGCTCTGCCACGCGGCAGCCTCACCCTCATTCATTGGATACTCGAATATCTTATTTTCCTTAAGAACTGAAAAAAGCGTACATGGAGCAACGCATGGCAGCTCGCCACATTTCTCATAGCTCATGGTGAATTTTTTTATTTCACTTCTGATCATAAATTCGCTTTTCCTTTCAAAAAAATCCTTGCTTTTGACTATAATTATTTACAAAAACCTCTTATTAATCGATATAAAACCGCAAGGCTTGTAATAAGTCTTTTTTATTTTGACAAAATTTCAAAGCCGTCCAGCGTGACTAAAACCTCGTGCTCCACCTGTGCCGAAAGGCTTCCATCCGCGGTGCTTACCGTCCAGCCGTCAAGGGGATTTATATAGATCTTGCTTTTGCCTGCGTTTATCATAGGCTCAATGGTGAAGATCATGCCGGGGAGCAAAACGATGCCGTGGCGCATAAATCCAATGTGACAAACGTAAGGATCCTCGTGCATTTCAAGTCCAACACCGTGACCGCCGATCTCGCGAACTACGGAAAAACCGTTCTCCTTCGCAGCAGAGTTAATAATATAACCGATGTCACCGAGGAAGGTAGTAAATGGCTTCACGTGCCGGGTCGCCTCCATGGTAACGCGCGTTGTAAGATCAACCAGTCGCCTTGCTTCAGGGGTGATATTTCCGAAGGTAAACATTCTCGATGCGTCGCCAAAATAACCCTCGTACTTTGTGGTACAGTCCACGTTGATAATATCGCCCTCACGCAGGATCGTCTTTTTTGACGGAATACCATGGCAAACTACGGAGTTTACAGAGGTGCAAACGGATTTTGGAAATCCCTCATACCCAAGACAAGCAGGAATGCCTCCAAGCTTTTTGGTTTCTTCCATAACGATGTCGTCAATATCCTGGGTGCTCATTCCCACCTTGATCTCTCGTTCAACAGCGTCAAGCACCTTGCTATTTATTTCTCCCGCCATGCGACAGCCCTTGATCTGCTCGGGCGTTTTGATCATTGCATTGGTGGGGGTCTTATATCCCTTTGTGCGAAGACGCGCTATCGCCTCACTGTGCCTACCCTCGCTACAAAGCTCGCGTAGCTGCTGAATTTCCATCTCGTCAAGGGGCGATGGGGGCATTATTCCTCGAATTGCCATAAAAACCTCCGTTTTTTCAAAACTTACTCTTATATTGTACCATTTTTCAGCAAAAAAAGCAATAGTTTTTCTTTAATTATTGAAGCCCCCTGCGAAAGGAGGCTTTTTAATGTGAATTGTCATTAGAAGTGCAACACTTTTAAGAAAAATGAGGCTACCCTTTCGGTAGCCTCATAAAATACGATATTAGTTGAATTTGTAGATGAAAGCGCTGTCGTCGAGATTAAGGAAGTTAAATACTGCTCTGATGTAGCCTTCTTCCTCAAGGTTCTCGTAACCAAGCTTTTCAAGGTTAGTTCTCTCAAGCTCGTTGTACTTATCCTTTTCAGCGGCAGAAAGCTTCTCATATGCTGCATTGAATTCAGCTGCCTTATCATCTGCGCCAAGTCTTACGTAAACGTCTTCAACGTCGTTGCTTGTGCAGAAGCTCTTGATCCACTCAAGTCTGTACTCAGCAAGAACCTCATCCTTTGCGGAAGTAAGATTATTTGCCTTAACGATAGAGTAAACTACGAATCTTGCAGTGTAGTAATCAGCTGCGGACTGCTCTACCTTTGCCTTCCAGTCAAAGCCGGTCCAATCCTCGGGCATATCATTGAAAGCAAGCTTTGCATAATCTTCGATCTTGAAGGTGTCCTTACTAACCTTATTATTGCTATCGCTTACGAATGCTTCATACTCGTCGATGAATGTAAGAACGCTCTCGGCCTTAAGTGTTTCAAGGTTGGGATGTGTTGCCTTGCTCTCGGTGTTAGCGATCTTAACGAGAGCCTTGATGATAGCGTTTTCCTTGTATGCCTTGAGGGACTCCTCATACTCGGTTTCGTATGTTTCTTCAAGATAGCTCTTGAACTTCGCGTAGATATTTTCGCCCTCGTAGTGCTCTACTTCCTTCTTAAGGTCTTCGTTCTTTTCATCATCGAAGTACTGTGTAAGAGCTGCGATAATGAGGTTTTCGTTCTTCTCATCAAAGAGAGATGAATCAAGAACGTAAGATGTTCCGTCAATATTGAAGTCATACTCTGTTACGTCCTCAACGAGAACCTCAAAGTAACCTGTCTTGCCCTGAAGGCTGGTTTCTGCATAATCATAGGGGAATACAACCTCGATTGTAGCGTTGTTATAACCCTCAAGATAATTTGTAGGAATAGCGTATTTGATAGAAATGCTTGTGTACTTGTAAGTATCCTCGCCCTTTGTTACTGTGCAAGGAGTTGTGGATGTAACAACGTTTGCGCCGTCCATTTCCTTACCGATGAGGTAATCATAGAAGCCTGCACCGTAGGTCTCATCAACCTTTGCCTTATCTGTGATGTCGATAAGAACTGTTTCGGTTTTAACATCTGCCTTACCCTCAACGCCGCTGTACTCATTGTATACAACCTTGTGGCTGTTCAATGTTACGCAAACAAAGTATGCGCCTGCCTCAACGAACTTATCCTCGCCCTTTACCTGAAGGTCGCTAAATCTTGGATAGTTACCAACTTTAGTACCGTCAAGAGCAAGCATATAGCCTGCGATGAATTTGTCTCCACCAACAGTGAGGTTTTCTGCAGAGGATGTGAAGTTAGACATACCGTCACGGTAATCTTTTGTGCCATCATCGTTACTAACGTAGCCTCTGTAATAGAACTTTACCTTATCACCAACGGTGATCACAGCATCTTTATCATGTGTTGTGTTTGCTGTAGATTTGTCGATTTCGCCTGCAACGATTGCAAGGATATCGTTCTTAATGCTAAGATCGCGGTATGCTTCTGCCAAAGCAGAGCTGTAAGTGTCAATTTCAAGGCCTGTGAGATTACTGTAATCACCAAGCTCTACGTATTCGGAGAGATCGATCTCCATATAATCCAAGTCTTTCTCGTTATTACCAAAGGTATTGCCAATGAAGAATCCAAGAGATGTTCCTACGATTGCAAGAACCAAAACCAGACAAATCAAACTAACCAGGTGAATAGGAGAGAGTCTTTTAAGAATATTGTTATTGCTCATAATAATTCTCCATATAATTTAGACTTTTTGTCTTTTGTTTTCATGTTAATCAGCGAAGGAATCTGCAAAGCTTGTAGCCAGCTTGTCGCATCGCTCATTGTAACTGTGCCCATCGTGTCCCTTGACCCAGACGAAAGAAACCTGATGTTCCTCTGTCAGATCAAGCAAACGTTCCCATAAATCGGGGTTTTTCACCTTTCCGCGGCGGAATCCCGAGGCTTTCCAGCCTGTGACCCAATCCTGCAAAAAGGCATCTACCACGTATTTAGAATCGGAGTAAACCGTGACCTTGCAGCTCTCCTTTAATGCGGAAAGCCCCTCGATAACTGCAGTAAGCTCCATTCTGTTGTTGGTGGTTTCCCTCTCGCCGCCGGAAAGCTCTTTTTCATACTTACCGTAAACGAGGATCGTACCCCACCCACCGTGACCGGGATTGCCACGGCAAGCACCATCTGTGTAAATCTGTACTTCCTTCATTAATATTTAAAGGTAACCTTTTCCCGCCGAGGAGATTTTTCGCTCCTCGGTTTTTCGGGAATTGAGTTTAATTACTCAGCATCCTTATCTTCGAAGTGGTAACCTACGAAGAAGTATGCAAGCTTGCCATCCTTTGTAGCAATTACGTACTCGCCGTCATGTGCTGCGTATACGTTTTCCTGAATATCGGAATGAAGGAGATAGTTTACAAGATTCTGGAGCTGGCACATTACACGGATATTATTCTCGCCAACCTGCTCCTTCTGGTTGTTGTAAACTGCTCTTGTTACATCCTTCTTGTAATCTCTGAAGGTCTTGTTGTCAACGAATACCTGATCAAGGCGTTCGATGTATTCTTTCCACTCTTTTTTGTCAACCTTTCTGGTAAGCTTCTCGTCGCTCCAGTTCTCATGCTCGTGAGAAAGCTCGTGCTTAAGGTTGCCCTTAATGTCTGCTTCGTCACCGTAGATAGCTGCGCTGTAAGAAACAAGCTCGTAGCCCTCGCCGGTGTAACCGTCAGCAACTACGTTGTGGTGCTCGCCATCGAAGTCGCTTACTTTGCCTGTAAGAGCGCCTGCAACTGCGTAAATTCTGATCTGCTCGTTGAGCTGCTCTCTAGCCTTTGTTTCAAGAATGCTCTTCCAATCTGCACCAAGCTTTGCAGCCATGAATGCATCGATATTGCCGTAGTAATCAACGTTGGAGATAGCTTCGCCGTCTGTTGTTACTTCAGCCTTTGCAATGATGGTCTTAAGACCGGGATCCTTAACGTCGCCCTTTTCCTTGCCAGCCTTCTTAGCTTCGCTCTTCTTTTCGTAAACGATAACCTGTCCGTTTGCATCAACTGCATCCTCGAGGTGGTATGTTACACCGTCGATCTCAACACCAGTGTACTTGATCTCTTCGATTGCAGCCTCTGCTTCATTCTTAACAACGTTAGAGTTGTTGTAGTGGTGGTATGCGTATGTGAAGCATTCATTAGTAGCTTCAACGTAAGCGTCCTTGATAGATGTAGAAGTCTCGGTTGTGATCTTCTTATTTGTCTTGTAGTTTGTAAGCTCGGTCTTTGCAGCGTTGTGAGCCTTTTCAGCATCATTCATTGCCTTTTCAGCCTCGAGAACAGCATTTTTATCGTCCTCTGTTGCTGCTTCGCCCTTGCCCTCTACTTCTGCTTTCTTTTCTTCGTATGCTGTCTTCTTTGCATCAAAGTCAGCCTTTGCAGTATCAACTGCGCCTTCAAGCTCTACAAGTTTTGTATAGTAAAGGTTGTAGTCGCTCTGTGCTGACTCATAGTCCTTGCGAACTGTGTCATACTCTGCAAGTGTGTATGCGAATACGGTGTGATACTTGTTGTATTCAACCTCTGCTGCGTCGCGAGCATCGGAAAGGCTCTTTGCAGTAGTAGCCGCGTCTAAACCATTTTCGGTTTTGTAATCGTTAAGTGCCTTTTCAGCTGTTTCTTTCTTATCAGCATCCTCTCCTGCATCTGTTACTGCCTTTTCAAGAGAAGTAAGCTTTGTGTGGTGGTTGCTATAAGCGTTCTTTGCTGCATCGTAAGCTGCCTTTGCTGCTCTGAATGCTTCTACGGTTGCATCGTCTGCTACAGTGTAACCCTCTGCAAGAGCGTCGATAATCGCCTTGCCTGCTGCATCTGCTGCGGATACTGCATTGTCAAACTTAACCTGAAGGCCATCTTTCTTTCTGTCGATTTCCTTCTGTGCAGCCTTGATTTCCTTTTCAAGGTTCTTGATTTCCTTGTTGATCTCGATTACGTCACCCCATTTATCGAAGATGTTGTAATCCTTATCAGTATCCTGATTCTTTGCGATCTCAAGTCTTTCCTCTGCGTCTGCAAGGTCTTCCTTAAGTGCGGTGATGTTCTTCTTTGCTGCGGAAAGATCGTTGCTTGCAGCATCCTTCGCATTTGTCTTATCTACGTAATTCTGCTCAGCCTCAGTAAGCTCAAGACCAAGCTTTGCCTTGGAAAGGATAACGTCGAGATAAACCTCGGGAGCGCCTTCAACACCTGTCTTGGTATCGGAGAGAGCTGCTTCAGCCTCTGCAAGCATCTCAACAAGCTTGTTGTAAGCATTTCTCTGTGCTTCTGTTACGCCACCTGCGTAAGTACCTGTTGTGTACTTGCCGGAGTTACCTGTGTAGAATTCTTCCTTATATTCGTCCATGAGAACTTCGTTCACGAACTTGTTGATAAGCTCTGTGGGATAATCCTCATGATTTACGTCGATCTTAACGATCTTATCGTTGTTGATGAGCTTGTAGATCTCCTCAGCAAGCTTGGACTGTACGTCACTGTTGTACTTAGCGATCTTGTAGTTGATAGTATAGTTGTAGTATCCCGCGGTAAGCTCCTCGGAGATGCTCTTTTCTACTGTCTTGCCCTTCTTATCCTTAAGAACTGCGGAAAGAACGTTTGCTACGTAGTTGTCAATAGACTCGTTTCTTACTGTTGTCTTTGTATCGGAGAGGTCTTCGTTTGCTTCAAGTGTTGCCTTGTCTGCAGCCTGAAGTGCAGCGAGAGCTTTCCAGATAGTTGTACCTGTTTCTACAGCAGGATTTTCACCCTCTGCAGCCTTGTTGTATGCGCCTTCAAGAATTTCCTTGTAGCTTCCAGCGTTTGCAGTGTCAGCAAGGAGTGCCTTAAGGAATGTTTCTCTTGTTGTGTCGCTGCTGTTTACAATGATCTCTTTGCTATCGGTTTCAGTCTTCTTATCAAGAACAAAGAGTGTATCAACACCGTGAAGCTCGATGTACTTATTAACAAGAGCTGTCCATGTGGTGTTCTTTGCATCCTCGGTTTCAGGTGTGAGGTAATCAACAGCCTTTTCGATTGCATAAGCAAATGTGTTCTTACCATCCTCGGGAGTATAACCGAGAGCCTCGATAACTGCCTTTGCAGCGTTCTGGAGAGCTTCGTTTGCAGTGCTAACTGCATTAGCCTTGTCCTTAACTGCTGTTACTGTATCGTAACCACTTGCCGCAGTCTTCTTGTACTCTGCTACAAGCTCTGCAAGAGCAGCAGCAAATGTTCTTCTTTCTTTGGTCTTTGTGGTTTCGTCGCCATATACGTAATCGGAAAGATCCTCAATGTATGCGCTAATTGTTTCTTCTGTCAATGTATCGGAGAGAAGAATGTATTTGAGAATGTCATAAGGAGCGATGTTAGCATAAACTTTTGCATGATCCTCTTTTGCTTCAACCTTTGCAACGTACTCTGCTACAACAGCTTTTGCAACTGTTTCGTCAGCTACGATAGCGTCGATCTTTGCATTGATCTTATTGCGCTTTTCGGTTTCCTTTGCTTCTTCAAGTCTTTCGATCTTATCAGCAACGTCGATTCTATTTACGCCGTCAATATGCTGAATATCGGTAGTTGTGTAGGAATCGTAAACAGAAAGGTCTCTGTTCTTGCCCTTCTTATCATAAACGGAGTTATACTCGTCAATAATATCCTGAACAAGAGCAATAGCAGATCTGGAGCCGAACTTGTAGTTAGTAAGGTTAATTACGTAACCACCCATGAATTCACGAATGTCTGCCCAAGAGATAGCCTTTGGATTTTCTGTATTTTCGCCAGAAATTGCATTAAACACCTCGTAAATAGTGCCTACTGCATTATCAGGATTCTTGTCGTTGTAATACCAGAGAATATCGTTTGCAACGGTTGTACCATCAGCATCCTTTGCGCTGTTAAGAACGGATACTACGTCGTAGAGAGATTCTTTTCTTGCAAGAGCGCACTCGTCATTGATAGCTTTGTCAAGCTCATCTTTGTTGTCAGGTGTGAACTCATCAAGAGCCTTGTTATACAAATCAACAAGCTCGCCAACGAGAGCGTTACCCTTAAGTGCATCGAGAGAATCGGTTGTGATATCATCATTAAGAACGTGCTTGATAATACCCTTTGCATCGATAGCGGGAGCCTCGATAACAGCGATAGGATACACTACGTATGTGATCTTAGCTTCCTCAGGAATTGTAAGCTCAACCTTCTTGCCGTTTTTATCGAAAGCGTTTGTTACTTCCATCTCATCCTCGAGAGTGTGCTCGTAGGTGATGTAGTCAGCTGTAGCTTCGTTTGCAACGATGTGAGATACTGATACGTTTGTGAAGGTGTATGTCTTTGTACCCTCAGTGTAAGAGATCTCGTCATCCTTCTTTGTATCGATATCAAACTTACCGATACCGCCAAAGTACTTGTAGATCATATCAAAGAGCTGATTGCCCTTTGCGATCTTTTCGTTGATGTGGTTTTCATATGTTGTGCTCTTAACAGTTTCGCCATCAACGATCTTAACGTCGTAAGAAACTACGATAGTATCGTTCTCGGAAATTCTCTTATTGTCAAGAGATTCTGTAACCTCGTACTTAACCTTTTCGCCAAGGTTCCAGCCGGCATCAACAAGTGCCTTTACGATAGCATACTTTGCAGCTCTGGTGTCGTCTGTGTCAGAGGAGCCTGTAAGTGTGTTTGTGGTTGTTACCATGTTGTAATTGAAGGTGTAGTCATCCCATGTGCAGTAACCGTTGTACTCTACCATATCGTAGATATCGTCGATAACTGCATCGGTGAGCTTATGAACGTCACCTTCAGCGTTGAGAGATGTCAGCATCTTGTTGTAGATCTCTCTTCTAACGATCTCTTCGCGATCGTCATCAGGATTGAAATCAACATCGTCTACCTTCACCTCTTCGATCTCGATGTCATGAAGCGCATCTAAAAGTGCCTTAACGTCGACATCGACATAGTTGTCAAAGTTCTTTTTCGCAGCGAATGCGTAAGTTGCACATCCTGCAAAGGTTGTAAGAACTGTGACGATGAGAAGAATTGTTGCGATAATTCTCTGTTTCATTGTGTTCTTTCCTTTTTCTATAAAATATTTCAATATGTTACGCTCTGCCGATCTATATTTTATATATATACCCGCGAAAGCGTATAAATAATTGAGCAACAACAATTATATCACATCTTTTGCAAAAATGCAAATGTTTTTTGTGATTTTTTTGATTATTTTTAAAATATGATAATTTCGCACAAAAATCTTGATTTTTTATGCATTTTTTTGTTCAAATTGCCATATACTGATGCCCACATGAAAATGTTTTTTCGCTTTTTTCTCCGCAAAACTTGATTTACTCTCGATTTTGTGCTATGATACTATTATTATGAATTTTGAAAAGGTGTTTAATATGAGGATTCTTCTTGATGAAAAAAAGGGATACTTAAAAGCAAATATGCACTGCCACACCACCTGCTCCGACGGAAAGCTTACCCCCGAGGAAATAAAGGCGGAATATAAAAAGCGGGGCTACTCCGTTGTGGCGTTTACCGACCACGAGCACGTTATAGATCAGTCCCACCTTACGGACGAGAGCTTTCTTGCCATAGTTGGCTGCGAGGTTGCTATTAAGGAGATCCCTACAGAGTCCACCATGACTAATCAGCAGATGAAGGTCTGCCACCTCAATTTCTTTGCCCTGAATCCCAAAAATCCCATAACCCCCTGCTATAACTCCGTAGCAGATCACTTTGTCACCGAAGACGCAAGGGGAAAATTCACACCCGACGGAGAATATAAGCGCCATTACACCCACGGTGGCATCTCCGAAATGGTGAAAAAAGCCCACGATATGGGCTACCTTGTGGCGTACAACCACCCCTCATGGTCGCTGGAAAATTCCTTTGATTACCTTGGCTATTCGGGAATTGATTTCGTGGAGATATACAACACCGGCTGCGTAAAAGAGGGTCATTGCTGCGACGAGAGAGTGTTTGAAGATTTTCTGCTCTCGGGAAAGCACGTTTTCTGCATTGCGGGCGACGATAATCACAACAGAACTCCCCTTGATCACCCCGCCTCCGACTCCTTTGGCGGCTATATAATGATAAATGAGGAAAGCCTCGAATACTCAAAAGTAATGAAAGCACTCTGGCAAGGCAGGTTTTACGTTTCCACCGGCATGGAGATACATTCGATCATCCGAGAGGGAGATCAGGTCACCGTTACCACCTCCGAGGCGGACAGCATCCATATGAGGACCGGTGGCAGAAGATGCAAAAGCGTTTTCTCAAATGGCGAGGGACTGACAAAAGCTACCTTTACCCTTGATCCGAAGGATGGCTACTTCAGATTCAAGATCGTCGGAAAACACGGTACGGCATTTTCACAAGCATATCCAATAAACTGATATTTTTCAGAAAAGTAGCCAAAAATGTAAAAAACTCTTGACAAAATAAGGGTTTAGTAGTATAATCTAGTAAAAATTTCTCTCACTCGAAAGGATTAATATAAAAATGTTAGGCGATAAGAAGATAGTTTTCTCGGGCGTTCAGCCATCGGGAAATCTCACCATAGGAAACTACCTTGGAGCGATCAAGAATTTCTCCCATTTCTCCGAGGATTATAAAACGTTTTACAGCGTTGTGGATCTTCACTCCATAACCGTTCGTCAGGTTCCCGCAGAGCTGCGCAAGAGAACCTACGAAACTCTCGCTCTCTACATGGCTTGCGGAGTTGATGAAAAGAAGAATACCCTTTTCGTTCAGTCCCACGTTCCCGCACACGCAGAGCTGGGTTGGATCCTCGACTGCTACACCATGTTCGGCGAGCTTTCAAGAATGACACAGTTCAAGGACAAGAGCCAGAAGCATGCTGAGAATATCAACGCAGGTCTTTTCACCTACCCCACCCTCATGGCGGCAGATATGCTCCTCTATCAGACAGACGTTGTTCCCGTTGGACTCGACCAGCGCCAGCACCTTGAGCTTGCACGTGACATTGCTATCAGATTTAATGGTATCTACGGCGATACCTTCACCGTTCCCGAGGGTTATATCCAGAAGGACACCATGAAGATCTGCTCCCTTGCAGACCCTATGTCCAAGATGTCAAAATCAGATCCTAACCCCAACGCTTGCGTATATATTCTTGACTCAAAGGACGATATTATTCGCAAGTTCAAAAAAGCAGTTACAGACTCCGAGGCGTGCGTAAGATACTCCGAGGACAAGCCGGGAGTTTCGAACCTTATGACCATCTACCGTGCATTCACCGGAAAGACCTTTGAGGAGATCGAGCGGGAGTTTGACGGACGTGGATACGGTGATTTCAAGCTTGCAGTTGGTGAGGCTTGCTCCGACGGACTTCGCCCTGTCAGAGAAGAATTTGCAAAGCTCATGGCAGACAAGGCGCACCTTGAGGCAGTTATGAAGGCGGGCGCAGAGGACGCGGCATATCATGCAAGGAAGACCCTCTCAAAGGTTAAGAGAAAGGTCGGCTTCATCGTTTGATACGACAGGCAGACAATTACATAATCAGTAATTAAATTTTTGTGAAAATCAAAACGGGACTTTTTGATAAGTCCCGTTTTTTAGTTTTGTTTTGTAATGTTTGTTTTACATTTTTGGTGCGTTTTTTGGTTTTTGCGCAACAACCGCATTCGCTATCCTAGCGGCAGAGGGTGCGTCTGCACCGTAAAAATCTGCGCCGATCAAGTCAGCATATTCCTGTGTCAGCACAGCGCCGCCCACCATTATTTTCACCTCGGGGCAGGTAGACCTGATTGCCCTAACCGCCTCCTCCATGGCAGGGAGAGTAGTGGTCATCAGAGCCGAAAGTCCCACAAGGTCAAATCCACCCGATGAAAGCGCCGCGAGTATTCTCTCGCAAGAAACGTCACGTCCAAGATCCAAAACGTCAAAGCCCCAGCTCTCAAGCACGACCCTGACGATGTTCTTGCCGATATCATGGATATCCCCCTTGACGGTGGCAAGAAGAACTCTGCCCTTTGAGGTGCTATCGCTGGTCATAGCATAGCCTTTTTCGGTCGCGTTGCCATTGGTTTTTTCCTTTTTAATTCCGGATTTCACCGACTCAAACGCCTCTGCCGCCGCCTCTGCCGAGAGGAGCAACGATGGCAGGTATACCTGCTTTTTATCAAACGCCTCACCAACTTTATTCAAGGCGGGGATGATCTCTTCATTTATTATTTCAAATGGCTCGCGATGGTTCAAAAGCTCACCTGCGATCTTACCTGCCTCGGCGCGAAGCCCCTTGACAATGGCATAAGAGAGAGTGATATTTTCTCCGTCTTTTTTGTTTTCCCTGCGCGTCAAAAGAGAAACGCCACTTTCAGCCATGCTACGCGCTTCCGAAATTGCCGCGACCATAGCCTCCTCTGCCTCTTGCCTGAATCGGGAAAGCGCCTTATCACTATTCCTTGCAGAAAGGAAATCACGGTGCGCCGCCATCATATCGTGCGAATAGGGGTTCATGATGGCTGCCGAAAGTCCCGCGCCAAGCGCCATGCGGAAAAAGGCAGAATTGATAGCCTCTCGATTTGGCATTCCGAAGGAAATATTGGAAACTCCAAGGGTGGTATAAAGACCGCGCTCATGGAGCTTTTCAACTGCGGAGAGGGTGGTTTTGTAAGAATTTTCATCGGTGGATATGCTGAGGCAAAGAGGGTCAAAAACAAGCCTTTCGGAAGAAATTCCATACTCATTTGCACGGTGCAAGATACGCTCCGCGATCGCCACTCTGCCCGCAGCATCAGAGGGAATACCCCCCTCATCCATAGTGAGCGCCACAAGTATTCCACCGTATTTTTTCACAAGGGGAAGCACCGCGCCCATAGACTCCTCCGAGCCGTTCACCGAGTTCACAAGCGGAGTGCCATTATAGATGCGCAGGGCGGCTTCAAGAGCCTTTGGATTACCTGAATCAATTTGCAAAGGAACAGAAATTACAGAAGAAAGCTCGACGGTAAGTTCCGCAATTTTTGCGATTTCGTCCACCTCAAGTAAACCACAGTTTACATCTAGTGCATAAATTCCTACTTCTTCCTGTTTTATCGCTTCAGACAAAATTAAAGAATTATTACTATTTCGCAAAGCCTCTTTAAGCTTTGGCTTGCCTGTGGGGTTGATTCTCTCGCCTATGAGCAGTGGCTCTTTTCCGAGAATTATTTTAATTTGAGAGGAGGTGGCAGCGCCCTCTTTTTTCTTTTGTTTTGGTGCGAGGGGAATGTGGTTCGTTCTCTTTACGGTTGCCCTGATATGCTCGGGTGTCGTACCGCAGCAGCCACCGAGAATGTCCACTCCTATCTCTGCCATCTCCGCCATTACCTCCGAGAATTTTTCGGGCGATTCATCAAAGACAGTTTTGCCCTCGGAGAGCCTCGGAAGACCTGCGTTTGGATTAGCGATGACGGGAAGGTCCGTAGTACAAACAAGGCGGCGTACGACCTTCAGCATATCCTCTGGCCCAAAGGAACAGTTAACTCCGATAGCGTCCACCGAAAGCCCCTCAAGGATGGTAGCCATCACCTCGGGAGTGGATCCTGTAACGGTTTTGCACGTGCTGTCATAAACGTTTGTAACGAAGACGGGTAGGTCGGAGTTTTCCTTTGCGGCCAGTACTGCCGCCTTGGTTTCATAAGAATCGTTCATGGTTTCGATAAGGATCAAGTCTATCGGCAGATCTGCTGCCGCGCGAACGACTCCCGAAAACGCCTCCACAGCATCCTCAAAGGAAAGGTCGCCAAAGGGCGCAAGCATTCTTCCCGTCGGTCCAATGTCCAGCGCCAAAAACAGATCCTCTCTATCCCCCATCGCTTCTCTTGCAAGAGCGACTCCGCGACGAACGTATTCTTCATAGTTTTTCTGCTTTAAGGGATTCACTCCAAAGGTATTGGTTTTTATTATGTTAGCACCTGCCTCGATATAGGCGCGATGTATGTCTGTCACCCACTGAGGATGTAAAAAAAGTGCCTCCTCCGAGCTTTTACCCGCCTCAAGACCGCGGGCGATAAGCTCCGTTCCCATACCTCCGTCAAAATACAGACGTCGGTTCTTCATAGCATCTGAAATATTCATTTTTTACAAGTCCTCCCGTCTGTTGTTCTTTATGTTTCTCACTAAAATTATGTATCAATTGTTTTCTCAAAATGGGGTTTATCAAAGGAAAAGTTGCGAAAAACGCTGAAATTCTGGTAGTTTTTGAAGCTTTACAAGGAGAATTCACTTCAATCCAATAAGTGCCGTCACAGACTTTGAGGGTGACATCAGCTTCGATCCAGCGAGAGCTATTCCGAGAGTTTTTCCTCCGTCGATAAGATTAATTATTTCCCCCTGGATCGCCATAGGCATATCACCATAACCGGGGCTGAAGCGTCTTGTATGCTCATATCCCGAGGTCAGCCTGATCTCTCCAAGATCCATAAGCCCCTCCACCACGGCAGACGCCACGGCATCATAGATGAAGCCCTCCGCCACAGAAATGGCGCTTTTTTTATAAATCAGTCGGTCAACACCCATGCCGAGAGTCCCTCCCAGCACAAGAACACGGCGACAACCGTTGACTATCCTGGCAAAATCCTCACTGGCAACCGTCAGCTCGTCGGTACAGACACATTTGGCGTTATTTACCCTGACAAAAAGCTCACGCGCCGCAAATGCAGGAGTGGCAACAGAGGAGATCTCGGAGATTACCCCTGATATTTTTTCGTCGTCAAGTGCGCCCATGCCACCGAGGCGCGCCCATATTTCTCTCTCATCTATCGGAATATCCCCAAAGGATACTCTCTCAAAATACCTTTCCATAAACTAGCTCCTTGTTTTATTTTGCAAGGGGTTTTCCACTTTTCAGCGGTGTAATAATGGTGTTTTTGCTCAATTTTTGTATATTTTATCGGTCATCTAATCAATTAGTCGACTTTTTGCTCATAAATATGAGACTAAATTCTTTTTTATTGCCTCTGCCACAAAAGGCTTGTTCATGGTATAAACGTGGGCAAATCCAAATCCTCTGTCGTAAAGCGCACTGATCTGCTCCGTTGCGTATTCGATACCCGCCTCTGCCATGGCAACGCTGTCACTTCCAAAGCGATCGATCATGCGAGAGAACCTTTTCGGCAAGGCGCTACCCGAGAATTTTATCATTTTTTCAACCTGAGCGGCGCTTGTGATAGGCATAATACCCGCCACCAAGGGAAGATCTACGCCCGTGCGGGAAAGCTCATCTGCGAAGCGGTAGAATACCTCGTTATCGAAGAACATCTGGGTGGTTAGGAACTCGCAGCCTGCCTGCGCCTTGGCTTTAAGTGCCAGAAGATCAGCCTCCCTCGATATGCTCTCGGGATGCCCCTCGGGGTAGCAAGCACCACCGATGGAAAAGCCACCGAAACGACAGATCTCCTCCATCAGCTCCGAGGCATAGCGATACTCTGCGCCACCGCGATCAAATCCTTCGGGAATATCCCCTCGCAGGGCGAGAACGTTTGTGATCTCCCTCTCCCGAAGACCTGTCAGCACCTCTCGCACCTTTTCCTTTGACGAGGAAATACAGGTCAGGTGAGCCAAGGGAGTAACGCCGAATCCCGATATCCGCGACGCTATCTCTGCAGTATAAAGCGACGTTCCGCCACCGGCACCGTAGGTGACGCTCATATAGTCAGGCGCAAGGGTTGCAATTTTCTCTGCGGCGCTCATCACCGAGTTAAAATTCTCTGCATTCTTGGGTGGAAACACCTCAAATGACAGCGTGCGCCTCTCCTTTTTCAAAATTTCCGAAATCTTCATGGGATC
This sequence comes from Eubacteriales bacterium, assembly GCA_045589435.1. Lineage (GTDB taxonomy): Bacteria > Bacillota > Clostridia > Oscillospirales > CAG-272 > UBA1740. Next base: position 189,989 of record JAZNPB010000044.1, on the reverse strand, counting down.
ACCTCTCGTTTTACTACCTAAATTGTATCATATTCTCGCTTGTTTTTCAATAGATTTTCTTAAAATAGAAAATTAAGTGTTCATTTTAATAAAAGCCTGTGGCTTCTTGACTTTGACTAAAAAATGAGTTATAACACTATTGAAAAACCAAAAGGAGATTCACTGACTTATGAAAAAATGCTTAATTTCTTTGCTCTTGATTTTAGTTCTGTGCTTGACTTCTTGCGAACAGTTATTACAAAATTTCTCGCCGAAAGAAGAAAAGGATCCCGAGGACCTTACAACAAAATATACGGAGCTGACTCCTTCAAAGTATGTTTCAATAGCAGACGAATACTACAAAAGCTTTGATGTTCATATCAATTATTACAACCCGGTCGAGGTTGAGCTTGAGCATTATTTAGCAGTAGCTCTCAACGAGTATAAGCCCGAGAATATAAGACCTTCTCCAGGAGGAAGTAATAAGCTTTTCAAGAGAATTATTCTCTGATGACACAATAATTCAGCGCCTTGCTATAGAGTACGTTTTAGACAACTTCAATGTAACAGTTCACACTCTGGACTGAAGTTATGAAAACCACAACAAAAAACAAATTTCATTCCACTTTTCACAAAAAGATCCCACCTCGACCGAGGTGGGATCTCCATTATTATGTAGTTTTTGCTAACTTTGTTTTACAAAAACTTATGTTTTGATTAGTCGTTAAGGAACTTCTTGATAAGGTCTGCAACCTTCTTGTGAGAAGATTCTACGAATGGGTTAGCTACGCCTGCTGCTGTAAGAGCCTCAACGTAACCCATCTCGTCGATGCCGGGAGTCTCAACGAGAGCCTGGTAAGCTGCCATCGCAGCAGCGGGATCCTCAAGTGCCATTGCATAAACGTTAAGAGATGCAACTGCAGATACGGAATAGCTTACGTAGTAAACAGGGTTATCAACTACAACCAGCTTCCAGTATTCGTTAGGATCGATGAAGCTTGCAAGAACGTCAGCATACTCGGGAGCGGACTTGATCTCGTCCATGATAGCGTCGAACTCTGCAACGCCCATAGCTGCGATCTCTTCGTCTGTAAGGCTATAAACCTTCTGCTCGAACTGGTCAACGATAGATGCGAGTGTGATAGTACCGCAGGTATTAACAAGCTGGTAAAGCATAGCTGTGTTGAATACGTTCTTTGGAAGCTTATCAGAGCAGAAGTTCATGAAGAGGAACTCGTTGGACTGAGAATGTGTTTCGCAAAGGTCGTAGTCGTCAATATCATCGTTAGTGTAAGCCGCATAGTAGTGACCTACCTCGTGAACGATAGTTGTTGCGCTCTGGCCGCTGGAACCGAAGAGACAGAAGGGCTTCTCGGATTCATAGAGCCATGTCTGGAATGCTGTGGGGTGAGAATCGGGGCTATCTGCGAATACGCAGTTTTCACTCTCGAATACGTCACGCATTGCAACGCCCATGTTGGTGTCGCCAAGGGACTCGAAGTACATTACAACGTAGTTATCTTCCATAGAGTCGAAATCTCTATCCATGAAGGACTTGTAAAGCTCAAGGTTGCTGGCAAGCTTGCCATACTTATCTCTCCACTTGCTTACGAGAGCGCCAACCTGACCTGCGATGTGGTTCTTAACGAACTGGTGATAATCTGTAAGGTCTTCAGCAGTGTAATCTCTGCCGTAAACTCTTGCTGTAGCGTAATCATAGTAGTTGTCATAGCCGAACTTTGCTGCAAGCTGGTTATTAAGAACTACGATCTGCTTGTAGTACTCTACTGTCTTTGCTGCGAAACCGTACTGTGTATCGTCAAGCTCGTTATAAGCAGCCTGAAGCTCGTCGATCTGGTTGCTGATCTCCATGATTTCGGAGCTGTAGTTACGAAGCTCCTGCTTCTCTTCCTCTGTCCAATCAGCGAAGAGCTCATCAGCGTAGGGAGAATTTTCAAGAAGCTGCTGGAGCGCGATGTTATAAGCGTCCTGAACTTCACGGAACATTTCCTTTGTATCAAGGTCGCGGTTCTTTGCAGTTTCATCCTTCATGTTGCAGTAGTAAACGATGCTGGCAATAGTCATCTGCTCTGCAAGGTGATAGAACTTAACCTCGAACTCATCATAGATAGGATCGAAAGCATCAAGATTTGTCATGCCGGCTTCCTTCATCTCTGCGATAAGAGCCTTTGCTGCTTCAAATTCCTCGGGAGTTGCTGTGTACCAAGAAAGGATCTCTGCCTGGCTTGTGGAATGAGCATCTCTATCGAATACGTAAAGAACCTTCCAGCCTGCGTAAAGAGTTACGTCACCGGAAACCTTTGTAGAGTTGCTCCACTTAACTGTGCAGGACTCGTCTGTGTACCAACCAAGGAATTTGCATCCCTCTTTCTTAGGTGTAGGAAGATTTGTAATTCTCTTACCGTCTTCAATCTCAAGGGGTGCGATATCGGGAGCTCCGTTTGTTACGAAAGTAACGGTATGCATTCCGTCATCGGGCTCTGGCTGTTCACCGCCGAGCAAACCTCCTAAAACGTCACATGATGTGCAAAACAGCATTACTAATACTAAAAGTAACGCCAAAAGTCTTGTTTTTGATTTCATAATTATTTGCCTCCTTATTTGAATTTTCGTTTTATAAAATCAAAAGTGTTTATAAAAAAACTTACGCCTATTATATCACTTATAAAATATTAAAGCAAGTCCTCTATTAAATACTAGTATAAGTATATGAAAAACTTTCATACCCCAGACGAAAAATGAGAGCCGTTTTGCCTATCAGTTCAGCGCGGCTCTCCTTATTTTGCACTTTTTCGGTGTTTTTTAATAAAAAATGGTGTTTTTACGGTTTTTTCGGTTTTATCCGAAAATTCTTCTATCCCTGCCAACGAAGGGAAGCACGATAGTACCTGCACCAACGATTCGGGAGTAGATCCTATCGTCGTACTTTCCTGCCAGTTCCTCTGCTGTGAGGTTTGTGGAAATAATGGTTGCAAGGCCTTTGTTCTGCCTTGTGTTCAAAAGATTATATATACAGGAGAGAGTTACCTGATTTGTAAACTCCGTTCCAAGATCGTCGATAATAAGAAGATCACATTCCAGATACTTCTCTGCGCGAAGCTCGTCGGTATTGTAGCTGCGGCGGAACTTATCGTCCTCGAAATCGGCAATAATGTTCTGCACCGAGTCGTATATCACGTCGTAGCCAAGGTTGATGATCTCCCTTGCGATGGCTGTGGAAATATGGGTCTTGCCCGTGCCTGTTTTTCCTATGAGAAGGAGATTCATCTTGCGTTTTGGGAAGTTCTTGCAGTACTCCTTTGCACGGGCGAGGTTGGTCTTCATGCGAAGGTATGTTTCCTCATCCTCGCGATACCAATCAAGATCAAAATTAGCAAAGGACTGCTGCTCGATCAGCCTGCCAATGCCCGAGGAATGGATAGTAGCCTTAATAAGTCCCTCGCGGAAGCATTTGCACATACGAACGCCATCAATGAATCCCGTGTCAGCACACTCGGGACAGGAATAATGAACCTCGGTGTAATCCGCAGGCAATCCCATAGACAAAATGATCTGGCGGCGACGTGCCATAAGCTCTTGATTTCTACTCCTGATCTTGCCGATGTCCCCACCCGCGCAAGCGGTTTTAAAGAGCAAAAGTCCCGTGCCAGAAAGCTCGTCATCTATAGCGCGAATCTCGGCAGACCTCTCGCGAAGCTCCTCATTGCGCGCCATGGCAAGCCCCTCGGCATTCTTTCTTCTTTTTTTAATTTCTTCCTTAACAAGATGATAGTTTTTATAGCTATACATATTCGTTTCCTCGCAGAAATTTTATGTTTTTCCGTGTTTTTGTAAATTATAGTTGTCTTTTTCGGTGTTTTTTGTTGATAATTCAAGCAAAGCAATAAACTGCGATCTACCACAAACCTCTTTGTAAAAAAGCACAGCCAACGGTGTAGTTACCTACTCGGAGGAGAGTGTTGGAGCTACAACAAAGTATTCACCAAAATCAGCACATCAATTTTGATGCGGAGAATTTTGAGTCGAACGACTCGAGTCGATGGTTTAACAAAGTATTCACCAAAATTAGCACATCAAGTTTGATGCGGAGAATTTTGAGGGAAGACGCGGCAAACCAAGCGAGAGGAGCGATGGCATAGTTGCCTACGTCGAACGACTCGAGTCGATGGTTTAACAAAGTATTCACCAAAATTATTCCCCATCACCGAAGCTACGCTTCAAAGCCGCCTTAAACGCCTCATCTACGTCAAAGCTGCCATATCGCGGAGGCTTGGGTTTGGATTTTTCTCTGGTTCGTTCTTTCGGCTTGTATGCCTCGCGGCGGTCAGCCTTGTTCTTCTCCTCGTGGCGACGGCACTCGTCAAGAGTTTTACAGCCGGCTTCATGCCACTCGGTCAATATTTTATCCGTGTAGGGGAATGATAGTCTGCCACCTGTTCCAACGCTGGAAATATCATAGGCGGCGGAAACTATTTCAGTTGTAAAATCAAATTCTTCGCACCAGCGGCGGAAGTATGCAAGCTCTGCATCAGAGAGGTTTCTGCCCTTGATTCCAAAGAGGCGCTTGAGCTCCCAATCTGCAGTATTTTCTCTCTCGCAATCGCTGATGTATCGCTCCAGCTCCTCAACCGTATCTATACCACGCTTGTGGAGAGAGATAGCCTTGTTTTTCAGGGTGGAGGAATTGGGCTTTCCCTTGGTTGCCATGTAGGATGCAAGGGTGAGTATGTACTCGGGAGAAAGACCGTACTGGGTGTGGAGCGCTGTAATGATAGCCGTATGCTCCGTGGAAAGAGCCGGCTCACCGAATACTCTCGCACATTCGTCGATCATCTCCGCAAGGCTATCGTCGCGAATACTCTTTGCCACGGAGAGCGCAGATTCCGACTCTATCTCTCCCTCGCGAATACGATATTCAAATTCCTCTATAATAGTACTTTCCGAGGAGGTGTCGGCAGCTCTGTCGCTATTTTTGAGCGCATCGCCAAATACCCCCGCTCCACCTTTGGCAGAGGGAGCATCTTCCTCGGGAGCGATAAGTCCCATCTCCATAAGGAGAGTCAGGGTTGAGATAGCTCTTGCCTCGGTAGTACCTGAAAGCCTTGCAAGCTCGCCCGAAGATCCAAGAGAGCCACCGTTTTCAATAAGCGCCACAAGAACTCGAAGCTCGGGAGCGGTCATTTCCAAAAAGCCCTGACACTCGGAAAGAGGACGGAGCAAAACTCGGAAATTAATCTTTGCCATCAGCCTTGCCTGCCTTTTCTTCCTTGTCTTTTATTTCATAGCATAAAGTCATAAGAGAGTCGCCAAGATGGATGTTCTCTACCACAACGTCCTTATCGTCGAGGGAAAGCTCCATATTAGCAAAATTCCAGATTCCGTGAACACCTGCAGATGCAAGGGTTTTCGCCACATGGTATGCCGCATCCTTCGGCACGGTGAGGACACCTATATCCACCTTGTTCTTCTGGCAGAAATCGTAAAGCTCGTCTATGTGATAAACCTTGATTCCGTATATTTCCGTACCTACCACAGCTTCGTCAACATCAAACAGCGCAAGACGCTGAACACCGCGGCGCTCAAACATATGAGTTGCGGCAAGAGCGCGTCCAAGGTTACCTGCACCTACGATAACTGCGCCAAATCCTTGGGTAACGCCGAGAAGCTCGCTGATCTTTCCGTAAAGGTACTTGATATTATAGCCGTATCCCTGCTGACCAAAGCCACCGAAGCAGTTAAGGTCCTGACGGATCTGGGATGCTGTAACGTTCATAATTTTTGAAAGCTCTGCGGAGGATATGCGGAGTCTTCCGTCAGCGATCAGGTCACCCAGGTATCTGTGGTATCTGGGAAGCCTTTTTATAACTGCACCGGGCACTGTCGCCTTTGGGCAATCGTGTACTCTCTTGTCAAAAGTACCGTCAATCTTATCAATGCTTTCCATGGGTTGTGTCCATCCTTTCGTTTCATAGGTTAGAGCCGTGGCTCTTGTATATTTTCATTAATTGTTGTTTTTTTGTAAATTTTGATTGTCAAATTTGACATATTATCTCCCAAAAAGTTGCCTCTTAAATTTGCAGGCATTTTTGATACGGAGAATTTTGAGGGGAGACGCGGCAAACCAAGCGAGAGGAGCGATGGCGTAGCTGCCTACGTCGAACGACTCGAGTCGATGGTTTAACAAAGTATTCACCAAAATTATCCCATCAAAAAGCATCAAGTGCGCTAGCATTCAACCCCGAGTCCGCAAAATTGCCTTTTAAATACTCGAAATAACCTGCGGCAGCGATCATGGCTCCATTATCTCCGCAGAGGGAGGGATGAGGAATAAATATCTTTCTGCCAAGGCTGTCTGCTACGGCGGTAAGTCTTTTTCTCAGGTGAGAATTTGCTGCAACACCGCCTGCCATAACGAAGTCCATACCCGGATTTTGCTCCAATGCCATGGTGATCTTTTTGGCAACTGCTTCCACTGCTTCAAAGGTATATCTGGCGGCAAACAGTTCTCGGTCGATCTCAACGCCCTTCTGCTCAAAGCGATGCAAAAGGTTGATAGCTGCAGTTTTCAGGCCCGAGAATGAAAGATCAAGGGATCCGTCGGAAAGTGCAGGGCTCGGGAGAGTCATTTCCTTATCCTTGTAAGCGGCGGACTTTTTGTATTTTTCGTAGAATTTCACCTCGTCGCCAGTGGCTTTAATAAATCCGTCTTTGGAAAGAGCATCGAAGCCTTTTCCTGCAGGATAGGGTATGCCGATGAGTCTTCCGATCTTATCAAAGGATTCGCCGATGGCATCATCTCTTGTGGTACCGATGGTTTCGATCTCGGTATAAGAATTCACACGGTAGATGGCAGTGTGTCCACCCGATGCGGCAAGGGCGATGAAGGGCGGTTTTGGAAGCTCGTCCTCACCAAGATAAGAGGATGCGATATGCCCTTTAATGTGGTCAACTGCCACCAGGGGTATATTGTTTGCAAGAGCAAGTCCCTTGGCAAAATTAACACCGACGAGAAGCGCACCGATGAGTCCGGGATTGGCAGTAACAGCCACAAGATCCACCTCCGACAAGGCAATCTTTGCCTCATCAAGAGCCTCATAGGTGATGCGGGAGATAGCCTCGATATGCGCTCGGCTTGCAATCTCCGGAACAACGCCACCATAGAGCCTGTGCGTTTCTATCTGCGAGGCGATAATATTCGATTTTATCGTGAAGCGACCGTCTTCTGCCAGAACGACAGACGCACTGGTTTCATCACATGAACTTTCAAATGCAAGTATGATCATATCGAGTAAAACCTCTTTTTGCAAACTTTAATTGTCTTTTTTTGTATTTTGGCGGCAAACTCGACGGTCGGTCAAAATATCGACTGACTCTTTTTCAGATATTAGTTAAGTTGCCTTTGACCATGATAATCGCGTTTTCCACCGGGTCCTTATAGTAGTTTTTTCTCTCGCCTATCTGGCGAAAGCCATAGGAATGATATAGATTTCTTGCTGCAACGTTGGACTCTCTCACCTCGAGGAAGGTGGTTTCAAGTCCCTTGCCGCGCTCGCTTTTCATAGCATAGTCGAGAAGACGGTAGCCTATTCCGCGGCGGCGCTTATCTGCCCTGACGGCAACTCGATAGATCTCCGCCTCAGGCGCGATAAGTCTTGCTATAACGTACGCCACGATGCTGCCCTCCTCGTCTACCGCGCTGTAGCACATTGCCCCCTCGGTGGAGATAGCCGAAAATATATCTCTCTCGCCCCATGGGTCGGAAAAATATTCAAGCTCCAGCTTATGAATTGCCGGCGCATCGTCAGGCCTTGATCTGCGAAATTCCATAATTCCTCCAAAGTTCTATTCGAGAGAAGATTACTGCTCTTCCTCTTCTCTCTGTTTTCTGATCTCCTCGTCCTGCTCCTTGATCTCTGCCAATTTGCGAGCGATGTGCGCACCGTGCTCAATGGAGCCGTCCTTCACGAAATGAAGCTCGGGTGTAACGCGGAGGTTAAGGGTGGTCGCAAGGTGATGGCGAAGCATTCCCGTGCATTTTTTAAGTCCCTCCTCAGACTCCTTCGAGTCACCTATGCAGGAGAAATAAACAGTCGCGTACTTAAGGTCGGGAGCAACCTCTGCTCTCGTTACGCTGACGAAATTATTGATAACCTTTGGCTCGCGCACGTTGCCGAGAGCGATTGCAAGCTCCTGTGCAACAGCGTCGTTTATTCTGCCACGTCTGTATTTTCCCATTGTTTTTCCTTTCCTTGTGCCACTTGGCACGTCCTGTATTATCATAGCAACCGAAGCTGCTTTTTTAAGTTCCTTTACCGACGATCAAAAATAGATCAGCCGTCCTCGCTCTTTGGTGTTTATCCCAAGCTCCGAAAGCCTTTTCACCATGGACAAAGCACCGATTCGCGCAGGATTAATTATCTCCACCTCCGGCAAAAGGCACCTGATAAGTTCCTCCACCGCCGAAAAGTGGGTACACCCCAAAACCATGGTGTCAGGCAAAAACGCCTTCGCTATTTCTGTGAGTTTTTCCAGCTCCGACCTTGTACATTCTGCCATTCTTCCCGTGGCGGAGCCTCGCTCTACCGCAGAAACCAAGCCTTGCATAGGAGCTTCAAGCACAGAAGCCTCGGGGAGCCTTTCTTTGATAGCGCCTGAAAACGCCCCTGATGCCACAGTACGCTCCGTGGCGATAACGAGAATCCTTTCTGCGCTCGTGTCAATGGCAGAAGCCGACGGAGTGATTATAGGGTAAGAGATCCGCTTTCGCTGGGGAGAGAGTCCCTCCCAAAGGGTGGATGCAGTACAGCAAGCAAGTAATATCTGCTCTGCTCCGCGCTCTGCCAGCCGATCAATTCCAAGGCTCACAAGATCAACAAGTCGGTGGGCGCCTTTCGTACCGTAGGGCGCGTTTTTTCTGTCTGCGTGGTATAAAATATCTGCCGCGGGAAGCTGATGCCTCAAATGGGGAACGCTGTTAAATCCACCGACTCCGCTATCGAACACGCCTATCAAAGCAGCACCTCACGGATAAGGCACGAAACAAGCTGACGGGGCGATATCCCCGCCTCTGAAAACAGGGCGGCAAATAAGCTGGACTCCGTAAACCCGGGCATAGTATTAATCTCGTTAAATAGGATGCGACCCCTAGTATCAAGGAAGAAATCCACTCTGCAAAGAGATCGGATATTCAGCGCCTCCACTAGTTTTTTCGCTATGGAAAGAACTGAATTTTCTATGTTTTTTTCTATTTTCGGCTTCGATTCAACCTTTGCAGAAGAATCAGCCGCATATTTTTCATCAAAGCTGTAAAAACCGCCGTCGTTAGTAATTTTCCCGACTTTTGTAAATATATGTTTACCTTTTTGTCGTATTACTCCAACTTCAAGCTCTGAGGCTATATCTACACATTCTTCGATAATCACCGGTCGGGTGCCACCAGCCGAGGCATATTCAAGGGCAGATAAAAACTCCTCCTCGCACCCTATCCTCATAGCACCGACAGAGCTACCAAGGCTTCTCGGCTTTATGAACATGGGGTAACCAAAAGCGCCCTCTGCAACACGTTTTATATCATGTGGAGTCATGCCTTCACCGGGAGCGAACCACTCTGCTCCAAAGACAGAAACGCCGTCTGCCATGGCGCGAAGCGCCGCCTTATCAAGGCAAAGAGTGCTGACAAATGTATCCTCACCGATAAAGGGTATATCAAAGGTTTTTAGCGCACCCTGAACGGAACCGTCCTCACCAAAGTCACCATGCAAAAGGGGAAAGGCGCACCTAATGGGAACGATCTCGCCACCAAGGCAAATTCCGCCCCCGTCACCAAAGGATATCAGTCCGCAAAGCTCGCTTTCAGGGTTTATATAATCTTCGGCACAAGCGCCGAGATGACGATCTTTTTCTTTACCGAGCTCCCCATCGTCCTCCACGTCCGGACGAAGAAATTCATCCCCCCTCCGAAAGACAAGCCAACGCCCGTCAGGAGCAATGAAGATTGGGATACATTCGTAGCCACACTCTGAAATCAGGGGCAAAATAAAGCTCGCTCCCCGACGGGAAACTTCCCTTTCAAATCCCCTGCCACCGTAAATCAATGCAACGCACTCTGCCATATCACACCTCGCAAAAAAACTTCTTGCTTATTATATGATACGGATGCGGAGATTGTGACGCTTATTTGTTGGGGATGTGAAAATTATGACGGTTTTTTCCACGCGCGAAAATCGCGAGAGCCTACTTGCTACGGATGTAACAATTGCAACAGTTTTTTAGGCGCAAAAATCATGACAGCGAAAATCAGCCGTGTCAAATTTTTAGAGCCGATTTATTTGAATCGCAGGACTGCTACTCTATCGTTTTGTGAGTAATCCTTGATTATCTGACACTCCATGCCCTCAGCCTCGGCTATCTGTCGGAGCAATTCTCCCTGATCGTAGCCGATCTCGTAAGCAATAAAGCCGTCCTTTTTCAGGTTGCTTTTATATTTTGAAGTAAGGGTACGATAGAAGTCACCACCGTCAGTGCCTCCACCGACGAGAGCGATCTTCGGCTCTCTTTTCACCTCTATTTGTAAAGTTTCATATGCATTTTCTGCAATATACGGTGGATTTGAGAGAATGGCGTCAAACTGCTCGTCAAAATTATAGGCAAGTGCATCTGCACAGATAATGTCAAGCCTGTACGCCTCATCGCCAAGGTTTTGCCTGCGGTTCTCCTCTGCTACCAGGATGGCGCCCTCCGAAATATCAAGAGCTATTGCGGTGGTGTTTTTTGTGTGCTTCAAGGTGGAGATAGCCACGCAGCCCGATCCCGTACAGAGGTCAAGAAACCTGCCTCCCTCGGGAAGATTTTTTACTGCGTACTCCACAAGATGCTCCGTTTCTTTTCTCGGAATAAGCACGTCGGGAGTCACAGTATATTTTTCAAGATAGAAATACTGATGACCGTTGATATAGGCAAGAGGCTCACCGTCGTATCTGCGCTGCAAGGCATCGGCAAGTGCCTCCGAGGTGCTTTCCACGTTATTGAACATGAACTTATCTTTTCCTAATCCGCCGTGCAGGGTGAAAAGTATCCGCACCTCCAAGCTCGCCTCCTCGAAGCCTGCCCCACGGAAAACCTCGATCACCTCACCAACCTGAAGTCTGCCGCACTCACGCAGCATCTCGACAAAAATGCCCTTTTCCATAAAACCACGCTCCTTTCCGCTTGCCTTAAAAGTACGCTTTTCTATTTTTACTCGTTTTACTCGTTTTTTAGTTATTTTCGGATTTTTCCGCGGTGGAATCATCCTCGACTGTGTCCTCGTCGGACTCGATTCCCTCTGCTACCTCACAGAACTCCGCCGTATCGTTAAGAGCCAGGTGATCCACTTCCTCTGCCTTTGATTCCCAAGCGCGATCGTTATAGTACTCTGCAAACTCGGGAAACTCATCTCGCAGAGCACACTTGATGGAAACTATCGCAACCTCAAGCATATCGAAGGTAGGCTCCTTCGTGGTAATTCTCTGTACCCAGAGGCCGGGAGCTGAAATGGCTCTTGTAAACCAATTGTCGTGTTTGCCTGCCAGCATAATGATCTCGTATCCGATACCCATAAGCAAGGGGAGAATAGCAAGACGAACTACTGTGTAAAGTCCTTTTTGCGCATCTATGCCGGGAATCACAAGTCTTATGCAAATACCCGCAAGAATACCGATAAGTATCATAAGAAACATGAAGCTTGTTCCGCAACGGGGGTGGAAGCGCTTATGCTTCATGGCATTTTCGGGAGTAAGCTCGTCGCCCGCTTCAAAGCAAGCGATGGACTTATGCTCTGCACCGTGGTACATAAAGGTGCGCTTGATCTCGGGCATGAGGGAAACGAGAGAAAGGTAGCCAAGGAAAATAGCAACCTTAACAACGCCCTCCACAACGGATTTCACCACATCGCCCATAGGCTGACCGCCAAGAAGCTCGATGAGATAATTAATACCCATTGTGATCCAGATAGGAAGACCGAGGAACAGCACAAGAGAAAGCGCAAGTCCCAGCACCGTGGATATACCCATAATAAAATCGGTTGACTTTATCTTAAGCTTCTCTTTCAGCCATTTTTCAAACTTGGTTTCCTCCTCCTCAAGTCCCATAGCCTCTGCAGAAGCGTTAAGAGTCTTGACGGAGAGCATGATCATCTCAACGAAGTTTACAACTCCGCGAATGATGGGAAGGTTAAGTATTTTGTTCTTTTTTCTAACGGAGTTGAAATCACCGTCAGTTACAACGAGAGTTCCGTCAGCTTTACGGCAGGTGGTAACGGTCCTGTTTCCCGCCTTCATCATAACACCCTCGAGAACTGCCTGACCGCCAACCTTGTTCAAGCGGCAGGAAAGATCATTTTTCATATTCTTTTCCATGTCTTTGTCCTCTTTTATATCATTTATTTTTTGATCCATTTTCGTGCCGAGGAGTGAGAGCGATTCCACTTATTTTTAAAGAAAAACCAATACCCCAGCATAACTCTTAACATTATAACACACAAAAGAGAAAAAATAAAGACTAAAAAACAAAAATTTACAAATATTTTATTATAAATGGATATAATAAGAGAAAAATGGAATAAAAATCCACCATACCAACATTTTTTCGTTCTTTTTCCAAATTCGATTGACAATGAGTGCCAACTTGTGATAAAATTAAAAAGATAACAAAAATCAAAGGAGCAACCATATGTTAAAGGTAGATAAAATTCAGGTCATGAATTTGGAAAACGCCATGAGAGGTGCAAGAAACCCCCTCAACAGCTGGGCGAGAAGCGATTCTTACTACGACGAGGATGGCAATTTCTGTCTTGGCGCCAACGATATAAGCTTAGGCTCAAGACTTGCGAGAGCCGGAAGCGACCATAGAAAGTTTTTGCGCCAGATCTTCGTTTCCATGGATATCTACGCGCCACTTTATTGGTGGAAGGAATTTGACACCTACAAGGTTGGCACCGTGGCAAACTCCTGCTCAACCATGCACAAAATTCAGGCAAAGGAATTTACAAGAGATGATTTCTCCCACGACAAGATGACTCCCGACGCCCTGATGGTGCTTGATGCTACGATAGATTTTCTCGAGGCGGAAAGACTCCGTTTTATCGAAACCAAGGAGCGCGACGCATGGCATAATATGATCCAGCTATTGCCCTCCTCCTATAACCAGCTCCGCACAGTTACGTTAAACTACGAGGTACTGATAAATATCTACTACGCAAGAAAGCACCACAAGCTGAACGAATGGCACACCCTTTGCCACGCGATCGAGGAGCTCCCCTTCGCGAAAGAACTGATCATGATCAAGGAGGATGAGGAGTGAGCAACATTTTCGACCTCTTTTTGCAGATAGAGAAAAAGGCAGAGCCCAAAGCACCTATCACCCACATCATTGCAGGACTCGGCAACGTTGGAAAGCCTTATGAAAAAACAAGACACAATGCGGGATTTCTTGCAATTGATTACATCGCAGAAAAATGCGGTGCGAGGATAGACAGAGTGAAGTTTCACGCTACCGTGGGTGAGGCAAAGATCGGGGACACAGGAGTTCTTCTGATGAAGCCCACAACTCTTATGAATAACTCCGGCGTTGCCATCGCGGAGGCTGCCACGTTCTACAAGATCCCGCCGGAAAACATTCTGGTGCTTCACGACGAGATAAGCTTTGACCCCGGGGTGATCCGTATCAGAAGAAAAGGCTCGGCAGGCGGACATAACGGATTGAAAAGCATCATTGCCCACACGGGATCGCAGGACTTTCCGAGAATAAAGATCGGCGTTGGAAAAAAGCCCTCGCCCGAGTATGATCTGGCAAATTTCGTGCTTGGAAAATTTCCCGAGGACGACTTAAAAAAACTTACCGAACGATACGAGGATATCAGATCATCGGCAGAACTTATCGTAAAAGGCGAAATTGAGCTCGCCATGCAAAAGTATTCAAAATAAGATTTTTTGCAAACCACACTTTACAAATATAGCAGTTATTAACCTTTTTATAAGAAGGATATTATATGAAGCTATCATCAATTATCAGAAGCGACAGGGAGTTTCGCGAGTATGCCCTCACATTAAAGAGGGAGATATGCAAGGCGGAGCACCTACCTATCGTGGCAAACGGAATAAGCGGGGGAGCCAGTGATGTTTTCCTCGCCCAATCTGTAAAGGAGGCCATGGAGGCAACCGATCTTCCCATCCTGATTTTAGTTCCCACAGAGGCGGAGCGAGATGCTACCGCAGAGCTGCTTTCGGGAGAGGGGATCGAAGCCTTGACCTACAAGCCCCGCGATCTGGTCTTCTACAATATTAAAGCCTCTCACGACGTTGATCGGGAGAGGCTATCGGTGCTTTCCGCCATACTTTCAGGGGAAGCAAAATGTATAGTTACCACGCCCGCAGCAGCCATCAGTGCCACCATGCCGAGGAGCGTTCTCAGAGAGAATTCCATATCCATCAAGGTGGGAGAGGAGCATTCTCCCGGGAGCCTTTGCAAAAAGCTGACCGCCCTTGGATTCATGCATTCCGACGTGGTTGACGGCAAGGGGCAGTTCTCCCGCAGAGGTGATATTTTAGACTTCTGGGGCGGTGAAAGTGAGAACCCCGTCAGAATAGAATTTTTCGGCGATGAGGTTGACCGAATGACTGCCTTCGACCCCATTACCCAGCGCACCGTAGATATGCGCGAGAGCATTTTACTACTCCCTGCCGCAGAGGTTTTGGTTACGAAAGAAACAAGAGAAAAGATATTGGGAGTCATCGACAACCTGATCGAAAAGAGCAAGGATCCCACCATGCGAGAGCGACTTGCAAGGGAGCGTGGCGTTGTTCTCTCCGAAGGCAGCATTGACTTTCGCGACAGATTCCTCGGCATAATTTACCCCGAGGGCGAGTGCCTCTACGATTACCTCGCGGAGGGTGGTGCAAACTTCATAGTTGGTACGAACGAGTGTGCCGAGGCAGAGGCAAAATACCGCGCAAGGCTCATAGAAGAAACTAGCGGTAATCTCGCAAACGGTCTGATTTCCAAAGAATGTGCGTTTTACGTTGCTAGCGAAAAAACACAAAAAATATATCAAAATGCAAACCAATGTGTGCATATTAACCCATTTTCAGGTGGGGTTTCAGGTGAGCTTTCAGGACTGTTTGGTTTCAGGACGCGCAGTTCCGTTTCTTACGGGGATAACCCGACCATGCTCATTGAGGATCTACGTGGCTATATGAAAGGCTACTACAGAATCATTATCGGCTGCGAGAATGAGGACGGAATCAAATCCCTCTCCGAGATGCTGGCAGGTGAAGGCTTTGCCACAAGGAGGCTTGAGGGCGACGAGGTGCCCGACGTTAAAGCTCTTGAGGACGGGGTGATCTACCTCACGGTATCCTCACAGCGAGGCTTCGACCTGATCAATTCAAAGGTGACTCTGGTTTCCATGAAAAGGGACACGGGCAGAGCCGTTTTACGCCGCAGAAAGCAGCAGAGAATGATCAAAAAGCTTGGTGGCTCGGGCGAGCGACTCATGAGCTACGCAGATCTTTCCGTCGGTGACTATATCGTTCATGCAAACTACGGTATCGGTCTTTTCCTTGGTATCGAAACCGTAACTGCCTTCGGGGTTACAAAAGACTACATTACTATTCAGTACGCAGGCGCAGATAAGCTTCAAGTCCCATGCGACAAGCTAGATATGATAGGTAAATACATTGGCGACAGAGATAAGGACGGCAAGGTAAAGCTCTCCAAAATGGGAGGCGCAGATTGGACTCGCGCAAAGTCAAAAGCCAAGTCCGCCGCAAGAGATATTGCAAAGAATCTCATTGAGCTTTACGCCAAGAGAAAGCGCTCGTCAGGCTTTGCCTTTGAGGAGGACTGCGACCTTGAGATGTCCTTTGCCGACGCTTTCATGTTTGAGGAAACCGACTCGCAGATCCAAGCAATAACAGAAATCAAATCCGATATGATGAAGCCCTGCCCCATGAACAGACTTCTTTGCGGTGACGTTGGCTTCGGTAAGACCGAGGTTGCATTCCGTGCCGCATTCAAGGCTATTATGAGCGGCAAGCAGGTTGCGATTTTAGTTCCCACCACCATTCTGGCGCTCCAGCATTACCAGACTGCAATATCCCGTTTCCGCGGATATCCCGTGACCGTAGAGATGCTCACCCGCTTCAAAAAGCCAAAGGAGCAAGCCGAGATCCTTCGCAAAACTGCCAGAGGTGCTGTGGATATTCTCATTGGTACGCATAAATTGCTGTCGAAAAAGTTAGAGTTCCGGGATCTTGGACTTCTCATAGTTGACGAGGAGCAGCGCTTCGGCGTGGCACAAAAGGAAAAGCTGAAGGAATTTTTCGTAGGAGTTGACTGCCTCACCCTGACGGCTACCCCCATTCCAAGAACGCTCAACATGGCAATGAACGGCATTTCCGACATTTCCATTCTTGACGAAGCGCCCGAGGAACGCCGACCCGTACAGACCTACGTTTTAGAGCATGATAATTCCATAATTTACGATGCCATTCGCCGCGAGCTTTCCAGAGGCGGTCAGGTGCTGTATCTATATAACAAGGTAGAAACCATTGAGTTTGTGGCAGACACGATACAGACGGAGATGCCCGATGCGAGAGTGGCATTTGCCCACGGACAGATGGACAAGGACGAGCTTGAGGACGTTTGGCAGCTGCTTGTCAGAGGGGAGCTTGACATTTTGGTTTGTACCACCATTATTGAAACGGGCGTGGATCTCCCAAATGCAAACACTCTTATCATAGAGGATGCAGACCGTTTCGGACTTGCCCAGCTCCATCAGATTCGCGGACGAGTTGGCAGAAGCGAGCGTCAGGCATACGCCTACTTCACCTACCGACCCGGAAAGAGCCTCTCCGAGGTGGCGGAGCGCCGTCTTGAAGCTATCCGAGAGTTTGCAGAATTTGGCGCGGGATTCAAGATCGCTCTGCGCGACCTGGAGATAAGAGGTGCGGGAAACCTGCTTGGTGCAGAACAGCACGGATATATTGACGCCGTAGGCTACGACCTCTACTGCAAGATCCTGAACGAGGCAATTCTCGAGGAAAAGGGCGAATACAAGCCACCGAGAGAGGACGCCGTAATAGACATGAAGATCAGCGCACACATTCCCTCTCACTACATCCCCTCCGAGGCGGATAGAATGGAAATGTATAAAAAGATTTCCCTCATCCGTACCGACGAGGATCGCACGGACGTTGAAGACGAGCTTTGCGACAGATTCGGAGAGATGCCAAGGGTAACGGAACGCCTCTTGCTGGTTTCCGCCACAAGAGCAATGGCAACGGAAATAAATGTAACGAAGATCTCCGTCACCGAATCTATGATAACGGTAAGGCTCTCTGCGCCCGATCTCTCCCTTTGGTCAGAGGTGTTTGCGAAATATCCCGGAATGCGCTTTGCGCCCGGTGATCCCACGATGATCTTCTATCGCTTTGCCAAAGCAGATCCACCGAAGTTCCTCCACGAGATAATCTCCCTTGCATATAAAACCGCAAAGGAAGAAGCAAAATAGCTTTTGCGCACCCCTTTGGCATAACACTCCACACCGCGCAAAAGCTATCAAAAATAAATATTTTATAGACACAGAAACAATAAAATGTAAATATTGAGTGCTGTTATAATTGGTGCTGCAGCCGGAGCAGATAGTGTAGATACAAGCTTTAACAACACCTACGTTTACGATGCCTTTGGTCGCCTTATTCAGGAAAACAACAAGGCTCTTGACAAAACCTTTGTTTTTAAGTATAATGATAATGGCAACATTATAGGTTGTGATACTTTGGCATACACCACGGCAAATGTAAGCAATGCTAATGTAACCGTGACCCACGTATATGACAGCACTATTAAGGATAGGCTTGTAAAGTTTAATAACATTTCCATCTCTTACGATGCAAATGGCTGTCCTACATATTATAATGGTAGGAATTATACTTGGACTAGGGGCAAGCTTACCCGAGTTTATTGTGGTGCGGCACAGCAGCCCGGGTCTCTTTATGAAAATTGCGAGTTTAATTATGATGCTTATGGTAGGAGACTTTCTAAGAGTTATACCTATGATCCTAATCCCGCATCTACCAGCGATTACTCTTACAACTATAATACCAATTATACTTACGATAACAGCGGAAGACTTGTTCGCGAATATTGTATCGAAAAGTATATTAGTGGCACGACCAATACTAGAGATATTACCTATCTTTATGATGAGTCGGGTATTATTGGTGCAATTCAGACATTCAACTCAGTAACTGAAAGCTTTTATTTTGACAGAAATATCAAGGGCGACGTAATAGCTCTATACAATAGTTCAGGTACAAAGGTTGCAAGTTATATCTACGATGCATGGGGTAATTGTACAACCAAAACTATTGTAGCTAATAACTTCTCTACCTACAATCCTATTCGTTATAGAGGTTATTACTACGATAGAGAAACTAAGCTCTACTACCTCAATGCGAGATATTATAATCCTGAATGGCGTAGATTTATCTCCCCTGATGATACAGCCTACCTCGACCCAGATACCCCCAACGGCCTTAACCTCTACGTATACTGCAATAATGATCCGGTGAATTTCTCGGATCCGAGTGGAAATAGTATAATAGCTGTAATTTTAATTACCACGACTTTAGTTGGTGCAACTATAGGTGGAGTAGTTTCATATAATCAACAAAAGGAAACTACTGGTAAAGTAAAGTTCTCAAAAATGATTCTGCCTATAATAGGGGGAGCGCTTTTGGGATTGGCCGCAGGAGGGCTGATTGTGGGAACGATGGGAGCTTTTTATGGCACCTATAAAGCGATAACCTTATCAAAAGCTTTTGCGGACATAATTTTGTACGGTGTTGGTGTCAAGCAGTGGGTAGCTTCAGGACTTTTAGCATATAATGTAGGTTCTTATCTGGGAGGGATAATATTCGGTGTTACTTTTGAAATGATAGAGCCAGGGACACCAAACATCAATCCAAATCAACCTATTATAGAGAATCAACCACAAAAATACAGATGATAAAAAGGAGTTTTATGATAAAGTTTCAAGGGGAAATCAACGGTAAATGTCTTGAAGATTATTTCAAAAGAATGCGAAAAGAAAAAATTATACTTATGATTTTTGCGTCAATTATGCTGGTAGGAATGTGCATCTTTATCATAGGCTTAATTGAAATGTATGAATTGCTATTTATACCATTAGTTGTTGTAATGGTATGGTTTATATATGCTCTTATGCCTTTAACAAAAAGAGAACGAAGAAAATTTATCAATCAAAATCTCCCACACATCACAATTATTGATCCCGAAGAAGAAACCATTACAATTAAAAATATGGGTCCTGTAAGACAGTTCTCCTTTGATGAAATCAATGAAATACACGATTACGAAGAGTACTACTTATTTATTTCTGGAGATCCCGCTACCCGTTGCCAAAAATCCTTGCTGGTAGAGGGGACGATAGAAGAATTTGAGAAGCTTTTTGAGGGCAAAATAATTAAAAAATAAAAAATGGGGCTATCGCAGAAATGTGGTAGCCCTTAAAAAATCTGCTCAGTATCGTAGAAAAAGCAACGAAATTCAATTCTTTCTAGCAGCTACGACGACCTTCAAAGAAGCGCAGGTAAGGTTGATAGCGCAGACACGAGCTTCAACAACACCTACGTTTACGATGCCTTTGGTCAGCTTATCCGCGAGAACAACAAATCTCTTGACAAAACCTTCATTTACGAGTATAATGAAATTGGAAATATAATCGCTGCAAAGACCTATGCTTACACCACAGGGGACATCGGTAATCTGACTCCCGAAAGCACAGATACTTACAGCTACGATACTACCCACAAGGACAGACTTTCCGCCTTTAACGGAAGCCCGATCAGCTACAATACCACAGGTTGTCCTTCGTCTTATCAGGGGGTGGCATGGAGCTGGAAGAACGGCAGGCTTGATACTATCAGCAACGGCGCTTTTGCTAACGGAAAGAGCTACAGCTTTACATACGACGGCTACGGCAGGCTCAAGCAGAAGCAGTATAACTACTTCCCCGGATTAGGTGTTCTCAAGGATTATCTATCTAAAAAAACAACTACCTACACCTATGATACAAACGGCAGGTTGGTTTATGAATACAGGCTTCTCCAATACAGCGACAATACCAACACTTACCGAAAATTCACCTATCTTTATGATGAAAGCGGCATTGTTGGAGTTGTTTATAATAACAACGGCGAAGAACAAACATACCACTATAGCAGAAACATCAAGGGTGACGTAATAGCTCTATACAATAGTTCAGGTACAAAGGTTGCAAGTTATATCTACGATGCATGGGGTAATTGTACAACCAAAACTATTGTAGCTAATAACTTCTCTACCTACAATCCTATTCGTTATAGAGGTTACTACTATGATAGAGAAACTGGGCTTTACTACCTCAATGCGAGATACTATAATCCTGAATGGCGTAGATTTATCTCCCCTGATGATACAGCCTACCTTGATCCCGATACCCCCAACGGTCTTAACCTTTACGCATACTGCAACAATGATCCTGTAAATTATTCAGATCCGAGTGGAAATAGTGCTAACGGAGTTATTGGTCAATTTGTTATTTCATTACTTTCGTATGCTATAATGTCAATCGCCTCAATTTGGGACAAAAAAATAAGATCTGACATGGAAGCAATAAAGTGGGATCCTTTTAACGACGACGAAACTATAGTAAAAAAAACCAAAAAAGTATCTTTTTATAAAGGAATTCCTGTTGTAAAATTTGAAAGTAACTTTTTATCATCCTCTTCTTTTGGCGGAATTTTTATAAACAAAAATACCAGAACAAGTGAAACAACCATAAAACACGAATATGGGCATAGTGTTCAACAAATGTTAGTAGGATATAAAAAATATTTACTTAGTGTGTTTCTTCCATCGTCATTATACAACTTGATGGCTAGAACAAATGTTGAATTAGCTAATAAATATTACTCCATGCCTTGGGAAAGAACCGCTGACGCCTTTGGTAATGTTGATCGTGGAAATTATGCTGACTACTCTCTTGAGCTTTCTCTGATCTACTTGTTTTTAGTTGGCTTGTTCTGATGAAACCATGCACAAAAAGGATATAAAACATGAAAAGAAAGATTGAAGTTTTCACATTATCAATTATTGTCTTAACTATCATTTCAACGTTTACAAGTTGTTTTTCTCTGGACGATATCACAAGCTTATTCATTAACGAAAAAGATTTAACTTTCTGCTTCGATTACACCAAACTTTCACAAAATGTTGAAAAGGCAGAAATCGTATACGTTGAAGACTATTCTTGCGGTGAAAGCGGCAAGATCACGGTAGTAACTGAGTTAGATTATCAAACGACGCTGATGCTTATCGAGGATTTTTCGAAAATTCAATACATTACCCCTATATTCGGAGATCCTCCGGAGCTGAATGGGCATTGTATAAGACTCTGCTATAAAGATGGACACTATGAAATCTACGATGACTATGGAACATCTGTAAAATTTGCATGGTGCTTAGACGATATCAATCGAGAACAATTTGATAAACTTATTGAAAAATACAAATGATCGATAAGTTGTATATGACGAAAGCGGAGTTGTTGGAGCAGTTCAGACCTACAATACAACGACTATAAGAATAACAAAAAAACTAGGGCTGGAGGAATCCAGCCCTTTAAAATTTGATTTATGAAACGTAAGACTTATATTTTAGCTTTATTTTGTGCTAAATGCAAGTCTTTTTATTAGTTTGCTTTATGGCTTGTTGCAACAACGTCCACCCCGAGGTCAAGAACATTTTTGATGATAATATCGCCGATTTGTAAATTATTGTTAGCACTAACGGCATTTATTGCCTTCATAACATCGAACACTCTTTCCTTTGGAACTGTGTCAGACGTCTTACAAGCTACAACAGAGCCATCCTCGCATTTCACAGTTGACGTAACGGTTCTCTTTGGATGAGTACATTCCGCCTCTGCATAAACTACGCCACGCTTGCAAGCATTTCCCGTAACGGAGAGGACCTGATTTTCCTCGCCAAGCTCCACCTTAAGGGTACAACCTCTGGGACAAACTATACAGGTTAAAATTCTTTCCATCACTTATACCTCCTCAAGAGAAATTCGGAGCGAGCCGGACTCTATACCCTCGATCATCGCTGCAGTAATTTTTACAGTTTCCATCTCACCGGGAGCGAGCTTCTGCTTCTTTCTTTCGATGAGAACCTTTTCACCGTCACGGACAACAAGCTTCATATCGCGATAAACGTCGCTAACTCTGAAGTAGACCGTCGTATCCTTTGCCTCGGTGATGCGCTGTGGAACGGTGTATCTTACCTTGCCGTCTGTGGTGAGAGTTACGGATGCGTTCTTGCTTCTTTCGCCCTTTACGTAGCGAGCCGCTGCCTGACCTGCAATAACGGATTCCTCTGAAACATAGTCAACAAGGTCGTGAACGTGGAGAACGTTTCCGCTGGCAAATACGCCGGGGATAGCGGTTTCTCTGTCACCGTCTACAACTGCGCCGTTCGTAATTCTGTCAAGTTCAATGCCCGCCTGCTTTGTAAGCTCGTTTTCGGGAATAAGTCCACAGGAGAGAAGAAGCGTATCGCAAGGAATGAACTCTGCGGTTTCCATGATAGGACGGCGGCGCTCGTCAACCTTTGCGATCGTAACGCCCTCGAGTCTGTCCTTACCGTGAATTTCAACAACGGTGTGGGAGAGGTGGAGAGGAATGTTAAAGTCATTGAGGCACTGCTCGATATTTCTTGCAAGACCGCCCGAATAAGGCATAAGCTCACAAACAGCCTTAACCTTTGCGCCTTCGAGAATCATTCTTCTCGCCATGATAAGACCAATGTCACCAGAGCCAAGGATAACAACCTCGCGGCCGGGCATATAGCCTTTCATATTAACAAATTTCTGCGCTGTTCCTGCAGTATAGATACCGGCAGGACGTGTTCCAGCAATGTTAAGCGCACCCTTTGGACGCTCGCGGCAACCCATTGCAAGAACGATGGATTTTGCCTCGATGAGGAAGATACCCTCCTCGCGGTTCATTGCCGTAACAACCTTTTCGGGAGAAATATCAATTACCATGGTTTCGAGCATAAAGGGAATACCAAGCTCGCGAACCATTTTTTCATATCTGTAAGCATATTCGGGGCCTGTCAGCTCCTCACCGAAGCGATGAAGACCGAAGCCGTTATGAATACACTGACGGAGGATACCGCCAAGAGCGTTCTCACGCTCAAGAATGAGAATATCGCGAAGACCTGCCTCGTGTGCAGCAACTGCCGCAGCCATACCTGCAGGGCCGCCGCCAACTATAACCAAATCAACAACTCTGGTCTTTGTCATATCACATATCCTCCTTGGTTTTTCCTACGTTTACAAAGGAGCTACCGCCAAACTTGGTAACCTCCTCGTATTTCACGCCAAGCTCTGCCGCAAGAAGCTCTACGATGTAAGGTGTACAGAAGCCGCCCTGGCATCTACCCATAGTAGCTCTTGTTCTTCTCTTAACACCGTCGATGTCGGTAGGCTTTGGATTAGTTCTGATAGCCTCAAGGATCTCGCCCTCGGAAACTGTTTCGCAACGGCAGATAACGTGGGCAAATTCAGGATGCTCTCTGATAACCTCGTTCTTACCGTCGATATCCAGCTCCTTGAAATAGTGCATGGGGCGACGATTGGGGTTATAGTCTGCCTTTTCCGTCAGGGTGATGCCCATATTTCTGATCATATCAACAACGTACTCGCCGATAGCGGGAGATGAGGTGAGACCGGGGCTCTCAATACCTGCAACGTTGATAAATCCGTCTTTTTCATTGATGATGAAATCGCCCGTTGAGCCAACGCTGCGAAGACCTGTGAAGGAGGTAATAACCTTGCCGAGATTAACACCGCTTACCTGCTCCGTAGCCTTTGCGCGAATGGAATCAAGACCTGCCTGTGTGGTCTTTGTATCAGTCTTATCCTCAATGTCCTCTGCTGTGGGACCAAGAAGAATATTGCCGTCAACGGTGGGGGTTACAAGAATACCCTTACCCATCTTTGAGGGGCAACGGAATACTGTGTGAGAGATGAGATCTCCACACTCGCGGTCAAGGAGCATATACTCACCGCGTCTTGGATGAACTGTGAAGGAATCGTCACCTGCCATGCGTGCCACGTCGTCAGAATATACGCCTGCGCAGTTGATAACAACCTTGCCGTCAACGTAGCGGTCACCGGACCATACTCTGAAGCCACCCGCGATCTTTTCGATCCTCGTAACCTCAAAGCTGCATTTCAGCTCTGCGCCGTTATCCATAGCGTTTCCTACGGCAGCCATGCAAAGCTCGTAGGGGCATACGATAGCGCCTGTGGGAGCGTGGAGAGCAACTGTAACGCTCTCGCCTATATTCTTTTCAAGAGTAAGGATCTGCTCGCGATCAATAACGCGAAGTCCCTTAACCCCATTTTTATTTCCGCGAACCAAAAGCTCCTCAAGATGAGCCTTATCCTCGTCATTGAAGCCAACTACGAGAGAGCCGTTTCTCTTGTACTTAACACCAAGCTGACGGCAAGCCTCCTCCATCATTTCAGAGCCACGAACGTTGAGAAGCGCCTTGAGAGTGCCTTCCTTTGCGTCGTATCCTGCGTGCACGATTGCACTGTTGGCACGGGTCGCACCCATTGCCACGTCATTTTCCTTTTCGAGAAGAAGAACGCTAACGTTATATCTTGAGAGAGCTCTTGCAACAAAGCCGCCCACAACGCCTGCGCCTATTATAACAAAATCAGTCATACATCCTCCATTTTTAGTGCCGATGGCACATACTTAACCACCTTATATTTTAACACTCGTAAAAAGAAAAATCAATAGATTATTTAAAAAAATATAAATTTTGCCCAATCCCACCTATTTTTACAAAATATTCATTGACAAAGCACCTCTATCGTGATAAAATTGAAGTAATTTTTAACTAAGATAAAGGAAAAATAAAAATGGATGATCCTATCGTAATTATTTTGATCATACTTGCGGCAGTGGTGGCAGTATTACTTATCGGAGCGTACATCTGCTATCACATCACCTTTAAGCGCAAGCATAAGGGCCCCAGCGACCCATTCCGCGGACTTGATATGGACGGATTCGAGCAGTTCGTTCCCAAGATCCACAGCATGATAAGAAAGCTGCTCCCCATCCCCTACGAGGACTGCTACATAAGATCCCACGACGGACTGAAACTTCATGCAAGATATTACCACAAGGTAGACGGAGCGCCTATAATCATCAAGGTGCATGGATATAACGGCTGCCCCCTCCGTGATTTCTGCGGCGGCGGAGTTGAACATCTCGACAAAGTTTATAACGTGCTTCTCATCGATCAGCGTGGCCACGAGGACAGCACCGGAAGATGCACCACCTTTGGCATCAAAGAAAAGCACGACGTTTGCGCTTGGGCAAAATACCTTGTAAAGCGCTTTGGAAAGAAGACTAAAATCGTAATTTACGGCATCTCCATGGGTGCTGCCACCGTGCTTATGGCATCGGCTATGAAAAAGCTTCCCAAAAACGTGGTTGGCGTTATTGCGGACTGCGGATACTCATCTCCAAAGGATATTATCATCAAGGTTGCTACCGAGGATATGCACCTGCCGGGCAAGCTATGCTTCCCTCTTATCTGGCTTGGCGCGAGAATTTTCGGCGGCTTCAATCTGACATCTGACTCACCAGTCAAGGCGGTAAAGAAAAACAAGCTCCCCCTTGTTATCATCCACGGAATGGCAGACTCCTTCGTTCCCTACCCCATGAGCGAAAAGATCTTCGAGGCAGCTACTGTTGAAGATAAAAAGCTCCTCCTCTTTAAGGGCGCGGCACACGGCATCTCCTACATGAATAACAGAGATCGCTACATTAGCGAAATGGAGTCCTTCCTCTCCAGAACAACGGGTTATATCCCAGAGGACTGATAAAGTCAAGATTCGATTTTTCAAAATTAAATAAAAACAAATCACAAAGACAAACCCCGAAAAATCACGGTTTTTGCAAAGAAAGGTTTACTAAAATGAATATTAATGATAAAATACACGGCTTCAAGGTTATAGGCGAAACAAAAATCCCCGACGTCAGCGGCACTCTTTACGAGCTTTGCCACGAGGGATGCGGCGCAACGCTTTACTACCTTGACAGAGATGATGAAAACAAGACCTTTGCCATCGGATTCCGCACTCTCCCATGCGACGACACAGGCGTTTTCCACATCATCGAGCATTCAGTTCTCTGCGGCTCGGATAAGTTCCCTGTAAAGGAGCCGTTCGTTGAGCTGCTGAAGGGATCCCAGAACACCTTTCTTAACGCTATGACCTACGAGGACAGAACGGTTTATCCCGTATCCTCAAGAAACCCCAAGGACTTCCTTAATTTGGTCAACGTATACATGGACGCAGTTCTACACCCCACCGCTCTTACCGACGAGAAGATCTTCCGACAAGAGGGTTGGCACTACGAGCTTGACGACGAGGGAAATCTTATCTATAACGGCGTCGTTTTCAACGAGATGAAGGGTGCTTATTCCTCTGCCGATGAGATCAGCATTGCTACTGCAAAGGCTACCCTTTTCCCCGACACTCCCTATCGCTACGAATCCGGCGGAGCCCCCTCCGCTATTCCAAATCTCACCTTCAAGCAGTTTTGCGACTCCCACGGAAAATTTTATCACCCCACAAACGCCGTAATGTTCCTTGACGGTAAGGTGGATCTCGACGATACCCTCTCCCTGCTTGACAGCTTCCTTGCAGAATACACCCCCATTGAAAAAACCGAACAGATCGCACCGCAGAGCGCAGTTGACGGAGGACTCACCACAGTTCATTACGAGATTTCAGAAAATGAAGATCCTGCAGGCAAATGCCGCCTTTCCCTCAACTTTGTTTACGGCTCTCCTGCCGACGGAAAGCTCATGCTGGCTACCACAATCTTAAGCGACGCCCTTTTGGGTTCTAATGACGCCCCCCTCAAAAAGGCTATACTGGAATCCGGTCTTGCCGAGGATCTTGACATCTTCACAAATCGCACGGTTCAGCAGTCTATTCAGATCGAGGCAAGAGGCGTTCGCGAAGAAAACCTTGAGGCGCTTGAGGAGCTGATCCTTAACACCATTAAAAAGATTGCCAAAGAGGGCATTGACAAGAGCGCTCTTTCCGCAGTTCTCAACGCCATTGAGTTTAAGCTCCGCGAGCGCGATTACGGCTCATTCCCCAAGGGTGTTGCCTTTGCTCTCAGCGTTTTCGGCGCAACCAACTACGGTCGCTCACCCGTTGAGGCTCTTTCCTACGAGGAAGACGTTAAAGCTGTTCGCGATGCTATTGACAGCGACTATTTCGAAAAAACTCTCCTTGAGATGACCATAAATAACCCCCACAGATCCAAGGTTATCATGCTCCCCGATAAGGACTACGGCAAAAAGGTTTCCGCAGAAGAAAAAGAAAGACTCGCCAAGGCGAAAGAGGCTATGAGTGCCGAGGAGCTTGAGAGGATCAAGGCTGAAACAAAGGTGCTTAAGACATGGCAGGCTACTCCCGATTCAGAGGAAAATCTTGCGAAGCTCCCAACCCTCGGCATTGAGGATATTTACATCAGTGAAAGCACCACACCTACCGTAGTGGAAAACATCTGTGGCTGTCAGGTGATAAACCATCCTATCGACACCAGCGGCATCGGTTACTATAAGATCTACTTCCGTGCGACCGACCTTCTGCCCGAGGAGATCTTTGCCCTGAACGTTCTCTCAAATCTCTTTATGAACGTTAAGACTGAAAAGCACACTCCCCTTGAGATACAGAATATGGCAAAGGCAAATCTCGGTGGCATTACCATCGCTTGTGCAAGTGCTATCAGCCAGGGTGAACCCGAGCTTTATTTCTGCGTAACCTCCAGCGCTCTCGACTCTAAAAAAGCAGAGCTTCGCGACATTATGACAGAGGTGCTTCTCACCAGTGATCTTCGCGATAAGACAGCTATCAAGAATCTTATCAGCCAAGCTAAATTCATGATGGAAGATACCTTCTCCGGTGCGGGACACGGTGTTGCTCTCGGCAGAGTGAATGCAGCGCTTTACGTTGATGGAGTTATGAAAGAGTATCTTTCCGGATATGAGTCATACAGACTTCTTTGTAACTTAATTGACAACTTTGATTTACAAATAGATGGCTTTATCGAGAAAATCATCGCTCTCCACAAAAAGGTTACTACTCGTGAAAGAGCGATAATTTCCGTAACCGGCAACCTTGACAAAGCCTTCATTGAGTCTATAATCAAGACCCTCCCAAGCGACGGCGTTATACCCGGAAAGACTACCATCAAGCCTCTTGGATTCAAGAGCGAGGCTATAATCGTTCCCTCTCGTGTTTCCTATGCGGTTGCTGCCTCTGACGGTGGTGAGGACGTAGCAAAGCATCTCGGCGCACTCCTTGTTTCGAAGTCCATTCTCTCCTACGAATATCTCTGGAACCAGATCCGCGTTCTCGGCGGTGCGTACGGTGCAGGATTCATTGCAAGACGTCAGGGATTTGTAGGATGCTACTCCTACCGCGACCCATCCCCCGTGGCATCTCTCGGCAAGTACCGTGACTGCGGCAGTTTTGTAAAGAATCTTCTCTCCGAGGGTATGGATCTTACCAAGTTCATCATCGGTGCAGTTGGCGAATATGACACGCTCACCACCCCAAGACTTGCAGGTGCGAGAGCAACGGCAGACTACCTCTACGGCTGGACCCCTGAGGACGAGGCAAAGGTTCTCTCCGACATGAAGACCACCGGCAAAGCAGAGCTTTCAGAGATCTCTGCTCTCCTTGAGAAGCTGCTCTCCGATCCCACAGTTTGCGTAGTAGGCTCTCGCGAACATATTGAAGCTAACCGCGATAAATTTGACAACGTGATCGAGATCTGACGGCGAGGTTTACCACAAGCAAAAGCCAAACCCGCTTTTATGCGCAAAACATAATATTTACCGTTTCTTAATTTGCGGTAAAACAGGCTCTTTTCCCTCTCTTTTTTGAGATAGTTTTGGTGAAAAGGGCCTTATTTATTTGTTTTTTTGTGCTTTTTTGTGAAATATGAACAAAATTCATATTGCTTCTTTATATGATTTTCTCACACGTGCGAGTATAAAGTTTTGATAAATACTATTGACTTTCCTGTAAATTAGGAGTATAATATTAAACTGGAGTAGGAGGGGCAATATCCTGAATACCTGCTCTGATAAAAACAAAAAACGCACACATCTTGCCGAAAAAACAAAATATATACTCAGCGGCAAAATATATAAAAAAGGCAACGGCAAAGACCGCACCAAACGGACAATAACCGATGAAAAGACAGATCCACTCTTGCAGAATCCTCATTTGTAAAATCTGCGCTGCGGTTCCCTTTGCCAAAAACCTCGCCAAAAGCGGCAAAAAACAAAGTAATAAATAAACCACAAAGGAGATATATTATGAATTATTCATTTGAAGCATGGCATGGCTTTGAAGGCGGTACATGGACAAGAGAAATCAATGTTCGTTCCTTCATCAAGCATAATTACACTCCCTACGATGGAGATGAAAGCTTCCTTGCAGCCCCCACAAAAGCAACACTCGAGCTTTGGGATCAGGTAATGGATCTCACAAGACAGGAAAGAGAAGCAGGCGGCGTTCTCGATATGGATACAAAGGTGATCTCCACCATCACATCCCACGCAGCAGGTTATCTCAATAAAGACAAAGAAAAGATAGTTGGCTTCCAGACAGACAAGCCCTTCAAGCGCGCACTTATGCCCTACGGCGGTATCAGAATGGCAGAAAAGGCTTGTGCTGACAACGGATACACCCTTGACCCCGGCGTTAAGGAATTCTTCTCAACCCACAGAAAGACACATAACTCCGGTGTATTCGATGCGTACACACCCGAGATGAAGGCTTGCCGTTCCGCACACATTATCACAGGTCTTCCCGACGCTTACGGTCGCGGAAGAATCATCGGCGACTACAGACGTGTTGCACTCTACGGTGTTGACAGACTTATCGAAGATAAGAAGATGCAGAAGGAAACCACAAGATCCGCTATGTATTCCGACATCATTCGCGACCGTGAGGAGCTTTCCGAGCAGATCAGAGCCCTTGAGGATCTCAAGAAGATGGCGGCTATCTACGGATGTGACATTTCCCTTCCCGCAAAGGATACAAAGGAAGCTATCCAGTGGACATACTTCGGATACCTTGCAGCAGTTAAAGAGCAGAACGGTGCGGCTATGTCCCTTGGTAGAACATCCACATTCATCGACATTTATGCAGAGCGTGACCTTAACTCCGGCACTTACACAGAGGAAGAGATTCAGGAATTCATTGACCACTTCATCATGAAGCTCCGTCTTATCAAGTTCGCAAGAACACCTGAATATAACGCACTCTTCTCCGGTGACCCCCAGTGGGTAACAGAGTCCATCGGTGGTGTTGGTATCGACGGCAGACACATGGTAACAAAGATGTCCTTCCGTTACCTCCACACCCTCACAAACCTTGGTCCTGCGCCCGAGCCCAACCTTACAGTTCTCTGGTCCACAAGACTTCCCGAGGCATTCAAGCGTTACTGCGCAAAGATGTCCATCGAAACATCCTCTATCCAGTATGAAAACGACGATATGATGAGAATGACTCACGGTGACGACTATGCTATCGCTTGCTGCGTATCCTCCATGAGAGTTGGCAAGGAGATGCAGTTCTTCGGCGCGAGAGCTAACCTTGCAAAGTGCCTTCTCTACGCTATCAACGGCGGTGTTGACGAGATCTCCGGCAAGCAGGTTGGTCCTAAGTATCGCCCCATCACAAGCGAGTATCTCGATTACGATGAGGTTATTGAAAAGTACGACCAGATGATGAAGTGGCTTGCAGGCGTATACGTAAATGCGCTTAACATAATTCACTATATGCACGATAAATACTGCTACGAGAAGATCCAGATGGCTCTCCACGATCAGCACGTAACAAGATGGTTTGCTACAGGTATCGCAGGTCTTTCCGTAG
The DNA here is from genome assembly GCA_045589435.1 of Eubacteriales bacterium. Classification (GTDB taxonomy): domain Bacteria; phylum Bacillota; class Clostridia; order Oscillospirales; family CAG-272; genus UBA1740. The sequence goes on along the minus strand of JAZNPB010000044.1, from coordinate 158,887 downwards.
TTGCAGACTCTCTCTCCGCTATCAAGTACGCAAAGGTTCGCGTTGTGAGGGATGAAAACGGCATCGCTCAGGATTACATCACCGAAGGCGACTTCCCCAAGTACGGTAACGACGACGACAGAGTTGACGAGATCGCATACGACATCGTTCACAGATTCATGGAGCACGTAAGAAAGAACCACACCTACCGCGATAGTATTCCTACAACCTCTATCCTTACCATCACATCTAACGTTGTTTACGGTAAGGCAACAGGTTCAACTCCCGACGGAAGAAAGAAGGGTGAGGCGTTCGCTCCCGGTGCAAACCCCATGCACAGACGTGATACCCACGGCGCAGTTGCTTCTCTTGCATCTGTTGCAAAGCTTCCCTTCATCGATTCTCAGGACGGTATTTCCAATACCTTCTCCATCATTCCCGGCGCTCTTGGTAAGGATGATAGAATCTTTGCAGGTGACATTGAGGTTGAGCTTGACTGCTCCACAGGCGCTTGCTCTACTCCTACTCTCTTTGAGGGTCTTGATGCAGACGAGTACGGCGACGAGTTCACCGAAAACAACGGCTAATTTCTTGTGATAAAGTCACAGACATACCATAAAAATCGTGATATAATGATTACGATACTGAAAACATGGAAGGAGTTTTAATCATATGGCAGCAACACAGAATCAGATAGACAACCTTGTGGCTCTCCTTGACGGCTACGTTAAAAAAGGCGGCCACCACCTGAACGTTAACGTTTTCACTCGTGAAACACTTCTCGACGCGCAGGCTCATCCCGAAAGATATCCTCAGCTGACAGTTCGCGTTAGCGGATACGCTGTAAACTTCGTTAAGCTCACAAAGGAGCAGCAGGACGAGGTTATCTCCCGTACGTTCCACGAGGAGATCTGATGGGCGACTTTCGGTAAAACGAAATAGCAATTTTCACAAAAAACAATCAGGGTGTCAAGACTTGGCACCCTGAAATCATAATTAAACGTCGCGGTTTTGTCAAGTTTAGTTTTCAAAATCCGTGTATTATTCTAGAAAGGAGAGTTTTTTCATGATAGGATATATTCATTCAAAAGAAAGCTTTGGCACGGTTGACGGCCCGGGTATACGCTACGTTCTTTTTATGCAGGGTTGCCCCATGAGATGCCTTTATTGCCACAATCCCGATACGTGGAAGGTCGGCTGCGGCACAGAGGTGAGCAGCGATGAGATCCTGGCAGAATACAGAAAAAATCAATCCTTTTATTCTCACGGTGGAATAACCGTTACGGGTGGTGAGCCCCTTTTGCAGATAGATTTTCTGATCGAGCTTTTTGAAAAAGCCAAGGCGGAGGGCATACACACCTGCATCGACACCTCGGGTATTACCTACTCCGAGAAAAACGCGGCGTATCTTGAAAAGCTTGACAGGCTGATGAGATGCACCGATCTTGTGATGCTCGACGTCAAGCACATCGATACGGAAAAGCACAAGGCGCTGACCTCTCACGGAAATGAAAACGTTTTAGCCTTTGCAAAGTATCTGGCGAGAAAAAATGTTCCACTCTGGGTGCGCCACGTAGTGGTAAAGGGCTATACAGACGCCCCTGAATATCTCCACGCCCTCGGTAGATTTATTGGCACACTTAAAAACCTCAAGGCGCTTGACGTTCTTCCCTACCACACCATGGGAAAGGCAAAATACGCGGAGATGGGAATAGATTACCCCCTTGGAGATCTGCCGTCCCTTGACCGACGCGAGGCAGAGGTTGCAAAGGAGCATATCATGGCAGGTATCCGCGAGGTGAGAGCCGAGATGAGGGCAAAATCAGACGGCAAAAACCATTAAAACGTGCAAAATCAGGTAGCAAAGGCCCTTAAATGCGCAAAAAAACAAAATATATTGACAAAATCACCCAAAAGATGCTATAATAGAGGAGTATTAACGCAAAACCAAGCGAAAATGAGGTGCAATATGGATAAAAAGAAAAAGAAAAACAAAAAGGGAATCGGCAAGATCAACCCTGTTCTGTTTCATGCAGCATATGCAGTTCTGAAGCCCCTATATACCCTGAAATACGGCATTACGTTTGACAATAAGATTTCAAAGGACATCAAAGGCCCTGCCATCGTGGTTGCAACTCACACCTGTGACGCTGACCACATTCTCTCGGCACTCACCCTTTACCCCGTTCGTCCTACGTACATAGTTAGCGAGCATTTCATGCACATTCGCTCCACCCAGCGACTCTTGAAGCATATGCACGTTATCACCAAAAAGATGTTCACCCCCGACGTTTCCACTATCATCAACACCATAAGAGCTATTAAGGAAAACGCGGTTATCGTTATCTTCCCCGAGGGTAGACTCTCCTGCTACGGACACACTCTCCCCGTTGCTGACGGCACGGCAGAGCTTATCAAAAAGCTTGGAGTTGATCTCTATTCCTGGAAAGCAGAAGGAGCGTATCTCACCTTCCCAAAATGGCGCAACAAGGGCGATGACAGACGAGGCAAGATCAAGGCATCCGTCAAACTTCTTCTCTCCGCAGAGGAGGTTGCGGCAAAGTCTGTCGACGAGATAAGAGAAATTACCGCAGAAGCGATCCTCCACGATGACGAGGTTGCAATGGCAGGGGTTGAATACAAGAGCGAAACCATAGCGGAGGGCGCAGACAAGATCATCTATAAATGCCCCAAGTGCCTCACAGAGGACAATATCACAACCGAGGGATGCCACATCCGTTGCACCTGTGGTCTTGACGCTACTCTCGACAACTTCTATAAGCTCCACGATGCTCCATTCGACAGCCTTAATCAGTGGTTTGAATGGCAGCAAAATTCCATCAACACAGAAACCGATCACCTTGAGTCAAAGGTGCGCCTCGGCTGCTGCAAAGAGGATGGATTCATGGATCCCGATGCCGGCGAGGGCGAGATCTACATGGATAAGGACACCTTCCACTTAAAGGGAACACTTCACGGAGTGGATATCGACTTTACCACAGATCCCGAGAAAATCGGAGCTTTCCCAATTTCCCCCGGCGACCACTTCGACGTTTATCACAGCGGTCAGCTGATTTACGTTTATCCACAACCTGATATGCGCGCCGCAGTAAAGTGGGTCAGCTATCTTGATAAGCTCACATCCAATAAACGAGCAGCGACAGCCCTATCCGAAAAGGCAGAAGAAAAGACGGAAGATGATCAAGCTCCCACAAAAGTTGAATAAAAAAACAAACACACAACAAGACTAAAAAATTAATCCCCTCTCAAACCGAGAGGGGATTTTTAATGCTGAAAATCAGTGATTTTGTTAAGTTTAGTTTGCTTTTTTCGCGGTTTATACTCTTTCAACGGAGATAACAACGTTTTCGCCGTTAACGTTCCATTCTTTAGAATGCGCAAGAGTTTCGCCGATCACAAGTGATACGCCAAGAGTCTCTTCCTTGATCTCCTCCGCATTTCTTTCTGCGATAGCCTCAATCGTTGCATTGCCTGTTAATGCGATCCTGATGTTGTCCATAACCTCAAATCCGGAGTCCTTACGCATGGTCTGGATCTTGGAGATGATCTCGCGAACGTTACCCTCCTCGATAAGCTCGGGAGTGAGGTTCTTATCAATAACAACCGTAACGCCTCTGTCACCAAGGGACTCGAAGCCTTCTTTCTTTGTCATCTCGATGAGAAGATCCTCACGGGTAAGCTCAATATCAGTGCCCTGGATATCGAGATGGATAGCACCGTTTGCCTCAAGCTCTGCATAGGCTGCATTACCATCAAGAGTTTGGAGAGCTGTGCGGATGCCACCGAGATATTTGCCGTACTTTGGACCTACGGTACGAAGCTGTGGCTTGAAGTTATAGGTTGTGAAATCGGAAACGTTATCAGTGAATTCAACACTCTTTACGTTAAGCTCCTCGCGGATTACTGCGATGAAGGACTCGTCAGGAGTCTTGTCTGCCTTAACGTACATTTTAGCAACGGGCTGACGGTTCTTGATAGCTGCTGCATTACGGCAAGCTCTACCAAGCACAACAACGTCTACAACCTCCTCCATGTTCTCCTCAAGAGCAGTATCGATAAGGCTCTCGTCGCAAACGGGGTAGGTGCAGAGGTGGATGGATTCGGGCGCGCTCTTGTCTACGGAGCAAACAAGGTTTCTGTAGATCTCCTCGGTCATGAATGGGATCATGGGAGCAGAAAGCTTTGCAATAGTCACAAGACAGGTGTAAAGAGTCATGTAAGCGTTCACCTTATCCTCAGGCATATCCTTTACCCAGAAGCGCTCACGGCATCTTCTTACGTACCAGTTAGAAAGCTCGTCTACAAAGCCCTCAAGTACTCTGGTGGACTCGGTGATCTTGTAATTTTCAAGAAGATTATCAACCTTTTTAACGGTGGAATTAAGCTTTGAGAGGATCCACTTATCCATAACGGAAAGAGTATTTCTGTTAAGAGTGTATTTTGTGGGATCAAAGCCGTCGATATTAGCGTAAAGCACGTAGAATGCGTAAGTATTCCAGAGAGTACCCATGAACTTTCTTTGACCCTCAATAACGGCATCACCGTGGAAGCGATTGGGAAGCCATGGCGCAGAATTGGAATAGAAGTACCAACGGATAGCGTCTGCACCGTACTGATCAAGTGCCTCAAATGGGTCAACTGCATTGCCCTTGGACTTGGACATCTTCTGTCCGTCCTTATCAAGCACAAGACCGAGAACGAGAACGTTCTTATAAGGAGCGCAATCGAAGATAAGGGTAGAGATCGCCATCAGGGAGTAGAACCAACCTCTTGTCTGGTCGATACCCTCGGAGATGAAGTCTGCGGGGAACTGCTTTTCAAACAGCTCTTTATTTTCAAAGGGATAGTGCCACTGTGCAAAGGGCATCGAGCCGGAGTCAAACCAGCAGTCGATAACCTCGGGAACTCTTACCATCTCACCGCCGCACTTATCACACTTGATAGTAACCGCATCGATGAAGGGTCTGTGAAGCTCGATATTGTCGGGGCAGTTAGAGGACATGGATTTCAGCTCCTCGATAGAGCCGATGGAGTGCTTGTGACCGCAGGAGCATTCCCAAATGTTAAGAGGGGTACCCCAATATCTGTTTCTGGAAAGTCCCCAGTCCTGGACGTTTTCAAGCCAGTCGCCAAAGCGGCCCTTACCAATGTTCTCGGGAATCCAGTTTACCGTATTGTTATTTGCGATGAGCTTTTCTCTCACCTCTGTCATCTTGATGAACCAAGTGTCACGAGCGTAGTAGATAAGAGGAGTGTTACATCTCCAGCAGTGAGGATAATCATGCTCAAACTTAGGCGCGGAGAAGAGCTTGCCACCCTTCTTAAGATCCTCAAGGATGAGGGGATCTGCTTTCTTAACGAAAACGCCTGCGTAATCGGTTTCTTCTGTCATCTCACCCTTGCCGTCAACAAACTGAACGAAGGGAAGACCGTATTTTCTGCCAACCTTGGAGTCGTCCTCACCGAAGGCAGGAGCAATATGAACGATACCTGTACCGTCGGACATGGTAACGTAACCGTCGCAGGTAAGGTAGTGTGCCTTCATGCCCTGGCGTTCTGCTTCCTTGCCTGTACATTCAAAGAGAGGCTCATAGGGGCGATGCTCAAGATCTGCACCCTTCATCTCTGCGATGATCTCGTATGCAGGAGTTCCTTCTTCTCTTTCGAGATTTCCGAGAATCTGATCAAGAAGCGCCTTTGCCATATAGTAGGTGTAGCCGTCGCAAGCCTTTACCTTACAATATACCTCGTCGGGGTTTACGCAGAGTGCAACGTTTGAGGGGAGTGTCCAGGGGGTGGTCGTCCATGCAAGATAATACGCGTCCTCGTCAAGACATCTGAAGCGAACAACTGCAGATCTCTCCTTTACAAGCTTATAACCCTGTGCAACCTCGTGAGAGGAGAGGGGGGTGCCGCAGCGAGGGCAATAGGGAACGATCTTATATCCCTTATAAAGAAGACCCTTGTCCCAGATCTTTTTAAGAGCCCACCATTCGGACTCGATGAAATCGTTTGTATAAGTAACGTAGGGGTTATCCATATCAGCCCAGAAGCCAACTGTGCCGGAGAAGTCCTCCCACATCTCTTTGTACTGCCAAACAGACTCTTTACAATGAGAGATGAATGGCTCAAGGCCGTATGCCTCGATCTGGTCTTTGCCGTCGATACCAAGCTTTTTCTCTACCTCAAGCTCAACGGGAAGACCGTGTGTATCCCAACCCGCCTTACGAAGAACCTTTCTGCCCTTCATGGTGTGGTATCTTGGCATCATGTCCTTGATTACTCTTGTAAGAACGTGGCCAATGTGAGGCTTGCCGTTTGCTGTTGGAGGGCCGTCAAAGAATGTGTAATAATCGCCCTTTGATGCATCAACGCTCTTTTCGAAGACCTTGTTTTCTTCCCAGAAGCGTCTTACTGCCTTTTCTCTTTCAACGAATGACAGGTTCGTTGAGACCTTTTCATAAACTTCCATTTTAATTTCTCCTGTAGTTATGAATTTATATTTGTGATTTATATTTTACTCATATAGAAAACAAAAAACGCCCTCTCCAAATAAGAAAAGGACGTTAAAAAACGCTATACCACCTTAACATATCTAACAATATGCGCCCACTTTTACGTCTGGCTCACGGCGCACCTTACTTTTTCGTTCGGGGGCGCAGCTCGGAAGTGATATTCACACTAGGGGTACTCTCCACCGACTCGCACCAAACGTCGGCTCTCTGCAGGATTTTTCCGAAGGTTACTGTCTTCGTCATTGCTTTTACTATTGAATTATATAATATTTTTTGGAATTTGTCAAGTCTTTTTAAAAAAATTAAGATATAGCGCCTCTTTCCCACTTGAAAAAAGCCGCCCGTTGTGGTAAAATACTAAAAAAGGGAGGTGTGCCACGGTGAAAATTACAGAAAAATACGGTATCACTACTATAGAATTTTCATGTACCGATTCTACGAACGAGCAGGCAAAAAAATATGCGCAAGGCCCTGATTGGAAAGGCAGTCCCACCGTGATCACCGCAGAGGAACAAACAATGGGGCGAGGACGCTACTCTCGCAAGTTTTACTCAAAAAGTGGCGCAGGCGCATACATAAGTTTACTTTTCAAGCCTGATTTTGACGTTTCTGATACAACGCCCATTGTGGCTCTCACAGCCATCTCCATGATTTTTGCAATTGAAAAACAGTGCAACACCACTCCACAAATCAAATGGGTGAACGACCTTGTTTTAGGGGGGCGAAAGCTGGGCGGAATACTTATCGAGGGTATGATTGACCCGAAAAGCAGAAAATACGACTACCTCATCGCGGGCATCGGCGTAAATCTCTACGGTGATGATTTTGACAGCGAGATCCGCGGTATCGCCACCAGCCTTGAGGCGGAATGCGGTAAAAAAATAGATAAGGAAGCTTTGATTTCAGATTTCACAAGCCAATTTCTTGCAGGCATTTCGGCACTTGATTCGGAGGATCTTTTTAACGAATATAAGAGCCGCCTCATCACTCTCGGCAAAGCCATTACAGTCACCACTCTTACGGAAAGCTACCCTGCTTTTGCTATTTCTCTGAACCGTGACTATTCTCTCAACGTAAAAAAAGAAGACGGAACAATCGGCAGAGTTTTTACAGGTGAGGTAAGCGTCAGAGCAACGCGATCCCCTTGCGCTCAAACAACGTGAGCCTTTTACACACAAACAACGTGATGCCTTTATGCTCAAAAGTCGCCCACAAGCCGGGGCGACTTTTTTGATTTTTTAAAATGAAAACCTGATAAATTAATTGCTGATTTCTTGACAGAGGCGACAGAAGCTTTGACCGTCACACCGATTGTTTTCCAAGAACCGAAAAACTTTACCTGCCATACTGATCGTTTTCTAAAAATAGGAGAAAGTATTTACAGGAACAAAGGGCGAAGCTGCTCTCCTTTCATCATAGCGTCAAAGCTCTCCCCGACGAGAGAGAAATCAGCCACAAGGGAATGAGGCTTGGACTTTGGTGAATCCTGCTTCATGGGAACGAAATACACGGATTTTCGCGTAAGAAGATGTCCGAGGTTTCCAAGATTTTGTGACATGGCATCGTTAGTTGCCAAAGCGATAAGCAGGGGGCGATCCTGCCGCAGATGTGCCTTTGCTGCCATGGTGACGGCAGTGTCGGTGATCCCGTTTGAAAGCTTCGCCAGAGTATTGCCCGTACAAGGAGCGATTATCAAAGCGTCAAGAGGCTCTCTCGGCCCGAGGGGTTCGGCATCTGCCACCGTATGTATAACCTTTCTGCCCGTCAGAATTTCAACCTCGCACCGCAGATCCTCTGCCAGATGAAATCGGGTGTCCGTTTCGTAGGCACACTCACTCATTATTGGCTGAACCTCATACCCTGCGGCAAGGAGCTTTCGCAGCGACTCCACGGCCTCTCCATGGGTGCAAAAGGATCCGCACATTGCAAAACCTATCATAAGTATTCTCCATTCTGCCGCAAAAAACTGTAATAAGTAAAACAAAGTTTACAAAATGCGGCTATTTTTATTTTTTGTTTACCTTGTCTATTTTTCACCGACCGTGGTTTTCCCACGGCCGGTATTTTTTCTGTGATGTGGTTAAGCTTTTTCAGCCTCGTTTTTTTCTCCGAAAAAGGCGTTATAAATATGCTTTGCATAGAGCCTTCCCGCGCTCAGGGGATACATTCTGTCGGGGATCGATGGCATCAGGACGACCCACTCGGAGGTGAAATTCTTCCCTGAGGCAAGCTCAATCATTTTCACACCTCTTCGGTGCAGCTCCTCCTCTTTTTTGGGAGTCATCAACCTGTGTGGCGCAGTGTTTATTAGGATGTCGAGTCCGTCATATTTTTCCTTGGGCGTAAGCTCTTTTACGTCGGCACCCGACTCTGCAAGCATACTTACCTTGCGACGATTTGCAGTGTATATCCGTACCGAAGATCCAAGGAAAAGCAAAAGCTCGGAGAGCGCGGAGCCAATTCTTCCATAGCCGATGATGCCCACCTTTAACTCCGATAGGTCCCGCTCTGTTTCCGTCAGGATCCTACCAAGTGCTCCGTGGGCAGTTATTCTTGCATTTTCTAAAAGAAACGCCTCGTCATCAGCACTATCATACACCAGAGCTCCGCGATTTTCAAGAATCATGCGAAGACCGGGAGGTATGCCATAGCCCGCAATCATATCTCCTTTTTTTGTTATATTCAAAAGCTCCTCAAGCCTTGTATCCGATCCCGTGATACTCATGCGATCCCTCGTTGTCGGAATGGGCAGAATAATAAGGTTTTTATCGCTGTCAGGGAAAAGCTCGTCAAGTTTTTTTGCCAAAACTTCCGCAGCTATTTTTACTCTATCTCCACCGCCAAATACTTTAATTGTCATATTCACCTCCAAAAGTCCACGAGGTGTTTTTGAAAGCAAAAGCTTTCATATTTATATTATATGTAGCACCTATGACAAGGGACACATCTTTTTGAAAAAACAATAAAAAAGCCCCTCCCGAAGGAGGAGCCAAAGCGCGGACTGCTGTCATAGAATTTTCACATCTCGTGCTGAAACATCATGGGTAATTTTTCTTTCATGCACTCCATCTTTTCAGAGCACATGGCGCGGCATTTATCCACCATACTGACCACTCCTACAGCTGCCATGCCAAGCACGATTATCGTTATATACGGATTCATACATTTTCTCTTTTTTGCGAACATATCCTTTACCTCTTTTTTGAGTTTGCATAGATATTTTGCCCAAAAAGAAAATGTTTATTTACAAAAAACGCAAAAAACACCGCTTCGACTTTGTTTTTTCATCGAAGCGGTTTTTTATTTATTCAGTTATTTATCACAAAATTTTACTGCTCATCAGCAGCTTTTGCCTCCTCTGTGGGAGCAGGTTTTTCCTCTGCAGCCATAAAAACTTCCTTTGCCGTATGGGACTTATCTATAAGCTTCTTGATCTTTGAGGTTATCTTTGAAGAAAGAGCATAAATGGCGGTGGGCCAGATTATGTAAGCTGTGATAAGGATCATCAGATCGTAGAAATGCTCCATCTTCGGGAAGAAATCAAAGAAGCTTGCAATAAGGGTTGCAATAAGAGCGATAACCACTGTTGCAGCAACGGGAATGAAGCGAAGCAAAGTGAGCTTTCGCATGGCGAAAATGGGTTTGCCATAAGTTGCAATGTGCCTATAAAGCTGATAAAGCGATCTTCCGGCGAAGAAGCACATAACCGCCCAGAACACAGTCATCACAAGGATCTCAAACCACTTTGCAATACCGATGCTCATCATTGTATCCCAGAGTTTGCTTGGAGCAACGTCAAATATCTCGGGAGCTGTGAGAACTACCAGAAGTCCCGTAATTACGAGAGAAACTGCTGCCACGCCTGCACCGAACTTTTCCTCAGGCTTAACGTTCTTGAAGCTGAAGGGCTTATACTTACCTGCTCTCTGGAGAGCCATGTTCTTATTAAGCTTTGTGGCGAGATAGAAAACGCAGTACAGCGCAAAAGCAATAATAGTTGCGAGAACGAACCAATCGTATGCGTAGTGTGCTGAATCGGGATTTGGAAGGAATCTTGAAATTCCGTAAACGATGGTGAATACGCCAACGCCGCGTCCCACGATGATAGAGGGAATGAACCACGCCATCTTCATCTTGATTGTGCCTGCAACCATTGTGAGCGCATCGTCAGGGAAGATGGGGAACATCATCATAAGGGGGAAGTAGATGGTTCCGTTATCGCGAAGAAGCGTAAGTGCTTTCTCCGTGTCCTCCTCACCGAGGAGCTTTTTGCAGAGATTGTAGCCGCCAAGTCTACCGAGAAGATAGAGAAGCGCGGAGGTCATAACTACTCTTGCAAACGATACTAAAAATGCATCAAACTCGTTTGGATAGATGGTCATAACCAAAGCGATAGATGCCGCGGAAAGACCGGGAATGAAGCAGAGGAGAATACCAAGAACACTGAGAACAAATACAATTCCGAGAGTTCCAAGAACGGATCCGGTATAAGCTTCGAACACCTCTACGTTAAAGCCGAGGCCCCCCTCAGGCTGGAATCCAACCACGTTCGTGAGAAGCAAAATCACGAATGTTATAACCGATACGAGAAGAACCATGCCTAGGGCACTGGCAAGGCCCTTGATCTGCTGCTTCCTCTCTATGAAGATTTTTTTGATTTTCGCAAAGATTTCTAATAATCTCTCCTTAACCTTTGCCTTTATTTGCATCATAATCAAAAAATCCTCCTTTCTTTTATAATTTAAGCGTCTTGCCGTCAACGTTATTACAACGATTTTAGCACACCTCACCGGTAAAGTCAATAAAAAAACTCTATTGTTAACAGTTTATTAAAGTAATTTTAAAGAAATAACCTAAAAATGGTATCAAATGTAAATATTTTAATATTTTTTTGGAATGCAGATTGACAAAATGGTTTATTTGGTGTAAAATGTATGTTGGAAAAATATGTACAGGATGGAGATAGTCATGATTAAATGTAAAAACTGCGGTGGCCTTTGCGACTATAAGGGTGAGAGCCACTGCCCAAACTGCCGTGTAGAATACACGGTTACAGCGCTTGAAGCCTCCGATATGATGAAAGAGGCAAGAGCTGCGGCAAAGAGCCGCGATTTTGATACAGTCAAGGAAAATTTGCACTTCCTTGCTAACAGAGGCATTCTTGATGCAGAGAGAGAATATGCCGCAATTCTTGAAAAGGGCAGAATCGTGCCAAAGGATCTTGATCTTGCATCGGGATACTACCTTTCTGCTGCAAAGAAGAACGATGCATACTCCGCATACAAGTATTCCTGCCTTCTTGCAAAGACGGATGAAAAGGTTAGCTGTTTCTGGCTCGCATTCGCAGCACTTATCGGCTCTACCGACGCTTATCCAAAGGCTGCTGAAATGTATCGCAGAGGTGGTGACGAGGATACCGCTACTTATTATTATGCTATGGCTGCCGCTTGTGATGACACACAGGCTACCGTTACCATGGCAAAGAGATATTATAACGGAATCGGCGTTGAGCCAAACGAGCATTTTGCAAGATGGTTTATGGATAGACTTACTATCCCACCGATCTACGCAATAAGACTTAAGCTTGCGCTCCGCAAGACCGAGAGCCACGAGCCTCCAATGCCCATCTTCGTTAACAGAGATGCCATTATCCGCCGTCTTATCCGTGATGCGGAAAAGCTTGGCTTCGGCGAAGCAAGACGTAAGCTCTCAAGACTTCTTTCCGAAAACAGCGACCCTCAGGCTCTCTACGAGCTTGGTATACTCCTTGCAGAGGGCATCGGCGGTCCTATTGAGGCAAACGAGGCGATCACCGTTCTCGAACAGGCTCTCGCAGCAGGCTCATCCGACGCGGCAAAGTACCTTGGCGATATGTTCGTTTCCGGCAAGATCGTTGATCAGGATATTCAGCGCGCTCTTGATTATTATAAGCACGCCACCTCCATGGGTTACAGCAGCGCATACGAGGCTATGGGTGACATCTTCCGTGACGGAGAGCTTGTTCCCTGCAACATCGCCTACGCTATTGAGCTTTACAAGACCGGTGGAAATCAGGGTGATGACAACTGCCGCAGAAAGGCTATGGAGCTTCTCCAGCAGAGAGAGCATCTCTATAAAATCGCCCTTCGCGACGAGGAAAGCGATCCCACAAAGGCGTTTGAAGCCATGAGCCTCTCCGCCGCTATGGGTTACCTCCCCTCTCACATTGAGCTTGCAAGATTCTATGAGAACGGTATTGGCACAAAGATCAACCGTCCCGCAGCATTCTTCTGGTACGGCTTCGCTGTTAAGAAGGGTGATATGGAAGCGGTTTACCACCTCGGCAGATGCTTTGCAAGAGGTATTGGTACTGCTTTCAACTTTGACGTTGCTATGGACCTTCTCACAAAGGCTATAAGATACGGCTCCGCAGGAGCAAGAGAGGAATTTGACAGACTCTCTCACAACAAGACAAAGGCACTCTCCCGCCAGCTCTTCTCAAAGGCTATGCGCCTCATCTATCAGCAGAAGTTCAAGGACGCAAGAGCGATCCTCGAGGTATGCAACCACTTTGGCAATCCCCAGGCGGCGTACACCCTCGGTTGTATGTATGAGTTTGGTCTTGGCGGTTATACTGACAGAGAGGTCGCAAAGGCTCTTTACGAGAGCGCATACAAGGGCAAGTTCCGCGATCCTAAGCAGGACTATAAGCTTAAAATCCTCAGAATGACAAGATAATCTACAGATTTTGCCAATAATATTTTACAAAAAGCACTGATTTTTCATTATAGGAGAAAACGCAGATGAAAGTCACTTGGTTAACACAGGCAGGTTTTTTATTCAAAAACAGTCGTCTTAGCATCATGGTCGATCCCTATTTTGCCGACACTATGGCAGAACGCGATCCCAAAAAAGCTAGAAGAATTTCCGTTGACGAAAGCTTCTTTGATGCAAACCCTGACCTTATTCTCATAACGCACGATCACGTTGATCACTGCAACGAAGAAACCATCAGAGAGCTTCTTCGCAGAGCCGACAAAACTGTAACGATCCTCGCCTCCGAGAGCGCGTATAATCACCTCGCACCTATGGTGGGCGACCACAATCTCGTTCTTCTTGCTCCCCACACGGTTTGGAGCGAGTGCGGCGTTACCTTCTACTCCGTTCATGCAGAGCACAGCGATAGATCTGCTGTTGGTTTCATTATTGACGACGGCAAGAAGACCTACTACGTAAGCGGTGACACCCTCTATAACTATGACGTTATTGATGACGTGCTTGACCTTGTAGAGGACGGCGTAGACTATGCATTCCTCCCCATTAACGGCAGAGGCAACAACATGCATGCCAAGGACGCGGCAGACTTTGCCTATGAGATCGATGCCAAGTGCGCTGTTCCTACTCACTACGGACTTATCGATAGCATCGATCCCGAAAGCTTTGATTTTGAGGACAGACTTATTCTTACCCCATACGTTGAGGTTGAGCTTTAATTTTTTGTAAAAATCTGTAACCTTTTCACGATTTTTAGTGTTATACATGGTGAGGAGGTATAAGCAAATGAAAAAATCTATTTCCGCACTTTTTATCACACTATTGGTTTTGTCTGTTTTGGCAATTTTCGGTTTCATATACGATTCGATATATGCACCACCTATTTACTGACAACTTAAGAAAGAAGCGAGAGCCGTTTTCCAGCCCTCGCTTCTTGTTTTTTATAATAGATGTATACCGTTTTCCCGGCATTTTTTAATGGTTTCCTCATCCCATATACTTGCCTGCACCTCACCTATATGAGCCGTGCCGAGCAGAAGCATACAGAGCCTTGACTGACCGATACCGCCACCAACAGTTAATGGCAGCTCACCCGCCAGCAATTTTCTGTGGAACGGAAGATTTGCCCGCTCCTCAAGTCCTCTTTCCCTCAGCTGACAAAGGAGAGTTTCCTCGTCAACCCTGATGCCCATGGAGGAGATCTCAAGAGCAATGTCCAAAGGCTCGTGATAGAAAATAATGTCACCGTTCAGTGACCAGTCATCATAGTCCGGCGCTCTGCCACCGTGAGGCTTGCCGTCGGAAAGCTTGCCGCCTATCTGCATTATGAAAGCAGTCTTATGCTCCTTTACAAACCGATACTCGCGCTCCTCCGGCGAAAGATCAGGATAGAGGGCAAGAAGCTCCTCCGAGGTGATAAATTCAACCAAGGGGCATATCTCACATACAAGCTCCGGGAATTTTTCACGAAGCATTACGCTGACGTCGTAAATCGCGCTTACTATCTGGGTAACAATACCCTTCAGATAATCAACATTTCGATCCTCTCTCGTAATGATCCTCTCCCAGTCCCACTGGTCAACATAGATAGAGTGAATGTTGTCAAGCTCCTCGTCGCGGCGGATAGCGTTCATATCCGTATATAATCCCCCATAGATGGGAAAGCCGTATTCGAGAAGTGCCTGGCGCTTCCACTTTGCCAAGGAGTGAACTACCTGACCGTAGATCTCCGCCGAGGGAATATCAAAGCTTACGGGGCGCTCCGTTCCGTTAAGATCATCGTTAAGTCCCGAGCCCTCTGCCACGAAAAGCGGCGCAGAAACGCGAAGCAGTGACAGCCTCTCCGATAGGGTGCGCTGAAAGGTCTGTTTTATGAATGAGATCGCTCTTTGGGTTTTGTAAAGTCCAAGGGGCGATGTGTAATTCTTTGGTATAATCACTTTGTTCATTTTCTTTTTCTCTATTTTAATACCGAACTCGCAAATTCGCAAGTTCGGTAGTTTTTTCTTTATTTTGCAAACTCTAATTGTCAAAATCAGGGATTATAGGTGGGTGGCAACAAAAATCTCGATTGCAGTATATCCCGCGATTCCACCAAATTTTGACGCCGCATCTATCCTTGCAAGCTCGCTCATTATCTCGGAGAGCTTGTCTTTTCCGTAGCGTTTTACAGAGCTTAATAGGTGAGGAACACGATACTTGTTTATGCCGAATTTTTCCTCAACGTCACGTTGACCGCCCCCCTCGGCTAAAAGCTGGGAGATGGCAGAAAGCTCGGAGAAGCTGCGGGACATCATGGCGAAGATGACTCCGGGATCTACTCTGCGGAATTTCATCTCCTCCAGCGCCTTGAATGCCAAGGCGCGATCCCTCTCGCCGATAGCGTTTGAAAAAGCGAAGGTATCACACTCGGGCGTTGAGGATGCAACCTCGTTTACGTCATCCACCGTAGCCGTATTTCTCCCTCGAGAAAGCACCATGTAGGCGATCTTCTTCACTTCCTTTTCAAGGGTATCCATAGATCTTCCGCTACGGAAAATAAGTGCCTTCAAGGTGTCAAGAGTGACCGATACTCCGTTTGCTTCAAAGTGCTTTTTCAGCCATGAATAAAGCTGATTATCCGTTGATTTATTGAACAGCAGGAAGTTCGTCATATCCTGCACTTTTTTCTGATTTGAAGCTTTCTTTTTTCTGCTATTTGCCTCAAAGCCGTCTGCCGTAGTAATGAAAGCCACCACGGCGTAAGGGTAATCCTGTGCAAGGGCGCAGACGTCGAAGAACAGCTCAAATTCCTTATCCGTCAGCGCAGTAAAATCCGCATGATGCCACTCGATCAGCTTATATTCGCTCATCATCGGCGGAGATTTTATAGCCTCGCCAAGAGCGGCAAAGTCAAGATCTCTGCCATCAAGCTTGGCATGATTGAAAATTGCAAAGCTCTCGTCCGAGAGGCATACCCGACGCAGCTCACTGAGGTAGTATCGCTTAAGATAATCCTCCTCACCTGCAAAGACGTAGACACCGCCGAGAGAATCGCTTTTCAGTTTGGTTTTATATTCGTTCAGTTCCATACTATCCTCATTCTGCAAGATCTGGACTCGCCACCGATCTCCATCTTGTAAAGCAGATCTACTCTGCCCTCTCTATCACCCATCTGCACCTTAAGGCGACGGCACTCCACCGTCATATCAAAGGAATGTGGTGGGATCGTATAAAGAGAGGTGTTCTTTTTTCCCTCGGCAAATACCATATCGGAAACTATTGCGCCACGGCGCTTAACCACCGTTCTGCCATCAAGAATATGGATTTCGGAGCTGACCTCTCCCCCCTCCGTTCTCTCACTGTAGGTAAGGCAAATCTTTCCACCGTCGTATTCACGAAGCTTTCCATCATAGGTCCCCTCGCTCCTGTCCTCATCTCCCGGATTTGCGCCAACAGTGCTGATAACCGAAAGTATATTTATTTTTACGTCATAGATCTTTTCCATAACAAGCTCCAACTAACAAGACTGATTTTTGATAACGGGAAAGCCCGTGAGTATAATAATTCAAAAATGGGAATAAGCAAACCTTACTCCCATTTCTATCAAAACTTACGTTTACGAAGATTATATTCGCTTCTCGGATTAATAAGCTCTCTCCAATTAAGAGCGCCACTCTCGATAGCGGTAACAAGTACCTCAGCCGTAGCAATATTGGTAGCGACGGGAACGTTATACATATCGCAAAGCCTGAGCAAATTTATCTCATCCTCTGCAGCAACCCTATCTTCGCTGGTACTTCTGAAGTAGAACACAATATCTATCTCGTCAAACGAAACGCGGGAGGCGATCTGCTCCTTACCACCCATAGAACCGTTCATGAATGTTTCGATCTCAAGGCCTGATGCGTCGGAAATATAATGACCCGTAGCCTGAGTCGCGAAAAGATGATGCTTGCTAAGGATTACGGAATATGCGATACAAAACTGCGCCATCAATTCTTTTTTATTGTCATCTGCTATTAATGCTATATACATATTTCCTCCTCCGTTTTCGTGAATTTATATTACCTTTGCTAAAAGTTTCGAAATATACATAGATATACAAATAGAATTATAGCATCTTTTTTACTGTTTGTCAAGAATTCTTTGGCTATTTTTGGGAAAATCCTCTATCTTTTTATTTCTTTTTTGTTATTTTTTCACATTTTGCAAAAAAATGCCCGTTTAGGGATTGTAAATTGAGAAAAAAAGTGATACAATATATCCGTTGGTTTTTTACTAGTTTATTTTTGCAGGAGAAAGTGCCTGCAGATTGGAGATATTATGAGCATTAGGAGAATTGGTGTACTTACCTCAGGTGGCGACGCGCCCGGCATGAATGCTGCTGTAAGAGCCGTAGTTCGTACTGCTGTTCGTCGCGGAGTTGAGGTCGTTGCCGTTTACCGCGGTTATTCAGGACTTATTTCAGGCGATATCAAGCCTTTCCAGGTTCGTGACGTTTCAAATACAATCAACAAGGGTGGAACAATCCTTTATTCCGACCGCTGTGATGAAATGAAGACCCCCGAGGGACTTGCAAAAGCAGTTGCAAACTGCCATAAGTTCGGCATTGAGGGTTTGGTTTGCATCGGTGGTGACGGAACTTTCAAGGGTGCTATGTCACTTTCAAACGCCGGCATTCCCTGCGTAGGTATTCCTGCCACAATTGATAACGATATTGCATCCACCGACAATACCATCGGCTACGATACTGCAATGAACACTGTAGTAGATCTTATCGATAAGCTGCGCGACACCTGCGAATCTCACGCAAGATGTAACGTAGTTGAGGTTATGGGACGCGGCTGCGGAGATATTGCCCTGAATACGGGTATTGCCTCCGGTGCAACTGCAGTTGTTATCCCCGAGTTCCCACACAATGATAATTCTATCTGTAAAAAGATCAAAGAGGGTCGCAACCTTGGCAAGCGTAACTTCATCGTTATCGTTTCCGAAGGACTTGGCGCAGAGTACGGCCCCGCTCTCACAGAAAAGATCGAAAGCACCACCGGTGTTGAAACAAGATTTGCCCGCCTTGCACACATAGTTCGCGGTGGAAATCCAAGTCTTCGTGACAGAATCCTCGCATCCAGACTCGGCGTTCTGGCAGTAGAGGAGCTTCTTCTCGGCAATTCCAATATCGTAGTTTGCGAGCGCGATAACCACACTATTGCAGAGGATATTTACTTTGCCCTCACAATGGACGATATGTATAAGAATAAATTAAAGGACGGTCAGCTTGATAGATTCTCCCCCGAGGAGATTGCACGTATGAAGGCAGCTGTTGAACATCAAAAGCAGATGAAGCTTGAGCTTTACGGCATCGAAAACAAGATCAATATCTGATCATTTTTCTCCCTTTACATACTATTGTTGCAAAAATCAAGAAGAAAAATCAATAAAAACAAGAGCAAGAACAAATGGTTAATCACCACAGTTCCTGCTCTTTTTATGTTTTGTATTGTGTTTTGTAAATTATGTTTTACATTTTTAGCGGTTTTATCCTAAAGTGTACTTTTGCGTTTATCGGTATTATTTTGTTTTTGCATCTTTCACAGGCTCTGCAGTCTGATCGCAATAGATACATCTGCCACTGATAAACAGCTTTTCCACTCCTCTTTCGGTAAGGCTTATGCAATGAGGATTTTTGCAAACGAGATCCGGTCTTTCCGTTCCGAAAACGCGTCTATCGTCCTCACCCTTCGTTTGGAGGAGCTTTATGATCAATGCCATGCGTACGTATCTGCCTAGCTCTGCCTGAAGGAAATAGTGGGCGCGAGGATCTTCGTCAACGTCAGTTGCGATCTCATTCACCCTGGGAAGTGGGTGCATGATAGACAGATCACTCTTTGCATAATACAACTTACTTTTTGTAAGCTCATAGGAGTCCTTAAGTCTTTCATACTGCTCTCTTGATTCAAATCTTTCCGCCTGGATCCTCGTCATATAGAGAATATCGAGAGTGGGGATAGCTGCCTCAAGATTGTCTGTTTCGGCAAACTCTACACCGTATGGGAAAAGATATTCGTCCTTAACGTAATCCGGCAAGGCAAGCTCGTCAGGAGAGATCAACACGAAGCGAATACCCGAATATCTAACCATTGCAGCTATTAAGGAATGTACCGTTCTGCCATACTTAAGGTCACCGCAAATGCCTATGGTAAGATTATCAAATCCGCCCTTTTTATGCTTGATAGTTATGAGATCCGTCAGGGTCTGGGTTGGATGAAAATGTCCGCCGTCACCTGCGTTGATTATCGGTACGTTTGCCACGTTGGATGCCACGATGGGCGCCCCCTCTTTTGGATGTCGCATTACGATTATGTCCGAGTATGCATCTACCATTCTGACTGTATCTGCTACGGTCTCTCCCTTGGCGATAGATGAATTTGCCGCCTGGGAAAATCCAAGAACGTTGCCACCAAGTCCCATCATTGCAGAGGTAAAGGAAAGGCGCGTTCTGGTGGATGGCTCAAAGAAAAGCGAACCCAGAATTTTTCCTTGACAAGCGTTTTTATATTTCTCGGGATTATTATAAATGTCCGTTCCGAGATCAACTATTTCGTCAATTTCTTCAGTGCTAAGGTCGAGTATGTTTATAAGGTTTCTCATATTTTACCTTCTTCTTTATGTTAACTATTTAGGTTGCGTTGTGCAATACTTTTTTTGCAAGGCGAGTATCGGAGCTATAACAAAGCATACACCAAAATTATTCCGCAGAAATCCAGCTTTCGTCGGAAGGATTATTCCTAAACGCGATAAGACGGGTGATATCGCTCTCTTTTACGTATCCGCTCTCTGCAGCAACTTCTGCTACACAGTCGAAATTGGTAAGGCTGATGTTTTTAACCTCTGCTGCGGCAAGACGTTCCAATCCTTTTTTCATACCATAGGTGAAGATGGATACTACACCAAGAACCTCTGCACCTGCTTCACGAAGAACGTTTACAACCTCAATAACGGAGCCGCCTGTGGAGATGAGGTCTTCCACTACAACAACCTTCTGCCCCGCCTCAAGGCGACCCTCGATCTGATTCTGTCTGCCGTGGTCCTTTGCGCCTGAGCGAACGTAACCCATAGGCATATCAAGAAGATGCGCTACGATAGCTGCGTGTGCGATACCTGCTGTGGAAGTTCCCATAAGAACCTCTGCCTCGGGATAATGCTCGCGAACAAGCTCGGCAAGTCCTTCCTCAACGTGACCTCTTACCTCGGGAGCTGTGAGGGTAAGTCTATTATCACAATAGATGGGACTCTTTATTCCGCTTGCCCAGGTGAAAGGCTCGTCGGGGCGGAAGAACACTGCTTTTATTGAAAGCAAATCACTTGCAATTTGTTTTTCTCTGTTTGTCATTTTTATCTCCTTCTCTCAAAAAATCAATGTTTTTGAGAATAATTATTTACATTTTCAGCTGTTTTTTGTTTTTATATAAACTCTCGCAAGCATCTCTCGTATGCCGCAACCGGATCTTCTGATGCAGTGATAGGACGACCTACAACGATGAAATCAGAGCCGATCTTCTTTGCCTCGGCAGGAGTCATAACGCGAACCTGATCGCCTACGTCACCGTCTGCAAATCTGACACCGGGAGTTACTGTAACGAAGTCCTTGCCGCATCTGTCATGAACCTTACCTGCCTCGCGAGGAGAGCAAACTATACCGTCAAGGCCTGCCTCTTTTGCACATTCCGCATAGTGCATAACGACCTCGTCAAGAGGGCGGTCGATAAGAAGATCACTCCTCATAGTTTCTTCCGAGGTGGAGGTAAGCTGTGTTACAGCGATAAGGAGAGGTCTTGTTCCGTCAGGTCTTGTAAGTCCCTCGAGAGCCGCGCGCATCATATTAACAGTGCCTGCAGCGTGAAGGTTACACATATCAACGTCAAGGCGGGAAAGAACTGCCATTGCCTTTTTTACCGTGTTTGGAATGTCGTGAAGCTTCAGGTCAAGGAAGATCTTGTGTCCTCTTGCCTTTATCTCACGAACGATGCTGGGACCCTCTGCATAGTAAAGCTCCATGCCGATTTTTACAAAAGGCTTCTTTCCTTCGAATTTATCAAGAAACTTAAATGTTTCCTCTGCGCTTGCAAAGTCACAAGCAATAATTACGTCACGCTTCATCAGTGCGCACCTCCTATTATATCTTTCAAATTATCTATTCCGTATTTTTTCATAATCGAGGGAAGATCCTCAATGATCTTTTTTGCCGCCATGGGGTCAACCAGATTTGCAGCACCAACCTCCACAGCGGTAGCACCTGCCAGCATAAATTCTATTACGTCCTCTGCCGTTTCTACGCCGCCCATGCCGACGATGGGAATTTTCACTGCCTCAAAAACCTGATAAACCATGCGCAGAGCCACGGGCTTTATTGCCGGGCCGGAAAGTCCTCCGGTCTTGTTTGCGAGGATGGGTTTTCTCTTTTTCAAGTCTATTCTCATACCCATGAGGGTGTTTATGAGGCTTATGCCGTCGGCTCCGTTTTCTTCACAAGCGCGAGCGATAGCAACTATATCTGTAACGTTTGGCGAAAGCTTGATTATCAGGGGCTTTTGGGTGATTTTACGAAGCTCGCGAGTTACCTCGCCGGCCGCCTCCGGACTTGTGCCGAAGCTCATGCCGCCACCGTGTACGTTAGGGCAAGAAATGTTTATCTCATACCAGCCGATAGAATCATCTGCTTCAAGACGGCGCACGGTTTCACAGTACTCGTAAAGAGAAAAACCGGAAACGTTTGCCATAACCTTCTTTGAAAATACACTTCTAAGCTTTGGGAGCTCCTCGGAGAGCACCTTGTCAACACCGGGATTCTGAAGCCCCACAGCGTTAAGCATACCGCCCTCACATTCTGCGATTCTCGGGGTGGGATTACCAAAACGCGGATTCAGAGTTGTTCCCTTAAATGAAAGGGTACCGAGAATGTTTATGTCGTAAAGCTCGGCAAATTCGTAGCCAAATCCGTAAGTACCGCTGGCGGGAATCACCGGGTTGTCTATCTCAATTCCACAGAGAGTAACCTTAGTATTTACCATATTATCTCCTCCTTTACCAGCACGGGGCCGTCGCGGCAGATGCGCTTGTTTCCGTATTTCGTTTCGCAAGTGCAACCCATGCAAGCGCCAAAGCCACAGCCCATTCTCTCCTCAAAGCTGAATTGCCCGGAGGTCTTCGATTTATTATAAATGGCGTGGAGCATAGGCTCGGGACCGCAGGTATAGAAGTATGTATAATCGAAGTTATCCATAACATCTGTCACAAATCCATGAACACCCTCGCTTCCGTCATTAGTGGTAACTGTCACGGAAACACCAAGTTTTGTAAACTTTTCTTTATAAAATACCTGATTTTTCGTTCCAAATCCCAAAATCACGGAGGGAGTCTTTCCCTCGGATATGAGTTTTTTGCAAAGCAGGTACATAGGCGGAACACCTGCTCCACCACCGATAAGCAAGGGACGATCACCCGAGAGAGATGTATCGTATCCGTTGCCGAGGCCGGTGAGGGTCTGCCACTTTGTTCCAATTTGTGCCTCGGACATTTTTCTCGTTCCCGCACCTACCACCTTGTAGATGATAGTGACGGTGTTCTCACCAAGATCGCAAACGGATATGGGCCGACGGAGAAAATGACCGTCAAGCTTTATATTTATAAACTGTCCCGGCGCGCTGATGTCCGAGACGTCGCCCTCCAAAACCGCCTCAAAGGTATCCTCGGCAATTTCAGTCTGGCTCTTAAGCGTTAATTTTACGTCTTTCATTTTTCCTCTAATAAATTAAAAATCAATCGTTTAAATCAGCTCAATCAAAAATCAACTAAATCGAGAATTCGTCGCTGAAATCAAGAATCAGCCGCTTGAATTAAGAATCAATTAAATCAAGAGTCAATTGTTGATATAGTAATTGTAATATCCTCCAGCACGTCAAGAAGAACTCTTACAGTATCAAGAGATGTAAACATTGTGGTGTTGGTTTCTACTGCCAGTCTTCTTATCTCGTGACCGTCCATTTGCTGATCGTTTGAGGACATATCGCTAGTGTTTATCACGTATGCAAGATGCCCTGCTTTTATGGCGTTTGGAATATCCTCCGATCCGTCGGAGATCTTGCCCTTTACTCGTGTTCTGATACCATGCTCTTTTAAGAACTTTGCTGTTCCGCTGGTGGCCTCAATATTAAATCCAAGGTTGTAGAATCTTCTGATAAGAGGAAGCGCCTCATCTTTATCCTTATTTGCTATGGTCACCAGAATAGTTCCGTAGTTCTGCACACTCATTCCCGATGCCTGAAGTGCCTTATAGAATGCACGGTAAAGGTCGTCGTCGTATCCAATAGCTTCACCGGTGGATTTCATCTCAGGGGAGAGGTATGCGTCAACACCGTGGATCTTCGTGAAGGAGAATACCGGCACCTTGCAGTACCATCTCTTTTTCTCCTCGGGATAGAGGTCGAATATTCCCTGCTCCTTGAGGGATCTGCCGAGAATAACTTCCGTAGCAATGTCGGCAAGGGAGTATCCCGTGGATTTTGAGAGGAATGGAACTGTTCTTGAGGATCTTGGGTTAACCTCAATTACGTAAACGTCCTCTTTTTCGTCAACGATGAACTGAATGTTGAAAAGACCTACGATTCCGATCTCAACGCCAAGCTTCTTCGTATAGGTAAGGATCTTTCCCTTAACCTTGTCGGAGATGGAATAAGCGGGATAAACGGAAATACTGTCACCGGAGTGAACGCCCGTTCTTTCAACAAGCTCCATAATTCCTGCAACGAAAACGTCGCGACCGTCGCAGATAGCGTCTACCTCAACTTCTTTACCCTGAATGTAATGGTCAACGAGAACGGGTCTGTCCTCATCTATCTCAACTGCCTCACGCAGGTATCTGCGAAGCTGATTTTCGTTTCCGACAAGCTGCATAGCTCTGCCTCCAAGCACAAAGCTGGGGCGAACGAGAACGGGATAACCTACCTTTGCGGCAACCTTTACACCGTCTTCAATTTTTGTAACTGCCTGACCCTTTGGCTGTGGGATCTCCAGAGTGCGAAGGATCTTTTCAAAGGAATCTCTGTTCTCTGCTCTGTCAATTGCCGCAGTGTCCGTTCCAATGATCTTAACGCCGCGCTTTGAAAGAGGCTCGGCAAGGTTAATGGCAGTCTGTCCGCCAAGAGATGCTATAACACCGTAGGGCTTCTCAAGCTCGATAACGTTCATTACGTCCTCTGTGGTAAGGGGCTCGAAATAGAGCTTGTCCGCGGTGGTGTAATCTGTGGAAACCGTTTCGGGGTTATTGTTTATGATGATAGCTTCGTAGCCACAGGACTTTATGGTGTTTACTGCATGAACTGTGGAATAGTCAAACTCAACGCCCTGACCAATTCGGATAGGGCCTGCTCCGAGAACTAAAATTTTCTTTTTATCGGTGAATCTCACCTGGCTCTGTCCGCTATACGACGAGTAGAAATAGGGAATGTACGCACCTGCGTGGGCGGTGTCTACCATAAGGTAGGAGGGAACAACTCCAAGCTCGCGGCGCAGCTGCCAAACGGATATTTCATCACATCCAAGGAGCCTTGCGATGTATTTATCGGAGAAGCCCATTTTCTTTGCAGCCATAAGCGTGTCGCGATCTCTGCTGGAGGCGGCAACGAGTTTTTCCATATCGCAGATCTTCTTGAAGGACTCAAGGAAATAACCGGTGATCTTCGTTATTGAATGTATTTTTTCAATCGATGCTCCGCGGCGAAGCAGCTCTGCAATAGCAAAGGCGTTGTCATCACGGAACTCGC
Organism: Eubacteriales bacterium; assembly: GCA_045589435.1. Taxonomy (GTDB): domain Bacteria; phylum Bacillota; class Clostridia; order Oscillospirales; family CAG-272; genus UBA1740. Next base: position 133,815 of record JAZNPB010000044.1, on the reverse strand, counting down.
TGATATATTCGAATATTGCCTCGCTTGACATATTATCAAACTTTGGCATATAGAGGTGATATACTCCCGTTTCAAGGGAGCGAACGGATTTGAGAATAGCCTCCTCAAGATTTGAGCCGATGCCCATAACCTCGCCCGTGGCTTTCATCTGTGTTCCGAGCTTGTTTGGCACGGATGTGAACTTATCAAACGGGAATCTCGGTAGCTTCGCTACAATGTAGTCGAGCCTTGGTTCGCGAGAGGCGGGCGCGCCTGAAACCTCGATCTCATCAAGGGTCATTCCTACGGCGATCTTTGCCGTAACCTTTGCAATCGGGAAGCCTGATGCCTTTGATGCGAGTGCAGAGCTTCTCGAAACTCTCGGGTTTACCTCGATAAGGTAATATTCAGAGGTTTGCGGGTGTTTTGCAAACTGAACGTTACATCCACCCTCAATTTTCAGTTCTTTGATAAGCTTGAGTGCAGAGGTCTTCAACATTTTTTCATCCTCATCGGAGAGGGTGAGGATCGGGGCAACTACCATGCTGTCGCCGGTGTGAACTCCAACGGGATCTATATTTTCCATGCCACAGATGGTGATAGCATTGTCCTTGCCGTCGCGCATAACTTCAAATTCAATTTCCTTAAATCCGCGGACACTTCTCTCAACAAGAACCTGGCTTACAGGGGAGGCGGTAAGTGCGCTCTTGGCAATCTCGCGAGCCTCCTCTTCGTTGTAAGCAAATCCTCCACCGGTGCCTCCAAGAGTAAAGGCGGGGCGAAGCACTACGGGATAACCGATCCTCGCGGCAGCAGCTACGGCGTCCTCAACATTTTCTGCGATCTCAGAGGGGATAACCGGCTCGCCGACTTTCTGGCAAAGCTCCTTGAACAGCTCTCTGTCCTCAGCTCTTTCAATTGACTCGCTGGACGTGCCGAGAAGCTTCACTCCACATTCGCGAAGGATTCCTTTTTTCTCAAGCAGCATAGCCATATTAAGACCTGTCTGTCCACCGATGCCGGGGAGAATCGCGTCAGGTCTCTCGTATCTTATGATCTTCGCAATATATTCAAGAGTCAAGGGCTCCATGTAAACCTTGTCTGCAATGCTTGTGTCTGTCATTATTGTAGCAGGGTTAGAGTTTACAAGTATGACCTCATAGCCCTCCTCCTTCAGCGCAAGGCATGCCTGCGTACCTGCATAATCAAATTCAGCAGCCTGTCCGATTACGATAGGTCCTGAACCAATAATCAAAATTCTTTTAATGTCACTTCTCTTTGCCATCTTCTTTTCCTCTTGTTTCTCGCAGTTTTGTAAACTATACTTTCCTTATTTTAGGATTTTATATACTTTTCATTTTTGTAGGCAACATTGCCATTTGCCACGGTAAGCACACACTCACCAAAAACGTTCCAGCCAAGAAACGGTGTGCTTTTGCCTTTGGACAGGAAGTCATCCTTTGAGATCTCGTATTCCCTATCCGTGGAGAATACCGTGAAGCTACCCTCATCACCAATGCCGAATCTCGCCCTTGGGTTATATACCAAGAGATCCACGAGCTTTTCCATGCTCATAATTCCCTCTCGCACAAGGTGTGTATAAAGGAGAGCAAATGCAGATTCAATTCCCACAATTCCCATGGCGCTGCCCGAAAGTCCCTTTGATTTTTCCTCATAACTATGGGGCGCATGGTCGGTAGCGATCATGTCTATCGTTCCATCTAGAACACCTTTAAGAATCGCCTCTCTGTCTTCTCTTGCGCGCAGAGGTGGATTCATCTTGAAGCGACCGTCCTCGACGAGATCACTGTCATCCAAAAGAATGTAATGGGGTGCTGTTTCCGCAGTAACGTTCACACCCTCTGCCTTTGCACGGCGGATAAGCTCAACGCTCTCTTTTGTGGAAACGTGGCAGATATGATATGCACAGCCGATCTCCTTTACAAGGCGAAGATCTCTCTCAATGGGCCCCCACTCGCTCTCAGAGCAAATACCTCTATGTCCGTGCGCCTTTGCATACTCTCCGTCATGAATGTAGCCACCGCGAAGAAGCGAATTATCCTCACAATGAGCAACGATTATCTTGCCAAGCGCCTTTGCGCGCATCATAGCCTCGCGCATCATATCTTCGCTCTGCACTCCCCTGCCATCGTCGGAAAATCCTGCTACAAAGGGGGCAAGCTCCTCAAGATCAGCGATCGCCTCACCCCGCTCTCCAACAGTTATTGCACCGTAAGGATAAACGGAGATGCAAGCATCGCGATTGATAATATCCAGCTGCTCTTTCAGGTTTTTCAAAGAATCCGGCACCGGATTCAGGTTTGGCATAGTACAAACCGAGGTATATCCACCCCTGGCCGCTGCCGCAGTTCCACTAAAAATGGTTTCTTTATAAGAAAAACCCGGCTCTCTCAAATGAACGTGAACGTCGAGAAAACCGGGAAAAATATTAACGTTTGGAATTACGGAAGAAAAAGGGGAAAGAGAGGACATATCACCCTCAAAAACGGAAAGAGATGCCCCATCAAACTGCATATCACATTTTCTTGTGCCATTAGCGTCAAAAATAGTAGCATTAGGGAACAAAATCATCGTATTTCTCCTTGTCATCATATTATTTCATGGTATTATATCACAAATAAATATTTGTGTCAAGAGATTTTAGATATTTTAAATATATTTTTTGACTTCCCAAAATGCAAATAGAAAGGGCGAAAAAATCGCCCTTGTTTTTTCTATCAAACCTATGTTTTTTAGCGCATCACAACCAAAATTTGCAAATTCGTAGGATTTAGGAAATTTTGAGATAGAATCATCGAGTGGAGTCCGCCAGGCGTAGTTACCTACGTCAAGGACTTCAGTCGGGGATTATAGCCAAAATTTACAAATCCTCATCCTTTGATAATTTCAATGATTAAATCCACACACCTCTCCATCGCGTCGATAGAAACATATTCATATCGGGAATGGTAGTTTCCACCACCTGTGGGAAGGTTGGGGCATGGGAGTCCCATAAAGGAAAGTCTTGCGCCGTCTGTGCCTCCGCGAATCGGTACTGCTACGGGAGTCATCCCAAGGCGTTCCATAGCGTCAGTCGCTCTCTTTACAACGTGCATCTTGTCCTCGAGGACCTCTTTCATATTGTAATAGGAATCACGGAGAGTCAGTTCAACAACGCCGTCACCGTACTTTTCGCAAAGAGTCTTCGCAACCTTTTCAAACTCTGCCTTAATAGCTGCAAATTTCTCTTTGGAATGGTCACGGATAATGTATTTTGAAGTAGCCTCCTCGGTTTCACCCTCAAGAGAAAGAAGATGATGGAAGCCCTCGTAGCCGGAGGTCTTTTCTGGAATTTCGTCGGGATTCAGCATAGAGTCAAACTCTGCGGCAATTCTCACCGCGTTGATCATCTTGCCCTTTGCAGATCCGGGATGAATGGCTCTGCCATGTACTCTTACTAGGGCTGATGCGGCATTGAAGTTTTCATACTCGATCTCACCAAGTCCGCCACCGTCAAGGGTGTAGGCATAGTCAGCGCCAAATGCCTCAACATCAAAGAGGTCTGCGCCTCTGCCAATCTCCTCGTCAGGAGTAAAGCCGATGCAGATCTTTCCGTGGCTGATGTCGCTATTCATGATTTTTTCCACAGCGGAAACGATCTCCGCAACGCCTGCCTTATCGTCAGCACCAAGGAGAGTAGTTCCATCGGTAACGATCAAACGCTGACCTGCAAGATCTTCCACGTATGGATAGTCGGAAACCTTAAGGTAAATCCCCTGCTCCTCGTTCAAGAGAATGTCGCCACCTTTGTATTCCACTATGCGAGGCTTGATGTTCTCGCCGGGAGCGTCGGAGGCTGTGTCCATATGAGCAATAAATCCAATGGAATCCATGCCCTCGCAATTTGCAGGAATGGTGGCGTAAACGTAGCCGTGCTCGTCAACTCTCGCATCGGTAAGTCCAAGCTCCAAAAGCTCGTCACAAAGAACACCTGCAAGAGTTCTCTGCATCTCGGTGGAGGGGCAATTTTCATTATTTTCATCAGACGTTGTAGGGTATGAAACGTACTTTAAGAATCTATCGTAAACGGTCATTTTCTATAAAACCTCGTTTTTCATTTTAATCTTTCTTGGAAAATCATTTTCATTTTTTGCTTTTATATCAAATCGGCTGAAACCCAGCAGTGCGCCAAATTTCAGCCAAAATGATAACCTTTATTTACATATTCTGCTATTTTAGCGAATTTGTCTTTTGTCTTAAATTTCAGAGAGGAGCTTTTCTGCGTGTGCAAGAGCTTCTTCAACGCGAGATACGTCCTTGCCACCGCTCATTGCGCTATCGGGACGTCCACCGCCCTTGCCGCCGCAGATCTCTGCAACAGCTCCTGCGATCTTACCTGCATGAGCGCCTGCCTTAACAGCTCCGGCGCCGGCAGAAACCACGAAGTTAAGCTTACCACCGTCAACCGCTGCAAACACTGCAACACCGTCATCGTATTTTGACTTAACGGTATCTGCAAGAGTACGAACCTGATCGGCTCTCATCTCTACCTTTGCAGTAATAACGCGGAACTTGCCAACAGTCTTAAGACCGGAGAGAAGAGCCTCTGTCTTAATTTCTGCAAGCTTAGAATTTGCAGAGTCAAGCTCGCGCTTCATATCCTTGATCTCGCCCTGGAGAGCCGCAGCGCGCTTCGCAATATTATTGGGGTTAGGAGCCTTAAGTTCGCGTGCAGCCTCGTGGATAAGACCATCCTTTTCTGCAAGGAGCGCAAGAACGCCAAGACCTGTTGTACCCTCAATTCTTCTGACACCTGCCGCAACGGAGGATTCGGAGATCACCTTGAAAAGACCGATAGAGCCTGTGTTCTGAACGTGTGTACCACCACAAAGCTCAGTGGATGTAGCACCGATCTTAACAACTCTGACTTCCTTGCCGTACTTCTCTCCAAATAGAGCCATAGCGCCCATTTTCTTTGCAGATTCGGGATCGGTTACGATAGTTTCGCAGCCCTCTGCTTTAAGGATAGCAGCATTCACGAGAGCCTCAACTGCCTCGATCTCCTCCTTGGTCATAGCTGCAAGGTGAGAGAAGTCAAAGCGAACTCTATGCTCATCAACGTAAGAGCCTGCCTGCTCAACGTGGTTGCCGAGAACGGTACGGAGAGCCGCCTGAAGAAGGTGAGCTGAAGAATGGTTTCTTCTGATAGCCGCGCGTCTTACAGAGTCAATAGCGAGAGTAACAACGTCGCCTACCTTAACAGAGCCGTTTTCAACCTGACACTCGTGGAGGTAGATTCCGTTTGTCTTCTTTGTATCAAGAACTGTGAGCTTGGTATCGCCAAGTGTGATAACGCCTGTATCACCAACCTGACCGCCGCCCTCACCGTAGAATACGGTCTTATCGGTAACGATAGTGCATTCACCCTCGGAAACTGTATCAACAGACTCGTCGGACGCGAAGATGGAGAGGATCTTACCCTGACAAACGTCTTCTTCATAACCTGCAAAGACTGTTTCAGGAAGATTTTCAAGGAGAGATTTAGAGGAGTCAGACCAGCCGGAGATATTACCTCTTGCAGCTCTTGCTCTCTTTTTCTGCTCGTCCATCAGAGCCTTGAATTCTGCCTCGTCGATGGAGAGGCCTGCTTCCTCTGCAATCTCACGGGTGAGGTCGATGGGGAAACCAAAGGTATCGTAAAGCTTAAAGGTGTCTGCACCGGAAAGGGATGTCTTTCCCTCTGCCTTTGCAGATTCGATAATGCCGGAGAGGATTCCAAGACCGGAGTCGATAGTAGCGTTGAAGCGCTCCTCCTCAAGGGCAATGACCTTTAAGATGTAATCATATTTTTCGCGAAGCTCGGGATATGCGCCCTCGTTCTGGGAAATAACGATCTTGGAAAGACCAACGAGGAACGTATGAGAGATTCCGAGAAGCTTTCCGTGACGGCAAGCACGGCGAAGAATTCTACGAAGAACGTAGCCGCGTCCCTCATTTGAAGGAATAACGCCGTCAGAGATCATGAAGGTCGCGCTTCTTACGTGGTCGGTGATAACGCGGATGGAAATATCGTCATCCTTGTCTTCTCCATAGGTCTTGCCTGCGATCTGGCAAACCGTATCAAGAAGCGCGCGAACTGTATCTACCTCAAAGAGGTTTCCTACCCCCTGCATTACGCAAGCAAGACGCTCAAGTCCCATACCGGTATCGATGTTTTTCTGCGCAAGCTCGGTGTAATTACCCTGACCGTCGTTATTGAACTGGGAGAATACGTTATTCCATATCTCCATGAATCTGTCGCAATCGCATCCGGGCTTACAGTCGGGTGAGCCGCAGCCCCACTTCTCTCCGCGGTCAAAGTAAATTTCAGAGCAAGGGCCGCAAGGACCGGAGCCGTGCTCCCAGAAGTTATCTGCCTTGCCGAGTCTTACAATATGCTCCTCGGGAACGCCGATCTTTTCCTTCCAGATCACGAATGCTTCTTCGTCCTGCTCGTAAATTGAGGGCCAGAGAAGATCTGTGGGGATCTCAAGATCAACGGTGAGAAATTCCCATGCCCAAGCAATAGCCTCCTCCTTGAAGTAGTCGCCAAAGGAGAAGTTACCGAGCATCTCGAAATAGGTGCCGTGACGAGCTGTGTGACCAACTCTCTCAAGGTCGGGAGTTCTGATGCACTTCTGGCAGGTGCAAACTCTGTTGCGGGGAGGTTCAACCTCTCCTGTGAAGAACTTCTTCATAGGTGCCATACCTGAGTTAATGAGAAGAAGTGATTTATCATTGTTTGGAATCAGGGAGAAGCTGGGAAGACGAAGGTGACCCTTGCGCTCAAAAAATGCCAGATATTTCTCTCTGAGATCGTTAAGTGAAGTCCATTTCATTTTTGTTTACCTCGAAAAAATAGTTTAACTAATATATTTTATCACGGTAGTGCGCCTTTGTCAATATATTTCTAAAAATATTTATTTTTATCAAAACTATAAGGAAAGAGGGTAAAATAGCAAAAAACAGTCGCTTAACGCAGCAACTCGTTTTTCATTTTTTGAATGAGAGAAAAACAAAAAGCAAGATCTTGTGGAAAAATCTTGCCTTTTTGTAAATATATATCGTCTTTTTAGCCGTTTTTACGTCTTTTATCGTCTTTTGAAGATTTTATAGAGTCTACGTAAAGTGTGATAGTTGCCTCGAGAGTTTTCACCAGTGCGCGGCGCATTGCTACCGGAAGATGGCGGGTTTTTCTGTAAAGGCGGACGATGTGCATCTCCTCATCGGAAAGCTCGGAGCTATCTCCGCTCAAGGGCATATCCAGAAGCTCGGTGATGTTAACGCCGAATTTTTCCGAAAGCTCCGGCAGCATTTTCATGTAAGACGCGGAGCGATCCCTGCGCCAGTTGTTAACTGTTTTCTCCGCAAGTCCCATAACTCTCTCAAAGGCAGCATCGCTCTCAAACTCGGATTCAATGAGAGAAAGCACCTTTTCTTTGGTTCTTGCCTGGTTTTCCTTTTTCATCATTTACTCCTCCTGATGCTGCTTTTTTCTGCCTTTGCAAAGGGGCGTTTTCCCCTCTTTTTCGGCTTTGGCGGCTGTGGATTTCCTTGTCCGCGATGCGCCTTTTTCTTTGGTGTTTCAGTTTTTGCGGCACCGTTTTTTCTCTGTGATTCCTTTTTAGCAGAGGATCCACTCTCTCTGCCGGCATCTCGCGATGAGGCTCTTTCGATAGATGATCTCGTCTTGGCACTCTGTTCCTTATCCGTTGAAAAACCGAATTTTCCCAGCTTTTCTCCAAGGGCGAAGTATTCCCCGTGTGCATATGCCAAAAGATCAGCCTTATCGTAGCAAATTCTGCCCTCCTCGAGAATGTCTTCCCTGCATGATACGGACACTATGTCAGCAACGAAGCAATCGTGAGAGCCGTAAGAGATAACGTCGGTCACACGGCACTCAATTGCGATAGGACACTCTCCTATTGTGGGCGTGCCTACCTCCTGGCTCTCCACCTTTGTGAATCCACATTTTTCAAACTTATCCACCTTTGCACCGGTGTAAATTCCCGCATAATCAACTTGACGGGCAAGATCTGCGGAGGGGAGATTGATCACAAATTCGCCAAATTCCTTTAAGAGTCCGTAAGAATGTCTTGTAGGTCTTACAGAGATATAGGTCTTTGGTGGAATGGTACATAAAATACCTGTCCAGCCGATCGTTATAATATTTGCTCTATCCCCCTCGCCAACGGTCACAAGAGTTGGGGGGAGTGGTGCTGTAAGCGCACCGGGAGCAAAGTTCTGTCTTTCGTTTTTCTTTATTTCTGACATTTTTACCTCTTGTTTGTGAATAGAAGTTTACAAAATTAGTTCTTTTTGTCAAGCATTGTGAGCCAGAGCTTTGTAAGGATAAAATCGGGAACAATCTTAAAGAGCAAGTGCTGGAGCTTTGTGTACCAGCCTGTCACGTACATAACTCTGCCCTTTTCCATAGCATTGATACAGCCGTGAACAACCTTATCGCACTGAAGGAGAGGCTTAAATTCCTTGGGCATTGTAACGCCTGTGTCTGATGCCTTTCCAATAAATTCGGTTTCAACCCAACCGGGACAGAAGCAAGTAGCACGAACGCCGTACTTCTTAAGCTCAAAATTGAGGGACTTTGTGTAGTGAAGAACAAACACCTTGCCGGAGGAATAAACGTTGAAGTATGGGAGGGGTGTGAAGCAAGAGCCGCTACCCATCTGCACGATTCTGCCGCCGCGCTCCATGTATGGAACTGTCATGTGTGTGATAAGAACGAGAGCCTTAACGTTAAGATCTATCATCTTTCTTACTCTCTCCTCGGGAATCTCGTCAAAGGCACCAAAATCGCCAAATCCTGCTGCATTGATAAGATACTTAACCTGTGGCTTCTCGCTCTCCAGCGCGGATCTGTAAATTTCGATACCCTCGTCGGATGCAAGGTCTGCCGCGATAACCTTGTACTTTACGCCAAGCTCATCACCAAGAGCAACCATCTTATCCTCTCTGCGAGCAACGAACCAAAATTCGTCTATACCTCTCTCTTTAAGCTTCTTTGCAAACTCTGCGCCAATTCCGCTGGACGCACCGGTAATAATTGCAAGTGACATATAAAAATCTCCTTTATATTAATAATATTATCTGCTGATTTTTACGACAGGATACAAGCCGGAGCGTAAAAAGCACCGCATATCCCACCATTTTACATTTTATCATAAATAATTCGTATTGTCAACGAATTTTGGGGAAGTTTTCGTAAAAAAACAAGGAGAATCTATAAAATATAAAAGAGAGCCGCGATATAGCGGCCCCCTTGTGCCAAAGCCAAGCCTTGGCATTATTTATTTCTGTTTTTCCTCGTAATTACTGTGGCTTTTTCGACATGTCCACAACCTCTTTTTCATAGAGGGGAACGTACTTATCCTGATAGTAATTTTCGTGGCGCGTTTCAAAGCTTCCGTCAGCATGGCAGGTGATCATCTGGCAGCCGCGCTGATAGCCCCATTTATCAATATCCGCGTATGCAAAATAGTCGATAGAATAACCGTAGCAAAGCTTGATTCCCTTGTAATCGAGAACGAAGTTGTTGAGATGATCGTGGCCGTAGAACATACCCTTTGTGCTGCCCAGCTCAACCATTACCTCAAACAGCTCTGTATCGGTTTTTGAACCGTAAACCATCTGACCGCTCTCTCCGTCGTTTCCGCGAATGTAGGTCACATTTTGGGTATTTTGTCTACCATTATTTACATATTCCCAGTATGCATCATGAACTTCTGTAAGTGGAATATGAATGAAGAGCAAACTTTTTACAGTTTCAAAGTCAGCCGCATTCGCAGGTTTATCCGCCTCGGGCATAAGAGAAAGCTCACCCTGATTGTAAGTGGAATAGGTGTTCACCACGTCACGATACCACTGGATCTGATCTTCCTTTACGAAGTCGTAATCCCAGGCAAGTCCAAGAGGATCGTCGTCGGTATAAGCGTGAGTATCCATCATAATGAGAAGCTGTGTTACAAGACCTGCAGAGTTCTTAACCGCGATTGCATGATTGCCATATCCGGAAACATCCTCCGGTCCTGCGGAGAACAAGCCGTACTTGTATCCGTTTGCATCGCGGCTATACATTCTTGCAACCTCTGCTCTGTCATAGAAGTTGTATATCTCAGAGTCATGGTTTCCAAAATTCACAGTCCAATACACGCCGAGGGTTTCCATAAGACGGGCAAAGTAAGAATGAGCGTACTTGTTGTTAAGGCAGCCGGAGTTTGGATAGGTAGCAGCCATATCGCCTGTTGAAATTACAAGATCAGGCTTTTCGTAAGCGATCATTGCCGCAACAGCGTTGATAGCCTTCTTATCCTCTGTGCGAGAGAGGCAACCACCGCCAAGATGCACGTCTGTGATCTGCATGATCTTGAAATCACCGTCGGTAACGAAGCACCAGTTGCCGTACTCATCGATCTCGGGAGTAATGCGGGGCTCAATACGCATCTCGGCAAAGCTGTCAATGTACTTATTCATGCTGACCTCGGAGATCTTGTTTGCAACTGTCAATCCAATGCAAATTACAGCTACAAGCAAAACCAACACCAAAAGAACCTTTAATAATTTTTTCATAAAATTTCTCCTTTTTATTTAGTTCGTGAAGTTTGCTATCATTATTTTATCATAAATCGCGAGATTTTGCAAGAGGATTTATTATATCTTCAAAACATTAATGATAAGCCGACTTGCTTACAACACTCTTAAAAAGAAAAATGCGCAAATTCAATCAAAATTCAGAACTTACGCATTTGTGTGGACTATTACGTTGTTTTTGCCCGATGTATAATGACTTGCCATAACTCGCTTGACAAATCAGTTACAGTTTATCTTCTAAAAAGACCAACTATCGCTTTGATCGGCTTCCACCACCATCCGATGAAAACCCAATAGAAGAACTTGAACAAGAACTTTACGTCATTTTCTGCTCCTATTAATCCCATGCCTTTCTCCTTTCTCATTTTAGAACACAAATGTGTTCATTTTATATCATTATAACACAAATGTGTTCAATTGTCAACATATGTATTCAATATTTTTTTGCTGATAGTGTAAACTAATTGTATGGAGGAAAAGACTATGGCAAATGAATATTTAGATCCCAAAACCGTAGGCGAGGTTATTGCATACTTTAGAAAGAAAAAGAACGTATCACAAGAAGTGTTAAGCGGTCTTTCCGACATCGGAAGAACTCACCTGAGCGCTATTGAGCGTGGAGAAAGGAAACCCACTTTAGAAACGCTTTACCGCATAAGCTGTGCTTTGGAAATGACAATGAGCGAAATCACGAAAGAAATTGAAAAAAGAATAAGTGATCAGTGTTGATTGGAGTTGACATATATCGCGCCATGATGTATAATACTACTATAAGAAGCCGTTTTTACGATGATACTTCGATATAAATCAACGCTATCACGAGGTAAACACATGAAAAGTATTTTAAAGTTTACGATATTAACGCTGACCTTGGCGATGCTCTGCTCTTGCGGAGTTTTGAATTTTGCAAAGCTGCCGGGCGAAAAGGAAGAGAATGACACCCAAGGCGTGCGCATGACTGCCGAGATTATTGCTATAAGCGACAGGCTTGAGGTTGAGGTCATCTCGGGCGAGTATGGTGCCAGCGGAACTTATTGGGTGATCACAAGCGATGACACTCCCTGTTTTGATTCCGAGGGGAACACGATCAAGGTTTCAGATCTTGAGGTGGGAGATAAGATCGAGATAATTTACGGCGGTCAGGTTATGATGAGTTACCCACCACAGATCGTTGCAAAGAAAATTCAAATTTTAAAATAAATCCAAATATTTGTAAATTATATTTTACATTTTTCTACATTTTATAAAGCAGAGAGCAATTCTCTGCTTTTTCTTTTTTGTATTTTTATGTGCATTTTTTGCTTTCGATACAGGATGTGCCAAGCATGGTCTTCCCTCTCGGACGAAGTTTTTTCCTCGTGCAAAACCTCCTGAAAAAGTGACAAAACCGACTCGCGATAGTGGCAAAAAATCGCCTGAAAAACAGATGTAAAATCTCCCCGAAACAGCAGTGAAGATCACCCGCAATAGTGGCAAAAACCACCTCGGTGCAGTGCATTATCCAACAAAAAACACAAAGATTAAAAAGAATAAAACCGACCTACGAGCAGTCGCATCTCACTATCGCACCCACATTGCCTAAAATCAACAAAAATCGACACCCCACCACCTCTTTTGCCGCCTTATTTGTTCAAAACATCCTAAATATCTGCAAGCTCGGCTATATTTCTACAAAAAATCACCAAAAAATGTCACAAAATTATCCATTATTACTAAAAAATATTTTAAAAAACCTTGACTTTTTATGTGCCAGGGAGTATAATTGTAATGGAGAATTGTATAATTTATAAATTTTTTATCCCTAAGGAGCAAAGTTATGTTAAAGAAAGACAGTTTAGGAAAAGAAAAGGTTCGCAAGACGCCTGAGTACACCGCGAAAACTCACTGGGCGAGCATAACCAAGTTTGGTAGGATCTATTCCGCCCCATTCTTGTTCGTGCTTCTCCCCGTAATCGTATTATTCGCACTCAAGGCCGACGTGTCCATTGCAGGTTGGCTCTCATCTCTTGTGAATATGCAAATCAATCGCTTCGTCGTGCTTGCCGCTATTGCAGTAATTCTTTGGCAGGTAGTGGTTTGTTGGTGCATCTGGCTCCCTTGCCTCATAAAGTTCAAGGCAACTCCCTTGCATCACTACTCATTCTACAACGACATCATGGAGCACTCCAAGAAGCCCACAAAGAATAAAGATCTTCCCAAGTTCTATAAGGTTTTGCAGTTCCTTATTAATTTGGTTCCAACTATAATTGCGATCATATTAATTATCGTTTTGATCGTTATCAATTTACCGCCCGAAGGTCCTGATTTAGGCGACCCCACAGTTACGTTCGATACACGCGGTGGAAGCGAAATCCCCAGCGTCGTTGTTAAAGTTGGTGATACTGTTGATAAACCCACAGATCCCACTAAAGAAAATTGTTCCTTTATGGGTTGGTATCAGGATGAAACCCTTATATATGCTTGGGACTTTGAAGAGGACGTAGTTGTAGCAGATATCACACTTTATGCAAAGTGGGAAAAAGAAGAGGCTCTCGTTAGATTCGACACTCGCGGTGGTAGCTCAATCGCCAACGTAAGAGTAAAGGGTGGCAGCACCGTAAACAGACCTGCCGATCCTACTAAAGAAAATTGTACGTTCGACGCATGGTATAGAGATCCTGGTTTCACCACTCTTTGGAACTTTGATACAGATGTAGTTCATGACGATACTACTCTTTATGCAAAATGGAAAAAGGACGTAGTAACCGTTAAATTTAACACTCTTGGCGGTAGCAACATTCCTAGCGTTACAGTAAAGGGTGGCAACACTATTGATAAGCCCGAAGATCCTACCAAGGATGATTGTACATTTGAAGGATGGTATAAGGATTCCTCATGCCTCATTAAGTGGAACTTTAGCAAAGACGTAGTTACAGACGATATCATTCTATACGCAAAATGGGAAGCTGCGCCTGTTAAGAATAATCCTACAATCTACATTGTTATCGCAGTGATCGCTGTCCTCCTCATCTTAATGTTGCTTCTCGGCAAAAAAGACAATTCAAGCAAGGACTTCAGCGAAAGAACTATAAACGCGCGTTCTATCCTTGCATTTACCGAAACAGAGAAGAGATTTGCAGATCCCAAGGTGGTTCTTCCTGAAACTACCCCAGAGTTTATCAAGCGTCACGTATTCCGTCATGCTATTAATTACAACTTCGGCGACGTTATCATCAGAAGCCCCAAGGGCATGAACGACGATATCGTTCTGAACAACATTGAAGACCCTGACAAGCTTATGAACTATCTCGATAGCATCAGAAAGCGCCCATCAGAGGTTGCAAGCTATAATAGCAATCATTAAGGAGGGTTAATCATGAGCAAGAAAATTAAGAAAAACACCCCCAGCGCTCCACAGGTTGATATTGCCGATATGGGTAGAACCTCATGGTTCTCTGCTCACAAATCCGGAGCAACAGAAAAAAGACTTATCACACATACACCAGCATTCCTCTTTGGCGTAATGTTTTTATGGCTTCTGTTCTCATACAAAAAGTTTTTAGCTTTTGTAACCTTGGTAGTTGGTAAAATTGTAGATTTCCTTAACAGTGTGCAGACAATCCTTGAATTGCTCGGTGTAGAGTCTATCGACGTTGCAACTATCGACTGCAACAAGGTGGCTATCATAACCATCGCTGTTGTAACCATCATTCTTTTGCTTTGCGAATGGTCATCCGTTAGCCAAGAAAAAGAAAGAATGAGAAAAGCCGCTAACACCTACTACTATTTCTACAAAGATATGGTAGAGATCGTTGATCAGAATAAGAAAAAGAGAGAGGCTATCCGCACCTTAAATGGCGTTGTTAGTTGCAGAATCGATACTCCCAAAACAGGCTTGTTTATGGCTATACTCGTTTCCATTCTCAAGTTCAACACAAGGGAGATTTGGAAGCGCCGCGAGGATTATTCTGACGTAATCATTACCACAACAGGCAACCCTCTTGAAACTATCGTTCTCAACGACGTAGAGAATCCAGGCAAGCTGCTTGAAAACATCAGAAAGCATTATCCAACAGCGACAAATCTTTCCGTTGGTAACAGCTTTAATCTTTGATTTTTAGCTTAATAAAAAACTTACCCCGAGGCGAAAAACCTCGGGGTTTTAATATTATATGTAACGGTTTATTTGCAAAAACCGTATTTTAAAAAATCTTGTACCTAGCTGATTTTTATTCTATATCCAAGCTTATCGGCTCATCAAGATCGTGCGGAACGGGCATACCGTTCTTTTTTCTTTGTTTAACACACTCGGTGAGAAGATACTCTATCTGCCCGTTAAAGGAACGAAAATCATCCTCTGCCCACTTTGCAATTGCGGCATAGAGCTTGGGCGAAAGGCGGAGAGGTATCTGCTTTTTTCCGTTATCGCTCATCAGTAGAGAGTACCCGAATTAACGACGGGCTGGGCGTCCTTGTTGCCGCAGAGGACTACCAATAGGTTAGAAACCATAGCTGCCTTACGCTCCTCATCGAGCTTGATGCTGCCGTTGGCTTCAAGACGCTCAAGCGCCATCTCAACCATGCCAACTGCACCGTCTACGATCATCTTTCTTGCATCGATAATTGCAGATGCCTGCTGGCGCTGAAGCATTACTGCCGCTATCTCCGTAGCGTAGGCAAGGTATGTAATTCTCGCATCGATGATCTCAATTCCCGCCTCATCAACGCGATCCTGAATTTCCGCCTTAATACGGGATGCAACTACCTCGCTGGATCCGCGAAGGCTACCATCGTCTGCAATTCCGTCACCGGTGGTATCAATGCCGGGAGCAACGTCGTAGGGGTAAAGGCGAACGATGTTTCGCAGGGACGTGTCACACTGCAAAGAGAGGAACTCCTTATAGTTATCAACGTTGAAAACAGCCTTGGCAGTATCAACAATACGCCACGTTACGGCAATTCCTATCTCCACGGGGTTGCCAAGACAATCATTGATCTTCTGACGGTTGTTATTGAGGGTCATGATCTTGAGGGAAAGCTTGTTTGAGGGAGTGCTTACGGCAATCTGTACCTGACCGTCGGAATTCACCACAGGGCCTGTAACCGTATTAACGTCACCGCTCTGATTGAGCTTGGTGTTTGCCGCAGGGTTAACAGAGGAGCAGAAAGGATTTACCGCATAGAATCCCTCACCCTTGATGGTGCCAACGTATTTACCGAAAAGGGTGAGAACAAGAGCTTCCTGAGGCTTCAGGATACGAAGGCCTGCCAAAGGCAACCAACCGACAAGGAGCCATACGAGGCCAACGAAGAATAATGCACCGGGAGCTTCTTCACTGCCCTGAACTATACCAATAATCATAACCGCAGCACCAAGAATCAATTCTGCGATGGTTAAAATCAGGACGAGCATACCGTTTTGTTTGTTTTGTAGTACTTTTTCTTGCATAATTTTTTCTCCTATCATGAAAATTTGTTATTACACTTATATGATATCATTTTGATATCAGTTTGTCAATAGTTTTTTAAAAAAATTAAAAAATCGCAAAAACACAAGATTCTATTGAAAGGAAAAAGAAAAGGCAAAAAGCAACGAAAGCCTCTCGCCTTATGGTATGAAAATATTTCTTATTTAGAATCAAAAATCCAGTAAACGCAAATTATAGTTTGCAATTTTCGGTGTTTTTACTATTTTTTCTTTTAAGCCTTGCTAAGGCATTTTGCAGCTTCGGCGTGTTGTACCTGAGTGCGAGGGTAGGCAAAACGTTCAAAAACAGATTAACCACCGCAACAGGCAGTGCTATGGTGAACACCGAATTTCCCTCTTGAGTGAGCATCGCTAAAAAGCCTATGAAGTAAGAGAGCCTATGGGTGAGAACGCCTTTATTGCACTCGATAATAAATCTTTCCACGTATTTGGGGTTGGTGGGATCGGAAAAGCTTTTCTTACTGAATCCCCCAAGTCCACCAAGCTCCCAAACCTTGTCTTTCCAACGTCTTACCTGCAGCTTTTTGTATAAATTCTTCTCAAAATCCGATACGCAATAGGCAGGATTATCCACCGAAAACCATTTGTCGGGCATTTTATTTATCAATATCGCCAAGCCGCCGTCAAAAGCAAACTGCAGCGCGATACAAAATGCCACGTCCAAAATCACAAAGTACCACGGTGCAACCTCAAAAGCGATATTGAATATGGAAATGATAAGGGCAGCTACGGCTATAACCGAAAGATAGAGTTTCATTTTTCACTGTATACGAGGGGTTTTCCGTAGAAATTTTCATAGGTTCTGACCCATGCCTCGTAATTCTCCTTTTTCATTTTCTTCGCCGTTTCGGAGCGCGGGAGGGTGTTATCAGGGTAGATCGGAGGAAGAATGTTGATCGTGTATTCCTGAACGAAGAAGCCGTCACCGTCAGGAACGTCGCTATCCTCCATAGTTATCAATATTGGCACTACGGGAACGTTATTCTTCGCCGCCAGGGTGAAAGCGCCCTCCTGCATAGGTCTTGGCTTTCTGTAATTCCACCACATTCCCTGCTCGGGATAGATGAGTATGGTTTCACCGCGCCCGAGAAGCACCTTGATAGCGTTCATGAATTTTCTCATTGTGGCGGATCTTGAGGAAAGGGGTAAGGTGTTACAATGCTTCATCAAAAGTCCAAAGGGTTTAGGAGGATTTGTGTAATTTCCCTCCCTTATGATCTTATAGAGGAGCTTGCCGTTCATATGGTCGCGCAGAGCTACCCAAACCGCATAGTGATCACAGATGCTGAAATGGTTGCAGGTAACGATCTTGCCCCCCTCCACAGCAGTAAAGTTCTCAATGCCGCGCACCTCTTTAATTATGAGCTGACGTTTTTTTATCATGGTGTCAAACACTGCCGTTCCTGCGGCATTTGCGATCTTATTCAAGATCTTGCTTGACAGCTTCTCACTCAGGTAATCTATTTTATCTGCCTCAAGAGGATAGGTTTTGGGGTTGGTTTCCGCATCCTCGTGCCAAAGCTCCCTCTCCTCAAGCTCTGCTATTCTTTTTATAAGCTCAAATTTATGTGATGAAATCTCCATTTTTACGCTCAGGCCTCCAATACAAGTCTTTTATAGAAGTTTTCCTCCGACTCCACAATTCTCATCGCATGGGTCAATATTTCCTTTGCCATCTCGGCGCTCTTAGATCTATCCTCGTCGGTAAACGCCAAGCTTCTTTCCTTTATGGTCTGATAAAACGGTGAACGCTGGGCATAGCTCCAGAAATATTCCCCATCTAAAACGTCATCGTACTGCCATGGCTTTTTATATAGAGCGTAGTGAACGATGTTTTTCTTGCCCTCGCACTCCGTAGGGAGAGGTGCCTTGTTCCAGCCGTTCTCAAGGTTGAGTATCTTCCCTCTGCAAAGGAAGTTCAGATATGCCTGATCGGGGTCCACAAGGTCGAAGTCATAGTTGCAGATAAGGTCAATGAATTTTTCCTCTATTTTGTTTTTTCTGAACTCTGCAAGGTTCATAAGGAGAACTCCGGCGCTGATATATCCGTCAGGATCAACGGCAACTGCCTTTTCTGCGTAAACCTTAAATTCATCCGTGATAGCAACGTACTGATCATGAGCGGCGCCTATAATATTATCTCCCATATCCTTGTTATAAAGCTCCGAAATGTCACCGAGAACGATAAGATCGCAATCAAGGTACACTATCTTATCATATTGGGGAAACAGAGATGCTATAAACAAGCGATAGTAGGTAACGATTGAGAAATGATATACGTTCTTGAAGCGGCTCTTTATATCTTTTACCTCCTCGGATATATCAACGAAATCAATAGTAAATCCGGGGCGTTCATTTTTCTTTACCAGATCCACGTTTTTAGGATCAAGGCCTGTGTTTAATACCACAATGCGGTAAGTATATTCTTTTGACGCATTTTCAATAAGCGAGGCTATGGCTGTATCAAGATAGGGTATGTAATTATCATCTGTTGTAAAAAATACTGGAATTTCTTTTTTCATTTTTTGCTCCTTTGGGATTCGTGTTTTTGCTTACACCAAGATTATACCCCGAAAAAGAAAAAATGCAACCACCACATAGGAGAGAGAGCTCTACTCCTTATTCTACGAACGGTAGAACACCCCGTTTTTCACTCTACGATCAGTAGAATAAAGAAAAAAACGCCCTGTTATTTTGTTTAACAAGGCAATTTTGTGAATAATTGTTTGCTTTTCATTGTGTTTTTTCTTGCTTTTTGATTTTTGGTTTTTTGATAAACGACCAAAGAATTATAACAACCTGCCCTGCAACTCCAATTAGATAGATCAAAGCAACGTCGACGTTGAAATACAGGAAGGTAATATGTATCGCGGCAAGTATCGACCACATAAGCTCGGAGATAATAAGATAATTTCTTCTGGGATTAAACCAAACGGAGTTGAACACCAGCTTTACAATGAGAGATATCGGGAGAGCATAAACGAAGTAGAGCCACTGGAACGTAGTCTTCTGAATTATCAGCGTTGTAATAATAAATGCGAAGATGGCAACCAAAAACGCAACGCTCTCGGAAATATATGCAATAACCCTGCGGTTGTACTTCACTTCCTCTGACTTGCGCTCGTTTACGGCAGTCTTCATGTTTCCGGGCTTCACGAGAGAGTCCAACGTTACTCCGAAAAGATCTGCGATCTGTACCAGCACCGATATGTCGGGGGCAGACTCTCCGCGCTCCCACTTGGATATAGTTTTATCAGAATAATTTAGTTTATCTCCAAGCTCCGCCTGAGTCATGTTATTCATCTGGCGCAGGGATGCAATATTTTTAGCAAGGATATCTTTTATGTCTTCCAAGATTCCAACCTCCGTGCAAAAAATGTAGATTTATAAAAGATTATACCATAAAAACTAAAATTTGTCAATAAACATACTTTGCAAAAAATACATGCGTAATAGTTACGTAAAATTTAATAAAGAAAGAGGGGAAAAGCCCCCTCTAAAAAGCAAAAACTAATTATCAAGCTCGCAAGATATTTTTCCCCTTGCCTTGCCCACGGTTTCAATGATAATATACACCGTTTTTCCACCCTCAACATAGCCGCCTACATCCGTGACGCTCTCGCCACCATAAACGTGAGCCAACTCTTCCTTTACTCCGTAAATGTCGTAGGATAAGATGATTTCGCCTTCTTCTACCTCAACGGAATAACTGATAGCCCCCTCGCTTCCCACTTCGGATTTTTTGATTTTGAATACAAGCCGCCCCTCCAAGGAATAGAAACTCGCCGTGCAGCTATGAGATGTCTGATTTCTGATAAGCCCCAGAGCCGAAAATGAGTTGACGTAGCTGTCGCAGGAACAAAGAGATATCAGCAGCGCAAGTAATAATATAAAGGATAGAGTCTTTTTCATTATACAGTTTCCTTTCTTAATAAGCCAATGTTATCTGATAATATTATATCATGACGTACGAGGGTTGTCAACAGAAAATTATAAACGCAGAAATAAGGTAAAGTCGCGTGCGTAATCATAGACTCGCTCGCACTTGATTATGTAGCCTGCGGATCAAGCCGATCGTTGCAAGCACAAGCCTGATATTCTGTAAACAAAAAAACAGATAAATGCTTTTACAAAGCGAAACAACAGACTATCAAGGATTTTGCTCCTTGGAGCAATATACCTGCACTAGTCGCCGGAAAGCGAAAAATGCTCCACGAAGTGGTGGACCTTATGCTCTTTGCGAGCTACGCCGCTACTCGGCGGTGCTTCGCACTTTGCTTTGGCATTGCCAAAGCACTCGCAGAGCAATCTGCGACATTCGCCCTGATGAGCGAGCTCCTCGATGCGAATGCCTTTGATTATCACGGACTGCACCCGTGAACTCCAAAAAGAAAAAGCCAAAATTAAACCACAAGGGTTCAATTTTGACTTTTCTTGGTGGACCATCAAGGACTCGAACCTTGGACCGACCGGTTATGAGCCGGTAGCTCTAACCAACTGAGCTAATGGTCCTTATTTGTCACCTATATATTGTAACAGATAAATATTAACATACCGTGAATTAATTGTGAATAAATATTAAATAGTGAAAAATGTTAATATGCTGATTTTTCATGCATTTTTCATGCTTTTTCGCACCTGAGTTTTTTCACTTTTTGCCTTCACGGCTTTTTCCGAGGGGAGAATTGTGTTTTTCTCCGCCTCGGACTTTTTTTGTTTTTATTTAAAAACATCGATTTTGAGATTAATTCGATTTTTTAAGAAAAAAAACCATGAATTTGTAATGTTTTATTTGCATATTCCCTTATTTTCTAGATGTTAGATAAATAAGAAGAACACTTATGTCTGCCGGATTTACACCGCTGATTCTTGATGCCTGACCAATACTCGCGGGGCGAACTTGGTTTAATTTTTCCGCTGCTTCAAGGCGAAGTCCCAGCACCGTGGTATAATCGAGATCCTTTGGCAGAGGCTTTTGTTCAAGCTTTCCTTTTCTCTCCGCTTCTGCAAGCTCGCGTTTTATGTACCCCTCATACTTCACGCTGATCTCCACCGTGCGGCAGACTGCCGAAGAAAGGGCAGGGCGATCTTTATCCACTACCTCAAGGATTTTATATGATAGCTCGGGGCGACGAAGAAGCTCGGAGAGCTTGATTCCCGTGGAAATCCTGGTTGATCCGTGCTCATCGAGAAGCGCATTTACCTCCTCTGACGGTGGAACGTTCGTGCGATTGATCCTGGCGATCTCCTCGTTGATCTCCTCGCGCTTTTTAAGGAATTTTTCATAGCGGGCGTCGCCGATAAGACCCACTCGGTGCCCTATATCAGTCAGACGCAGATCCGCATTATCCTGACGCAAAAGGAGCCTGTACTCGCTTCTCGAGGTCATCATTCTGTATGGCTCGGTCGTGCCTTTCGTCACCAGATCGTCAATAAGTGTTCCAATGTACGACGAGTCGCGAGAGAGGATCATCGGCTGCTCTTTTTTTATCTTCAATGCAGCGTTTATTCCTGCAACGAGCCCTTGGGCAGCAGCCTCCTCATAGCCTGACGTTCCGTTAAACTGTCCTGCTCCGTAGAGCCCCTCAACCTTCTTGAATTCAAGGGTTGGATAAAGCTCCCAAGGGTTAACAAGATCGTACTCTATGGCATAAGCATAGCGCATGATCTCTGCATTTTCAAAGCCGGGCAGGGAGCGAAGCATTTCGTGCTGAACGTCTGTTGGCATAGAGGTGGAAAATCCTTGAATATACATTTCTTCTGTATCCATGCCGCAAGGCTCAACAAAGAGCTGATGGCGTTCCTTATCAGCAAAGCGAACCAGCTTGGTTTCGATAGATGGGCAATAGCGAGGACCTGCACCGGTTATGTTTCCCGAATACATGGCAGATCGCTCAAGGTTTTCATTAATAATCCTATGAGTTTCAGCATTGGTATATACCACGTGGCATGGTACGAGATTTACTTCCCTTGCCTCCTTATGCACCGTTCTCACGGAATAGGGGATCGGCTCTGCCTCTCCCTCTTGGATCTCAAGTCTTGAAAGATCTATGGATCTTCTATGAACTCTTGCAGGCGTTCCCGTCTTGAAGCGATAAAGCTCTATGCCAAGGTCGCGCAGCGACTGCGATAAACCTTTAGCAGGCAACATTCCGTCAGGACCAGAGGAAAACACCTTGTCGCCAACGAAGATCTCAGATTCAAGAAACGTTCCCGTAGCGATAACAACAGCATCGGCAAGCCACTCCTCTCCAAGAGAGGTCCTCACTCCACAAGCGCGAACTTTCCCCTCGGAAGCTTCAGTCAGAATGTCGGTTATTTCCCCTTGGATAAGCATGAGATTTTTCTCTGCCTCAAGAGTCTTTTTCATTATTTTTTTATATTCGTTTCGGTCTGCCTGAACACGCTTTGAATGAACGGCAGCGCCCTTGCCAAGGTTGAGAGTTCGGGATTGCAGAGTGACAAGATCTGCCGCATAGCCCATCTCTCCGCCCAAGGCGTCGATCTCATAAACCAAATGTCCCTTGGCGCTTCCACCGATAGATGGATTGCAGGGCATATTGCCCACAGCGTCAAGATTTGTGGTGAAAAGAATAGTGGGAACACCCATTCTGGCAGATGCCAGTGCCGCCTCAATTCCTGCATGACCCGCGCCAATCACTACCACTGACGTTTTTCGTTCCATATTGTTTTTCCTCTATAATATAGCGTTTTTGAAAACGATTGTTTGCATTTTTTATATTTTTACTCGCTGAACAGAGATTACTCTCTTCAAAGTGGTGTCAAAATCAAATATCACACCGTTTGCAACGCACGCGCCTTTTGCAGGGGTGTATTTAACGGGAAGTCTTGATTTCATGCGCGCCACAATGCCCTCTGCATCCATGCCGAGAATGCCGCCACTTTCACCGCACATTCCAACGTCGGTTATGTAGCCCGTTCCCTTTGGCAGCACCTGCTCGTCTGCAGTAGGAACGTGGGTATGAGTGCCGAAAACCACGTTTATCACCCCGTCATAAGCATGGGCGATAGCAAGCTTCTCTCCCGTTGCCTCTGCATGAATGTCAAGAACGGAAAGATCATATTTTCCCTCTGCCTCTCGGAGCGCTCGGTCAATGTAAGGATAAGGGTTGTCAAGACAAGGCTCAATATGTACGTTGCCCATAGCGTTGATTACAAGAGCGCGATAACCGTTTGCCGTGTCTACGATAGTCCAGCCATGGCCCGGCGCCTCCAAACCAAAATTAACAGGGCGCACAAGCTCTGCTCTCTCATCAAGAGCCGTATAGGTTGCCTTGTTTTGCATGGTATGATTTCCGCCGGTAATAACGTCTGCACCTGCGCGAACAAGTCGCTCTGCAAAATCAGGAGAAATACCCGTTATAAAGGATGCGTTTTCTCCATTTACCACGCAGAAATCAATTTTGTTTTTTTCTCTGAATTTCCAAAGGCGCTCACAAAGATGATCCACGCCGCGAGGGCTGGTCACGTCGCCAATTACGAGAATTTTCATATCATATTCTTTCTATTCGGGTCTATTCCCCGACGTCTGTTTTGTATATTTTTGTAAATTATAATTTACATTTATAGTGTTTAAAACGCATTTTAATCAATTTATCCCAAAACTATGAATTTCGTTTTTGGATTTTTTAAGGGGCTGTCACGCTTTGTGAAAGCCCCTTTTTTGTTTTTTCAAAACTTTTTGATTATAGCCAATCGAATTTTGGGATAGATAGTTTTGAGATAGAATTGTCGAATGGAGTCCGCAAGGCGTAGAAGCCTACGTCAAGGACTGCAGCCGGCAATTATAGCCAAAAATATCATTCCAAAATTATTTAGCATAGTCAATGTGGCGCGACTCTCTGATCACGTTAACCTTGATCTGTCCGGGATAATCGAGCTCATTCTCGATCTTCTTGGCAACGTCTCTTGCGAGGATTATCATCTTGTCGTCGTTTACTACTTCGGGTTTAACCATGATTCTGATCTCACGGCCTGCCTGAATAGCGAAGGTCTTTTCTACTCCCTCGAAGCTGCCGGCAACTTCCTCAAGCTTCTGGAGTCTCTTAATGTAGTTCTCAACGTCCTCGCGACGAGCGCCGGGACGAGCCGCACTGATAGCGTCTGCTGCCTGAACGATGAAGTCTAGAGCTGTTACAAGCTCAACGTCACCGTGGTGCGCGTGGATCGCATGTACGATTTCCTTATGCTCGCGATACTTCTGTGCAAGCTCTACGCCGATCTGTACGTGGGAGCCGTCAACCTCTGCGGTAACAGCCTTACCGATATCATGGAGAAGGCCTGCTCTACGAGCTGCGGCAACGTCAACACCCATTTCCTCGGCAATAACGCCTGAAAGCATGGAAACCTCAATGGAGTGGCGAAGTGCGTTCTGACCGTAGGAGGTACGGTATTTCATCCTACCAAGGAGTTTAATAAGTTCGGGATGAAGACCGTGAACGCCTGTTTCGAAGATTGCCTTTTCACCAGCCTGCTTGATTGCGCCCTCAACCTCGCGGCGAGCCTTTTCAACCATTTCTTCAATTCTTGCGGGATGGATACGACCATCGGATACAAGCTTTTCAAGAGCGATTCTGGCGATCTCTCGTCTAACGGGATCAAATCCGGAAACGGTAATAACGTCAGGAGTGTCGTCAATGATGAGTTCAACACCTGTGAGTGTTTCGATAGAGCGAATGTTTCTACCCTCTCTACCAATGATACGTCCCTTCATTTCATCGTTAGGAATCTGAACTACGGAAATAGAAGTTTCGCTAACGTGCTCTGAAGCGAAGCGCTGAATTGCAAGGGAAAGAATATCACGAGCCTTTGTATCTGCCTCGTCCTTGAATCTTTCCTCGTACTGAACGATCTTCATAGCATATTCATGCTGCATCTCACCGTCAAGTCTTGCAAGAAGCTCGGCCTTAGCCTCCTCCTTTGTAAGTCCTGCGATCTTCTCCAGCATTGCAAGCTGACCGTCAAGGGTTTTCTGGATCTCGTTTTTAAGTTGCTCTGCTCTTTCGTTCTTTTCGGTAAGAGCTGCCTCTTTCTTTTCGAGTGTTGCGAGCTTTGCATCAAGAGCGTCTTCCTTCTGACTGATCTTGCGCTCGATTCTCGCGGTTTCCTTACGACGTTCTTTTATGTCGTAATCGGCTTCTTTTTTGAGTTGGAAAATTTCTTCTTTTGCTGATATAATAGCCTCTTTCTTGGCACTTTCGGCATTCTTTATAGCATCTTCAAGAATGTTCTTCGCCTGCTCGGATGCAGAACCAAGCTTTTTCTCGGAAATGAGCTTATGAACGATAATACCGATGACTACGCCAAGTACAAGAGCGACAATAATAAGACCTATTGCTAAGAACAAATTAATTTTCATCGTCTTTTCACTTTACCTCCTTTGTTTATTTTTTGAAAAAACGTAATACGCCGCGGGGCGTAGGAAAATGTATACATAAGCGACCTCACAACTCCTAATATGAGGGCAGATGTGTAAAAATTATACGCTATACCCACCGCCAACTCATGCGGCAAGGCATAACAATACAGATATATTATATAATAACGCTCGCGCAAAGTCAAGGGTTTTTAATAATTTATTTTTTATCCGAGGCGCAAATCTTTTCGGGAGTTTTCGACTTCTCAATTGCTTGTGGAGAGAAAAAAGTGCTCTTTGTCCAAAAAAACAAATTGCGCAGTTCTGTAAAAAACGGGTTTTTGCACATTATTTACGTATATTTGATAACTTATATTTACATTTAATGTATATTTGTTATGTTTTTCATTAATGTATGATTCTTATTCAATTAATTAATCATTGACATAAGCTAAAAGTTTTTACTTGGTATTTATATTACCTTGCCTTCATAAATATACACGAGAGCGATGCCAAAAAAAATTAGCAATCAAGGTCAAAAATTGGCATTTTTAGCAGCCTGAGTGCCAATTTAACAATCGTTTACAAAAAATTCATAAAGAAATTTAGCAAAATGCCTTGACATTTTCGGAAAAACGGGTATAATGGTATTGTAAAGATTAGCACTCAATGCGTTAAAGTGCTAAAATTCGACGAAATGAGGCAAAAGGATGGACGACAGACGACTTTCCCCGAGAAAAATGCAGATTCTCAAAGCGATCGTTGACGCTCACATAACTCACGGAGAGCCCGTCGGCTCAAAATATCTCTCCCATGACGAGAACATTCCCTGCTCCTCCGCAACCATCAGAAACGAGATGGCAGAGCTTGAGGCAATGGGCTACCTTGTTCAACCGCATACGTCCGCAGGAAGAATTCCATCGGAGCTTGGTTACAGATATTACGTTGATGCGCTGGTTGATCAGTACAGTCAGACCAGATCAGAGATCGATCAGATAAACGAGCTTCTCCGCTATAAGCTTACGGAGATGGATGAGATCCTCAGCGAGGCATCAAGGCTTGCTTCCTCTTGTACGGATTACACAGGCATCGCCTTTAACACCGGACTTGGAAAAACAAGGATCAATCAGTTTAAGAGTGTTCTCCTCTCTCCAAGAGATTTTCTTTTGGTAATGACATTTGAAGGTGATATAGTAAAAACAAAAACCATACACCTCCCCTTCTCTATCAACGAGGAAACTCTGTTAAGATTCAACGAAGCAGCGAATATGTACCTTGCAAACCTGACAAGCGACGAGATCGCAATGCCCGTCATCGTAAGACTTGAAACTCTCATGGGTGCCGCAGGCGCAATGATACATCCTACGATCAAGGTTATTTATGAAACCATGAGCGAGCTTGACCGGGCTGACGTAAGACTTGAGGGCATCACAAAGCTCCTTGAGTATCCCGAATATTCAGATGTTTCCAATTTCAAGAGCCTCATGGGCGTGCTTGAGAAAAAAGATAAGCTACTGGATGTTATTTCCAACCGTGCCAGCACAAGTGACAACGGTATTCACGTTTACATCGGCACAGACGACGAGGAAGACGAGATGAAAAACACAACTCTCATCTTCAAGAACGTAAACGTTGGCGGCAAGCAGGTGGCAGTAGGAGTTATCGGCCCCAAGAGAATGAACTATTCCAAGGTAATTGAGATGATAAGCGGCCTTGCAACGGGTATTGACAAGATGTTCAGCAGCACACTCCTCACATCAGGATACGACGATGAAGAATAAACACCGAAAGGATAAGATATGAAAGACAAAAAGGAAAACATTCAGGAGGAAATGGTAGAGGAGCTTAAGGAAACCACCAAGAAAGGTCCTACCAAATCCGAGAAGCTGCAAGCAGAGATCGACGCGCTTAAAGCAGAGATTGAGGAGCTTCGTGCAGCGATTGCAGAAAAGGACGACAAGTATCTTCGAATGGCGGCAGAATATGATAACTTCAGACGTCGCTCAAGAGAAGAAAAAGAGGGCATCTGGGAGGCGGCTATGTCTGAAACCGTAGCAGAGCTTCTACCTATTATAGATAATATCGAGCGCGCGGCAGCCTTTGAGGGCGGAGATAAGGTTCGCGAGGGGCTTGAAATGATTGCAAAGACAACCTCAGGCGTATTTGAAAAGCTGGGAGTTGAGGCTTTAGGAGTTGTGGGTGAAACCTTTGATCCCAATCTCCACAACGCTGTTCTCCACGTTGACGACGAGTCTTTCGGAGATGGCGAAATTGTTGAAGTATTCCAGAAGGGATACAAAAAAGGAAAGCGTATTATTCGCTTCGCAATGGTTAAAACCGCTAACTAATATTTACATTTACTGCGGTTTTTCATAAATTTGATTATAATAATAAAAACATTTTCTATAAAACGGAGGAAAATAATTATGGGAAAAATCATTGGTATTGACTTAGGTACAACCAACTCTTGTGTTGCAGTATTCGAGGGCGGCGAGCCCATCGTCATCACTAACCCCGAGGGAGCAAGAACAACTCCTTCCGTAGTAGCGTTCGCAAAAACAGGCGAAAGACTTGTTGGTCAGGTTGCAAAGCGCCAGGCAGTTACAAACCCCGATAAGACAGTAAGCTCTATCAAGCGCCAGATGGGTACAGATACAAAGGTTTCCATCGACGGCAAGGCATATACACCCCAGGAAATTTCTGCTATGATCCTTCAGAAACTTAAGGCTGATGCAGAGGCATATCTCGGAACAAAGGTTACAGACGCAGTTATCACAGTTCCCGCATACTTCACAGACGCACAGCGTCAGGCAACAAAGGACGCCGGCAGAATTGCAGGTCTTGATGTTAAGAGAATTATCAACGAGCCTACCGCCGCAGCTCTCGCATACGGTATGGATAAGGAAGAATCACAGAAGATCATGGTATTCGACCTCGGTGGTGGTACCTTCGACGTATCTCTTCTCGACATCTCCGATGGTGTATTTGAGGTTCTTGCAACCGCAGGTAACAACAAGCTCGGTGGTGACGATTTCGATGAGAGAATCGTTAACTGGATGGCAAGCACATTCGCAGCTGAAAACGGCGGCATTGATCTCCGCAACGATAAGATGGCTGCACAAAGACTTAAGGACGCTGCTGAAAAGGCAAAGATCGAGCTTTCCGGCGTAATGTCATCTAACATCTCTCTCCCCTTCATTACAGCAGACGCTACCGGCCCCAAGCACTTTGAGGCTACTCTCACAAGAGCAAAGTTTGACGAGCTCACCCACGACCTTGTTCAGGCCACAATGGAGCCCACAGCAAAGGTTCTTCGCGATTCCGGTCTTTCCGCATCTCAGATTTCCAAGGTTCTGCTCGTTGGTGGTTCCACAAGAATCCCCGCAGTTCAGGAAGCTGTTAAGAAGTTCATGGGCAAAGAGCCCTTCAAGGGAATCAACCCTGACGAGTGCGTAGCTATCGGTGCTGCTATTCAGGGTGGCGTTCTTGGCGGTGACGTAAAAGACGTTCTCCTCCTCGACGTAACTCCCCTTTCACTCGGTATTGAAACTCTCGGTGGTGTATTCAACAGAATCATTGACCGTAACACTACAATCCCTGTTAAAAAGAGCCAGGTTTACTCCACCGCAGCTGACGGACAGACCTCCGTTGAAATCCACGTTCTTCAGGGTGAGCGCGAAATGGCTGCCGGCAACACAACTCTCGGTAGATTCATCCTTGACGGTATTCCCTCTGCTCCCCGCGGAGTTCCACAGATCGAGGTTACATTCGATATCGACGCTAACGGTATCGTAAACGTAACTGCAAAGGATAAGGGCACAGGCAAGGAACAGCACATCACCATCACCTCCAGCACAAATATGTCCAAGGAAGACATTGAAAAAGCTGTTCACGAGGCAGAAAGATTTGCAGAGGAAGACAAGAAGCAGAAAGAATCTGTTGAGGTTAAGAACATGGCTGAAAACACCATTTTCCAGACCGAGAAGACACTTTCCGACCTTGGCGACAAGGTTTCTGACTCAGAAAAAGCTCCCGTAAACGATGCTATCGCAAAACTCCGCGAAACCATCAAGGGTGGCAACACAGACGCTATCAAGGCAGATACAGAGGCTCTCCAAAAGGCATTCTACCCCATCGCAGAAAAACTCTATCAGTCCCAGGCACAGAACCAGCAGGGCAACCCCGGTGCAGGTCAGTCCAGCGACGATAACACCTACTACGATGCAGGCTTTGAAGACAAAACAGGCGTATAATTAAACTGCTAAAAATGTAGGGCAACAAAAAACGTTGCCCTACTACTAATGTATAGAATATTGCAAAAACTTGGATTTTTGTAAATAATTATTTACTTATTACTAGATTTTACTAGCAAAGGCGAAAAACATGGCAGACAACAAAAGAGATTATTATGAAGTCCTGGGTGTTTCAAAATCAGCCTCGGACGATGAAATAAAAAAGGCCTACCGCAGCCTTGCAAAAAAATATCACCCTGACTTAAATCCCGGTGATGCAGAGGCGGAGAAAAAGTTCAAAGAGGCAAACGAAGCCTACGAAGTCCTCTCCGATTCCCAAAAGCGAGAAAAATACGACAGATTCGGACACGCGGCATTTGACCCATCCTCGGGTGGCAGCGGCTTCGGTGGCTTTAGCGGATTTGGCGGCTTCGGCGGCGACGATTTTGATCTCGGCGATATATTCTCCTCTTTCTTTGGCGGCAGCTCATCCGGCTCCTCAAGATCTAGAAGAAATGCTCCTATTGATGGCGATGACGTTGGCGCATACGTGAATATCACCTTTGAGGAAGCGGCTTTCGGCTGTAAAAAGGATATAGAATTTGCCAGAATCGAAGAGTGCCCCGACTGTGGCGCAACCGGTGCAACAAAGGGCAGCGAGGTAGAAACCTGCTCCGCTTGCCGTGGAACGGGACGAGTTACCGTAAAGCAGCAGACTATGCTGGGATATATGCAGACACAGCGCACCTGCTCTCCATGCAAGGGTACGGGTAAGATCAT
The DNA here is from genome assembly GCA_045589435.1 of Eubacteriales bacterium. Lineage (GTDB taxonomy): Bacteria > Bacillota > Clostridia > Oscillospirales > CAG-272 > UBA1740. Next base: position 103,334 of record JAZNPB010000044.1, on the reverse strand, counting down.
CAAATCCCCCTGCCAGAACTGTAACGGTAAGGGCTACGTAAGACTCAGAAAGAAGTTCGAAATTCCGATCCCCGCAGGAATCGATAATATGCAAAGAATCGTTAAGCGCGGACAAGGCTCCGTGGGAAGAAACGGCGGTATGAACGGCGACCTTATTATCGAAGTCAGAGTTGCCGAGCATAGCATTTTCCAGCGCGACGGAAACGATCTTCTCTGCGAGGTTCCAATCTCCTTTGCCGAGGCAGCTCTTGGCGCAGAGATCGATATTCCGATTCTCGGCGGTGGCACAGAGAAATACACCATTCCCGAGGGAACTCAAACCGGTGAAGAATTTGTATTACGCGGTCATGGTATTGCAGACGTCAACAGCGGAAGAAAGGGCAACCTGATCTTCACTGTGGTTGTGGAAACTCCCCGAAACCTGAACTCCGAGCAGAAGAAGCTGCTAAATGAGTTTGCCACCTCTCTCGGTGAAAGCAACAACAAATTCAAAACCAACTGGTTCAAAAAGCTTTTTCAATAAGCTAAAAGTATTTTTCACAAGGTCGCGCGGTAAAAAAGACGACACGACAAAAACCAAATAAAAAACCACGAAAACGTGGCAAAAATAAACCTCTTTCTAAAAAAAAGAACAAGCCGACAGGATGACCGATAACACCGGAAATCTTGCCGACTTGTTTTTTGTTTTATTTATCAGACTTTATGTATTACAAAAGAATGCATTCTCGTTTTTGTCGCTTTCTCGTCATTCTCAAACCGCAAAAGCTCAAAGCCATTATCTATCGCGCACAGTTTTCACGTTTGCCACAAATGACACAATGGAGAAGATAACCAGCACGGCACCGGCTGCAATTCCCAAAGGATTTGGCTCGGTAACAGCGCCAACAAGCAGCGCGCCGTTTACAAGCAGGATCACAAGCTCAACGAGGAAGCAGGGTATCGCAAATCCCCAAGCATCAAAGATCGCCTGCATAGCCTTTAAGAGCAGATTCAATACTACAACGCCGCCATAAATAAGAACGAATATCGCAACGATCTTCATAAGACCAACGGACAGCGGTCTTGTATCGATCCCCTCTGTGGGAGGTGGCGAATTCAATACGTCAGAGATGTCCGAGTTGATAGAAAACAGAGTCAGAAGAACAAAGAATAAATAAAGTAGATTTGCAAAAATTGAGGGAATAGCGTGTTTTCTGGACATAAGTTTACTCCTTTTTTCTTTATTATATCATACTTCCCTACTAATTTTTTTGGACTATTATTTAACGTTTTATTAGCAAAAAGTAAATTTTAAAAATTAACTATCAGATAAAAACAAAAAAAGCGGCAGATCTCTTTTTTTGCAAAGTGCAAAAGTATAAAGAAAAATGCCACTATTTTGTAAAACATAATTTACATTTTATGTACTTTTTGCCAAAAATTACGCAACATTGTTATTCGGTAGTTTTCCGAAACAGAGCAAATATATCAGTGATTATGCAAACCACCGAACAAGCAACTATCACCATAAATCCTATCTCGACGATTTCAGAAGATCCACCAAAAAGGAACTTTCCGATAGCGTAATTTATAAACGCCGATGCTGCTCCGAGAAAAATGCAAGGGATAAGGAACACCTTTTTCTCCGTCTTTCTAAAAAGCCACTTCGATACGATTATCAGCGCCACTATGCCGCAAGCCACTGCAAAAATGATACCGAGCCCCACAAAAAGGCCAATAAACGAGCAGTCGTCCCCAGGGGTAAAGCTAGCACTATACGCCACAAAAGAGAGATACAATGTCGGGATCATAAGAATCGCTAATATAGGAGTGTAAATCCAATACGTAAGACAAAAGTTTCTTTTCATATTCCCCATCCTCGCAAGCGTCACGCCTCATCCAACTCGCCTCGCAGTATCATCCCTCTGATCTTCAAGGTTTTCACGTTTTGTAAAAACGAAACAAGGCTTAAGACAAAAGGCGCAGCAAAGACCGCCGTGGTAAGATAATTTCCATAAGAAAGACTGGCGCTGAGCCATAAAAATTCCATCATTAGAAGTCCGCCTTCAAAAATCAATGACGGGATCGCAAATCCGCCCTTCCCCGTTTTCAACTGGCATATTTTCATCACCAGAGAAAGAAAAGATCCAAGGAAAAACAGAAGCAACGTTCCAAATAGCATAACCAACGCAGCTCCCAGAATCGCAAACAGTAAAATGCTCATTTCGCCAAGCTTTTCCAGATCTTCCCCTCCTATGCCAAAGCCACCCTCGGAGTACTGAAGAAGCAAAGCACCAAAGCAAAATGCGCTGACAATCATTATAAGCAGATTTACAATCAGACCAAAAACTGCAAGCTTTTTAATTTTCACCATATATGTTCTCCTTTTTGTTTTTTCTACGTGAAGGCTCTCGAAGCTCTTTAATAGCTCCACTTAAATGCAAGGCAAACGACGTTTGAAATCAAAGAAACAAGAGTTAAAGCAGCGGGAATGAAGAACAGAACGCCAAGAGGAGTCGCAGAACCCAAGTTGCCGGCATAAAGGTACGCAGGAAAAACTATCGTTTCCATTACAAGGCACACCACCGCAAGGCCCCAACGCCCGGTCAAGGATTTATCGATTAAAAACGTCAGAATCAAGCAATGATAAGCAAACATTGCTACCACAACTATAAAATATATGTAGTCAATCTTTTGCATTACAACGCCGTTTTGGGGACCACGGGCGGATTCATAAATTCCATATCCCCACATCAAAAACATAATAGCGTGACAGACGAGAGATATCGCTGTCGTTTTTTTCATAACCATTTCATTATACCTTCTTTCGACTTGCTATAACTGCACATTCCATCACAAGAGCCAACACTTCCAATCCAAGCACCACAAAGCAAAGAACAAGTGTCACGGGCGAATCAGCAAAAAGATATGGAATGGCAACTCGCCCCGAAAACAGTATTAAAAGACAGTTGATAACTATGGACGGAACAGAAAATCCCCATTTATCAAAGCTGATCTGCATGATTTTCAGGATCACGTTTATGCCGAGCAAAACATCGCAAGCCAAAACAGAAAGCAGCCCAAATAGCATCACTACCCCGGCAATAAGACCGGTATAATTAGGCGTTTCCAAACTTCCGCCGGCAATAGAATCAATGTCAGTCAGAAATTCCGATACAAAGAATATATTAAGTAAAATAATGAAAAGATAAGTCACAAGATTTAAAATAGTTTTCTTCTTACTACTTGTCATGTTTTGCCTCCCAATCACATAAATATCGAATTTTGTAATGTATTATTTACATAAAGCACATATTTTGTAAATAGTATTTTACATTTACTTTTCAGCTTTTAGTACTTAAATTTAATTGTGCCGATTTCAGATAAGTGATCATCAACAGAATATTCTAGCGGGACAAGGTCTTCCCCATCATACAAAACAAAAGAGAATGACGCGTTGGTCGGATAGGGATAAGTCTGTGCAAGCTCCTCAGGCGGAGTCTTGGTTATTTTGCCCCAGAAGCCACGTATAACAGCAGCGTGAGCAGCAACAAGCACGGTTCTTCCTACGTTTTCACGAGCGATGCGCAAAACCTCGCAATAAAAGCGCTGTGCCGCCTCCTGAACACTTTCGCCGCCGGGAATCCTGAAGGTACCGAAGTTTTTTCTCCAACCTTCAAAGAATAGATCAGGCCACTTCTCTACTATTTCGTCAAGGGGAACGTTTTCCCATTCACCTACGTAGCACTCCCGAAGCTCCCTAGAGGGAATAATTTCCAAGCCGCGCAGCTTTGCATGGGGTTCTGCAGTGTGCATGGCGCGAATCAAGTCGCTGGAATATATGGCATCAATATGCTCAGTTTTAAGGAATTCAGCAGCCGCTTCAGCCTGTAAAATGCCGCGTGGCGCAAGGTCAATATTGGTGTGACCAAGCATTATATGATTGAGATTTCCAAGACTCTCACCATGTCGCACAATAATTATTTTTGTCTGTTTTTCAGAATCGAAGTTATCTATCTTGCTACAAAAGTTCATTTTCATCACCAAATTCAAGTATTTTTACATTTTCGCCTTGCATACCGCCTAAATAAAGCAGCACTCGGCAAAGAAAAAGCAAATTTGCATTCATTAATACGTTTATTATATCATTATATGGCATAATTTTCAAGTAAAAAATTAAAAACTATATAAAAAACATAAAAAAGAAAAAAATAGCAATATGCATTTATAATAAAAGACAAAAGATAAACATTGTGTACACTATGCATATTTATTCTACCATTTACTTTGTCGGTACACTTTGAATATAATGCATTGTCTTTTTGTCTACAGTTTTATAGTCTTTGTATTGATATATAGTTTTGATGTAGTTACCCATAATATACGAATTATTTGTCTAATCAACAAAAACACAATTTTATTACCATAGTAAGATCACCAAATTTAAGGGGATAATCCTATTCCGCCACTGAAGCAGCAAAAGCACAACAAAATAACAAATAACTTAAATTATGTATATTTATGCATTCTATGCTGCAATTTTAAGGTGTACATTTTACGATTTCTGCTTGTCATTTTTATTTAATTCACACCAAAATACCAACCATATGTAGCATCATTTTTCAATAGTTCGTAATTTTAACTAAACTAATATGCAAAAACAACAAAATTCAATGCATAAATCACCCACGAAAGAATAATAAAAGCAATTTTTGCAATGTATATAAAATGTTAGCAATATTTGCTATGCAAACACAGAAACATTTTGAATTATAAAAAATATTCAAAAAAATAACCAGACAAGAAAAAACACGCGCAAAATCAAAAAATTGAAAAAATAATGACAAAACGCATAAAACAAAATAAGAACAAAGAACGATCGTATAATCAACCGGATACAACAAATTGAGCAAAATCATACATGGAATTATTCGCTTTTGTGTAAATTTTCCTATATTTTCTCTAATAATAACCCAAATTAGTCGCTTATTACTGAAAATCTATTATCTTAAACCTTTTAATCGTAAATTTTAACTATATTATTCGTTTTTATTAAATAATAATCATGTAAATGGCATTGTGTTTACTATTGTTTATATATTCATCACTTTTTATATATTATCACTGCTTTTTCTGGTCAGAGATCAAGTTTTGTATTGATTTATTCGCAAAAAGGTGTTTTTATCACCCCGTTTCATGAAAAAAGTCATCTATTTGATATGTTTTTCGCTTGTTTCTTTTATTTTCTTCACTTTCTTTTTTGCCTTAACAACGTGTGATTTATACAATTAAATTTAATTGCATTATCGGTTACTGTTTAAAACCAAGGTAAAACACTAAAAAGCTATTTGTCATGTTTTTACAATAATTTGATTATTTTCTTTGATTATTGTTACTTGCAGCAAACAATTGGTATTTTGATGACGTATAACATTTATTTACAGTCAAAATCAGCTAAAATCATCGTTTTTGGTGTTTTTTTGTCCATGTTAGCGTGTTTTTTCACATTTTTCGGCGACTGTTATTGTTCTAGTCGCTGTTGTCGCGGTCACACTCAATAATGTTTCACGTGAAACATATGCACTTATTTGATACGCATTCGGTTTCGGACATTTAATTGAATTGTTGAATTAATTGTAGGTATATGATTTGACTTTTGCTATTTTAAGTATTTTGACACATTTTTGAATGTTTCACGTGAAACATTGCAGCATATGATTGTTTTTTCTTATATCGTCGTGTTCATACTTGTATTGTCGTGTTCGGCTTTGGATATAGACGGTGTTTAGCTCCTTGTGGTACTATTTAATTAATGTTTCACGTGAAACATATGATATTGTGTCATTTTTGCTTAACGCCCACCATTTAACAGCAAAAAGTTATCGATTTTACGATTTTCGGGCAGTTTTTGCTGCTTTTAGCCCGTTATTTACCATTTTTCTTGTCTTTGTTTTACATAATTATTTTCTCCGAGTGCCGGCGTTTTTCAGTTAATATCTATTTTTTCATAAATCAAATTCTTTTAAAAAGATTATCTAAATGATTGACTTTAAATAGGAAATATTGTATAATATAAGTGTATAAATTTAATCTATCGCCCAAGAACACAACAAAGACAATACCAAATAACAGTGCGTTAGCCGGCTAATTATTTATGACATTTGATAAGAAAGTATACGTAAATCAAGCAAAATCAAACTATTTGGGTGTTTTTGCTAAGTATTTCAACTTATTTAGCATTTCCAAGGTGTATTTTGGGTAAATATCAACAAAACGGAGTATATATGGCAAAAGTTGTATCATTTTCAAACCAGAAGGGTGGAGTAGGTAAGACCACATCCTGCGTTAACATTTCCGCTCAGATTGCCAACAAAGGCAAAAAAGTACTAATGATCGACATGGATCCCCAGGGAAATGCTACCAGCGGCCTTGGTTTATCAAAATCCAAGATCAAAAAGACAATTTATGACGTAATTATCGGTCGCTGCGACATAAAAGAGGCTATAATTAAGACAAAATTCAAGAATTTATCCGTTGTTCCTGCTACAATTGACCTCGCCGGAGCAGAACTTGAGCTTTACGACCTTGAAGAAGGGGCAGAAAACTTCACAAAACTCGCTTTAGACTCAATAAAAGACGATTATGACTACATATTCATAGACTGCCCGCCATCTCTCGGAATGCTTACAGTCAAAGCATTGTCTATTTCAGATGGTGTTGTAATCCCGATGCAGTGCGAATTTTACTCCCTCGAGGGTATGTCGCAGCTTATGAACACGGTTAAAAAGATCCGTCAGTTCTATAATCCCAACCTACAGATTGTCGGAATGTTACTGACAATGTATAATGGAAGACTTACACTTACCGGTCAGGTCGTTGCAGAACTCAAAAAATACTACGACGACATCCTTTTCAAGGTGCCAATTTCCAGAACGGTGCGCATTTCCGAGGCTCCCGGCTACGGTGAACCCATTTGTTATCACGATCCATACGGAAAAGGTTCGCTTGAGTATGCAGCCGTTGCAAAAGAGCTTATGATGCGAATCTGATGGACAATTTATTAGTTGATCAAACCTAAAACTTTTATATATCAGATGATTTTTTCTGATTTTAGAAAATTCGCGCTAAAAATTTAGATTAATTGCCGCGATATATTGATGGTTTCTTGGAAGATTTTATGTGATTTTTCGGGAAGATTTCAAGTTGCTTTTTAAGTAAATTTTACGTGTTTTTTTGGTAATTTTTGAGTGATTTTATCATTTTTCACTTAATTTACGTGTTTTTTCACCTATTTTTTTCATTAATAACGGTTGTTCCACATGAATGGTAAAATTTACCATTTGATTTAATTTTTTTATCCAAAAAAACTAGCCGCACTTTAGTTACATTAATATTTTCGGTAATGCCTTGATATGTGCAGGTATGAGTGCTCTCTTTACATTAGCTATTGGAGATCAAAATAGTAAAAGAATAAAAAATTTATTTAATAATGCAAAATATGCAGATGATATGCTCAGTAATGGTGGATTGCATCCAAATGTAAAAATTAGATACAAAAACAATATTGCTATATACAACAAGAAACTCAAAAAGATAGTTTCTGATAGTATAAAAGAAGCTTTGTGTGTCTCCATTTGAAAAATTTTTCTCGAGAGTATATAAAGCGTATTACAAATTATTTTTTATGAGGCGAGCTAATGAAACTAAAACCTAACGATAAACAAACAAAAAACATTATTTTGTTTTCTCTTGTAACAATTATCCTAGCGATTTTGACTATTCTTATTTCTACTACTTCAGCAAGACTTATAAAGCATAGTGAGAAAAATACGTATGAAGTGAGAGGAATAGTAACGGATTTTGAATATGTTTCTCCTAGTTACTTTGGACAGAAGATTAGGCATCCTCATATCATTCATTTAGATAACGGTACTGACTGTGTTTTTGATTATTATAATTACGAAATGTACTACAACGATCCTAATCAAGAGAAAATCAAGGATGAACTTGAAGGCCAATACGTTGTTATTCGATTGTCAAAAATAGATGACAGTGTCATTACGATAAATACGGATGAAAAATGTTACTTATCTTTTGAAGCAAGCAATAGACAGCATATTATTGGAATAATTGGAATCGTATTGTTTGATTTCTCGATATTGTTTACTTCGTACGTGGTTTTGATAAACCCGATTATAAGCATAAAAAAACGGGTGATTAAAAAATAATTTTATACTTTGTTTTAGCTTTTCATACATGTTCATCAACTAAAAGCAATTTTGATCAGACATATTTCTTGCAAAAGATCTAATGTTTACAGGAAAAATCCTCAAAAATGAGAATTTTAAATGCTTAAAATTTCACAAAACTGCATTTTTTCTGTTTTTAAAAAGTTTTCCACATTATCAACAACTTGAATGTTGAAAACTTGAATTTTGAAATAGTTTTCCACAACCTAAGTGTTGAAAATGTTAAAAACTTCCCGTTTTTTGGGGCATTTTAGGTGTTTTTTGCGAATTTTAATTGTTGAAAACTTGTGTTGATAATGTGTTTTTAAGTTTTTTTCCAAGTTCTATTTTTGCAGTTTCGCTGAATTTTCCACATATTTCGACATGAAAAAATTAAACTTTTCCGTGAAAAATCCCGTTTTCGGGGCGGTCGCTCGGGAGCAGATACAATTCAAATCAAGTTATGTTTTTTCTTTTGCTTCCTTTTGCACCAAACGGCAAACCTAGTGTAACTTTTTTGTCGCGATAAGATTTTGCTATAGCACAATCAGGACTGACCACAATTTTTGATAAAAATACAAGGCACGAGATCAAAATTTAGCATAGAAGCCAAAAAAAGAAGCCAAAACGTCAAAAAAATACAAAAATTCATCTTCCAAGGGCGTCTAAAACGTAGATCATCACGTCGGGCAAGGAAACATCATCGTTCTTTATTGTAAAAATCGCTCTATTAAAACAGTTGTTTGGGAAATCCCCCTATACATAGCGCGAAAATACGCTATCTGCAGCTGTTTTGGTAGTTTCAAGGAGAATTTACTTGTCCCATGTGTTAAAATACGCCCCAGAGGCTTAAAAATAGGCTCCAGAGCGCATTTGATAAAGAATCTGTAAGATTTATAATAGAAAAACTTATCAAGCACACGCGCTAAAGATTCTTCAGGCAAACGCGATGAGGATTCTTCAGGTGGACGCGATAAGATTACTTAAACGCAAGCGCAAAAAAATCATTCAATCACACTTGGCAAGAATTATTCAGGCGCGCGAAAATTATAAGTGGCACAACAACACCACTGAAATTGCCGACAGCGCAGGATATTACCCCTACACAAAACAAAAAAAACTACAACTAACGATAAAACATCACTATGTGGACTAACGAAAAAATACTCCGGATCGCCATGGAGCAATCGGCACGAGATCTCTCCTGCAAGGCAAGTGATTTTCTTCGTGGAGAGAACGTTTTTGTGGACTCTACGGCATCCGACGAGGCACGAAAATACTTAAAATTACCCTTTTCATTACAGATGGTGAGCTACGGCAAAAACGTTGTGGCATCCACCTCGCCCGAGTTTCGTGATATAGCAAAAAGATATCTTTCAAGAGTCGATATGGCACACGCCTTTGAAACGCCTGCGATACATCTTTTGAGCGACGATCTTGCCGAGATGGGGCAGGGAATTTGCTTTATGGCAGAGTATTTTCTCCCCGACTTAAATAGATTAAAACCACTGCCCAAAATCTTTGAAACGAGGGTTCTTCATCAGCCTGATTTCAAAGATCTATACACCCCGGAGTGGAGCAACGCCCTTTGTGCCGACAGATCTCATCTCGACGTTTTAGGCGTTGGTGCTTATGACGGTGATAAGCTCATCGGACTCGCTGCTTGCTCGGCAGACTGTGATACAATGTGGCAAATAGGAATTGACATACTGCCACCTTACAGAGGAAAAGGGGTGGCTTCAGCCCTCACGTCTCACCTTGCCATCAAAATTTTAGAGCAGGGAAGAGTACCTTTTTACTGCGCGGCTTGGTGCAACATTCCCTCAGTTCGAAACGCTATCAAAAGTGGCTTTGCTCCGGCATGGACGGAGATGACCGCAAAACCGATCGAACAGATAAAACGAATGAACAGCCGCAAAAACTAATCGACAAAAACTCGTAAAATAGTTAAAATAAGCAAATAATAGTTTACAAATACCAAACTTTACAAGATAAAATACAAAAATACATACAGCCATATTTTTGGCAAAAGGAGTTACAATGGCAAAGAAAAAGAATGCAGGCCTTGGCAGAGGTCTTAACGCCATCTTCCTCGAAAACGCACTGAACGAGGAGAAGGAGCAAAACGAAAATTTGGTCACACAAATCAAGCTTTCACAGATTGATCCAAAGTCTGACCAGCCCAGAAAATATTTTGATAAGGAAGCACTTGAAACCCTTGCCGCATCCATCATGGAGAACGGTCTTTTACAGCCTATCCTCGTTCGTGAGTACGGTGACGGAAGATACCAGATCATTGCCGGTGAGCGCCGTTTCAGAGCGTCAAAACTCGCAGGACTTACAGAGATTTCAGCAATAATCCTTGAGCGCGACGATAAGAAAACTGCGGAAATCGCGCTTATCGAAAACGTGCAGAGAGAAGATCTTAACCCCATTGAAGAAGCTATGGGTTATCGCGCTTTGGCAGAGGAATATGACATGACTCAGGAGGAGATCTCCATCAAGGTAGGTAAGAGCCGCAGCGCAATTACAAACACTCTCCGCCTTCTTGAGCTTCCCGATGAGATCCTCACGTTGGTTGCCTCCGGTGACCTTTCTGCAGGTCATGCAAGAACACTTCTCGGCTGCAAAAATCGCGAGCATATGATCATTCTTTCCGAGAGAGCTGTGGAGTTTGGTCTTTCCGTTCGTCAGCTTGAGGAGGAGGTTCGCCGCATCAACAAACCTAAAAAAGAGGTTGAAGAAAAGCCACTCCCACTGGTGGATTATTTCCGTGAGCTTGAGCTTCGTGTTCAGTCTCACCTTGGCAGACGTGTAAAAATTGAAGAAAAGGGAAGAAAAAAGACCGTTACCATCTCCTACGAGGACAACGAGGATCTTGACGAGCTTCTCAAGGCTATCTGCGGCGAGGATTTCGTTAACGAACTTTGACTTTTCTGTATTCAATAGGTGAAGAAAAATGCAGAACATAAAAAAGCGTCTTTTTGAGGATTTTTGCGCAAAAGAGCAGGATGGATATTTTGAAATTGAGTTTCCCATAGTAATAAACACGTCGGGAACCCTGATTTTTCTCCGCATAGATCAGCACGAGGATCATTACGTTATCACTCATCCTGATAATATTTTTGATGATTGTGGAAACGGCAGTCTTGATTTTTACTTTGACATATATAAAAAGCATTCTGAAGGACAGCTCTACGGTGTGGATATATCCGACGGTGTTCTGACAAAAGTTTGCCACGACGAATATAACGTTGCCGTGGCGATAAGCGATTTTTTGAAATTCATGATTACCTTTGACGATTTCTTTACTAAAAACGGAATTATCGGTCGCGAGGAAGAATTTGCTTGATCCGCCGGTAAAAAGACTGCCTTTTCAATCAAAAAATAATAAAAACAGAGCGATTTTTTAAGGGAAAATTTCCCGTCGCTCTGTTTTTTCTTTAATCATTTATTAGATTTTATTAGATTTTTTTGCACACGAAACGTAAACTTTTTTATCACCGAAATGAACCGTTTTGGTTAAAATCATCATTTCCTTTTGGAGCCGATCCAAATCAGAAATAGCAGAAAAGCCTCTACCATCACACTTCATAATAGCCTCTGCAGCAGTCCATTTTGCAGTGAAATCATCATCGGCAGAAGAAAGGGTAATGGGTTTGAAATAACTGTTTTCGTCCATCCAAAAAGCCTCGATCTCCTCATTGGATATTTCCGTTTTCAAGGACGCGATAGCAGGGAATCTGGCAGAAAGCTTCTCTGTCTTCACGCAAGGAATTTCACTCTCTACATCAGCTCCCACATCCCCCTCTTTTTCATAAGCCACAAGCACCATATCCTCGTTATGGGAGATGCTAAAGCCGAGAGAAGTATCATCAAAATAAGGCTTTCCAAACTCGTCCTTTCTCACCCCACGAGGGTAATCTATCGGAAGGATGGTACAGATATGCGAGAGTGACTCAAGCACCAAGGTGGCGACGAGCTCTCGCTCATGGAGATTTTTCTTTCCCGAGGCGAGAATATATGAAGAAAGACTTTCTATAAGAATCCTACATTTTACTTCGTATTTACTTTTTGTCTTTTCCCACAGGGTTTGAGAGTCCTGCGTTTTTTTATCTAAAAAATATAAATACATTTTTCTCCACCTTCAGTTTTACAAGCAAAAAATCCGTTTAAAAGTAAATAATTATTGTCATTTTCAGGGGTTTATGCACCCATAATAATAGTAAGTATCATCGGTTTACGTTTGGTTTCTTTGAAGAAGAACTTAGTCAGATCATCTCTCACAGCGTTCTTGATAGCGCCGAAATCTCTGCCACCCTTTGAAATTGCTTTCTCAAGTGCAGACTCGGCAACCTTCTTTGCTCTTGCCATGAGATCCTCTGATTCTTTAACGTAAACGAAGCCTCGGGAAACGATATCGGGGCCGGAGATAATATATCTGTCGCGCAGGTCTGCCGTAGCAACCACAACCACGAGTCCGTCCTCGGAAAGATGCTTTCTGTCGCGGAGAACTACGCTGCCGATGTCACCTACGCCGGAGCCGTCCACAAGCACGTTTCCTGCAGTTACCTCACCGTTGAATCTCGCTCCCTTGCGGTCAATTTCTATAACTCTGCCCACGTCGGAGATAAAAATATTTTCAGAGGGTATTCCCATAAACTCCGCAAGCTCCTTATTAGCGTAGAGATGTCTGTATTCACCGTGAATTGGCATGAAATATTTCGGCTTTGTCAGTGCCATCATAAGCTTCAGCTCCTCGCGGCAGGCGTGACCTGAAACGTGGATTTCTTCGGTGGAGTCATGCACCACGCGAACACCGTTTTTAACCAGCGCGTTTATGATCTTTCCGATAAGCTTCTCATTGCCGGGTATGGCAGAGGAGGAAAGCACCACAACGTCTTTTGGGGTGATCTTTATTTTGTCATGACCGTCAAAAGCAATTCTGTAAAGTGCGCTCATGGGTTCACCCTGGCTACCCGTAGTAATAAGAGTCAGCTCTTCGGGGCGATAACGCTTAATATCGGCTATGTCAATAAGAACTCCGTCACCAAGATCCATATATCCAAGCTCTGCGGCAGCGCCGATAACGTTTACCATACTGCGCCCGAGAACGGCAACCTTTCTTCCGTGGGCAGCACTTGCATTGATTATCTGCTGTACGCGATGAATATTGGAGGAGAAGGTGGCAATTATCAGCCTATGCCCCTCGTATTGATTAAATATTCTTTCAAGAGATGATCCTACCGTTCTCTCCGAGGGAGTAAATCCGGCTCTCTCTGCATTGGTGGACTCGCAAAGGAGCATAGTCACACCTGCTTTTCCAATTTCACCGATCCTCGTTATATCCATCATCTTTCCGTCGATGGGAGAAACGTCGAGCTTAAAGTCACCGGTGTGGAATATAGTTCCCATCGGGGTCTTCAAGGATATAGCAGAGGCGTCTGCTATGGAGTGATTCACGTGAACGAACTCCGCCTTGAATACTCCGAGATTTATTACGTCACCCGCCTCAACCGTGTAAAGCTCCGGCTCGAATGGGGGTGGATTTTCATCAAGCTTTCCCTCAATTATACCAAGGGACAGGCGCGTTCCGTAAACGGGAACGTTTATCTGGGAGAGAACGTAAGGGATCGCACCTATGTGGTCCTCATGCCCGTGAGTTATAAGTATTCCGCGGATCTTGTCTGCGTTTTTTACAAGGTATGAAATGTCCGGTATCACCAGGTCAACACCCAGCATCTCGTCATCAGGGAATCCCATTCCCGCATCGATGACCACCATATCATCACCGTACTCAAACACAGTCATATTCTTGCCGATCTCGGCAAGTCCGCCAAGAGAGATTATCCGAAGCTTCGGGCCTCTCTCCTTTGTGTTTTTGGTATTTTTCATATTTATTTTCCTGTTGATTGTTGTCAAATTTAAGTGATATTTATTAAAAATTATTTTATGATCAGTAGATTATTTCATCACAAACGACAAAAGAAACGACGCGAGAACGCCTATGGCTACACCAAGAGCTGTAAAGATGATTTGCCGTTTGTACCGTGAGAGCGGACTGTTTTTCAGCCGCAGATAGTTTTTTTCATTAATTATTCGGTTAGCCTCACTCACCATATCATCCTCACCTATATGGAGGTCCTCACCGTCGCGGCTAAGCACGAAATAAGCTTCGTCAAAAAGATAGCTTCCTGTATTTTTTATGTGAATTACTTTTCTTTGATACCCCTGCATTTTTTCTTCTCCTTATTAATCATTATGATTATAGACAGATTGCAGGGCAATTATTCCATTTTTTATTTTTATAAAAACCCCGATTTTTGTTAGTTGGTTCTCGCGTCAAAAATCAGGGTTTTTATATGTAATTTGTAAAGATTAATTTACAAATTTATTGTTTTTTGCTAATTTTTTAGATAGAGCTATAAAGTGTAAAAATTATTTCTTGCTGAAAAGTTTTCTGAGAAGCTCGGACTTGTACTTAAGATCGTCCTTCGCCTCGGTCTTGGTAGCTGCCTTGGGAGCCTTTGCCTTAGGAGTCTTCTTAGGTTCAGCCTTAGGAGCCTCTACCTTAACCTCTTCAACTACGGGAGCTGGAGCTGCCTCTACTACAGGTGCTGCAGGAGCAACGGGTGCAGGTGCTACCTTAGGAGCCTTAGGAGCTGCCTTCTTGGGTTCAGCCTTGGGAGCCTCTACCTTAACTTCTTCAACTACGGGAGCCGTAGCTGCCTCTGCTGCTGGTGCTGCTGCCTCAGGTGCAACCTTAGGAGTTCTCTTCTTTCTCTTTTTCTTGGGAAGCTCAATATCAAAGCTATCATCGAGAAGATCGTCGATGCTAACGGAGAAGAGAAGCTTCATCTCAAGAAGTTTTGGAACTTCGGGATAGGACTGACCGGATTCCCATTTGTAAACTGCCTGTCTGGAAACGCCAACTGCGCAAGCAAATTCTTCCTGTGTTATACCCTTAAGCTTTCTGAGTACAACGAGTTTTTCCCTAAATGTCATGTTAATCCTCCTTACCGCTATATTTCAGCGGATTTTAAAATAAATTTTTTTGCTTTTTTATATTTGTTTTTTTAATTATTCTTCTACATTTGGAGCATTTTCTGCTTCAGCATCCTCTGTTGCATCCTCGAGGTCTGCCTCTTTTTCGTCCGCTTCATTTACGGGAGGCATATTCTTTATCTCCTCATCAACAGCCTCGCTTGCCTTTTCAATTTCCTCATCCTTTTCAAGGCGGGCAACGTTATTGATCTTTGCTCCCTCTGCAAGACGCATGATGATAACGCCCGTGGCTGTTCTGGAGTGAACGTTGATGGAAGATACGGAGGTACGGATGATAATGCCCTCGTTTGTGATGAGCATAATATCGTCATCCTCAAGAACGGAGATGATAGCAGCAAGCTTACCTGTCTTTTCCGTTATCTTCTGGCAGGTTACACCGTGGCCGCCTCTGTGCTTCATTTCTCTGAAGTCGTCAAACGGAGTTCTCTTACCGATACCGTTTTCAGTAATCGTAAGGAGAGTTCTCTCCGGATCAACTACACAAACGCCAACTACGTAATCCTCATCAGCAAGGGTAATACCCTTAACACCTCTGGCACCTCTGCCCATGCATCTTACGTTTTCCTCGTCGAATCTTACTGCAAGACCATCTCTGGTTGCAAGAATGAGTCCCTCACCACCGTGAGTATGGCGAACGAAGATAAGCTCATCTCCATCATCAAGAGTAATAGCGATCTTACCGCTTCTTCTCTGATACTCAAATTCCTTTGTAAGAGTTCTCTTGATGATACCGTTTCTCGTTACCATGGTGAGATATTCACCCTCTTTGAATTCGGTGATAGGAATGATCGCGGTTACGAATTCGCCCTCTGTAAGCTCGATGATGTTTACAAGGTTAGTTCCCTTGGCTGTTCTGCCTGCTTCAGGGATCCTGTATGCCTTCTGTGCGTAAACTCTGCCCTTGTTGGTGAAGAACATGAGTCTGGAATGGCTGTTGGTGATGATAACGTCCTCAACGTAGTCGTCTTCCTTGGTTTCCATACCCTTAATGCCTTTACCGCCGCGGTTCTGTGCGGAGTAAACGTCTGCGCGCTGGCGCTTTATGTAACCCGTATGAGATACGGTGATTACGCAGGTGTGTCGCTCGATGAGATCCTCGAGGTCAATTTCCTCGGTAGCCTCGCATAGCTCGGTTCTTCTCTCATCGCCAAACTTATTTTTGATCTCCGTAAGCTCGTTTTTGATTATCTCGTAAACCTTTGCCTCGTCAGCGAGAATTGCGCGATATTCTTCAACCAAGATAGCAAGCTTTTCAAGTCTGTCCTCAACCTTCTGTCTTTCAAGACCGGAGAGCTTACCGAGGGTCATCTCTACTATCGCCTGCGCCTGCGCCTCGGAGAGAGCAAATCTTTCGATAAGTCTTTCCTTTGCATTAGGAATGGAGGCACTGGTCTTGATAATAGCTATAACCTCGTCAATATTATCAATGGCTATCTTGTAGCCCTCAAGAATGTGCATTTCGCGAAGTGCCTTATCAAGATCAAACTTAACTCTGTTGATGATAACGCTCTTCTGGAAGTCGATGTATCTGTCAAGGATAGCTGGAAGTGGGAGAGTTTTCGGCTCGCCACCGTCAATAACCAGCATATTTACGGAACAGGTGTCCTGAAGCTGGGAGTACTTATAGAGCTGATTGAGGATAACCTCTGCGTTTGCATCTCTGCGATACTCAACGACGATCCTCATACCACCTCTGCCGGACTCATCACGAAGGGCTGTGATACCCTCTATCTTCTTTTCCTTAACAAGGTTTGCCATGCTCTCGATCAGCATGGATTTATTTACCATATAGGGAATCTCGGTGAAGATGATTCTTCTGTGATCTTCCTCTATATTTGCTTTCGCTCTTACGTAAACCTTACCCTTACCTGTTTCGTACGCCTCTCTGATTCCGCGGGAGCCGTAGATCATTGCGGCAGTGGGGAAGTCAGGTCCCTTGATGAACTGCATCAGCTCGTCAACCGAGCATTCGGGATTTTCCATACGGTAAATAGTACCGTCTATAACTTCTCCAAGGTTGTGGGGAGGAATATTGGTTGCCATACCAACTGCAATACCAACAGATCCGTTTACAAGAAGGTTTGGGAATCTTGAGGGAAGCACGGTAGGCTCATCTCGTGTGTTATCAAAGTTTCGGGTCATCGGTACTACGTTTTTCTCGATGTCCGTCATCATGTGGTTTGCGATCTTGCTCATTCTCGCCTCAGTGTAACGGTATGCAGCTGCGCCGTCACCGTCAACGTTACCAAAGTTTCCGTGGCCCTCTATTAAGGGATAGCGGAGGGAGAAATCTTGTGCCATTCGAACCATTGCCTGATATACCGCAGAGTCACCGTGTGGGTGATAGCGACCAAGCACGTTACCAACGGTGGTAGCCGATTTACGGAAAGGCTTTTCATGAGTGAGATTATCCTCGTACATAGCGTAGAGGATTCTCCTCTGTCCGGGCTTCATACCGTCGCGAACGTCAGGAAGAGCACGGGAAGTAATAACGCTCATGGAATATTCAAGGAACGCCTGTCTTACTTCCTTTCCCATTTCCCTGTCAACTATTCGCTGATCAGGAAACTCTATGTCTGTGCTTTTATAATTGTGTTCCATTATTTATTTTTGCTTTCCTTCCGGAATGATTATTTTCATCCCAAAATTATTTATATTGTAAAGTTTAGTTATCAAAATTAAGGGTTTATCCTAAAATCAGATGTCAAGGTTTTCTACGAACTTTGCATTTTTAGTGATAAATTCACGTCTTGGCTCAACCATGTCACCCATGAGGATGGAGAAGGTTTCGTCACAAGCTATAGCGTCGTCGATAGTAACCTTGAGGAGTGTTCTGGTCTCGGGATCCATTGTGGTTTCCCAGAGCTGATCTGCGTCCATTTCACCAAGACCCTTATATCTCTCGGATTCAACGCCCTTTGTTCCAAGCTCCTCAACGCATCTGTTCTTTTCTTCCTCGGAGAAAGCGTAGCGAAGCTGCTTACCCTTATGTACCTTGTAGAGAGGGGGCTGCGCAAGATACACGTGTCCCTGCTCAATAAGAGGTCTCATATGGCGGAAGAAGAAGGTGAGAAGAAGCACTCTTATGTGAGAGCCGTCAACGTCCGCATCGGCCATGATGATTATTTTTCCGTAACGGAGTTTTGCAATATCGAAGTCATCTCCAATTCCACATCCAAGAGCCTGAATGATCGGAATCAGGGAAGTGTTTGAATAAACCTTATCAAGTCTTGATTTTTCTACGTTAAGAACCTTACCACGCAAGGGGAGGATCGCCTGGAAACGGCTATCGCGACAGTTCTTTGCAGAACCACCTGCCGAATCTCCCTCTACAAGATAAACTTCGGTAAGTCTTGCTTCCTTTTCATTACAGTCTGCAAGCTTGCCGGGGAGAGTAGAAACCTCAAGCACGTTTTTACGTCTTGTAAGCTCGCGAGCCTTTCTTGCCGCTTCTCTTGCTCGGCTTGCCGCCATTGCTTTTTCGAGAATGATCTTTCCCGTAGCAGGATTTTCTTCAAAGAATTCTACAAGCTTACCGTAAACTATGGAATCAACAAGGGTTCTTATCTCAGAGTTACCGAGCTTTGCCTTGGTCTGGCTCTCAAACTGTGCATCTGTGAGCTTAACTGAAATGATAGCAACAAGTCCCTCACGAACGTCCTCACCGGAAAGTCCCTTGTCATCACCCTTTATTACGTTGGTTTTTCTCGCGTAATCATTTATCGCTCTAGTAAGTGCAGCCTTGAAGCCGGTTTCATGAGTACCACCCTCAATGGTGGACATATTATTTGCAAAGGAGATTATAGTTTCGTTATAGCTGTCGTTGTACTGCATTGCAACCTCGGCTATCGAACCATTTTTCTCTCCCTTCATGTAAATTACGTTATTATGAATGGGAGTTCCGCGTTTTTCATTATTAAGGAACTCAACGAAAGAGATTATACCTCCCTCGTAGTGAAGCACGTCCTCGCGAAGTTCCTCGCCTCGTCTGTCCTGGAGAATTATCTTAACTCCCGCGTTAAGGAAGGACTGCTCTCTCATTCTTGTGAGTATGGTTTCATACTCAAATACAGTTTCCTCAAAGATCGTAGGGTCAGGCTTGAATCTTACGTAAAGACCGTGTCTTCCCTCGGAGTCACCCTCGCACTTAAACGGACGGGCAACGGCTCCTCTCTCGAATCTTTCGGAATATTTTCTGCCGTCGCGGCAGTTTTCTACCTCTACCCACTCGGAAAGAGCGTTTACTACCGATGCACCAACACCGTGAAGACCGCCTGCGATCTTATATCCCTCGCCACCAAACTTTCCGCCTGCGTGAAGAACTGTGTAAACTACCTCAAGTGTGGGCAATCCCAGTTTTTCATTCATACCGGAGGGGATTCCTCGTCCGTCGTCCTCTACGGAAACGCTGTTGTCAGGCCAAAGCACGACCTTGATAGAATCGCATTCGCCTGCAAGAGCCTCGTCGATAGAGTTGTCTACGATTTCGTAAACCAGATGATGAAGTCCCTTGATAGAGGTGGTTCCTATATACATACCCGGGCGCTTTCTTACAGCCTCAAGTCCCTCAAGAACCTGTATTTGACTGTCGTCATAACCCGTGGTGGTTTCTATCTTGTTTTCTTCCATAATTTGTGTATTGTCCCTTTCACCCGCAGTCCATCACCGCGGGATTTATCTTTCGGCGCGCACGCACGCTTGCAAAGATTTTTTCCTTTGCTTTTTATCCATATAGAATTATTATCAATTCTATTTTTCCATCACCTGACGCAATGCATTTATTGTTTCTTCGTCAGCCTTCCTCGTAAGACTCCTTGATGTCATAGCCTTCATCTGCTCTGATCTTAAGTCCCTGAGGAGATATTCTGGAAAGCACGATTTTACTTTTTTCTCCGTCAACCAAAACGAAAGATCTTGGAAGGTCAGAGTAATCATACTCCAGCAGTCCCTCCTTTTCCTTACGGTTAACGAAGTCCTTTGTTATCTTTGAAACAGTGGAGGTATCAAGATCAAAAATTCCTATAACGTCTTTTTTCTTAACACTCTTTCCGTTTCCAACGTGTAGATACATACTAGTACCTCATTATACTATAAAACACTGATTTTGTCAATATTTATTTACATTTTAATATATAATTTCATATTTTCCGTCTGATACATCGATCTCGCGATCTGCAAAAGCACTGTATTCTTCGCTCTCGCAGGAGGTTATGATTATCTGTCTTTCTCCACCTCCGCGCAGCACGTATTCGCGGCGACGCTCATCAAGCTCTGATAAAACGTCATCAAAGAGAAACACGGGATACTCACCCGTCATCTCGCGGCAGACCTCCCCCTCGCCAAGCTTCATTGCAAGAACGATGGAGCGCTGCTGCCCCTGGGATGCAAAGCTCCTTGCACTCATCTGTCCGATCTTTATTTCTATATCGTCGCGATGAGGTCCATAAAGACTCACACCCGCAGAGATCTCACTGTCAATGTTTTCAAAAAACAGACGGAGATATTCTCGCTTCACCACATCTCTATCCGTAATGCCGGCGGGAATATTGCTCTTATATTCAAGAGAAAGTTCCTCTTTTCCATCAGAGATCTCAAGCAAGATCCTCCTTGCATGAACCTCAAGCCGCCTTACGTATTCCTCTCTTGCGAGATAGATGTGAGATGCGTATTCTGCCATAGAGGCAGACCATGAGTCAAGCTCATTTTTGTCGAAGTAATAGCCTTTTGCGGCTAGTTTCAAGATACAGTTTCTGTTTTCCAGAGCCTTTTTATAGTCGGAATAAGTCCTTACGTAATCGGAATATGCCGATGCTGCAGCCACGTTGAGAAAAGCTCGTCTTTCCTCGGGGCCGTCTTTTACAAGGCTCAGGTTGTCGGGGTAAAAGAGAACTGCGCGGAAGGAACCTATCATTTCTGATACACGGCTTATTTTATATCCGTTTTTCTTCCGGAGCCTATCCTTTCCCACGTGGGCGTATTCAAGGCTACCTTCTCCGCAGGCGTCCTCATATTCAATAGCTATACGGAAGCCCTCGCTCCCCATCATCATAAGCTCGGAGTCATCTCTCCCTCTGAAGGATCTGCCTCTCGAAAAGAAGTAAATTCCCTCCATGGCGTTGGTTTTTCCCTGGGCGTTTCTGCCGTGAAGCAAATTTACACCTGGATGAAACTCAATGTCGCAGCTATCGATGTTGCGAAAGCTTTTGGCCCTGAATCTTTTTATGATCATTTATTTCTGCTCGTTCATTCTTACGGGAAGAATCATGTAGTAGTATGAGAACTTATCGTCTTCCTCAACGGGCTCGATAGTGATAGCAGACGTGGGGCTCTTAAGAGAGATCTTGATGTTTTCACCCTCTGCAGCCTTAACGCTGTTGATGAGGTAACGGCAGTTGAAGCCAATCTCAATATCTCTACCTTCGTGAACGCAGTCGATCTCGTCAAATACCTTTCCGTTAACAGAAGAAGATGTAATTGTAAGGAACTGCTCCTCAACTCCAAGCTTAACGTAGCTTCTGCCGCTGCCCTGGATCTTTTCTTCTGCAATGATGTTTGCTCTTTCAAGACCATCGAGGAAGCTATCTCTGTCGAGAGTTACGAAAATATCGTTATCCTTTGGAGTGATTCTTCTGTAATCTATGTATTCAGAGTCAATAGTACGTGTGAAGAATACGTTGTCGCCCTTTCTTACGATGGCGTGTTTTCTTGAGAGATAGAATCTGATCTTTTCCTCGTCACCGTCTGCAAGATTCTTTGAAAGCTCGGAGAGTGCATGACCGGGAATGATGAACGAATAGCTGAGAGCCTCTGTTCCGATAGCCTCAATATCGCAATTAAGAGAGCAGATAGAGAGTGTGTAGCTATCGCAGGAAACTACCTCGAGATTATTCTCGGAAATTTTGAAGAATGCTCCGCAAAGCATGGGTCTGTTATCCTGATCTGCTACGGAGTGTGAAACCTTGCTGATCATTTTTCTTACGTTTTCCGCAGAAACGATGAATCCGCGGTCAGTAATGAGATCAGGCAGGTTAGGGAAGTCTTCTCCCTTCATTGCGAACATGGAGAAGGAGACTTTTCCGGAGGTGATAGTGCAGTTGAGCTTCTCATTTACCTCAATAGTTACCTCACTCTCGGGGAGAACACGGATAGTTTGATAAAGTCTTTGAGCATTAAGGATGAACTTGCCATCTCTCTCTACTGAAATAGCATCAAATGTTGCTCTGACGCCCTTGTTCATGTCGTAGGTAGAGATTCTGACCTTGTCACCCTCAAGGGTTTCGATAAGAACGCCCTCAATGGATGTGATGGTATTTTTGTTTGATACCGTTCCCATCGCGGGAGTGAGCCTACTCATCAAAACTGATTTTTGTACGGTAAATTTCATCTTTCTATATTCCTTTTGTTTTAATTAACCAAGTAATTTTATCTGTTACCTATATATTTTTCCGTTACCAAGTCGCCTGCTTTTATCAGCATCTCGCGCTAAAGTTATCGCAGAGGTTTTATCTCGCGTTTTACGCCTTTGCTCTTGCGCACACGCACGAAAACGAGCTTTTTTCTCTTTTTGGGTGCCGCGTTTTTGATGCCGCGCCGCAAATTTTTCTTTTTCCTTTTTGCTTGATCGTTTTGTGATCTTTCATGGATCTGCCGGTCATCAAAATTTCGAAAAATTCTTCCGACCCTGTCGGATATTTCAAGCGAAGCGCAAGAAAGAGAACAGTATATATTAGGTAGGAGTAGTTGTAGTAGGGGGTGTTGAAAATGTTGAAAAGCCTAAGATCCCTCGTCAATGCTGGGATTTTTGCCAATTTTTATCCACAATTTTAAAGAAGATTTTTTGTTGAAAGAAAATCTCGGAAAAATCACCCAGAAAGTCAATAAATTCTGAACGCTTTCCTAACCCGAAGTTTTCAACATTTCAACCATGGATTGTGGAAAATAAAATCATTTTCAAGAGTTTTTAACTTACAAACAGAGCCTCATCAAGTATCCTTGATCTCTTTTATAAGTCGGTTCAGATCACTCTCGTAATTTCTGACGGTCTTGATATTGATATTAACCTTTTCAATAGAGGATATTGCCGTAGAGTGGTCACGGGAGAAGATCTTACCTATCTCGCTGAGAGAAAGTTCGGTAAGCTGTCTTATTATGTAGATACAAATATGTCTTGCGTTTGCAATATTGTCGGTACGCTTTCTTGATTTTACGTCCTCGGGAGAGATGCCGTATTTTTTCGTAACAACGGAAATTATCCTCTCGATCATAGCATCGGTAGGAATGTTGCCGGGATCAACGATAGAGATGATCTGATCAATTTTTTCCTTTGTGATCTGCTCGCCGGAGAGAGATGATATAGCGTAAAGGCGCTTGAGAATACCCTCAATCTGGCGGATGTTGTTGTTAAGGCGCTCTGCCATGTAGTCCACAAGGTCGTTTGAAATAGTGAGGCCCATAGCGTCGGACTTTTGTCTGATAATAGCTGTGCGAAGCTCGAAGCTGGGTGGCTGAACGTCTGCAAGAAGACCACCCTCAAATCTTGTGCGAAGTCTGTCGGTCAGGGGCTTGATCTCCATCGGAGGACGGTCGGAGGTGAGAATGATCTGCTTTTCTGCCTCGTAGAGAGCAGAGAAGGTGTGGAAGAATTCTTCCTGGGTAGATTCCTTACCTGCGATAAACTGAATATCGTCGATAAGAAGCACGTCTGCAGAACGATATTTGTCCTTGAATGCTGCCGTATTGTTAGAGCCGATAGCTCCGATAAGCTCGTTTATAAACGTTTCACTCTTTTTATATACTATCTTAAGCTCGGGGCTGTTCTTCTTCATGTAATTCATGATTGCATAGAGAAGGTGAGTTTTACCAAGTCCCGAATGACCGTAAATAAAGAGGGGGTTGTAGAAGCAGGGTTCCTTTGCTACTGCGTAGCAAGCCGCCTTGGCAAATTTATTGGATGCACCCTCGATGAAGTTATCAAAAGTATAATCGTCAAGCAGAGATCTCTTGCCGGAATCGGTTGAGGATAGGAGATTTTCAATCTTTTTTTCCTGCTCGGCACTTTTTTCGAGAGAGTCACTGGAAAAGGCGGGGGTGTATGAAGCCTCTTTCTTTTCTTCCTTAACTGTAGGCTCAAGATCTGCCTCAATAACTATCTCAACGGGGAAACCTATAACCTCCGTCAAGCTCTCGGAAATCATGTCTTTATATTTAGTTGAAAGAACTTTTTTCTTAAGAGTCGTCTTTGTAGAAAAGACTGCTTGCTCCTCGGTCAGGGAGGTGAGGCTCAGATCGTTGAACCAAAGCTGAAATACAGAGGGCAGGTTGCCAAGCTTCTTTTGTATTTCCTCCTTCATCGAGTCGCATATTTCCTTGTAATCGTCCATCTTTTATCCTTTCTTACTGATAGGCCAGAAATATTATATTATTTAGTTTATATATTATAACATATTTAAAGGAAAAAAGCAAGAGAAAATTGTAAAAAAGAGTTAACATTTTTAACATTGCGAAAATGGGCGAAAATGCCGCGATTTTTCCCCGAAAAACGTCAGAATGGACGAGGGGAATGCTTTTTGACAAATATTTTTTTCTTATTTTTATTGAAAAATCTTTGAAGAGCAATAGACACCGCCCAAAAAAGCGAAAGATCTAATTTGATGACCAATAAATTTCACCGAAAAAATGCGAAAATTTATTAAAGCTTCTTTGGTGAGGACTTAAAGCAGATGGCGGCAAGAAGACCAAAGAGCAGAGCCGAGGTGATTCCGGCAGAGGATGCGGTAAGTCCACCGGTGAGGATACCTATTGCACCGTCAGCGTTGATAGCCTCCTTGACCCCTCTGCCGATAGTTGCGCCAAAGCCGATGAGGGGAACGGAAACTCCCGAGCCGAAGATCTTCTCAAGTGGCTCGTAGGCACCCGTGGCAAAAAGCAAAACTCCAAGGGATACGTAAAGCACTAAAATTTTCGCAGGGGTGAGTCTTGTCAGGTCGATAAGAAGCTGTGCAATAGCTGAAATAAGACCACCCATGAGAAAGACTAAAAGTAGATCCAAAATCATAAAAATCTCCTTACATTTGAATTTTAAAACAAAACGATAGAGTAGGGAAAAGTAACAAAAATCATAATATTTGTAAAATAATATTTACATTTTGTGGGATATTTTGATAAGCGGAGCAATTCCGTAGATAGATTGCTTTTGCAAAACACTTGATGGACTCATTAGCGCGCCGGTGGATAAAAACAGCACGTTTTTGATATTTCCGTTTTCAATTTTGGGGAGAAAATGTGCCGCCAAAACAGAGGCACTGGTACCGCATCCCGAGGCACCACTATGCACGTCCTGAAGTTTTTCGTCGTACAGAATCAGTCCGCAGTCCTCGTGCTTTTTTGCCAGTAGAGGATTTTCTTTTTCAAGAATTTCCCTGAGGATTTTTGATCCCGTAAGTCCCAGATCCCCCGTGATTATCAGGTCAATATCGGATACACTTGCACCGCTTTCTTTAAAGTATGAAAGTATGGTATCCGCTGCAGAAAAAGCCATTGCGCCGCCCATGTTTGAGGCGTCCGTGGTTTCTCCGTTGACGATTTTGCCGATCATCACCTCCGAAATAACTGCGCGACCTTTTTTCTGTATTTTTTCTTCTGTACTTGTGCCTTCAGGT
This sequence comes from Eubacteriales bacterium, assembly GCA_045589435.1. Taxonomy (GTDB): domain Bacteria; phylum Bacillota; class Clostridia; order Oscillospirales; family CAG-272; genus UBA1740. Next base: position 77,404 of record JAZNPB010000044.1, on the reverse strand, counting down.
GTAGTATTATTTGGATAATCGCTTGCTGTGGGAAATAAATTTTTCGGTTTTTCGTCGCGCTGAAGAATAAAAGCGCCTGCTGCCGTGGCTGTCCATTGTGCCGTACCCGTGCGCTGTCCACCGTATTCCAAAGGGGTGCGAAATTGTCTTTCTGCGGCACAGTTATGGGATGAGGTAACCACAGCTCCCATTTTGTAGCCGGGATTTTGGAGGAGTAGAGAGGTGATAAGAAGTGCCTCGGTGCAGGTGGAGCAAGCGCCGTAAATCCCAAGATATGGAATGCCGAAAGAAGAAAGCCCCACCGAGGTAGCCACGCATTGGTTCTGCAGATCTCCTGCCACAAGAAAATCCAGATCATTTTGGGCGATTTTTGCCTTATTCATGGCGATATTCAATCCGACCCGCGCCATCTCTCCCTCTGCAAGTTCCCATGTATTTTGTCCGAATTTGTCACTTTCGTCGCAAAAATCAAAGCTTTTGCCGATCCTTCCTCGCATCTCCTCATAGCCGCCGACTGCCGCCCGAGAGCGAAAATATACGTCCTTTTCAAGCTTGATAATTCTCATTTTTTTACCTTTCAATTAATATTTCCCGCGGGATGTTTTTGGTTTTTAACAATTTTTAACTTGTATAGATAGTCCGAGTTGTCAAAAACATTCCCAAAAGATTACTTTGAGATCAGTCCAAGAAGATAATAGATTACTCCGTAGACCACCCCAGACGTGATGCCGAAAAGGATAACCGGGCCGGCAACGGTGAAGATCTTTGCGCCGACGCCAAGGATAATACCCTCACTTTTAGCATCCTGCGCCTGGCTGGTAACCGCGTTTGAAAAGCCTGTAACGGGGACTAAGGTTCCGGCTCCTGCATGCCGTGCTATCCTGTCAAAAACACCGAATCCCGTGAGGATCGAGGCGATAAATATCAAGGTAACGGTGGTCAGTATCTTTGCTTCTTTCATCTCGACCCCGAGGTAGATAAACCCCATTTTTATAAGTTCTCCAATGGTGCAGATAAGCCCTCCAAACAGAAATGAGAAAATGAAATTTTTAATCAAAGGACTCTTCACCTGATGTTTTTCTAATAATTTGAGTTTTTCATTTTTATCCATTTTTACCTCGTTTTTGTAAAACTAACTTTACAAATAAGCTTATTTTTTAGTATTGTTTCGTTAAAAATTCTTTACAGACTAAAAGGAAAATATGCATTTTTTCAAAAAATGTTTTGAATTAAAATGGTGTTTGATAACCCATGAATTACCTCTTTTCAAAAAAACTCTGAAAAAACTTTTTTCTTTTGTATTGATTATTTAGAGAAAATATGGTAGAATTATGTCAGTAATATTTTTTCGGAGGTACAAGATGAACGAATTTGATAACAAGAATGAAACCGTTTCCGACGAATACGCCTATAAAACTGTAATGGGTGGAAAGGCAAAGACAAGGCTCTGGTCCGTGATAGCTCTGTTTTTCAGTATAGTTGGAATAGCAGTTTGCTTCTTTGGCTGGTGGGGACTTGCTTTCAGCACACTTGGTCTGGTGTTTGCCGTCGTTTCAAGAAAAAGTCTTGGCTATTTTGATAAGATCACCTTGGGTTCAATTATCGTTTCCATTTTTGCGGCTGTATTTTCAATTGCCTTTGTGATCATCAACACGATTTCAGCCTGAAGATCCCCTTTTCGCATTTTAATATTGCTAAAAATAACCTTGGTGAGTTCTGCCGGGGTTATTTTACTTTTCGCGCGTTTGTCGCATCAAATATATCCAACATGTGTATTTTGCACTAATTTTCAGCAAATATTTGTTAAAGATTACTAAATAAAAATTAAATTAAATGAAAAAAACATTAAATATGGTTGATTTTTCGATAGGCGTGTGTTAAAATGTAGTTTGCACCCTTATATTTTTTAGCGTGCGCATTAATTAGTTATTAATTTTTTAAGGAAAGGTGATAAAGATGTTTTTTAAGCTAGGAAAATTACACATTCCTCACAGAAAAAACACCAGCGAGATGCCTGCGGTTAAGGTAACTCCTCCATCCGAGGTAAGGATCCTTATGTCCCAGCATATCGGCGCTCCTGCAAATCCCACCGTTAAGGTTGGAGATACAGTTTACGTCGGAACTCTCATTGGTGCGGCACAGGGCTACGTTAGCTCTCCCATTTACTCCTCTGTGTCAGGAAAGGTAAAGAAAATTGAGCCTCATCTTCTTTCAAATGGAAGATCCTGTCAGTCTATACTTATTGAGTCTGACAGCGAGATGACACCCGATCCATCCATCGCTCCCCCACACGTTGAAAGCTTTGATGATTTCAGAGCTGCAGTACACAACTCCGGCCTTGTAGGTCTTGGAGGAGCAGGCTTCCCCACAGCGGTTAAGCTTGACGCGGAGAAAAAAGGTATTATCAAAAAGGTGGTTATCAACGGCGCAGAATGTGAGCCATACATCACCAGTGATACCAGAACTATGCTTGATGATGCGGATTACGTTCGCAAGGGCGTTGATCTCATCCTGAAGTACATCTCCTGCGACGAGGTTATTATCGGCATCGAGGGTAATAAGCCAAAGTGCATTACAAAGCTGCGCGAGATATTCTCCGGATATTCTAACGTAAGAGTAGAGGAGCTTCCCTCAACTTATCCTCAGGGCGCAGAAAAGATGCTTATTTTCAATACAACAGGTCTTGTTGTTCCCGAGGGTGGACTTCCATCAGACGTTGGATGCATGGTTCTCAACGTAACATCTCTTGCATTTATTGCAAAGTACGTAGAAACCGGTATGCCCTTGGTTGAAAAATGTATCACCGTAGACGGTTCTGCGATCAAGAATCCTATGAACGTTATTGCTCCCATCGGTACAAAGATCTCTCATCTTGTTGAATTTGTCGGCGGATACGAGGGAGAGGTTGGTAAGATTCTTTACGGTGGCCCTATGATGGGTACTGCCGTTTATACGGATGAAGAACCTGTTCTCAAAAATACAAACGCTATCGTAGTTCTTAACCGTGCTGACTCCCTTGCTCCAAAGAGCCATCCCTGCATCCATTGCGGCAGATGTGTCAGCGCTTGTCCTATGGGACTTAATCCCACGTCTTATGCAAAGGCTATGAACGTTAGTGACGCTGAAGACAGAAGTCAGCGCCTTATCGACGCCAAGATCAACCTCTGTATCGAGTGTGGATGCTGTTCCTTTGCTTGTCCATCCAGAAGACCTCTGGTTGAAACCAACAGACTTGCGAAAGCAGATCTGCGCGACTATCAGGCAAAGCAGAAAGAGCTTGAAGAAAAACAGAAGGAGGTAACAAAATGAGTAGATTGATCGTTTCCTCATCACCTCATATCAGAACGCAGGACACAACTCCAAGAATCATGCTTGACGTGCTTATTGCCCTGCTTCCCACCTCTATTGCAGGTTGTATCATCTTTGGATGGAGAGCACTTTTGGTGCTTCTCACCTGCGTTGCATCCTCGGTTCTTGCCGAGTTTGTATTTAACCTTATCGTGAAAAAAGAGCAGACTATCGGTGACCTTTCCGCAGTGGTAACAGGTCTTCTCCTCGGTCTTAATCTCCATGCACAGGTTCCTATCTGGCAGTGTATTTTAGGCTCCGTTTTCGCAATTATCGTAGTTAAGTGCCTCTTTGGCGGACTTGGCTGCAACTTCGCAAACCCCGCGATCACAGGTAGAGTATTTATGCTTATCTGCTTTGCCGGCACTGTCGGTGGTGGTGGTCATATTCTTTCCGAGCAGGTGAGAATTACTCAGACTGCTATTGATTACGGAATGGATACAAGTGCTACAAATCTTCTCGTTACGTCCTCTACACCCTTGAGTTATATAAACAATGGACTTTCCGGTCTTCAAAACGGTCTGACCACAGAAAAGCTTCCTGAGCTTCTTGATATGTTCCTCGGTAGATGCAGCGGTGCTATCGGTGAGGTTTCAGCTCTTGCGCTCCTTATCGGCTTCGTTTACCTTGTAGTTCGTAAGGTCATCCATTTTGAGACACCTCTTGTATTCATCGGTACTGTGTTCGTAGGCGCACTTATTATCTCGGGTGATCCTATGGTTGCTCTTTACCACGTACTTGCAGGTGGTCTTCTCATCGGTGCTATCTTCATGGCAACCGACTACGTTACAACTCCCATTACAAGATCCGGCAAGATGATATTCTGTGTTGGAGCAGGTATTATAACCGTACTTATCAGATTCTACGGTAATTACCCCGAGGGAGTTTCCTTCTCTATTCTTCTTATGAACATCCTTTCTCCTTATATTGAGAAATGGACTGCACCACGCGCGTTAGGAGGTAAAAAGGCATGAAATTCAAAAAAGAAAATTTGAAGCCGACCTTGGTTCTTGGAGTAATATGCCTTGTAGCCGCTCTTCTCGTAGGTGGACTTAATGAAATAACCAAAAGCGACAACACAGGTGCAGTAGATTCTGTATATCTTGAAAGTATGATGCTCGGCACTCACGCTCCTGCCGACGTTCCCGAAAGCACTCCTACCTCAATTACAGTAACAGAATTTTATACAGTGCATGATTCGGAAGGCAATTTGATAGGTCACGTTGTCATTCTTGAAAAGCAGGGTTATGCAAGCACTATTAAAATGGCTGTAAGCGTTTCTACAAACAAGACTGTCCAAAAAGTGGATATTATTGAACAAAAAGAAACACACGGCAAGAATATAAGTGTGCTTATAGATAGACTTTCGGGAAAAACCTCCGACGAGGTTAATTCCGCAGAAGTGGTTTCAGGTGCATCGGTAACTTCAGGACACATTAAAAATGCTGTTTACGACGTATTCGTTGCTCTTGGATATGCAGAGCCAAAGGTTGCTGCTCCAAGAATTGAAAATATAACAGCTTGGAGCTATGTAGGTATCGCTATCGCAACTCTCACAATCGGCGGTGCTGTTGCTTATACTATTGTGAAAAGGAGAAAAGGTATATGAAAAATAATGCTAAACTCTCCATTGTACTAAAAGGATTTATTAAAGAGAACCCCGTTCTCGTTCTCGTTCTCGGAACTTGTCCTACTCTCGCTCTTACATCCAGCGTTATCAGCGCTTTCTGTATGGGCATTGCGGCTACCTTGGTTCTTATTTGCTCGAACATGGTTATTTCCGCGCTTCGTAAGGTTATTCCAGACGTTGTAAGAATCCCCTGCTACATCGTAGTTATTGCGGCATTCGTTACAGCGGTTCAGATGCTCATGCAAGCATATCTTCCCGATCTGTACGATCTTATGGGCGTATATCTTGCACTTATCGTTGTTAACTGTATCATTCTCGGCCGTGCTGAAATGTACGCGAGAAAGAACACCGTTGTGGACTCTGCTCTCGACGGTCTTGGAATGGGTATCGGCTTCCTTATCGCTCTCGTTGCTATGGCAACTATCAGAGAGGTGCTTGGAGCAGGCTCCTTTGCAGGTTTACAGATTCCATTCCTTATCAATGAAGCGAAGAACATTGATTACACAATTCCAATTCTTATTCAGGCTCCCGGTGGCTTCCTTGTTTACGGTATCATGATCGCTATCGTTAATAAGATCGGCCCCAAGGCAGGCGAAGAAAAGAGAAAGAACTTCTCCTGTGCCGGCTGTCCCTCTGCTGCTATCTGCGGTAAGGTTTCCTGCGTTGAAACCAGCGAGATCACTGCTGACGTAGCTGAAGCAGCAAAAAAAGAAACTGAAACAAAGGAGGCAAATGAATAATGGATTTCACCAGATTGATATTTATTCTCCTTTCAGGAGTATTCGTTAATAACTACGTTCTTCAGAAATTCCTTGGTATTTGTCCTTTCCTTGGTGTTTCCAAAAAAACCGACCAGGCAAGTGGTATGGGTATCGCGGTTACCTTCGTAATGTTGGTTGCAACTGCTGTTACCTGGCCAATCCAGAGATTGCTCCTTGACCCTCTTGGATTAGGATATTTGCAAACTATTGTTTTTATTTTAGTTATTGCAGCCCTTGTTCAGTTCGTTGAGATCATTTTGAAGAAATTTATTCCTGCACTTCATAAGTCCCTTGGAGTATATCTTCCTCTCATCACAACAAACTGCGCAGTTCTCGGTGTTACCATCAGCAACATGACAGAGGGATACGAATTTCTTGAATCTATGGCCTCCTCTTTCGGCGTAGGTCTTGGCTTCCTCCTTGCGATGATGCTCTTTGCAGGGGTTCGCTCCAGAATTGAGAACTGCCCATCCCCAAAGGCAATGCAGGGTCTTCCTATCACCCTCGTTGCTGCATCCATTGTTTCCCTTGCTTTCTTCGGATTTGCCGGAGTTATCAATGGAATTCTTGGAATGTAATATGAAAGGAGTATAAAGATATGCCTTTTGATATTGTTCCTGTACTAATTGCTGTGCTTATTCTTGCAGTGATCGCAATTGTATGCGCAGTGCTTTTGACTGTTTCTAATATATTCTTCGGCGTTAAGGAAGATGAGCGTTTCTCTGCTGTTCGTGAGGAGCTTCCCGGTGCTAACTGCGGTGCTTGCGGATTCTCCGGCTGTGACGGATATGCAAAGGCTCTTGCCGAGGGCAGAACCACAAAAACAAACCTTTGTACCGCCGGTGGTGACGGAGTTGCTAAAAGAGTAGCTGCTGTTATGGGCGTTGAGGCAGAGGACGTTGTTGAAATGGTTGCGCACGTTGCTTGTAACGGCTCTTGCCAGCCCGAGGAGAAAAAGTACGAGTATGTTGGTCCACAGACTTGCGTTGCTGCTAACATGGCTTTCTCTGGTGATAGAAAATGCACGTTCGCTTGTCTTGGTTACGGTGACTGTGTAGCAGTTTGCCCAAGAGATGCAATCCACATCACAGAAAAGGGTGTTGCTGAAATCGACCCCCGCAAGTGCATCGGCTGCGGTCTTTGCGCTCGTACCTGTCCAAACCATATCATTCACCTCGTTCCCGATACTGTTAAGACTGTTGTTAAATGCTCCAGCCATAACAGAGGTGTTCAGGTTAGAAATGCTTGTCTTAACGGCTGTATAGCCTGCGGCAAGTGCGAAAAGGTTTGCCCCGAGGGCGCAATAAAGGTAATAGATAACCTTGCAACAATCGACTATGATAAATGCACAGGCTGCGGTATCTGCAAAGATGCTTGTCCCGTTAAGTGCATACATCAGGGGAACTTCATTTGCGGTGCTCACTTCGAGTAAGAGATGTGAGATTTTGCTACAATCGTCGATTAGGAGGCTTGACGTAGGTTTCTACGCCCGGCGCCTCCTACTCACCGATTCTATCTAAAATCTCCCTATCTCTTAGAATACGATGTGAGTTTAGCTAGAGTCAAATGCAGGCTTGACGTAGGTTTCTACGCCCGGTGCCTCCTACTCACCGATTCTATCTAAAATCTCCCTATCTCTTAGAATACGATGTGAGTTTGGCTAGAGCCAAATGCAGGTTTGACGTAGGTTTCTACGCCCGGCGCCTCCTACTCACCGATTCTATCTAAATCTCCCACATAAACAAACCACAAGCATTCCCTGATAATGAAAAAACGTTATTCTTGTTGAATTGATGATTTTTTAAGAAAAACTTAAAGTACAAAAAAGACTACAAAACTTTACATTTTATAACAAAAAAACAAAATATTCAAAAAGAAAGGATACTTTCAAAAATGAAACTTAATTACAAAAGAACTATACTGGTAGGATTTGCATTCTTCCTTATCAGTGCTTTCTGGCAGGCATACGATGCAATCGTACCACTTGCACTTACTAACCACTTCGGACTTCCACAGGCTATCTCCGGCGTAGTAATGTCCCTTGACAACATTCTCGCTGTATTCATGCTTCCCATCTTCGGAGCGCTCTCCGACAAGGTTAACACCAGATGGGGTAAGAGAACTCCCTTCATCCTCGTTGGTACAATCGTTGCTGTTGTTGCCTTCGTAGGTCTTACATTCGTTGATAACTATCAGCTCAGCCTTCTTGCAATGACAGAGGCTCCCGAGCTCTTTGCTGAATCTCTTGTAGAGGGTGCTGACAAGGCTGCTCTCCAGGAAGCTGCAAAGGCTCTCGCTTACGAGCTTACAATAAGCAATCCCCTTCCTCTTGTAGGATTCCTTCTCACTCTTCTTGTAGTACTTATCGCCATGGCTACCTTCCGCTCTCCTGCGGTTGCTCTTATGCCTGACGTTACTATCAAGCCCCTCCGTTCCAAGGGTAATGCTATCATTAACCTCATGGGTACAGCAGGCGGTATCATCGTTCTTGCATTCGGTTCTCTGTTCGCAACAGGTAAGAATCTTACAATGCGCTACACCGGCTACGTAATGGCAGTTTGCGGCGTAATGCTTGCAGGTCTTTTCATCTTCCTTCTTACTGTTAAGGAAAAGAAATGGGCAGAGGAAATGGAAGAAGAAACCAAGCGCCTCGGTCTTGATGGCGAGGAGGAAAAGAAAGAAGATAGCGGCGTTAAGATCATCGCTGAAAAGAAAGACGGCAAGATGGTTAAAAATCGCGGCATCTCCAAGGCAGAGATGAAGTCCCTTATGCTCATCCTTGCATCCGTTGCTCTCTGGTACATCGGCTACAACTCCATCACAAGTAAGTATTCCGTTTATGCAGTAAACGAGCTTGGCGTTGACTACGGTCTTACCCTTATCGTGGCTCAGGCTGCCGCTATCGTTTCTTACATCCCCGTTGGTATGATCGCTTCCAAGGTTGGTAGAAGAAAGACCATCCTTACGGGTATTACAATGCTTGCTACAGCCTTCATCATCGGCGCATTCATCGGTGAGGGCGTAAATCCTCTCGTGATGTACCCCGTATTCATGCTCGCAGGTATTGGTTGGGCTACTATCAACGTAAACTCCTTCCCAATGGTTGTTGAACTTGCAAAGAACGGCGAGGTTGGTAAGTACACAGGTTACTACTACACAGCTTCCATGGCAGCGCAGATCTGTGCTCCTATCCTCTCCGGTTTCCTCTACGATATCTTCGGTATGAGATACGTGTTCTTCCCATTCGGTGCTATCTTCGTAATCGGTTCCTTCATCACAATGTTCTTCGTTAAGCACGGTGACTCCAAACCCGATGCAAAGAGCGTTGTTGAGGATGCTCTCGCAGGTGACGACTAATTTTGGAATGATATTTTTGGCTATAATTGCCGACTGCAGTCCTTGACGTAGGTTTCTACGCCTTGCGGACTCCATTCGACAATTCTATCTCAAAACTATCTATTCCAAAAAATGATTTGCTATAATTGCCGACTGCAGTCCTTGACGTAGGTTTCTACGCCTTCGGTGAGAAGAACGAAAAATCTCTCTCAAAACAATCCATTCAAAAAAAACGGCGCGTTTTGAAAGACTGCATTTTGAAAACAAAAACAAATATTTCGGGGATTGATCACAATCCCCGATTTACACCCTATAAAAACATAAACTTATAAAAAATCTACAAAAAGGAGTTGATATGACAACTATGATTAAAATTTTGCCTATCACAGTGGCAGTAAATGCAGGAGCTGTGTTTGGTTGGATCTTTGGAATTATTGCTATTTTGGCTCTTTTGATCGTTGCTCTCGTCTTCCCGGGAAGAAAGAAAGACATTCACTTTTTCGTTAACGAAAAGTATGCTCACAGAGGTCTTCACGATGCTGAAAAAGCAGAGAACTCTCTTTCTGCATTCAAGGCGGCGGTTGATCACGGTTTCGGCATTGAGCTTGATATAAGACTTTCAAAGGACAACAGACTTGTAGTATTCCATGACGACACTCTTGACCGTGTTTGCGGACGCGAGGGCAAGGTTGTGGACTTCACAGCAGACGAGCTTGCTACCTTTAAGCTTTCCGGAACGGATGACGGTATTCCTACCCTTACAGAGGTTCTGAAGCTGGTTGACGGAAAGGTTCCTCTCCTTATAGAGATAAAGGAGCATACAAACGATTCTGCGGTTTCCGAGGCTGCTATCAAAGAGCTTTCCACATACAAGGGAGTATTCATCGTTGAGTCCTTTAACCCCTTCACTGTCGGAAGAATTTCAAGAGGTATTCCAATGGTTTGCTCCGGCTTCTTGGCGCAGCACTTTACCAAGAAAAAGGAAAACAGAAAGTTCATGTACTTTATCGCTGAAAACCTTCTTACAAACCGTCTTTGCAACCCAACCTTTATAGCGTACAGACACGATCATTACTATATGCCTGCTCTCAAGCTCACAAAGCTTCTTGGCGGTCATACCTTTGCATGGACTGTTCGCTCTCCCGAGGAAGAAAAGCTTGCATATCAGCACGGATTTGATACCGTTATCTTCGAGAACTACATTCCTGAAAAAAAGAGTAAATAATTTTTATGAAATTACAACTTGTTGCAACCTGTCTTTTCGGGCTTGAGCATCTCTTGGGTCAGGAGATAGAGAACCTTGGCTACGAGAGGATCTCCACCATAGACGGAAGGATCACCTTCCTCGGTGACGAGCAGGCAGTGGCTCTTTCCAATATCTTTCTTCGCTACGCGGAGAGAGTGTTCATTAAGGTGGGATCCTTCCGCGCTGAAACCTTCGATCAGCTTTTCGAGGGCACGAAAGCGTTACCTTGGCCGGATTTCATCGGCAAGAACGATACGTTTCCGGTTAAGGGGCACTCCATAAAGTCGAAGCTTTTCTCCATCCCGGACTGTCAGGCCATTGTAAAAAGAGCTGTGGTTGCCTCCATGACGGAGCGATACGGCATCACCAGATTCCCCGAGGAGGGGGTAAAATATCAGATAGAGTTCTTCATTCTCAATGACAACTGCGATCTTATGATCGACACGTCTGGGGTGGCACTCCATAAGCGCGGTTACCGCCGCGAGGCAAACGCTGCGCCCATCAGAGAAACCCTTGCCTGTGCTATCGCCGCAACCTCCCGTCCCCGTGAAAACGTGTTGCTCTGGGATCCCATGTGCGGTAGCGGAACTATCGCCATTGAGGCGGCAATGCTGATGAAAAATATTGCTCCCGGCAAGTCAAGACATTTTGCGGCGGAGAGTTTTCCTTTCATTGGCAAAAGCGTTTGGGCAGATGCCCGCGAGGAGGCTATCTATGGCGAGGTGGAGAATGATTTTCGCGCATACGCATCGGATATAGATCCTGCTTGTGTGGCTCTGACAGAAAAGAATGCCAAGGCTGCAGGGGTGTCCGACGTTATCAAAGTTTTCCGCATGGATGCAAGGAAGATTGCCGCAGAAGGGCGTCGCGCTACCATTGTAACCAACCCACCCTACGGTGAGCGTATGGGAACGGAGCGTCAGGTAGAGGCTCTTTATCGCGAGATCGGTGAGCATTTCAGATCCCTTTCTCCCTGGCAGGTCTACGTTATAACCTCTCATCCCTCCTTTGAAAAATTCTACGGCAAGAGAGCGGATAAGGTGAGAAAGCTTTATAACGGTATGCTCCCATGCTACCTCTATCAGTACTTCAAAAACGAAAAGAAATAAGAATAAAAACAACGCTAACCGTTTTGCGAAAATGCGATTCGGCTAGCGTTTTTTCTATAAAATGTAAATAATTATTATCAAAAAGCTCTTATTTCATGCCTAAAAGCTTGTAGAGAATTTTTCGCAGAGCTTTTGGAGAACGGTAAACCACTATCTTCATATATATTATCCTCGCATAAATTTCCTTTTGATTTCAGTCTATGAGAGAGATGAAATTTTTGTGATTTTTTAATAGAGCTTTATGATTTTCATAACTATAACTATCATGTCGTCGTGGCTTTTTGAGCTTCTTTTTGCTTCGTTTAATATATAGTCGGCATAGGCGCGTGCAGTATCCTTTGGAGGCTTGGTAAGAAGCTCTAGCAGCCACGGTGATTCCTCCGCCACCTCACTGACACCGTCCGACAGCATAATGACGTAATCTCCACCCCGTACCTCTACCTGTATGCGCTCGGAGTCGATGCTTTTCATAAGTCCTATGGGCGCTGTGGCAGATTTTATGCGGAAGATGGAAGAATCTCTTTTGATAAACGAGGGGGCGGCGCCGCTTTTTATGAAGGTTGCCGAGCCGTCCATAAGGTCGAGGGAGAAAATATCAACCGTTGCAGAGCATTCCTTGCCCCTGCCGCGGAGAGTGTTGTTGAGAAGGTGGAGGGCAGTTTCGGGACTGCCTATTCCAAGAGCGGATCTGAGGAATTTACAAGAAAGCTCGCTGGTCTCCTTTGCCTCGTCACCGCTTCCCATGCCGTCGGAGCAGATGGCGAAGAATTTGTTGTCACCGGACTCGAAAACGATGGCACTATCTCCCGAGATCTCGCCGCCACCACTGGATGCGGAAATGGCGAACTCTGCAGAATAGAGGGGACTCGTGCCGCACTCCATAAGCGCCAGCTTCTCCTTGCGGAAGAACTCGGGTGGTGCGGTTTTTACCTTGCATAGCTGCTCGATCTTCCTTAAAATCTCAACTCTCGTAATATCCGAGCCGTCCTCGTCCTCCATTGCTACGATAAATCTGCGATGCCTCTCGCCAAAGACCTTGACCGCCACGCCTGGGTAGCCCATTTTTATAAGCTCTTCGGTGATCTTTTCTGCCGTGTGTGGGTCTTGTGCTTTTTCTCTCCTGTCGGAGAGGCGCGCCTCGGAGATGAGCTTGCCTACAAGATCGTACTGATCTGCACCGGTATTCAGGCGTCCGCGAAGAAAGCTCTCCTCTGCAAGTCTTGCCGCCCTCATATTGATCTCGGATGCCACGCGCTCGGGGGTGGAGCAGAATTCCATGTCCGTATTTATGTCCTCGGGCAAGATCCGCTCTCCCGCCATCAGCTTTTTAGATAGTTTTTCTATGTTTTTCTTTGCGGGGGCAACGTTTTCCTGTCCGCAAAAATCCGCGTCGCCACATTCAAGGCATACCTCGTCGGCAACAGAGATTATCATGTCGCAAAGTTCTTCCTCGGATTGGAATTTTTCATCGGTGAAGGACCTGAGGGTGGAGGAAATGGAGTTCAGCGCCTCCTCAATGGTATCAAGATTTCCGGAAAAGCGACTCTTATATGAAAGGGCGAAAACTCCTGCCATGTCCGTAGCGCTTTCCTTTGACGTTTCCTTTTTCGGCTCTCTCACCTTTGATATTCCTTTCAAGAGGGGTGATGCCACCGTTGCCGCCATGGCGTATTCGGGAATGGTTGAAAAAAGACCTGCCGTGCCGGATGAATAAACGGTCCAGAGAGCCACAGCCGCACCGGTGGAGATGAGGGCGATGCCCACTCCGTAAGGGAATACAAGTCCTGAAACAAGACCCACAAGCGCAAAGGCTACCGCAGTTACCCCCGACGTGCCGAGAGCAGTTACAAACCCTATAACAGCAGCCTTTACAGCACCGTATTTTTTAGCGGAAAGCAGCGTTACGAAGCTGATAAATATAAGGTCGGCACCAATGCCGAAAAGGTTGATCTCCTTGAGGGTCAGGGCAATAAGAAACAGCGCCACGAGGGCGGAGCATTGGAAGAAGATGAGGTCGTATTTTTCCTTGTCCTCCTTGCCGGAAAGGGTCAGCTGATATCGGTCGGAGATCACGTCCTCAATGCTGACGTACTCGGAAAACAGTCCTGAAAAAACAAAGACCAAAACGGGAGAAACCAAAATCATAGTCAAGCCGTTCAATGCTACCGCCATAGTAAAGCCGCCTACTATAACCTCGTACACAGCGGCAACGAAGCCTGATATCGTGGCGGCGCACATTCGCAGAAGCAATCCTTCTCCAAAAGGGGATCTATACTGCGCGCCTTTGGATGAAAGCATTCTGATGCCAACTGTAAGCAGGGCGCAAATTCCGTAAATTATCCCGTCTTTTCCAAGAGTCAAGGCACCGATGGCGGCACCGATAAGACTTGCCCAGACCATTGACGGCATAGTGGCAACCATGGCGATGCCCAAGGGATGCGCACCGAAAATCAGGTGATATCTTGAAAAAAGCAGCGCCACCGTCAGGGCGGCAAGATTGGGTATGAGGGCGCCTTCTTCTTTTACAAGGGTGAATTTTTTCATTTTCACAGTTTCTTCTTTTTCTGTGTTTTCATAAAGCTTGTCTGTTACGTTATTCATTTGTTTTACCTCCAACATAGCTTTCATGTAAATAATTATATACAAAACACGGAAAAAAACTTGTCGAAATGCAAAATAGAAGGATGTAACCTTTCGTCGCTTTTCAGAAAAACTTGCAGAAGAATGCCGTGGCTTTTCGCTTTTTATCGAGCTTTGCGAAAAGTTTATGCATAAGAGTAAAAATCTTGAAAATATATTGAAATTCGCCTCTGTTTATGCTACAATGTATTGTAAAATATTTTTTGAGGTTTTTGAATTGAAAAACGGAGTTATTATAATAAATAAGGAGGAGGGGCTTACCTCTCAGGCTGTGGTCAACCGTGTGAAGCGTCTTCTCGGCGCTGACAAGGCTGGGCATACGGGAACTCTTGACCCCATGGCGACGGGAGTTTTACCCGTGCTTGTTAATCGCGGAGTCAAGGCAAGTGAATTTATGCTCACCTCGGATAAGCACTACTGTGCTACCTTGCTTTTGGGCGTCACCACGGATACGGAGGACGTGACAGGCGAGATCCTTTCCGAATGTGAAAACATCCCGGGCGAGGCAGAGGTCATGGATGTCATACGCTCCTTCGTTGGAGAATATCAGCAAACGCCTCCTATGTATTCCGCCCTTAAGGTGGGTGGCAAAAAGCTTTACGAGCTGGCGCGCGCAGGTCAGGTCATCGAGAGAGAGGCGAGGGCAGTTACCATCCATTCCATTGATGCGAGAAGGCTTTCGGAGCGCGAGTATTTTATCGACGTCAAATGCTCCAAGGGTACATATATCAGAACTCTTTGTGCGGACATTGGCGCGAAGCTCGGTTGCGGCGGCACTATGAAAACTCTGCAGCGATGCGAGGCTTCGGGATTTTATCTTTCGGACGGTATTACCTTATCTGCGCTCGAGGAGCTTGGGGAGGATGAGCGATGGTCGCGAGTGCTTCCCGTAGAAGTGATCTTCTCAAAGTACTGTGAGGTGAGGCTCGACCCCTTCTTTGCAAGACTTGCGAGAGCAGGGCAGGAGATATATCTGAAAAAGATCAGGCTCTCCCTTGAGGTAGGTCAGCTTGTGCGCATATCGGATAAGGACGGATTTTTCGCCCTTGGTGAGGTCAGAGAATTTGAGGACGGCGCGGCTATAAAGCCTATACGGCAGTTCTGATTTTTGATGTATTTCAAAAAAACTTTATTTTTCCCAAAGAGGCACGAAAATGAAAATTACAAAAGAACAAATAAAAAGAGAGTCCATAAACATTGGCTGTACTCTGGTGGCTGCCATGCTTTCAGCCTTCGGTATGCATTATTTTGTGGGCACTGGCAGCTTTGCCCCCGCGGGTCTTGACGGTGTGGCAACCATGATCGCCCATATTGCAAAAATCAATCCCGCCTATTTTATCCTTGCCCTGAATCTCCCGCTTCTCGTTGTGGCGTGGTTTGTACTAAAGCGAAGATACGTGGTTTACACAGTGCTTTTCACGGTCACCCCCAGCGTGGCAATGATCCTTTTCGAGATCTTTAATATGCCTACCTTTGCACCTTATGACGGGCTTATGGCTGCTATCTTCTCTGGCGCACTTTTCGGTCTTCGCACAGGTCTGATGATACGCATCAGCGCATCCAGCGGCGGCATTGACATTATTGCAAGTATGATAAACAAAAAGTTCCCGTACAGGAACATCGA
Source organism: Eubacteriales bacterium (assembly GCA_045589435.1). Taxonomy (GTDB): domain Bacteria; phylum Bacillota; class Clostridia; order Oscillospirales; family CAG-272; genus UBA1740. The sequence goes on along the minus strand of JAZNPB010000044.1, from coordinate 61,710 downwards.
AAATATTATCACTCTTATTTGCTACGGCATTATCGCGATCTCATACTTTGTTTATGAGAGGAACGTTATGAGTGTTCTTCTCTCTGTGGTGCAGATGTTTGTTTTTGAAAGAGCATCGAGTGTGCTTTTGCGAGAGAACAGAAATGCCGTTGAGGTAAAGATCATCACCAAAAATCCCGGCGAGGTAAGAGATGATATTATCTATAACCTGAAGCACGGTGCCACCGTTGTGGAGAGCTACGGTATGTATACCGAGGAGAGAAGCTTCATGATAATATCTATTATAAATATCCGCCAGATCCCCGAGCTTTTTGAGATCTTGAAGAAATATCCCAACACCTTTGCATACTATGATAACGTGGACGGCGTTCGCGGAAACTTCCGTTGGAAAAGCACGGACGTGGCAAAATAATTTAGATAGAACGAAATATAGATTACATATTCAATAAAAAGTGCCGAAAATGCAATGTAAAGTTTGCAAAATCGGCATTTTCTTTTTGCTTTTAAGAATAATGGTTTCGGGTTAGATCTATAAAAATCAAGTTTCTTCACTGCTGATCTGCTTTCGCAGCTTATTCATTCTCTCATCGAGGGAGGCGCTGATGGCGGCACATTCACGAAGCTCTTTTGCCACATCCTCGTTTTGCACCTTTCCGTTTTTATAGAACATCTCGTGCTCAAGACTTGCCCAGAAGTCCATGGCAATGGTCCTCATCTGTATCTCAACCCTCATGGATCTCTTTTCGTTTTGTAAAAAGATCGGGATCTCCACGATCAGGTGCAGGGAGCGGTAACCGTTGCTTTTTGGATTTTTGATATAGTCCTTGACCGCGATGGTACGAACGTCATCTTGCTTCAGGAGTGCCTCTGCCACGGTGTAAACGTCGTCGGGAAATGGGCATATTACGCGAACGCCTGCAACGTCGTTGAGATTCACCTCGATGCTCTCTACAGTCATGGGCAACCCTCGTCTATCCAGCTTTTCCTTGATGCTGGGCAGGGTTTTCAGTCTGCTCTGTATATTGCTTATGGGGTTTCGCTCGTGGATAAGGGAGTGCTCCTCACTTAGTACCTTCAGCTTGGTTTCGATCTCCATCATAGCGCATTTATAGTAGGTCATCAGCTTGACCATCTTCTTCGATCCCTCTAAAACTATCTCTCGGAGCAGTCTTGCTTGCTCGCCGATAACCTCGGCGCTTAAATTAAGATTGTATATTTCCATAACGTCCTCCTTACAGTATAATGATAGCATAAAATTTTAAACATTAATAGCCAAAAAATGAAAAACTTTGTAAATTATGGTTGAGGCGCTGTGAAAAAGCGGTTTGATAAAAAATGCTAAAGTTAAAAAGCGATTATTTATCGGTCTTGCTGAAACTAAAAGAAAAAGCACCCAAAATGCAAGGTTTAATTTACATTAGGGTGCTGTTTTTTGTGATTCTTTGAGTTAATTAAATTATTTTTGCATGGAATCTACGCTTCAGCTCGGCAATGAAACCGCCCTTGAGAGAAAGCATGAGGGAGATGAGAAGCGCTAAACTTACGCTACCCATAACGATGTAGGGCCATGCGATCATGTCGTCGGCAGATGCGCCCTGTGGCAGAGGAATCTTTCCGTAAATGAAAAGGAGCATTACGCCTGCGGCTATCAGGGATAAAATGTCAATAATAAGCAAGGGCATCAGGTTGTGGCGCTGACGCTCAAAGTCTGTGTAGAACAAGACTGCCGCCACCACAAGTCCGGAGAATGCAACGATTGGAATTGCCGTATATCCCCAAGGAGTTTCGGGGGTGAGGAAAAAGTCGATCAGGGCAAGTAAAATAACGGAATAGGTAATAAACTTGATGAACTGACTTGTTCGGTTATATTCAATAAGATCGATAGCAACTGCCAGATTCCATATGGAATAAAGACCGAAAAGCACAATCAGCGACCAGGCAAGCGGCGCCACCTTTATGGTTGCTAAGTTTACGATAGGGCAAGCGAGTGCCACGAGAACGAATGGCAAGCGAAGGATCCTTATGAGCTTTTCTCTGGTTGCTCTCTTTTTGCTGAGCTCGGGGTACGTGATATTAATATTCATATACTGGGCTCCCTTCTACCGTGGGGTTAAGTCCCTCGCGGAGCATAATGCTGTGCATCTTTTCTTCGAAAGCAGGGGACGTGGTGTTCTTTGTGATAGTAAGAGTCAGGGTGTCGCCATAGGTAATAGCGGCGCAGGACGCCTTGTTGGTTTTTGAAGCTCCGAGGGTGAACTCCATGTCCTTTATATGCTCGGCAAAGCCACGTGGCATGGTAACGACGCCGATGTTCGAGATAGTAGTGGTGAAAACACGCTCGCCGAGGAAACCGTAGATCAGCTTTGCAACGGGGCTCTTGATAACCATAGGAATGAATTTGATGCCGTTTACCAGCTTATCCGTTCCCGCAACCATGGCGCTCATAGCCTCTCTAGAGGTCTTTTCCTCTATCTGTGACTTGATGGTTGGTATCATATCGTCAACGGTGGTTATCTGATCTATCGGAATACGGATGCCCGTGTACATAGAGAAGTTTCGCAGAGTTTTTGAGGGATAGAACTTTCTCATATTAACGGGAACCTGAATGTTGATGTCGCCGCTCATCTCCTCGGTAGCTCCCTTTGTCGCAAGGAACATCAGGGCGATGAGATAGGTGGTAACGGTGATGCCGTGGCGCTTTGCAGCAGCCTTGATATCGTCAACCTTAAGCTTCAAATGGATAATTCTGCAGGGCAGAGTAGACGCGTGATTTCCGCCCATCTGCAAAGCGTTCTTGTCCATGAATCCGGTGGAGTTTTTAGGCTTTTCAACGTGAGCAAATTCATTTCTGATCTCCTCTTTTTCAGGTGGATCGGAAATATCGATAAGTGTTTCATCGCCCTCTGCCTCGTAGCCAAGCAGCCGGAGATACTCTGCCACAAGGGTGCGCAGAAAGGCAACTGCTCCTGTACCGTCCGTAAGAATATGGAAGAACTCAACGCTTATTCTGTTTTTGTAGTAAAGCACGCGGAATGCCTGAGATCCACTCTGGGAAATGGGAATGGGGCTGCAGGGAACGTCCTTTGCCTCGTGAACGGTGAAGCGGCGCTTGGTGGAATCAAGATAATGCCAGAAAAATCCCTTTTTGAGGGTGGTGGCAAAAACGGGGAAGCGCTTGATGGTGAAGTTCAGCGCCATCTGTAAAAGCTCCGGTACAACGTCCTCTTTCATGTTCATTGCTATGCGGAAAACGCTCATATACCCCTCCTGCATGGAGAATGGGTAGATCTTTGCCGCATCGTCAAGGGCAAACCAAAGGGATGATGGGTTGGCATAAAATCCGCCCAGCTTCTCGTTGGAGAGTCTTTGCAGTGCCTCGTCGAGGGTTATGGTTCCGGTGTTTTTGTAGTAGAGGAGAGCCTCCTCAATGTCTTCCACCAAAAGGTCGGTTTCTTTCTTTGCCATGTGGCAATGAAGCTTGAAGTCCTCAAAATGACGGTGGATCTTCTCCTTTTCCTCGGGACTGAAGCTCTCTTGCATCTGTCTGAAGACGGTCATCTTGGTTTTCTTTTTTGCTTTTATTTCTTTTTTCTGCTTTTTCTTCTCCAGTCGGAGAGCTGCTTTTTCGGCTTTTTTCTTTTCCTTGATAGCTGCCTTCTCCTCGGGAGTGAGGGTCTTTTTTTCTTTCATTTTCAGTCCTCGTTATCTATGTTTGGCGGGAGAGTGCTTCACCGCTTACTTGTCTGACTAAATCAGTATATCACATAAAAATTAAATCTACCTAAAAGCTGCGGGAAAGCAACTTATAATTTATGTAGCAATGCTTTAGCAAAAAATAAAATTACTCTTGTCGTCGATTTTTCATGCGCAAGGTGCAAAAAGCTTGATAAAAGTAAAACAAACTTTACAAATATCAGAGTTTTATATCTTAGTAAATTCTCTTGGAGAAATTCCATACTCCTTCTTAAAGGCCTTATAGAACGTGGAGTAATCAGTGAATCCGCACTTCAAACTGATCTCCTCAAGGCTCTCACCCTCGCCCATCAGTACCTTTGCAAGAATGAGTCTTCTTTGTGTGACGAACTTATAGAAGGTGGTATCCATGCTCTGTCTGAAGGCTTTGTTAACTGTTCCGCGGCTGACGTAGAAGCTTGCCGCCACCTCGTCGAGAGTCAGTCTTTCGTCAAGATGTCCCTCAATATGCTCGATTAGCGCGTTTATCAGGGTGGGCTTTTCCGGCTCGAATTCAGCGCTGCCGCCGTCGGAAAGCCCTCTTAATATATGGGAGATTATAAGGATGGCGTGAGCAGTGATTATTTTGTCGTAGCCGGGCTTCTGGCTAATATTTTCTTTGATTCCGTCGGCAAAATAGTCGCCAATATAGCCGTAGGGGGTGCCTTTAGTTCGGAAGAGCAAAATGTCTTTCATGCTTTCAATTCTGGAGTCGGGGAAAAGATCTGATATCTTCTTCATGAAATCCGCGTTCACCCACATAATATCTCGCTCGTAAGGATATTGCATATCCTCGGGGAAAATGGGTGTGTGGCTGGTGCCGGGCGCGACAATGATAACGTCACCTGCCGTTAGTCGGTAGTGTCTCGAGCCTACGAGATATTCCACCCTGTCAGAGGATCGGCAGAAAATCACCTCGTAAAAAGAATGAGAGTGCAGTGAGATGGCGCCCTTTTGATAGGTTATATCCTTGTGCAGGTTGGCGTAGGCAGATGACATCTCCAGCTCCTGATAGAGATTGCTGAAGTTAATTCCGCTACTTTTTATATATTCAATTATCTCCCTGACCTCCTCATCGCTTTTTGGGTGCTTGAATTTGGTCTGCAAGCTTCGGAGAGTTTCAATATTCATAGGGCGTCCTCCTTCCAAATAATAGTAAAAAAGTAAAAAATGATACGTTATCTCTTATTAATACTAATATTTTACCACATTTTTGTCCGATTTGCAATATTTATTGTGAAAAATGCAATTTTATTTGAATTTGCAATATGTTATAATGGTAATGCCTAAAAAAATTGGAGGAAAAATTAAAATGGCTAGAAAGCAAAAGAAAGATGGCCTTACCTTAAAGCATTGGTTAGGCTACATGTTCGGTGACTTTGGTGGATGCATGACATTCGCTCTTATGGCAAGCACCTTTACTCTTTATTGTACTAACGCTCTCGGTGTTGACCCCGGCGTTCTCGGTACACTTGTAATTATTTGGACAATATGGGACGCTATCAATGACCCACTCATGGGTGCTCTCATGGATAAGGCCTTCGCAAGAAGACAAAATAAGAGAGGAAAGTTCCGTCCTTGGCTCCTCAGATCCACACCTCTCCTTGCAGTTACAGCAATTGCACTTTGGACAGTTCCTACCTTCTTTGAGGGTGTCACTCTCCTTGTGGTTCTCTTCTCCTGCAAGATTCTTTACGAAGGTGCGTATACAATGTTTAACATCCCTATGGGATCTCTTCTTTCCGCAATGTCGAAGACAGACTCCGAGCGTGCATCTCTCTCTTCCGCACGCGGTGTTGGTTCTATGTTCGGTAACATGATCCCCGGTATGGTCGGCCCTGTTGTTGTTGCTATGTTTGGTGATAGAAGCACAACCGGTTATATGATCACCGGTGTTTGCTGTGCGCTTGTAGGATTCGTTGTTTGCTTCCTTCACTATGCAATGACGGAAGAGCGTACAACCGTTGGTGAAGAGGTTAAGGCTGACGACATTAAGATCACAGACATTCTTACTGTTTTCAGAAAGAACCGCCCCTTCGTTGCTCTTTGTATCCACGGCGTTGCTATCTGCGTGATGCAGTATGCAGTTCAGACTCTCGGCGCTTACATGTATACCTCTGTATACCATGATCTCACATATCAGGCAATTGGTTCTGCGCTTTCTGCGCCCTTCATGATCGGTGCGATGGTATTCGTTCCCTTCATTTGTAAGAAGCTCGGTCTTGAGAAGGTTATTCGTTACTCCCTTCTTATTGGTGGCGCTATTTTCGTAGCTCTCTTCGGTCTTCATATGGTTACATACGTTCATCCTCTTGTACACGGCGTTATCTCCGGTATCGCAGGCGGTATGGGTATGGTATCTATTCAGATGCAGTGGGGTCTTGTTGGTGAGGCTATTGATTACAACGAAATGGTTGTTGGTAAGAGAACCGAAGGCTCTATCTACGGTACGTTCAACCTTTCTCGTCGTATTGGTCAGACAATCGGTCAGGGTTGCTCCCTTTGGGCTCTCGCTTGGATAGGCTACGATGGCACAGCAGAGTTCCAGACTGAAGGAACTGTCTTTGGCCTTAAGGTTCTTTGCGTGCTTCTTCCTGCGGCATTCATTCTCGTTTCTTGGGCGGCGTTCAAGTTCATTTGGAACATTACTCCCGAGATTCGCGCACAGATGGCAGCCAAAAAGGCAGCAAAAACAACTGATGCAGACGGCGCTATCGCTCCTGCAGCTTACACAGAGAAATAATAGAAAACAATTTGAGTGGCAGACATGGTTCTGCCACTCTGTAACAAAAATGCAGAAAAATGGAAAGTTACATTTACAAAATAGCAGTTTTTAGGCGACTGCTAACAAGTTTTCCATTTTGCATTTACAGGTAAAGATATGGAATATTTAGTTAATACACCCTGTGGTGCCATTCGCGGCACACAGTCCAGGGTTGACGGCATCGTAGCATTCAAGGGTATCAGATACGCTACTGCCGGACGTTTCGAGTATCCGAAAGAGGTTACTCATTGGGAGGGTGTCTACGACGCTACGAAGTACGGACACTGCTCCTACCAGCCCCGTGCCTTCTACAACGAGGCTGATATGCCCAAAAAGGCATTTTATTACAATGAATTCCGCAAGGGTGAAAATTACACCTATAGCGAGGACTGTCTTTTTCTTAACGTTTTCACACCCGAGCACGTTGAGGGCAAGCTCCCCGTAATCGTTTATATCCACGGTGGCGGATTCACTGGTGGATGCGGTCACGAAAAGCATTTTGACACACCTAATTGGCCAAAGAAGGGCGTTATCGGCGTTACCCTCAACTACCGTCTTGGTCCCCTTGGCTTCGCGGTTCTTCCCGAGCTTAAGATCGAGGCAGGCAGAACAGGTAACTACGGCCTTTACGACCAGCTTACCGCCATTAAGTGGGTTAAAAACAATATTGCCGCATTCGGTGGCGATCCCGACAATATAACCATTATGGGACAGTCTGCAGGCGGCATGAGCGTTCAGCAGCATTGTCTTTCTCCCCTCACAAAGGGTCTTTTTCATAAAGCGGTTATGTCCTCGGGCGGTGGTGTCAGCAAGATGCTCAGCGCGTCTTATCCCACCGAAAAACAGTACGTGTTCTGGCACGAGGTTATGAAGCGCGTTGGCGCAAAGAGCCTGAAGCAGTTTAAGACTGTTCCCGTAAAGGATATTTTTGAAGCTTGGCAAGAGCTGCGCAAGACCATGAAGGGTGGAAACTGCGCTCCCGTTCTTGACGGCAGACTTGTAGTTGACAGAGGTATGAGCGTGCTTGAGCAGGGCCGTCAGCATAAGATCCCTTATATGATGGGCTCCACAAGTCACGATATCATTCCCCCCATCATCTATTCCATGGCGAAAAAATGGTGTCTTGCACAGGAAATCCCTGCCTACTCCTGGTATTTTGAGAGAATGCTCCCCGGTGACAAGCATGGTGCATGGCATTCCTCTGACCTTTGGTATTGGTTTGGAACCCTCGAGAACGGCTGGCGTCCTTTCGAGGAAAAGGATTTTGCTCTCGCAGATCTTATGACTGCCTATCTGACCAACTTTGCAAAGACAGGCAACCCCAACTCCGAAAGTCTTCCAACATGGGAATCAGGAGAAGAATCCCTTCGCCTCGGAGGCAAGGAAAATAAGATGGGCAAGCCTTCTGTAATCAAGCAAACGGTTACGATGGTTACAAACCACGCTCCCGGCGAATAATTTTGATCGGTGAATTTCGGCATATTTTCCCGTTTTTGACCAAGCTCGACGTAGGTAACTACGCCTTCGGGTCACAAACGAAAAACTCTGCTCAAAATTCCCTCGCTCAAACTGAACTTGGGAGTGATCTTGTGGTAATTTTTCGGTGAATTTTGGCATGCTCTCCTATTTTCAACCAAGCTCGACGTAGGTAACTACGCCTTCGGGTCACAAACGAAAAACTCTGCTCAAAATTCCCTCGCTCAAACCTGATTTTGAAATGAAATCTGGTTTTGAAAAAATTTCATCATGAAACATATAAATACCGCTTACATTTTTTGTGTAGGCGGTTTTTTATTTTGGAGATTTGTTACACTGTTGTTGATAGACGTTTTTCAATGAAAATGCAAATAATTATTGTCAAAAGCCTGTGTTTTGGCGCACAAAAAAAGAGGCGATTTAATTTCGCCTCTTTTGTTTTTTATTGTTTCTCTTTTGTTTTTTGTTGTTTACTGAGCCTTTGATGTTCCTGGGGGATTTTAGATTTAACCGCCAAGGTTCTTGATGAATCTTTCCTTCAGCGACTGCTGGTATTCACCGCCAAAGGTACCGTTTTCCAGTTTTTCAAGACCTGTGGAGATAAGCTCATCCCAAGACTGGCGCTCGTGATTTACAAGGATAGGGAAGAAGTAAACTCCGTTTTTCTCTGCGGCATCAAGATCTCCGGGAGCGTCGCCGACCATGAGAGTTTTCTCTTTTTCATAGCCGAATTTCAGCATCTCTCCGATGCAAAAGGCTTTGCTTCCAACGTCCTGCGCCAGGAGTATATCAACGTGATCAATAAGACCGTGTTCGCCCCATTCTTCCTCAACTGCACCGCGATTCGCGCTGGAAACCACTGCCACGTCTGCTATTTTATGAGCTGCCTCCAGCCCGTCCTTTGCTCCGTCGAAGGGGATCTTCAGCTCCTCGGGCAGTGCCACGATGCTTTTGTTTACTGCATTGCTCCAAGACAGTGCTTTTTCAAGACAAGTTCTGCCATCTCCTTCCGGCATAGCCTCTGCGGCTTCCTTGATAGCGCCGTTTGACAGCGCGTGGGTGGTCTTCACCCAATGATTCAGGGCGTCGATGCCGTGGATCTTCTTATACTTTTCGTTGATTTCCGAGAGAGCCATTGCGAGCCCCACAAAACGGTTGATACCCCTCGTCATCTGATAGAGGTTTATCTCGTTCCAACGGTGGAGGATCTCATCGCGCCACGTGCCAAGCTCCCATTCGTCAACCATGCAGGGGCCGAAGCAATGGAAGTGCTTGCAATTCATGGTATCCATGGCGCAGCCGTCGGAGTCAACGCATACCAGCAGCTGTCGGGTTTTATTGTAGCTTTCAAAAATTGACATATTTTAGATCCTTGTATCCCACATTCCACAGAATGAATCGATGGGGTCTTTTCCTCTGAAATCGCCTGTTACAAGGGCATCAACCAGGGCGTCCATCGTATCGTCGTTAGAATCATAGGTGTTGATATAGGTGCGGAGCATGGGGCAGTCTGCCAGCATGGTAGGCTTGTTTACGCTGATACCGATAACGGGAAGCTCGTGAACGTACCATGGAATTTCTCCACCGCCCTTGGAAAGACCGAAGGTTGGATGACCGTTCATAACGTCAAAGAGGGAGATTACCAGATCCTGCTCTGCAACGAAATCTGCAATGGAGTGCTTACCTGCAAAGTAAAGGTTAAGGCTTGGCTTTTCGCCTCTTGCCATCATGGCTTTGATCTTATCAATGGGGCTCTCGTAGATGAATGCGTCAAATCCCTTTTCAACAAGTCTTTCCTGCAGCTTCTGTGCGGGAGTTTTTCTCTGTGCGCCGCCGCCCATTGCCATCATTGCAAGTGCCATGAGTGGGTTTTCTGCACCCTTGATAGGAACGATCATGATTCTCTTTGTCTTCTCGGGAGAGAGGGGGAGAACACCTGTATCAAGATTTTTTACGAGAGTAATCGCATCGCGAGAAATCTTGGGAGAGTAGGTTTTATACTCAGGATTGTAAAGTATAGTTCTCATTTCTTCTACATCTGGGCAGAGTTCTTCTTTTGCCTTTTTGTGAAGACCCATGTGCGCTTTGAGTCCAAGGATTCTTGTGAGAGCCTCAACCATGCGCTCCTCGGAGATAGTTCCATCTCTGTATGCTTCAAGCATTGTGCCGTAGTCCTCGTCGGGATCGTTGAAGAACAAGAACATATCGCAGCCCGCGTTAATGGAGAGTGGGAGCATCTCGCGGCGCTTCATCTGATTTGTCATACCAACCATGTGAGAGGCGTCTGTAACCACCATACCGTTAAATCCAAGCTCGTCGCGAAGGAGACCTGTCATGATCTCGTGGCAGAGGGTTGCGGGGAGCATTTCCTCGTAGGCGATGCCGGGTTTTACGTCCTTCATAAGGTTGGGCATAAGAATATGACCGCCCATGATAGCGTCCAGTCCACCGTCGATAAGAGTTTTATATACGTGGCCGTAGGTAGCCATCCAGTCGTCGTGGTTGAAGTAGTTTATATTGTTGGAGATGTGTGCATCGCGGTAGTCCTGACCGTTGCCGGGGAAGTGCTTTGCCGTGGAGGCAACACCGGGAGTCTTGTGGATGCCGTCCATATATGCCTTACCCATTTCTGCAACTCTGTTATGATCGTTACCGAACGAACGGGAGAGAACCTCCTCGCACTCGTGGTTATAGAGAATGTCCACAACGGGAGCAAACGCCATATTACAGCCGGTAGCAGCTATCTGCGCGCCGGAAACCTCACCCATGGCAAAGGCATATTCGTTTTTGCCGGTTGCACCAACCTTGATTCCTGCGCCAACGGCAGTTCCGTCAGGGCAAACACCGTCGCCACCCTTTTCGGGGTTACAAGCGATGAAAACGGGAACCTTTGCATATTTTTGAAGTATTTTATTCTGTGCCAGAACCTTTTCTCCGGGCATACCGTTGTAGCGGCAGCCACCAAGGTGGTATTTTTCCATCAGCTCACGCAGATACTCCTCGTCCTGACTTGCAGTAAGCTGGAAGAAGAGCTGACCAACTTTTTCCTCGTCTGTCATGTTAGCAATTGTGTTTTCTACCCAGGCAATATCTTCATCGCCGAGGTAATAGGGTTTTTCGCGTAAGTTTACCATAAAAATGTTCCTTTCGGTTAAAGTTTTTATAAATACCTAGTCTATTATAACAGAAATTTTCGTCATTTTCAACGAAAAATACTCTAAAATATTGTAAAATTTTATTAAATGTATTGTAAAATTTGGAAAAAAGTGTTGATTTGTTGACTTATGTATGCTAAAATTATAATGGAGTGATATTTCCTCACTTTAATTTGATGATAATAGTAATCAATATAGGAGAAAAAACTATGAAAAAGAGAATTTTTGGAATACTGATCATCGTTCTCACCCTGGTTTTGGCTTTATCATCCTGCGAGGGGCTGCTTGGCGGCTCGGGTGATAAGAAAACCGTTAAGGTAACCTTTGACAGCCGCGGCGGAACAGCCGTTGAGGCAGTGGAGGTTGAACCGGGTAGTCTTCTCACCCGTCCGGAAGATCCCACCCGTGAGGGCTTTACCTTCGTTGCTTGGTACAAGGATGCGGATATTACCTATTCTTGGCGATTCGACAAGGACGTGGTAACGGCGGACATGACCCTCTATGCAGGCTGGAAGAGAGCAGAAACTCCCACACCCGATCCAGATCCCACACCCGATCCAGACCCCACACCCGATCCGACACCCGATCCCGGCACAGGTGAGATCACAGGCGAGATAGAGATTACCCTTGCAGAGGCAGGCTTTGAAACCATTTACTTTGAGTGGCTTCCTCTCTCCGGTGCAGACGGATACGTGGTTTACTGTGATTCGAAGAAGATAGATAACGAGCTTATCCGCTCTTACGGAAATTACTATCGTTGCGACATTCTTGGACTTACGGCACAAAGACACAGTGTAAGGCTCGTTCCCGTGAAGAACGACGTGGAGCTTCCCGAATACGCAACGGAGTTTGAGGCGACACCCATTCCCCACGTTCGCGAGGGATTTGCTTTCGTTGGCGGTGATGCAAACGGCGCGTATAACGCAGACGGAACTCTGAAGGATAACGCCGTGGTTATCTACGTAACCAACACCACAAAGAACACGGTATCACTCAATATGCAGACAGACAAGAGCAAGACTGAAACCAAGATCGGTATTCAGAACATTCTCCTGGGACTTAAGAAGGGATATTACCCCTATCCTCTCTGCATCAGATTCATCGGCAATATCACCGATCCCGCGATCCTTACAGGCGGAGATCTTAAACTTGACATAAACAACGGCGCTTACAGCAAGGGACTTACTATTGAGGGCGTTGGAAACGACGCTACCTTCAACGGCTTCGGACTTTGCATCAAGGGCGCAAAGAACGTTGAGATCAGAAATCTCGGCTTCATGAACTGTAACTCCAGCGAGGGAGATAATATTTCTCTTCAGCAGGATAACTCCTACATCTGGGTTCATAACTGCGATCTCTTCTACGGTGATGCAGGCTCCGATGCAGACCAGGCAAAGGGCGACGGCGCACTGGATACAAAGAGATCTACCAATATCACCCTCTCCTTCAACCACTACTATGACAGCGGCAAGTGCAATCTTCAGGGTATGAAGGATGAAACCACGGAGAATAAGATCACCTACCACCACAACTGGTACGATCACTCCGACTCCCGCCACCCGAGAGTAAGAACCTGCACGGTTCACGTATATAATAACTTCTACGACGGAGTTTCAAAATACGGTATCGGTGCAACCATGGGCGCGTCCATTTTTGCAGAGAATAACTACTTCCTCAACACTGCAAGACCCATGTCCATCTCTATGCAGGGACTTGACAGCGGAACGTTTTCTTCCGAGGACGGCGGAATTATCAAAGCATTTGGAAACGTTATAATCGGCACAAACGGTAAACAATTGATTACATATTCCCAGAATAACACAAGCTTCGACTACTATGATGCAAAAACTCGCGCAGAGCAAGTTCTCTCAAGCGTAGTATCTCTCAAGGGAGGACATACATACAATAATTTCGATACTGCACCCGATATGTATACCTATAACGTAGAGAGCGCAGAGGACGCTATGGAAACCGTTAAGAAGTATGCAGGTAGAGTTCAGGGCGGTGACTTCAAGTGGGAATTTACAGACAAGGACAATACGGACTACGAGGTAAACACAGCTCTCAAGGCTGCCCTTAAGTCCTATGAGGGTAAGGTCGTTTCCGTTGGCGGTATAGCAGGCGTTACTACTGAGATCCCCGAGGGTGGAAACAACGGTGTTGATATTCCCGTAATCGAGGGCGGTATAGTTCATAACTTCACAACCGACGGCAAAGAATCTGAATTCTTCCAGATCTCGGGCAACCTTTCTTCAAGCAAGGGTACCGTTAACTACGATGGACTCACCCTTACCCAGTGCCTGAAGATGGAAACATCCACAAGCATTACATTCACCCTGTCCGAGGCAGGCACCATGATCCTTGTTATCGGCGGATCAGGCTCTAAAAACGAATGGCGCGTTGACGTTGACGGTGTTGATCACACAAACATCACACCCGAGGGCGCAACAAATTATATGCTCCTGATCCTTGATCTTGAGGCAGGAACACACACCATCACAAAGAAGGACTCAACCAATCTTTACTACATCGTAATAGAACAATGATTTCTAAAATCCCGGGACTTGCCTCCCGGGATTGCTTTATTTGTAAACAATAAATTGCATTTTACCCTGTTTTTGTTGTTTTTCACACAGAAATGAATTTTTTCATAAACTGTAAGGATCACATTTTCAGGAGTAAACCATGCTAGTTACAAAGCCATATATCAGAGAAAACGCAGTTGCCTATGCAAGAAAGTTTGCCTTTTCACAGAACCCGAATTTTGCAAGCTTCGCAGGGATAGGGGGCAACTGCACAAACTTCGTTTCCCAGTGCATCTACGCGGCGGGATGCCAGATGAATTATACCCCGACCTTTGGGTGGTATTTTATTTCCCTTGATCAGCGCTCTCCCTCTTGGACGGGGGTGGAGTATTTTTACAACTTCATCATCGAGAATACCGGTGTAGGGCCCTTTGGCAGAGTCTGCACTAAGGATGAGGTGGAGATTGGCGACGTTATTCAGCTTGCAAGAGATGCTGACGGGTATTATCACACCCTGCTTGTGGTAGGCTTTGACGGAGAGGATATTTTAGTTGCCGCCCAGACGGATAACGCATACGCAAGACCTCTCTCCACCTACACCTTTGATTATCTTCGGTATATCAAGATCTTGGCTATCCGGTTTGAGGTGCCGGAGAATAACGATTGCTTCCTTCGCCTTATGGGAGAGGAATAAGTGACAAAAGTGACAAAATGTGAACGAATTTTTCTTGGTTGATTATAACTAACGTAGAAAAGACGAAAATAATGAAAAAAATGATAGAAAAAACTTGACTTTCGTTAAATAATATATTAAAATGTAATCGGTTTTTAGCGGAGAGTCTTTTTGATGGATGGATTTTCCGCTATCGCTTTTTTGCGAAAAGACCGGAAAAATAAAAAAACAGGAGAATGAAAAATGAAAAAGCTTCTAATCTTTGTTCTTGTGGTTGCTCTCGCGCTGGGTGCGATGACCTCATGCGAGGACATTCTTTCAAAGCTTCAGGGCGGCAAAAAGCCTCACAGCTGTGAAAACTTCTGCTGGGATTGCGGAAAATGCACAGACATGGAATGTACGGAAAAGATCTGTGCTGAAAAGTGCGACTGTAAAAAGGAAGACGGCGGAAACGGTGACGGTGGAAACAGCGGTGCCGAGGACGACGAAAACTGGGCAGAGGAATACAACATCATCACTATTGCAGAGGCCATTGAGATCGCTAATGCTGCAGGCGAGGCAGGAACAGAGGACCGCTACTACATCAGCGGAACAGTTGTTACAGTATCAAACCCTTCTTACGGTGAGATGACCGTTGCAGACGAAACAGGCGAGATCTACGTTTACGGTACATATAGTGCTGACGGCGAGCTTAGATTCACAGAGCTTGAAAATCGCCCCGTCGCAGGAGATAAGGTTCTTCTTCATTGCGTTCTCAGCACTTATAAGGATGCACCTCAGGTTAAGAATGCAAGACTGATTGATTTCAGACACGTAGAGGTTGAGATCGATCCCTCCGAGTATCCCGTTGCTACTATCAAGGAAGCAAGAGCAGCAAAGACCGGTGACAAGGTAAGAGTTACAGGTATCGTTGCAAGAATCACTTATGCAAACGGCTACGTTCCCTCCGGCGTTATCCTCGTTGACGGTGCAGATTCTATCTACGTTTACGACGGTGACATCGCAGGTCAGGTTTCTATCGGTAACAAGATCGAGGTAGCAGCATCCAAGACCTACTGGGTTCTTGAGAGCGAAAAGAGCAATGCTGATAAGTTCGGCTACAAGGGCTGCAACCAGCTTGAGAACGCTACTCTCGTATCAAACGATAAGGGCAATCACACCTGGATCAACGGTGACATTGCAGAAACAACTGTAAAAGAGCTTATGGATACATCCGTAACAGAGGACGTTACCACTCAGGTTTATAAGGTAACTGCTCTCGTTAAGAAGGCTCCCGGTAACGGATTTACAAACTACTACATCGACGATATTGACGGTGTTACAGGCTCATACGTTTATACACAGTGCAACGGTGGCGACTTCAGCTGGCTCGATCAGTATGACGGCAAGATCTGCACCGTTTACATGGTACTCCTCAATGCAAAGAGCTCCTCTACCGGTTGCGCTTGGCGTCTTCTTCCTCTCGAGGTTGTTGACGAGGGCTATACCTTCGACGTTAAGGATGCTCCCAAGTATGCGGTAGAATATCACGGTATCGGTCAGTTCCTTGAAATGTACAAGGGCAACCCCGAGCTTGAGGTTGTAACAAGCGTTTCCTCCAAGCTTCTCGGCTTTGAGGGCGTGACTCTTTCCTACTCCTCCGATAACGAGGCTGTGGCTTACTTCACAACAGCGGGCGGCAAGACCGTGTTCAACTGTGGAGAGAGCGGCGTTGCAAATATCACCGTTACAGCAACACACGGAAATAATACTTATAGCGCAACAGTTGCCGTTAAGGTAGCTTCCAACGAGGAATATGACACCATCTCCATTAAGGATGCGGTTGCAAAGGAGATCGGCGAGGAGGTTTGGGTACGCGGTATCGTTGGCCCATCTCTTGTAAACCAGGCAGGCTTCTATCTCTTTGACGAGAGCGGAATGGTTGCTATCAGAGTTAGCGACACAGCAGCTTTCGCAGGTCTTGCTATCGGTCAGGAGGTTGTTGTTAAGGGTATCAGAGATATGTGGCATAAGGAAGGCTTCGACTTCGGTCAGACGGTTATTTCCAACGCTACTATCGAGGCAAACTACTACGGAAACGAGCCATATAATACCGATTTCTTCATCACAGACAAGACTCTCAGCGACTTCTATAACCTTGACGAGCAGGTAGATTCCACAACGGATGTTTACGTTCTTAAGGCTACCATTACCGTTGAAGAAACAACTTACTACACCAATATTTATCTTACAAGCGGCGACGTTACCGTAAGACTCTATTGCTCCAGCGCAAAGCAGTATAACTGGCTTAAGGCGTTTGCAGGCGAGGAGGTTACCGTTGAGGTTGCTCCCTGTAACTGGAACAGCAAGGATTACTACACAGGCTGCGTTCTTGCAGTTATAAACGAGGATGGCTCAAAGACATATAACACCCTCAACTTTGATACTTACAAATAATATTCGTAAGCAATTCTAAACAAAAAATGCACCGACTTTTGGTGCAAGGATAATATTTTAGCCCCGTGGCATTTTGCTCACGGGGCATCTTTTTTGTAAATATTAGTTTTCGTTTTCCTAGGTTTTTGGGTTGATTATAGCTCCTACCGCCTTCAGAATTGCCGCGATAATAAATGACGCGAGGCTGAAAAGAGCAACGTAGGAAACAAAGTAGGTGGGAAATGGCATACTCTCAATTCCAAACCCCTCAAGCACCGGTGGAACGTATCTTATATAGGGGCTGACGAAGAACATATTAAGCTCGTTCCAGAGCATATCGTTCTCGAGGAAGTATTGATGCGTCACCTCGTTGATCCCAAGGGCAATAAGCGCCATTGCAGTGAAGATCAAAGCGGAGATAGGACAGCTTTTTTTGGTGAATTTCTTGTGGTACCTTATAGCCAGATATACACCGACGATCACCTGAATGCTGTGGTGGATCACGCTCTGATAGTTTGTGTAGATAATGTCACTGAACACCGTGTCAGGAAAAATTATAACCGCCGCGCCGCCTATGAGCGAAAATGTGGATATAAAGACTATTGTGCCGTCGCGCAGCTTTCCGTCGGGGAGGAGGATCACAAGGGGGAGAATGTAGAAGATAGATGAGCATACCTGAAAAGGCAGCGCACCGAAGGAGTAGTCGAAAACAAGCCTTCCATCCTCAATAGCCGTGGCTGCCGCAAATTGCTTGAAGCTCTCGATCACTAAAAGAGTTACCCAGAAAACACCAGAGATTTTGCGCACGTTTTTATCGTCGGTCTTTCTCCAAAACAGAATGAGGATAAAGGTGGTAAGACCTATGATCGCAAGGGCGGCTTTATGAAGTGTGCCACCGGGAGTAGGGATCTCGCTCGTGGTCATCAAAAGCTCGCGAAGCTTGATAAGTAACTGTTCCAAATGATAGCTCCTTTCTTTATGAGTTTTTTTGTTAGTCCGGGATTTCAGGGTACTACCTGATTTTTTGTTAGTTCATAATTGCGGGGTGCTGCTTGTTTTTCCCGCAAGTCAGAATGGTCAGGGGGATGATCGTTTGCGATGGGATATAGAATATCCATGCAAGATCCACGTCGGAGTTCAGCAGCTTATAGAACACCGAGCCCTCGGGGAAGCCGCCGTAAAGATCGTTTATTGCGGAGAGTCCTACGTTTGCATCGCAGAGCGCGAAAAGAATAAGCCCGAGGCAAAGCAGCCAACCGTACTTTCCGTCGCGGGGAGCAAAGATCATGCTGGTCAGAAGATTTGCATAATAGATCAGGCTGATGACGGCAAGAGCATCGGCACCGTCGCCCAAAACCACAAATGTAAGAGCTACCAGCACCACCGTGAGGCTCACTCTTGTTATGAGGTGGGCGGCAATGGCGCGCTTACTCCTCTCTTGCAGGATCAGGTGGAGAAAAATGCATATCTGCGTTCCGATAAAGAACTTCATGCCTGTGAGTCTGTCTATTTCAGGCAAGACTACCAGGTGATAATCTGCACCGAGGGTGAATAGCATCGCCATGGTGATCAGTATTCCGGCTTTCGGGTCGAAAAATACCTTTAACGGGTGAGCGGTGCCGCCATTTTTTGCGGTAGCTTTCATGGCGAGAAATATCCATGAAAAAAGTGCCGCAATCTGTATTGATAGATAGTGGAGAGATATTTCTGCCTCTGCCCTCGCTATGTGGATGAGGTAAAATATTATAGCTTCAGCCGCCACAAATAGGGCGGCTGAAATTGCACAAAGCGCGAAGTATATCTTTGTTCGTTTCATTGTGTGATTATTGTTAAATATAGATATTTGTAAACTGAAGTTTACTTATTCTGCTAATTATGGGGTGTTGATCTCTACATTGCTAACGCCTGTGATCTTGATGAGTCCCTTCATGATAAGCATAACAAGACCTGCGCAAAGCATGAATCCGAATACGTAGATGCAGAGGAATGCAGGGTAGGGAACAAGCTTATAAACCTCGGAGAGGAGTGGGAGAGTGCAAGGATGGTGGGGGCTGATGAAGAACATATTCATCTCCTCGCTAATACCGAAGGAGGGGAACAGCTCAAAGGACGCCTGATTTATTGCCATAGCAATACCACAGAGGATAACGAAAATGCCCGTAGCTCTCACAAGATGCTTGAAGGTCAAAAGGTGCTTATATCTGAAAGCAAGGTATGTACCGAAGAACACCTGAACGCCGTGGTGGATCATTGTCTGCACGTTGATGAAGATCTGATCGGTGAAAACGTCACCAGGGAAAACGTAAACGCAAGCACCGCCGAAGAAACCGAAGGTAGCGAGGAATACGATAGCCGCGTCGCGAAGCTTGCCGCCCTTTCTATAGGCAACAAGAGGAAGAACGTAAAGGGGAGATGAGCAGAACTGGAAGGGGAAAGCATACCAAGCGTAATCCCAGACCAAGGTGTTGTCAACTACGCTGAAGCCAAAGAGGAGCTGCTTTACGATCTCGAGGATAAGGATAGTAACCCAGAAAAATCCTGCAAGTCTTCTGACCGTCTTCTCGCCGGCTCTCTTGAAGAACAGAATGAGGAACACGGTGATAGCAAGCATGATACCAACGCAGAGCAGATGATATGAGTCGTAGTTCGTTGGAGTATTCATTTTAGTGTTTACAAAATTGTAAATTTTAACTAAGATATCCATTTTCTTTTTCCTTTCTTTCTGTGCCAAACCGGCACACACTTCCATCATAAATTATAATCAAAAGGCGAAAAATGTCAATGTATTTAATTAATTTTTAATAATATTTAATAATTAACAGTACAATAGTAAGATAAACACTTGATTATTTAGCGAAAATGTGATAAAATTGGAGTGACAAACGAAAAAGGAGAAAAAATATGCTAAAAAAGATTTTGAAGACATCTCTTACAGTCATCTTGGTAGCTCTCATAGGATTCCTTATAACACAGCTTTGGTATTTGCCAAGGTATCTTGGCTCGGAGGCGAGAGTTGAACTTCCCACAGAGGAGCGCGACGAGATAGTTATTATGAGCGCTAACGTTCGTTGTTACGCGCCCGACGATTTATTTAAGAAAAGCTGGTTCTATCGCGCAGACCTTCTTATTGACGACGTAAATTCCGTAAAGCCTGACGTTATCGGGTTCCAAGAGGTTACGTTCATGCACTACGACTTCTTGAAGGGCGCTATGCCTGATTATGATTCCGAGATCATGTATCGCGACGAGTGGATACTCAGCGAGGGTTGCCCCATTTTCTATCGTACGGATAAGTACGAGAAGCTCGATAGCGGCAGCTTCTGGCTCAGCGAAACTCCCGAGGTCATGAGCAAGGATTGGGGTGCGGCACATTACCGCGTTTGTACCTATATTATTCTCCGCGACAAGGCTACGGGTGATGAGTTCATCGTTTTCAATACTCACCTTGACCACGTGAGCGACGAGGCGAGGATCAACGGTATTCGCGTGGTGCTTGATAAGATTGCAGAGTTTGGCGGCAGAACGTCCTTCCTCATGGGCGACCTTAATGCAGAGCCTGACAGCGAAACCATAGAGTCCACCAAGGAGAGCTTTGACGACGCTCACAATATTGCCACCGTGGCAGACGAGGGCGCGACCTATCACGCATGGGGAACAAAGTTCTATCGCGAGAGGATCGATTACATCATGATCAGCAAGGATAAAGCCACCGTCAGCGAATACAGAATAGTGAACAATCTCCACGGCGACGCCTACTCCAGCGACCATGCAGCCATTTATATCAAGGTTAAGCTGAAATAATATGGGATATTCACGGGGCGGTATGTGCCGCCCCTCTTATTTTGTCACAGGGTAGGGGGCGTCTTTTGGTTTGGTATAAAAACGGAAGAAAAACGCTAAAAAAATGACTACCGGTGACCTTTACCCGAAAAATCCGGCTACAAAAGCCCAAAAACGGCAAAATCCGGCTAAAACGGAAGTTGATTATTTTTCCGAAAAGCAGTATAATAGTTACAGTAAAGAAAAATTCTCGCTTCGAAGCTACGGATAAAAAAACTTTACAAAACAAAAATAAAAAACTTAAAAGAAAGTCAGGAGGAATTAAAATGATTTTCAGCGTATTATCAGCAATTATTTGTTTGTTATTGATCGCGGCAGGAGTTTTCCTCACCGTAAGAAGTGCCTTTCGTAAGGGCAGATTTGATCTTAACAGCCTTAAATTAAACGCTTTGACCATCGTGCTTGTAGTGGTGGGTATTGCGGGACTTCTTCTCGTGCCTACCAGCTTCCATACCGTTGAAACAGGTCAGGTTGCAGTGGTTAAGCACCTTGGTGCGGCTAGGAAGGTGAGAGGCCCCGGTACATACTTTGATTTCTGTCTTACGGAAACCTACGAATACTACGATTCAAAGGTGCAGAATATTGAGATAGATACCCAGGCTTATTCAAAGGACGCCCAGACCATGGACATCGACATGACCATGCAGTATCAGATCAGAACCGAGGACGCTATAAAGATCGCCACAAACTACGGCTCCGTTGATGCTATGGCAAACCGTATTCAGGCTATCGCTATCGAAAAGGCAAAGGATATACTTACTCGTAGCTCTGCAATGGAGATCATCGAAAACCGTGCCAGCATTTCAAGAGCAGTAGAAGATGAGATCAAGAAAGCAGTTGATGATAACTATTACGTTAATATTGTCACCGTGGTGCTAACTAATATTGACTTTTCTGACGCTTTTGAGAAGATCGTAGAGGAAAAGATGATTGCCGAGCAGGAAAAAATGAAGGCTGAATATGAAAAGCAAACGGCTATCGTAAACGCGGAAAAGGAGCTTGAGGTTGCAAAGCTTGAGGCAGAGGCAAAGCTCGCTATCGCCAAGGCAGACGCAGAGGCAGCGATCGCAGTTGCAGAAGCAGAGGCAAAGGCGATCAAGCTTAAATCCATCGAGGTTGCGAGAGCTCTCGGATTTGTTATCAACGAAAAGGAAGTAACCGTTGGTGAGGGTGATGATGCTGTAAGCGTTATAGAGTATGACATCGACTTCACAGGCAAGAGCGCCGACGAGATCGCCCTTATTACCGAGTATCTTAAATACATAGAGTACCTTAGCAAGTGGGATGGAAAGCTTCCTACTGTCGTAACCGGTGACTCTGCATCCATCATGATCCCCACGGATCCTACTGAAGGTAAATAATATGAATTGTCCTTATTG
The DNA here is from genome assembly GCA_045589435.1 of Eubacteriales bacterium. Taxonomy (GTDB): domain Bacteria; phylum Bacillota; class Clostridia; order Oscillospirales; family CAG-272; genus UBA1740. The sequence continues at coordinate 39,751 of JAZNPB010000044.1, read as the reverse complement.
TAACGGAGAGATGGAGTACGGCTTGATCCAAAGCTCCAGTCCTATCGGTTGGATAAAAACCGAAAAGAGAAAATTCTTTTATAACCCCGATCTATACGAGGGTGCAGTCTGCCTCTCAAAGATGTCGGCAATAAAAGGCTCTGCGGTGGTGGCGTACGTTTGTCGCGCTTGCGAAAAGCTACTTATTGACTACGGAGATCCCACCTCGGACTTAAACTACGTAGCTCCCAAAAACGAAACGAAGGAATAATGAAAAAAGCTCCCCGGGAAACTCTCGGGGAGCAACTTATAGGTGACGGTGTGATTTAATTAATTTTTTAAAAGTTTTTCAAAAGCTATTGACAAACTGATAAGAATTTGGTATAATAGTCTGCGTCACGAGGAAAAATTCTTGTGATTTGCTGCTATGGCTCAGTCGGTAGAGCACATCCTTGGTAAGGATGAGGTCCCCAGTTCGAATCTGGGTAGCAGCTCCAGACAACCCCGAGAGAATACTCTCGGGGCTTTGGTTTTTAAAGGTAAAATTTGTGGTGGAGCAGACCCAGTTCTTTCTGGGGAGCGGCACGGCTAAAGACCTTAGCCGCAGAGAACACTTAGTTCTCTACAGTTCGAATCTGGGTAGCAGCGGAAGACTTCTCCGAGAGAATACTCTCGGGGCTTTGGTTTTTTTAGGGGAAATTTGGCGCCGAGTCGGGGCGCTTTTTTGTTTTATTGATTTTTACTTGCCGCTTTGGGACTGTTATGGGGAAAATAATTATTGTTTGAGATAATAACATTTATAAAAAAGATCGCTCCGCAAATTCCGTTTGATACGGGTACGGGGCGATCCATTACTTTTTTATTTCTTCATTCTTTTAGCACCCGGGGTAGCGGGTTTTTTATTATGTGAGGGGTCGAGGAGTCTTGGCAAGGGGAGCTTTTCGCTGCTTGATTTATCTCCGCCCTTTGGCTTCGTGTTTTCTGTAGGTTTTACGTTTTTATTTTCCATCTTTGTTTTCGTCCTTTTCGTGTTTTTGTTTTGTGCCACCTTCTTCGGCTCTGCAAATTCACGCTTTCCAAGTCTGCGCACCTCGCAGTTCAGTGGCTGATGCTTATGATAGGCAAAGAGCAGATCCACAATTTCCCTGCCACTCTCAACAGAGAAGATAAAGTGGCCCCGGGTCAGTCTTGCAGCCATGAGATCTTTCTGCTTGTCGCCCATGTAGGTCAGTCGGGAATTGAGTATCAGATTGCGGTGCTCAAACTCGCGGATGATTGGGAATCTCTCGCCCATTCGGTCTTCGAGATAAGCTGTGCCACATCTCTGACAGCCGAAGTTTTCCTTGATGAAGCATCGCTCCGTCAGCATAAGCGGAAGTCTGCCAAGGTGGACGGTGAAACCGCCAACGTCACGCGCTTGGGGCAAGGTAAGCTCGGGGGAGAGGATCATTTTTTCAACACCCATTTCCATATAAGCTTCCTTTGTGTAGGAGTTCATAACGTTCAGTCTGAAATCACCAAACGGTGTGAGCCCTGCCTCTTTCACAAGAGAAAAATGCCCGATATTGCCAACTAAAGCGTACATTATGCCGTGATTTTTGGCGTTTTTCAGTTTTTCTCTGACAAAGGGAATCTCATCTTCCATAATAACAGGTGGAACGTACACTCCGTTGATTTGGCGATTCACCTCGTCGCCCGAAAGGGAAAATAGAGGGAGAAACGCGTAGTCAAATTCTTCTGCAATAGGGTGGACGTTCAGGGAGGAGAGCCAATTTTCTCTGTTCAAAAACAGAGCCGAGCTTTCGGACTTTGGCAGATTGAATGTTGCCCTGATTTTCGGAAGAGGGCGCATCTCGGGCAAGGGGCGAGTGGTGTTCTCAAAGGCTTCTGCCGCCTCTCGGCGCAGGGCGTTTATTTCTGCGGGGGAGAGGTTTATTCCCTCGTCGAGATCTATCTCAATGTTCTCTTTTTTCAGTGTCAGTAGGGTGGCGCCCATTTTTGAAAGTCTGTCGCAGAGCTCATCCTTTGTCAGTGGCTTGGTTTCGGCTTTTCTTGGGATCTCGCCCGTGGCGGTGACGGTTTTTTCTCCGTCGGTCAGGGTGAGGGTGCATGGCTCGCCAATGATAAATCTCGCCTTTGCCACCACTTCCTTTTTCTGAATTTCTATGGCGTTGAGCTTCAGGCTACGGCTGATTTCTTTGTCCTCCTCGCCTCTTGTGCCGGTCATTTTTTCGCTGATCCTGCCGGTGAAATATCCGTCGGTGAATCCTCCTCGGGAGAAGGCGCGGCGCAGTGCGAGATTTTCTTCCTCATTTGCCTCGCGGTATTCATCAAGGAGCTTTCGGTAGATGCTTGTCACTGTGAAAACGTATTCGGGAGATTTCATGCGCCCCTCTATTTTGAGGGAGGCGACTCCGCTGTCGCAGAGTTCTCTTATATGATTTGCAAGGGATAGGTCGGTGAGAGAGAGGGGGTAGCTATGCTCGCCGTTGTAGGGAAGTCTGCAGGGTTGGGCGCACTCGCCGCGGTTTCCGCTTCTGCCACCTACCATGGAGGAGAAAAGACACTGCCCCGAATGGCAAACGCATAGCGCGCCGTGGAGGAATACCTCGATCTCAGGCTTGCATTTTTCTGTCACCGCCTTAATATTCGCCCCCGTCAGCTCTCTGGCAAGGACTACTCGACTGCATCCGAGCCCATACGCCTGGTCAGCACCTGGGGAATTATGAACGGACATCTGGGTGGAGCCGTGAAGCTCAAAGTCGGGCAGCTGCTCCGAGATCACCCTGATAGCGCCAAGGTCTGCCACAATGAGAGCGTCAACTCCCGCGTGGTAAAGCTCCCTTGCATATTCGATAACCTCGGGCATCTCCCGGTCAAGGATGAGAGTATTTAAGGTCACGTAAATTTTTCTTTTGTGGAGGTGGGCGTACCTTACCGCACGGCTGACTTCTTCCGTGTCAAAGTTCTTTGCATATGCCCTCGCTCCAAATTTTTTGCCCCCGATATAAACGGCGTCTGCACCGGCAGATATGGCGGCAACAAGACATTCAAAGCTACCTGCGGGGGCAAGAAGCTCGGGGAGTTTGGTTTTTCTTTTCACTGTATCAGTTCCTTAAAATCAGGTTATTTGTAAAGTATGATTTGCAAAATCACGGGTTTTTAGGGATTTTAGAGAGCTTTTACTTTCTCCAATATTTTCTGTCTAGGGAGCGATACATGATCGCCTCGGCAATGTGGTCCTCGTTTATCTGCATCTCGCCGTCAAGATCGGCAATGGTTCTGGCTACTCTCAAAACTCTGTCGTGTCCTCTTGCGGAAAGGCCGAGAGATTCAAAAGCCTCGCGCATGAGCCGCTCTTCCTCGGGGGTAGGCTTGCAGTGCTTGTGGAGGAGGGAAACGCTCATGTTGGCGTTCAGCACTCCCGTAGCATCTCCACCCTCGGAGAGGCGCTTGTCCGTGAATTTTCTTGCGGCATTTACTCTTGCGCGGATGTCCTTTGATGGCTCGCCCGGGGCGCTCTTGCCCGAGATCTCATCGTAGGAAACGGAGGGTAGCTCTATCTGAATATCTATTCTGTCAAGGAGTGGGCCGCTGACGCGCTCAAGGTATTTCGCTCTTGCGGTGGGGGAGCAGGTGCATTCTCTTGCAGGGTCGCCAAAGTATCCGCACTTGCAGGGGTTCATGGCGCAAACCAGCATGAACGAGGAGGGATAGGTCACCTTTGCTGCCGCGCGGGTAACGGTCACCTTGCCGTCCTCCAGGGGTTGGCGCAGAGAGTCGGAAACGGATCTTGAAAACTCCGGCAGCTCGTCGAGGAACAGAACTCCGTTATGAGAAAGGGAGATCTCGCCCGGCTTGGGATTTGAGCCACCGCCGCAAAGACCTGCCACGGTTACGGTATGGTGGGGCGAACGGAATGGACGCTCTGTTACAAGATTGGTTGTCAGGGTGTTGGTTACGGACTGTATTTTTGTGGTTTCAACTGCCTCCTCAAAGCTCATATCGGGGAGTATTCCGCCAAGGCGCTTTGCCAGCATGGATTTTCCCGCACCGGGAGGGCCGATCATCAATACGTTATGGCCGCCTGCCGCCGCAATTTCGAGGGCGCGCTTGGCTTTCAGTTGACCTCTCACGTCGGAGAAGTCGGGAGCGTCTGTATGAGAGGAGAGATCAAAGCGAGAGGCGTCAAACTCCACGGGGGCAATAAGCTCCTCACCCCTGATATGCGCCAAGATCTCGCGAACACAGCTGACACCGTAAACTCTGATACCCTCAACCACTGCTGCCTCGCCTGCGTTTTCCTTGGGAACGAAGATCTCCCGTCTGCCTGCCTCCTTTGCAGAGATAGTCATGGGTAAAACGCCGCCGATGCCGCGCAGCTCACCGGAAAGAGAAAGCTCGCCGATGATGCACTTGTCGGAGAAATCGTAATCGAAGGGTATTATGCCGTCGCACTGATAGATAGCGAGAAGAATGGCAAGGTCAAAGGCGGAGCCCATCTTCTTTACGTCTGCTGGTGCAAGGTTTATCATTATGTCAAGGCCGGGGAATCTGATGCCCGAGTTTTCAGAGGCGGAGCGCACTCTGTTTTTTGCTTCTTTTACTGCGGTGTCGGGAAGTCCCACAAGCTCGAATTTTGGCAGTCTGTTCCACGCGCTGCATTCAACCACCACCTCAAAGCCGTCGATGCCGATAACGCCGGAGCTATATATCTTTGATAACATTTCGCCCTCCAAAGTCTTTTTGATATGGGATTCTTTTACCATTTGACAAAAATCCCGGCTGTTTTATATAGGGATATTATATCACCTTTTACGCGCCCGTGTCAAGCGTAAATTTTTCGGGGCGTTTTGCGAATTTTTCTGCCGCGGCGTTTTTGTCTTGACATTTTTTTCTTTTGTGGGTATAATAATCTTATAAAAATCGCTTTGGCTGCCCATTGCAGTCGGGCATCGGAGGTAGAAATGGAAGATCGTTACAGCAGAACTGAAATGCTTCTCGGGGTTGAGGGCGTGGAAAAGCTCAGGCGCGCCGCGGTGATAGTTTTTGGCGTTGGCGGTGTTGGCGGCTATGCCGTTGAGGCTCTTGCGAGGGCGGGTGTCTGCCATATTGCGGTGGTGGATTCCGACTCGGTTTCAGAGTCCAATATCAACCGTCAGATCATTGCCACAAGGGATACCGTCGGCAGAAAAAAGGTGGACGTGATAGAGGAGAGAATACATCAGATCTCAGAAGACATCAAGGTTGAAAAATTTGATATTTTCTTTGAAAATGCCACGAAAAGTAAAATAGACTTTACAAAATACCAATATATTATCGACGCAATAGACTCCGTGCAGTCAAAGGTGCTTCTTGCAGAATGTGCAAAAGAGGCGGGTGTTCCCATCATCTCATCCATGGGAACGGGCAATAAGCTTGACCCCACGGCATTTCGCATCTCGGACATCTCGAAAACCCAGGTTTGCCCTCTGGCGAGAGCCGTTCGCACAAGGCTGCGCAAGGTGGGAATAAATCACCTTAAGGTGGTGTACTCCGAGGAGCTGCCCCACGTAAATGCCCCTGACGGAGAGCGCACACCACCTGCCAGCGTGTCATTCGTTCCTGGAGTTGCCGGACTGATCATCGCCGGGGAGGTCATCAAGGATATATCGGGCGCAGGGAAGTAAACTCCCCCGCTTTTTCAAGGCGAAAAAACAGAAAAAAGCTCTGCAAAGGACACAAAAAGTACAAATAATGTTAACATTTAAGTAAAATTAAGCCACAAGTGATAACATTATAATGCTATTTGTGTACTTTTGTCAAAAAACGTCATGAAAAGAGAGCATTTTCCCAAAGATCACGTGAGATCGAAAAAGGATCAAAAATTGAAAGGTTTTTACGCTTATGAAAACGAAAATCACGGAAATGACCTACGAGCAGGTTATGAATCTACCAAAGGAACAGCACCAGAACCCCATTCGCCCCAACATATTTTTCAGAACGCTTCTGAAGCTTGTTAGTCTGCCGGACATTCTCGGCTCTAAATTCACCTGCAAGTACGAGGGCATGGAAAAGCTGCCGAAGGATCAGCCCTGCATCATTCTTATGAACCACTCCGCGTTTCTCGATCTTGAGATCCTCACCTCTGTTCTTTACCCCAGAGCCATAAATATTATCGCGTCCAACGACGCCTTCTTCGGCAAGGATTGGCTCATGCGCCACATTGGTTGCGTTCCCACGAGAAAGTACGTTCACGGAATGCAGCTGGTGCGAGATATCATCTACTGTATAAAAGAGCTTAAAAGCTCCGTTGCCATCTTCCCCGAGGCAGGATACAGCATGGACGGCTCCGCTACCGCTATCGGCGAGAGCATGGGCAAGATGGTTAAGATGCTTGGCGTTCCCGTGGTTATGATCAAGGCGGAGGGCGTTTACCTTCGCGACCCTCTTTACAATAATCTCCAGATCAGAAAGAGCGTTAAGACCTCTGCCACGGTCAAGTACCTCATCTCCCCCGAGCAGATCGAAAGCATGAGTGCCGACGAGATAAACGAGATAGTTCAGCGTGAGTTTACCTTTGACTATTTCACCTGGCAGAAGGAAAATAAGATCGTTATTAACGAGCCTTTCCGTGCAGATTGCCTTAACCGCGTGCTTTTCAAATGTCCTCATTGCATGAAGGAAGGACGGATGGAGGGCAAGGGTGAGAAGCTCCGCTGCAAGGAATGTGGCGTTACCTATACTCTCGACGAGCTTGGCTACCTGAAAAACGACGATGGCGAAACCAAGTTTGATCATATTCCCACATGGTATGCATGGCAGCGCGAGGAGATAAAAAATCAGCTTCTGCGCGGGGAATATAACGTTGACGTTCCCGTTGACATCTGCTGCTCCAAGGATACGAAAAATATGTACCACGTAGGCGAGGGAAGACTTACCCACAGCCGCGAGGGCTTCCATCTTACGGGATGTGACGGCGCTCTCGACTACGAGCAAAAGCCGCTCTCCTCATACAGCCTCTGCGCAGATTTCTATTTCTACGAGATAGGCGACGTTGTGGTTGTCGGAAACAATCAGATGCTCTATTACCTGTTCCCAAAGTGCGAGGGCGATATAGTTGCCAAGATCCGTATTGCGCAAGAGGAGCTGTATAAGATCATCTCTGCGGAGAACGAGGATAGGCGCAAAGCGAGAAAAGTTGAAAAAGAAGCCGCTAACGCATAAGCCTGAAAAACTGCATATTTGCAAACTATATTTTACATATCAGTAGTTTTTGAGCCGAGTTTTCCTCTCGGCTCATTTTTTTGTCTTGGGTAATTTGTTGCATCTGTGGGAGAGCGTTAACAAAAAGTTTTCATTCTCTCGGTGGAAAAAAATACCCGAGAGTCTTGACAAATTTTCGCGGGGGGGGTATAATATAATCAGAAGCTAAAATAAAGGAGGACTCTTATGAAAAAGATAGTAGCTTTAATATTAGTAATAGCCACTTTTGCGGCGCTCCTTACGTCCTGCAAGTGGTTTGGTAAGGATCCCGATAAAGAGGAGAACAAAAGCCGTATGGAATTTGAGCTTCTCTATGATGGCACTTACGGATTAAAATCCGCGCCAAAGGATATTGCCGGTGAGGTTGCGATACCTGCCACCTATGAGGGCAAGGCGGTGACGGAGATACTTCCTTCCGCCTTTGAGAGATGCGCTCTTATCACCTCGGTGACAGTTCCTGACAGTGTTTCCCGCATTGGCGAGGGAGCATTCCGCGGTTGTGTTTCTCTTGAAAAAATAACCCTTTCCGATAGCGTGAGCCACATTGAAAAGGAAGCGTTTCTTAACACTGCTTTTTATGATAACAAGAGCAACTGGACGGGGGGTGTTCTCTATATCGGAAACCACCTTATTAAGGGCGATGGCATCTCGGGTGAGCTTGCAGTTAAGTCAGGCACAAGGACTATTGCAAACGATGCGCTTTACAGTCAGATGGATATTACGGGCATCACCATTCCCGAGGGAGTTGTAACCATTGGCACTAACGCATTTTATGACTGCAGAAATGCCGAGGGCGGCGATCTTCCAAGCACCCTTCGGTATATCGGTGCATCAGCTTTTTCGGGCTGCTATAAGATCTCCCAGAGTGGCATTCCCGACGGAGTGGAGTATATAGGCGGAAACGCTTTCTCCCCATCATCTTATACCTACAATAATTCTAACTACGATAGTGACGGTATTCTTTATATCGGCAAGCACCTGATAGAAGCCAAGGGCAAGGCAAGCGGAAATTACACGATCAAGGCAGGCACCATCACCATTGCAGGCGGCGCTCTTTCAAATTGTCAGAATCTTTTGGCGGTTTCCATTCCCGAGAGCGTTAGAACTATCGGAGATTATGCTTTCCAATCCAGTGATAAGCTTGAGGCGGTTAACATTCCCGGCAGCGTTAAACATATCGGTGAATTGGCGTTTTACAGATGTACGGGATTGACCTCCCTGAATATTCCTTCAAGCGTGGAGTATATCGGACGCGTAGCCTTTGCTTACACCAGCGAAAATCTTGAATCCATAACCGTTGATAAAAATAATCCAAATTATTACAGCGAGGGTAATTGCCTTGTTGAGCGCCACACGGGAAAGCTCATTCTCGGTTGCAATACAAGCGTTATTCCAAAGGGCGTTATGGTGATCGGCGATATGGCGTTCTACAACTGTAAGCTGATGACTGAATTGAATATTCCCGAGGGAGTTGAAGAGATCGTAACAAACGCCTTTTCAGGATGCACTCGCATAAGCAAGATAACTCTCCCCGACAGCATGAGATCAATAGGCTCTTACGTATTCAACGGCACTGCCTACTATGAGAATAAGGATAACTGGACAGACGGTGCGCTTTACATAGGAAAGCACCTTGTATCCACAAACAGAGATGAGATCTCCTCTGAATATTCCGTTAAAGATGGAACTCTCACAATTGCAGACAATGCCTTTACCTCTTGCACGTACCTTACGGGCGTTGATATTCCCGCTTCCGTCAGGGAGATCGGATTTGGCGCATTCTCCTTCTGCTCCTCTCTTGTAAGAGTTGAGATCCCGGAGGGGGTAAGGGAGATCAAGGATTATACCTTTGATAACTGTAAGGCTCTTGAAACTATGGAGATTCCCGAGAATATCGAATCTGTTGGTAATTGTGCCTTCCGCGGATGTAAAAAGCTTGCGGACGTGACTATATCCGGTAGTGTAAAGTGGCTTGGCGACGAGGTGTTCTCCGGTTGTGAGGCTCTTGAGGAAATAGTTCTTCCCGAAAGCGTTACTCATATCGGCGACAGAGCCTTCGTTGGCTGTTATAAGCTGGCCGGTGTAACTATCCCGAAAAACGTTACGGTTATTGGTGAGTACACGTTTTCACACTGTTATGCTCTCAAAGAGGTGAATCTTCCCGAGGGACTTCAGAGCATTGGCGCAGGCGCCTTTGGTCAGTGCTATGAGCTTTGCGAGCTTGTTGTTCCCGGATCGGTAAAGAATATAGATTCAGAGGCTTTCCGTTATTCGAAGCTCGTACGAGTTTTGTTCGCAGGCAGCGAGGTTGATTATGGGGCTGCAAAGCGCGGTGACGGTAGCTTTGATCCCGAGGGCATGGAGGTTTATTTCTACAGTGAAAAAGCACCCGCGGGCGCAGGAAAGTTCTGGCATTACGACGAGAGCGGCAAACCCGATTTGTGGTGATGTACTCTGAAAAACCTTGATAAAAGTCAATTAATATTTACATTTTCATTATATTTTGAGCCGAGTTTACCCTCGGCTCATTTTTTGCGTTTAAGGCAGGTTATTTTTGTCTATAATTATCCAAAACGAGATTTGGAGGACTTAAATGGAAAGGCTTTCAGGCAGTTATGAGGTAAACGTTCGCGTTCTTCGCGGAAGACTTCGGGTGAGGGAGAATTTTGACGTGATAGAGCGTCACCTGACCCTTTGCGGTAAGGACGCTTGCTTTTTCTTTATCGACGGATTTGTCAAGGACGGCGAGATGCTTCGCCTCATGCAATTTCTTCTTTCGGAAAAACGGCTTGGCACCGCGGAGGAGGTGGTAAGGAGAATACCCTACGTTGAGGTGGAGGTTACAGCCGACCGTGAGCGCATTATCCGTTCGGTGCTGTCGGGGCAGAGTGCCTTTCTTTTCGAGGACTTCGGCTGTGAGGCTATACTCCTGGATCTTCGTACCTATCCCGCAAGAGAAACGGCAGAGCCCGAGGGTGATAGAGTCATGCAGGGGGCGAGGGACGGCTTTGTGGAAACTCTCGTGATGAACACCGCCCTCATCCGCAGGCGCATCCGCGATCCAAGACTGACTATGGAGCATTTTTCCATGGGTGGCTCCTCGGATACCGACGTGGTTATGTGCTACGTTTCAGGGCTTGCTTGTCCCGAGGACGTGGAGGGCATTCGCAAGAGGCTATGCGAGGCAGAGGCAAGATCCCTGACCCTTGGTTACCAGAGCCTTGCGGAGCTTCTTATCGGCCGCGGATGGTTTAATCCCTTTCCGAAGATCCGAACCACCGAAAGACCCGACACAGCCTCGGCACAGCTCCTTGAGGGAAGCATTATCGTGCTTTGCGACACCTCCCCCCTTGCCATGATCCTGCCTACCTCGATTTTTGATTATCTTGAGGAAAGCTCGGACTTTTATTTTCCGCCCCTGACAGGTACTTATCTGCGACTTGTGCGAACGGCAATCCTCATTCTCTCCGTGGTGATAACGCCCCTTTGGTACCTCGCTTTGGAGTACGAAAATATACTGCCCGAGAGCCTCAAATTTTTGGTTCCTGACGAGCTTGGAGCCTTGCCTGTGATATTACAGCTCTTCCTTGCAGAAATCGCCATAGACGGCCTTAAAATCGCTTCTATGAACACCCCTGATCTCCTATCTAACTCCCTATCCGTTGTGGGCGCGCTGATACTTGGAGATTTTGCCGTCAGCGTGGGGTGGCTCTCGGAGGACGTGATACTCTATATGGCTTTCATCGCCATTGCAAATTTCGCCCAGCAAAACTACGAGCTTGGGTATGCCTTTAAGTTCGTTCGCATGATAACCCTGCTCCTTGTGCATTTTTTAGGTGTGTGGGGCTTTGCCCTTGGAATGGTTCTGTTTTTGATCCTCGTGGCAACCAACACCACCGTTCCCTCGTCTAGAGGATATCTCTACCCCCTGATCCCCCCGGATCCAAAGGCGCTGCTCCATTACTTCTATCGCAAGCCGAAAAAGAAGTGACGCCCCACGTCAGCAAAAGGAAGTCACCCTCTGTGTCAGCCAAAGAATGATAAAAAAATTCTCTTTATTACCTTGTCAGTAAGTAGTAGTCGGCGCAGCCGAAAATATTTTCCTACTACTACCCTATACTAACCTATTCTAATCTATACTATACTAACCTATACTATACTAACCTATACTATACTAACCTATACTATACTGTGTATCCATTTTGTATACAGGTTGTATACAGATCGTATACAGGTTGTATACAAGATGTATACGGAAAAAGGGTGGGATTTTCACCCAAAGATTAAAAAATCCCCAAAGAAGCAAAAAAAACCACCAAGATGCCGATGTATCTTTCGACAAAATGGTGGTGTTTTTTATTTAGTTTTCGGAATTACTCCGTTCTGAGAGCATCAACGGGATCCTTGTTTGCAGCGCTTCTTGCAGGGATAAGACCCGAGATAAGAGTCAGCACGATGCTGAGCGCGATGAGAAGGAGAGAATGCTCGAGGGTGAGAGTTGCGATATTCGGTACGTTTGCAAGGTGCATAACTATCTCACTTGCGATATAGGAGATACCGTAGCTGATAGCGATACCAAGTCCACCGGAGAGAAGACCGATGATAAAGGTTTCTGCATTGAAGAGGTGGCTAACGTCCTTTTTGCGACCGCCGAGGGAGCGGATAACGCCGATCTCCTTGATTCTCTCAACCACGGAAACGTAGGTGATAATTCCGATCATAACCGTGGAAACTACAAGGGAGATGGAGGTGAATGCGATAAGCGCGTAGGAGATAACGTCGATCATAGTGTTGATGAGTACGATAACAAGCTCCAGAGCGTCGGTGTACTTAACGTCGGAGCGATCCTTACCTGCGAGGGTCTTGCCGTCGATCTCAATGGAAACGTCGTCGTTATTCCACTTATCAAGATAGTTTGTAACAAGGTCTTTGTCGTCAAAGCTTACGGGATAGATTGAGATTCTTGTTGCCAGATCGTTACCGCCAAGGCTTGCCGATGAGATGGTCTTGATAGAGCCGGTCAGCGCGCTGATGTTACCCATGCCGCCGGTGCCACCCATACCGCCGGTGCCACCCATGCCACCTGTACCTGTACCTGTGCCTGTGCCTGTACCCGTACCCGTACCTGTACCTGTACCTGTACCTGTGCCTGTACCTGTGCCTGTGCCGCTACCGCTTCCGGAGCCGCCGCCCATGCCGCCCATGGCGTCCATCATTTCATCCATACCCATACTGCTGCCGATGTAGCCGGTGGCGGTCTTAAGTTCGCCCTCATAGGTATAGTTGTAATTGTAGGAAATGCCTTGGAATGGCGCTGTGATGTACTGGATCTTGCCGCCAAGCTCGTTTATGAATTTAACGATCTCGCTGTCGCCGTTAGTTTCAAGAACGTGGTTTGTCAATGCCTCGGTGTAATAAATTCCCGAAGTAAGACAGCCGTAGGTGGTGGTTTCCTTTACGAAAAGAATGCCGGAAACCTTAAGCTCTATGCCCTCGCCCTCGATGCCTGAGGAGTCATGCTGGTAGTCGAAGGGAACTGTTTTGAATGGACTTTCGGCAGCAGTGAACACCTGATCGTTTGAATACCAGGTAAAGGTCTTGCCAAGCAGCTCCTCGTAGGTGAAGTATTCCTTGTAGGGAGCGCCCTCGGGCAGCTCACCGTTTGATTCGTGGATAATGTTGAGGAACTCCTCCTCGGTGTAGTAGCCAAGCCTTGCCAAAAGCACGTCTGCAAGTCTGTCATTGCGGTCGAGAACAAGCATTACCTCGTTTTTCTCCGTGGCGATCTCGCCCACAACGTCGTACTGATGCCTGATATAATCAGCGTTGTTCGGTGCCTGAACGAAGGAGGGAACTATTGCCGTGATGTAGGAGGCGTAGTCCTTATATTCGGTTTCCTTTAAGATAGAAGTGTAGATATTTGTCAGCGCCTCGATGGAAACGTTCTGTGGCTCTGCATCTGCCGTGGACTTGAAGTCGGTGTAGATGTTATAGAGCATATTGATGCCGTAGGATTTAACCATTGCGGCGTAGTATTCCTTTGGCATGGAGTCGATGAACTTGATGTAGCTTTCATTTATGTCATTCTTGATCACCATGCTGTCCATCTCGGAGCGGGTTTCGATAATGTACTTGATGAGGGAGTTTATGAATACCTTTCCTGCCTCGGTCTTGATCTCCTCGTTCATTCGGTCGTTCATCATACCTGTCAGCGCCTCGATGTCGTAGGTGGATTCGCTGATGGTGATGGGGTTGCCTGAGAGCATATCGTCCTGCATGGAAGCGATATATCCCTTAATACCCGTGGAGAAGGCAAGAACTAGCGCGATGCCGATGATACCGATAGAGCCTGCAAAGCCTACCATGGCAGTTCTGCCCTTTTTGGAGATCAGGTTGCGGGCAGAGAGCTTGAATGCTGTCCAGAGTGACATTTTTGCCTTTTCGGATTGGCTCTTTTTCTCCGCCTTCTGCATTTTCTTAACGTTTCTCTTGGAGTAGGCAGCTGCGATCTCCTTTTCCAACACGGGATGGGTATCGCGAACAACGTTACCGTCAAGCAGGTTGATGATTCTTGAAGAATACTTGTCTGCAAGCTCGGGGTTGTGGGTTACCATGATTACAAGTCGCTCGCCGGAGATCTCGCGGACGAGGTCCATGATCTGCTTTGAGGTCTTTGTATCAAGTGCGCCCGTAGGCTCGTCTGCAAGGAGGATCTCCGGATCGTTTACCAAGGCTCTGGCAATGGCAACTCTCTGGCACTGACCGCCCGACAGCTGATTGGGTCTTTTGTTGTACTGACCGCGAAGACCTACTCTGTCAAGAGCGTTCTTTGCCTTTTTTGTCCTCTCACTCTTGCTCATACCCGCAATGGTGAGGGCAAGCTCTACGTTGCCGAGAATGGTCTGATGGGGGATCAGGTTGTAGCTCTGGAAAATAAAGCCTACTCTGTGGTTTCTGTAAACGTCCCAGTCGCGATCCTTATAATCCTTGGTGCTTCTGCCGCTGATAATGAGATCGCCCGAGGTGTAGTGATCAAGTCCGCCGATAAGGTTCAGAAGCGTGGTTTTTCCACAGCCGGAGGGGCCGAGAATGGACACGAATTCCTTGTCCCTGAAGGTGATGTTGACACCCTTTAAGGCATGAACCGTTTCGGAGGAAGTGGTGTAGTCCTTTTTAATGTTCTTAAGTTCTAACATTTCTTTCTTCCTTATTTGTTTAATTTTACTTTAACTTTGTCAGTGATATTATACTACTTATTTGTGAACATTTAACCTTGATTTGTTAAACATATTAAAAATTATTTCCCGAACTCCGTCGAAAAATATAAAAACAAAATCGCCACCCTCACAAAAGAATTTCTCAAAAAAGTGAAAGCAGCGAAAATGTCGGTTATTTGTTTTTAACTGAAAATGTAATGAAAATGCAAATCGTAATTTACAAAATCACTGATTTTCCTCGGAAACTATCTGTCTTGCCCAATGCTCTCTCTTAATCATGAAGTAGCCGATAATGCACTTCAGAGCCTCAACGAGAAGCACGGAGATGTAGATCGCCTCAAAGCCCCAGCCTGTAAATCTTGAAACCACGAAGGCGGTGGGAACTACTACAAGCCAAGCGTAACCCGCGTCGAAGATGAAGGTTTCAAGAGCGCGACCGCCGGAACGGAGGGTGAAATAGGATCCGTGGCAGAAGGCGTTGAAGGGAGCCGCGCAAGCGCAGGCGATTATTGCAAAGGTAGCGATAGATCTTACCTGATCGGTGGTGTTGTAGATGAGAGGGAAGAATGGTGAGATCGCCACCTGAATTATAGACATACAGGTCGCTCCGAAAACGGAGAATGCAAGCATCTTGTAGGCAGAGTCCTTCGCCTTCTCGATCTTTCCTGCGCCGAGCTGATTTCCAACGATGATAGCGATGGAGGAGCCGAGGGAGAGGAACACAACGTTCATAAGGTTGATGATCGTGGATGCGATATTAGTCGCTGCAACTACCTCGAGGCCGCAGGTGGAGAAGCTCTGATTTTTCATGGTAACGGAAAGGGACCAGAGGAACTCGTTTGCCATAATGGGCAGACCCTTTGCCGCGATCTTCGCCATAAGCTCCTTTGGAATATGGAAGTTTCTGTACGCGCCAACGATGAATGAACATTCTTTTCTGTGGGTGTGGGTGTAGATCACTAAAATTCCAAATTCAATGAATCTTGAAATAGTGGTCGCGATAGCAGCGCCTGCAACTCCAAGCTCGGGGAAGAACCAAATACCGTAGATGAGCAAAGCATTGAAAACAAGGTTAGTAAGCACGGCGCTGACACTGGCCACCATGGGAACAAAGGTATTGCCTGTCTCGCGCAAGTTAGATGCGTACGCCTGTCCGATAGCGAAGGGAACAAGACCTATAACTATCCATTTAAGATATTCCTTACCACATTCAAGGGTGAGGGCAATATCTCCCGTAGAGTCGCTCTCGTGGAGGAACATATTGATGAAAACGTCATCGAAAACGGAGAAGATAGTAACTCCGATAATGGATACCACCGTTGCGATAAGCAGCTTTGCACGGAAGGTGTTTCTTACGTTTTCAACGTCGCCCTTGCCGTGGAACTGTGCCGTAAAGATACCCGCACCGGAAACTCCTCCGAATACGAGAAGAATAAACACGAAGGTAAATTGGTTAACTATGGAAACACCGCTCATCTGCTCCGTACCGAGAGAGCCAACCATGATGTTGTCAAGCAGGTTAACGAAGTTTGATATACCGTTCTGTATTATCATGGGAATTACTATGGCTAAAACTCCGCGGTAAAATTCCTTTGTGCCGATGAACTTTTTCTTGAACCGTTCAAAGAAATTGATTAAACTGATCTTGATTTTTTTCATTTTCTCTTCCTTATAATTTATTTTACCCTTCATTGTAGCACAGCGGTGAGGAAAATGCAAGGGGAAAGTAAAAATTTATAAGATTTTATTTAGTCCTTGATTTTATTTAAAATATATGGTAGAATAATAGGAGAATAATTTTCGAGGTGTTTTTATGAAGAAGATTTATATTGAGGGTGGACGCATCTGCACGGCACACGGCGTTCGCGGTCAGATCAAGGTTGAGCATTGGTGCGATAGCCCAAAGGTGCTGACAAAGCAGAAGACGGTATATCTTCGCACCCGTGGCGGTGAGTTCGTTCCGAGAGAGGTGCTTTCTGCTTCGGAGGCGGCACAGTTCGTTATTATGACTCTCTCCGGGCTTGATAACCGCGAGGATGCTCAGGCTATGAGGGGTGAGGTTATTTATCTGCATCGCGACACTATTCCCGTTGCCAAGGGGGCAATGCTTATTTCAGATATGATCGGTCTTCCCGTTTACCATGCAGAAACAGGGGAGAGGCTTGGCGAGATCTCCGAGGTTGACGATACCAAGGCAGGAAGACTCTATTCCATAAAAACACAGAGCGGCACGGTGCTTCTTCCCGGAGTCCGTGAATTTGTAAAGGAGATTAGCGAGGAGGGCGGAATGAAGGTGCTTCCTATCCCCGGCTTCTTTGATGACAGTGATGAAATTTAGTGTTATGACCCTCTTTCCCGAGATGGTGAGGACCGTGCTTTCCGAGAGCATTATCGGCAGGGCGCAGGAATCGGGAAAAATCGAGGTAGAGTGCGTAAACATCCGTGACTTCACAACGGACAAGCACAGAAAAACTGACGATACTCCCTACGGTGGCGGTGTGGGCATGGTTATGACCTGTCAGCCTATCTTTGATTGCTATGAAAGCATAAGATCCCGTATCCCCGAGGGGGCAAAGACCAGAGTTATTTATATGTCGCCAAAGGGCAGGATCTTCTCCCATCAGGTGGCAAAGGAGCTTGCGGAGTACGATAATCTCATATTCCTTTGCGGCCATTACGAGGGTGTTGATCAACGCGTTATCGACGCTCTTGTTGATGATGAGATCTCTATCGGTGACTACGTGGTTACCGGCGGTGAGATTCCTGCTTGTATCGTTATCGACGCGACTTCAAGGCTTATAGACGGCGTGCTTTCCTCCTCCGAGTGCTACGAGGGCGAGAGCGTTGCATCGGGTATTTTAGAGTATCCCCAGTATACGAAGCCCCGGGAGTTCCGAGGCATGGAGGTACCGGAAATTCTCCTCTCGGGCGACCACAAAAAGATAGATCTGTGGCGTCTTGCAGAGGCGATAAAAATTACCGAGGAGCGCCGCCCCGACCTTTTGGAGCTGCACCCCGAGGTGCGCGAGCCACTGCTCCCAAAAAAGAAGAAAAGAAAAAAGTCTTCTCACACATCTTCGGAAGAAAATTGAAAATATAGAGTTTTTGATAACTATTATTTACAAAAACATACCTAGAAAGGCATTTTATGGCTAAATTTAAAATACACGAGCTTATAGATGGATATGAAAGCTCGGACGGCTCAGGCTTCGTTGGAAAGAGATTTTTCCGCCGCGAAATAACGGGAGCTGCAACCGTAAGTGCATCGAAAAAGCGCCGCTCCAGGATAAGACGCGCCTCAAGGTGGCTTGCAGAGATCTTCGGTTACACGAATATCAAGACCTACGGATTTCTCTTTCTCACCTTTGGGCTTCTTACGGTGCTGTTCCACTTCGCCGCAGACTTCATCAGGCCCTACCTGCCCCTCATCAATCCTACGGACAAAATATCCCTGATAGCAGGTATAATTTTCGCTATTCTCTCCGTTCCTATGATGATCCTCGACGGCCCTATGTCACAGGTGCTTCAGGAGTATCTTATCACGGATATAATATTCTTTGACTTCCTCTGTATCAAGAGGATGCCACCTATTGAAAAGACCTTTGCAACAAATCCTGTCGGAGCAGTTCTTATCGGCTCTCTTCTCGGAGTTATCGGTCTTTTTGTTCCAACCATCTGGGTGGTGGGATCTATACTTTTGGTGGTTTATACCGCCCTTTCCGTGGAGTCACCGGAGTTCTCTCTTTTCTCTACGATCCTAGTGCTTCCTTACCTTTCTGCAGGCAGGGCAGAGGACTACGGCATCCTTGCGGCGCTGGTAATCATCACCTCCGTTGCCTTCTTCAGAAAGCTCCTTTTCGGCAAGCGCGTTCTGAACCTTGAGCAGTACGATATTCTCATCGTTATCCTGCTCCTCGGAATTATGATCAGCGGCGTCAGATCCCTTGAATGGTCGATAAAATATATTTCCCTCTCCCTGGTTTACGTTCTTGTAGGAAATATAATCACCAACCGCCGTCTTGCGGACTGCGCTGTAAACGCTATTATTTTCTCCGCCATCTTGCCTGCCGTTTCATCAATTATAGAGTTTGTTGGCAGAATTGCATCGGAGAGCTTTGAGGCTGTTTATTACGACGGAATATCATCTATTTTCTCATCCAGAGAGATCGCGGCGGCGCATTTTGCAGTTTCCGTGGCGATGGCTGTGGCTATGGCTATTCAGACCTCGGGTTGGATCAGATTCAGCTATATTTCCCTTGGCGCATTCATCTTCATTGGTTTACTTATAACCTTTGAGCCTTTTGCATACATTGCGGTAATTCTTGCTATTGCCGCCTATCTCGCTATTAGAAAGGGCAAGGGATTTGTGCTTCTCATTCTTCCTCTCGCGGCAGTACCCTATGCGCTGATGCTCATTTTCCCACAGCAGATCGCGTCGATCATCGGCATCAGCACGGACGGTCTTTACCCTGTGGATATTATCAGACTTTGGGAGGCAACACTGGATATCTTCTCAAAAAACGTCTTTCTTGGCATAGGCATCGGCTCCGAGGTGTTCTTGGCTGAAATAGCAAAGTATGGCTTCCAGGTCACCAATTCACATAATCTCTTCCTTGAGATAGCTGCGGAGGCAGGAGTATTTGCCCTTTTGGCATTCATTCTCATCATTTGGGTAAGAATGCGCCACAGAGTGGTATATAACAAGTATCTTGCAAAGAGCGACATCAGGATCATCTCCTCATCTGCCGCCTGTGCGGCATTCGTTCTCATCACCATAGGCGCGACCGTTTATATCTGGCAGGACCTTTCTCTTTACTATCTTTTCTGGTGTGTCTTCGGTGTTGGCAGCGCAACTCTCCGTATAGCGAAACAGGAGTGGGACGACCGTCAGCTCTACTCCCGAATGATGGTAAGCTTCCATGAAAGTGCCAATAACGAATTTTCCAGCGTAGACGTGCCATTGCGCCGCGAAAAATAATGCAAAAACGCAAAGGCAGAGCATATTAGGGTGAAAAAAGCCTGAAAAATTGCAAAAAAGCTGAATAATTTTTCGAAAAAACTATTGATTTTTAATTTAGTATTTGTTATACTTTATGTATAAGTTTTTGACCCTAAGGAGTAGGATATGATTTCTCGTAATGTAACAATTCAAAACAGCGTTGGTCTTCACGCCAGACCTGCCACATTCTTCGTTCAGAAGGCAAACGGCTTTAAGTGCTCTATCTGGGTGGAGAAGGAGGACTGCCGCGTTAATGCCAAGAGCCTTCTCGGCGTTCTTTCTCTCGGAATCACCAGAGGAATGACTATAACTCTCATTGCAGACGGAGAGGACGAGGCAGCTGCGATTGAAGGTCTTGCGACGCTCGTTGATACGGAGCTTTGCGATAACAAATAATTATCAGTACGGAAGTGCCTTTCGGGGCGGAAGTACCAATAGGCGGTGAATTATCTCGGGGCGACCTGGCTCTCGGGTGGCTTCATCGCCTTTGTTTTACAGTTTTTATACCAAAACTCTCCGAATTTTTTTGATATTCTTTTGGAAAGTTCTTGCTAAAATCTTTAATTGATTTTTTGAAAAATCATTGAAAGGAGGGCGCATTTGTGACCAGACTTGAGAGGCTCCGCGATAAGGCAAATTCATTGCCACAGTCCCCGGGCGTTTACATCATGAAAAACCGCGGCGGTGAGATCATCTACGTGGGAAAATCCAAAAAGCTGAAAAATCGCGTTACAAGCTATTTCATCTCCGGCGAGAAAACTATCAAAACTGCAAGAATGGTTTCTCTCGTTGATGATTTTGATTACATTGTCTGTGCCACGGAGATAGAAGCCCTCACCCTTGAGAACGTGCTGATAAAAAAGCATTCCCCAAGGTATAATATAAAGCTCAAGGATGCAAAATCCTATCCATATATCAAGATCGGCAGAGAGGAATTTCCTCGCCTGACCGTAACCCGAGAGCGAGGAGCAGATAAGGCAAGATACTTTGGCCCATACAGTGGAATTTCTCAGGCATACGGTGCTATGCGCGCGGTGATGAAGGTGTTCTCCCTTCCGGACTGCAAGAGAGTTTTCCCCCGCGATATTGGAAAAGAGCGCCCCTGCCTATATAAGGCAATGGGAAGATGCGTTGCCCCCTGCGACGGCAGTATAGGAGCAGATGAGTATAGAGAGCTGATAAAAAAGGCTACCCACGTGCTTTCAGGCAATGCGAGAGAAACTATCGAGGAGCTTTCCTGTGAGATGATAGCGGCGGCAGAGGAGCTTGAATTTGAAAGAGCAGCCAAGCTACGCGACAGTATTGAGGCTTTGCGCGCCCTTTCGGAAAAGCAAAAGGTGGTTGGAGATTCAAAGCTCTCACGCGACGTTTTTGCCGTTTCAGAGTCCGGCTCTATCGGTGTTTTGGCTCTCCTTTCCGTAAGGGGCGGCTCTCTTATCAATAAAAACGAATTTATCATTTCCCGCGGCGATGAGGATGCAGAGGAGGGCATAATCTCTCTCATAGTTTCCTATTACGACGCCACCGGCGATATGCCGAGAGAGGTAATGCTTGATTTCGATATTCCCGAGGATGACAGAGCCTTGCTATCGGAGTATCTTTCCCTGAATCTATCCCATCGCGTGGCAGTTAAGGTCCCCGAGAGAGGTGACGGCCGCGCCCTTTGTGAGCTTGCGAGGAAGAATGCAGAGGAGGCGTTGCGACAGAACATCCTTGAGGGCGAGAGGGAAAATAAAAACATCCGCCGCATAGCAGAGCTGCTCTCCTTGCCCCAGCTTCCAAGGCGAATCGAGGCGTATGATATATCGAATATCGGTAACGAAAACATCGTGGCATCCATGGTGGTGTGGCGTGACGGTGGCATAAAAAAAAGCGATTACAGGCTGTTCAATATAAAGACCACCGACGGTCAGAACGACTACGGCTCAATGAGGGAGGCGCTTACGAGAAGACTTAACCACATTGGCGACGGAACCTCATCCCTGACCGACGCTCCCGACCTGATCTTAGTCGACGGTGGAGATGCTCACGTGGGCGTAGCAAAAGAGGTGCTGGAGGAGCTTTCCCTGGAGATCCCCGTCTTTGGAATGGTTAAAGATGATTACCATAAAACTCGCGCACTCACAAACGGATATAGCGAAATTTCTATCGCAAAAGAGTTTGATGTGTACGCTTTTATTTACAATTTACAGGAAGAAGCCCATAGATTTGCTGTTAAGGCATCTTCGGGCGCAAAGACAAAAAGCCTCACAAAGTCCAGCCTTGAGAAGATTCCCGGTATCGGTGCAGCCAAGGCAAAAAGGCTGCTTTCGGCTATGCCTCTCTCCAGGATAAAGATAGCTGAGGTAGAGGAGCTGACAAAGATTTCCGGCATTGGGCAAAAGGACGCGGAGTGCGTTTATAATTACTTCCGAAAAAGATGAAAAGGCGAAAAGGCTCCCACTTTTCAGAAAGCTGCGGAGATAAAAAATGTGCTTTTTTAAGAAATCACGGAGAAAAAACTTTGCGATTCTTTAAGAAATTACGGAGATAAAAATTGCTATTATTAAGAAAGCACAGAGGAAAAAACTCACCGCTTTTTCAAGATCGCAAAAAAGAAAAAAGTTTCATAAAAAACCTGAAAACAAAAAAACTTGTGTCATCCAAAAGGAGAGAAAAGATATGATGAGAATAATTACGGGCAAGGCAAAGGGAAGAAAGCTCCTGACCCTTGAGGGCGAGGCAACAAGACCCACCTCTGAGAGAATCAAAGGTGCAATATTCTCTGCCATACAGTTTGACGTAGCCGACAGAGCTGTGCTTGATCTCTTTGCGGGATCGGGTCAGATGGGGCTTGAAGCAATGTCCCGCGGAGCTACCAAGGTTACATTTATCGACGCCTCCCGCGAGGCTATGGAGATCGTGAAAAAGAACGCCGACAGCACCAAGTTTTACGATGAGTCAAAATTCGTAGTCAGCGACGCGGCAAACTATCTTCGCAAGATGGCTGGCAGGGAAAAATACGACCTCGTCTTCATTGATCCCCCCTACGCCATGAATCTTTGCAAGAAGACCGTAGAGGCGCTTCTCCGATATGAAACCCTGAGAAACGGTGCCATTGTGGTTATCGAAAGTGGCGAGGAGGAGATAAATCTCGATGATGCGCCCTATTCAAGCTTCCGTCTTATAAGACAGGCAAAATACGGTCAGAAAACCGCGGTGACAATTCTCCTCTATAAAATCGAGGAATGATTTTTACTTAAAAAACCGAAAAAGCAAACTAAACTAGACAAAAAAGGCGATAAAAATGGAAAAACAAAAGAAAACTGTGATCCTGCCGGGGAGCTATGATCCCGTAACACTCGGGCATCTTGACGTTATTCGCCGCGCGGCAGAGATCTATGAGAGAGTGTACGCTGTCATCTTTGTCAACCCCGAAAAGAAATATCATTTTTCCCTCGATGACAGAATGAGGATGCTGATGCTCGCCTGCGAGGACTACGAAAACGTGCTTGTCAGCGAATCCTGCGGCCTCGTTATAGATTACATGAGAGAGCATGATATAGACAAAATCATAAAAGGCTACAGAAACGAGCAGGATCTGGCATACGAAAAGATTCAAGCGGAGTGGAATTATAAGCATTCAGGCTATGAAACGGAGCTTTGGCTCGCAGATGAGAAATTCTCTGCCATCAGCTCTACACTCGTTCGCGAGAGAATTGAAAAGGGGGAATCCCTAGCCGATCTTGTTCCCGAGTCTGTTGAGAGCTATATCAGGAGTCTGTGATTTCATATCTTTCCGTCGCTATACTAAATAACGGCAAAAACATAACCAAACTTTACAAATATTAACAAAATACGCAAAAAAGAGGCGAGGAGAAAATCCTCGCCTTTAATAATTTAATGAAAAAACTAATTAATAGTTTTCCTTTCTAACCTCGAAGAAGCTCTGTGGATGAGCGCAAACGGGACAAGCACCGGGAGCCTTCTTACCCATTACAAGGTGGCCGCAGTTACGGCATTCCCACATGGTCATCTCGCTCTTTTCGAATACCTGCTGCATCTCAACGTTGGAGAGGAGCTTTCTGTATCTTTCCTCGTGAGTCTTCTCGATAGCTGCTACCATTCTGAACTGTGCTGCAAGTGCCTTGAAGCCTTCTTCATCAGCTTCCTTTGCAAATGTGTCATACATATCTGTCCATTCATAGTTTTCACCCTCTGCTGCTGCAAGGAGGTTAGCTGCTGTATCGCCAAGTCCGCCGAGAGCCTTGAACCAGAGCTTTGCGTGCTCCTTTTCGTTCTCTGCTGTTTGCTGGAAGATAGCTGCGATCTGCTCATATCCCTCTTTCTTTGCTACGGATGCAAAGTATGTGTACTTGTTTCTTGCCTGGGACTCGCCTGCAAAAGCGGTCATGAGGTTCTGTTCTGTTTTTGTGCCCTTAAGGTTCATGGGTGTGATCTCCTTTTATCGTAAAGATTTTTATTTTTTATTTTTGTCGGATATTCTCCGTTTTATTCAGCAGGAATACTCTTCCTCTGCCTATGTGAATATTTTATCATAAGATTTTCTCTTTGTCAACGGATTTTTATCTCCCAAATATGAAAAATATGTAAAAAAAATTACAAGTAGAAAGTGGAGGCTGATTTATCGAAGCAAAAAATCAGAAATCCTTGATAAGAGCGCCTCGTTTTGCTGATAATCAAAGGTTGTGGCGTCAATTCTTATGAGCTCGCCCATCTTCGGAGGCTTTCTCTGGGCGGTAACGTAGGAAACGAAGCCCTCGTAATCGTCAAAACCTGCGTTCAGATGTACCGGGTGTCTGCCCGCCTCGATCCTCTTTAAGTATCTTCTATAAAGCACCTCCGTGTCCGCGGTCAGAAGCAGAGAAAGGATGGAGTAGCCACGTTTTGCTGCAAGCTCGGAAAGCCTCGAAAGCTCTCCTTCCCTGAAATTCGACTCAAGGATAAGATCCCCACCCGTCAGGCTCACGCGGTCGAAAACCTCCAGCATGATCTCAAAGGTGGCGCGGGAAAGGCGCAGGTTCTCCTCTCGGTTAGAAAATCCGATAGTGTCCCCAAGCAGCTCCTTGATAGTGTCCTTTTTCAGGGAGGGGATATTGAATTTTTCGGATAAAATATCCGCGGTGGTGGATTTGCCTGAGGCAAGATCTCCTAAAATAAGTATGAGCTTTTTCATTTTGCGCCTCCTTTTTTCTATATTGTACCACATTTTTTCAGCTTTGAAAAGAGCGTTTTATAAAAAATCACGCTTTGCTTAAATATTTGTTTAATTAAACTTAATATTTTTTTAATTTTTATTTACTTGCAAAACTCCCTGATATATGGTATACTGTAAGGTAATAATGGATAGGTATGCCATTTTGGAGAAAGAATCAGTCAAAATACCCGAAAACAGAAAAAAGCCCTGCGGGGTAATACTAAAACGAAAAGGAGAGCTCTTATGCGTACTATTGCAGAGAGAAATGAAGAGTATTTTGAGTTAGGAAGGATAAAAACCACAAGAAAGATCAACAGGATGTTTATTTTAGCCATGTTCGGTGGAATGTTTGCCGGCTTCGGCAGCATTGGTTTTACTTTTGGTTGCCACTACGGAGGCACAAGGCTTATAGGCGCACTGCTATTCCCAATAGGAATTATTCTTAACACTTTGGCAGGAGCAGAGGTGTTTATGGGAAATTCCATGCTTTCATTCCCCCTTCTTGCAAGGAAGATAAAGCTCTGGCGATTCATTATGACGCAGATCGTGGTGTTCATCGGCAATTTCGTTGGCGCTGTGTTTATCGCAGCTCTTACTGCCGGCTCGGGCGCCCTTGAGATCGTCAGTGAATTTGCAGTTGAAAACGCTGTGATAAAGGCGAGCTTCACCCCCACGCAGGCATTCCTTCGCGGCTACCTTTGTAATATGCTTATCACCCTTGGAATATGGGCTTCCTTGGTGGCGAAAAGCACCCCCGGCAAGATCATGTCCCTTTATTTCCCCATAGTGGTGTTCGTGATTGCAGGCTTTGAAAACTCCATTACCAATATATATTTCCTTTCCTCGGGCGCCCTTGCATCCTTTATGTACCACGGCTCGGAGCAGCTGCCGCTTATTTTGAGAGGGTTTGTTACAAACCTTGTGCCGGTGGCTATCGGAAACCTGTTTGGTGGCATGACTATCGGAGCAATGTATAAATTCGCCTATGTGGAAAAAGAGAAGAAAAACAGAAGAATTGACAATTAATGTTTACAAATTTGAAGAAAAACGACCTTTTAATAACGAAACGATAAAGAATAGGAGTAAAAAATGAGAATATTAATAGTAGATGACGAGGCAGAGATCAGAAAGATACTGACTATACTTCTTGAAAATTCAGGCTACGAGGTAGTAGCGGCAAACGACGGACTCTCCGCAGTTACGACCCTCCGCGGTGACAATGAGATAGACCTGTGTATAATGGATGTTATGATGCCGAGAATGGACGGCCTTGAGGCTTGTGCCGAGATAAGAAAGTTTTCATCCATTCCCGTGCTGTTCCTTACTGCAAGATCTCTTGAGGAGGATAAGGAAGCAGCGTACACGGGCGGCGGAGATGATTATTTGGTGAAGCCGTTTTCCTCAAAGGAGCTTCTCATGAAGGTGGAGGCTCTTATAAGAAGGTATACAAGCTATAAGACCAAACCCCAGACCCTTGGAAAGGAGATTCGCCTGAACAACGGCGTGGTTCTCAATCCCGAAACAAGAGAAGTCTACAAAAACGGTACACTACTTGACGTTCGCGACAAGGAAATGGATCTGCTCATCTACCTTGCCAAGCACCGCGGCAGAGTTGTCAGCGCTCACGAGCTTTATGAAAATATATGGAACGAGATACCTCTCTCCTCATCAAATAACACAGTAACCGTTCATATGCTCGGTCTTCGCAGAAAGCTGGAGGACACCCCCTCCCAGCCTAAAATAATCAGAACCGTTTGGGGAAAGGGATACCAGATTGACTAAGTTCAAGGAATTTTTAAGAAAGATCGGCGCATTTTTCGTTCTCGTCTGGGATAATTTCATCCTCGAGGGCTTTCGCCGCATCGGAAAGGCCATACGCGGTCTTGTTATGATTGATGGCGACGTATATTTCACAAGCAACAAAAAGGACGGCTCTCCAAGAGTCTTCTCCCTCTACTTCGGCTTGATAGGATCTATACTTATAGGTGTGTTCCTCGCCACCCTCATATTCATGACCACCAGAGCCGCCTCCGATTACTATATAAACAACATCTACCTCAGCGATGAGAATAAAAAGGCTCGCGAGGATGAGTACATCGAGGATCTGCGCAGGTATATTGAAGAAAATAACATCACTGCGGCAGACTCTGCTAAATTTCAGGATTGGATAGACGATAACAGCTACGTATTTCTCTCGGTTTCCTCCGGTAACGAGCTGATATATTCTTCTATCGTAACACAGCCTGGGCAACCGAATGACGATCCGGAAAAGCTGCCCGATGGCGGTGAGCCAAACCCCGACACACCGGATCCCGAAGACCCAAACGCTCCTGCCGACGGCGAGATCGACAAGGACGGCGAGGAGGACAAGGGCAATAAGAATGATAAGGAAGACGTCAGCATAGGTAGTATTCTTTCCCGCCCTGCGATAGAGGAGCTGCTTGATAAGGTTGCCAACATTACCCAGAGCGTAACTATTGATATAGAGTACGAGGACGGAAAGGAAGAAACCTTCCTCGTTAAGGTGTACGATTACAGCGAGTACCTGCAAAGAGATATTTTGAACGTTATTTGCTTCGTCGTTTCTCTCATTGTGCTTGCGGTGGTGGTTGTTGAGCATTTTGGAAGACTTATTACGAGGATCCACAGACTTCAGTACGATATTAACGTCGTTTCCGTGGGCAACCTGGATCATCCAATCGTAGCTACGGGATTTGACGAGCTGACGAAGCTCTCCTACGACGTTGATAACATGAGATGCTCCATGCTTGAGAATATCGAAAAGGAGAGGGAAGCTTTGCAGATGAACACAGAGCTTATTACCTCCATGTCCCACGATATCAGAACACCCCTGACGGTGCTTTTGGGTTATATCGATATTATGAAATCCGATCTCTCCCCGGAGGAGATAGGCGAGTACGTTCGCGCATCGGAAAAAACCGTTTTAAGGCTGAAGCAGCTCTCCGACGATATGTTCAAATACTTCCGTGCCTTCGGCAAGGGGGCAGAGGGCATTACCATGGAGGAATACGACGCTCAAACCCTCTTTGAACAGCTCTTTACCGAGCACGTGCTGCTTCTCAGCGAAAGCGGATATAAGGTAAATTACAGCATTGACGAGGTGCAGGGAGAAAAGCACATTGTAAGAACCGACGCGCCCCACATGATGAGAATAGTTGATAATATTTTCTCGAATATCTATAAGTACGCAAGTATTGAGGATGAGGTAAATATCACCGCGAAAAAGGAGGGGGATCTTGCAATCTTCAGCTTCAGCAATGTGGTGGCAAAAAGCAAGGGTGCAGAGAGCAGCAAGGTAGGACTTAAGACCTGCAAGAGGTTGGCGACCTATATTCTCAATAGCTTCGACTACGGTGAGGAGGATGGGATCTTCACCCTTACAATGTCCTTGAAGCTCTATGAGGAAGGCACGAAGATTGCCGAGTCCTTCTACATCAAATAAAATATAATCAGGTGAAAACCTGACGATTTGTCAACATAAATTTACAAAAGCGAGAAAAAATGATAAGCTTTAAGATTTTAGAAGATCATAACGATGTAAAAAAATTCGTAAAAGAAAATGAATCCCGACTGCACGGTCACGGGGGAGAGATAGAGGATATGCTCATATCTAACCTTGAGATGTCAGAGGGGGCGGAGATCGCCGCAACCATAGCAGCAGACACTCTTGTGCTTCGCATCTATGACGGTGAGTACGTTTTCACCTGCCCCATGGCTTTACATGAGGGGGCGTCCGTGGGAGATGCCTGCGAGCAGATCAGAAAATACGGAATGAAGCAGGAAATTCCCATTTCGTTTATCGACGTCACAGAGTACGAGCTGCCCGAGATCACCGAGGCGTTCAGATTTGTGGAGAGCTTTCTCATTGACGAGGATAATGAGATATACATGGTTCGGGTGCTTTCCGAGCTTGGAAGACTTGACGAGATCCCGGAGTTTTCGGATGGAGATCTTGTTTTGGATTCTCTCTCCGAGGAAGATATTCCGGCCTATGCGGAGCTTTGTCGCAGCGAGGAGGTCAACCGCCTTTTCGGCTACGATTATAAAGAAGACTACGAAGACGCAGAGGACAGCCATTTTTACAACGTGGCAAAAACCGAGGAGGAGCAGGGCATTGCCTTGACTCTCGCCATCAGGTTCAAGGGAGAGTTTGCAGGCGAGGCAAGTCTTTTTGCCTTTGATTACCTCGGGGGTGCTACCGTCGCCCTCAGGCTTCTGCCAAAATTCTTTGGTCGTGGCATCGGAACTCGCGCACTAGGCGCTGTGCTTCTGGTTGCAAGGGAGATGGATATTAAAACTGTTCTCGGCCCTATAAAGAAAGAAAACCTTCCATCCATAGGCATGGCGAAAAAGCTCATGACCAGGGTGGGCGAAAATGACGAAGCAGTAATATTTGAAAAAACATGGGATAAACCCTGATATTTGCTAACGATAATTTACAAAAACGCAGAAAAACACGAAAGGAGGCTCACATATGAATAGACTTGTTCTTGGAATACTTGCGCACGTTGACGCGGGAAAGACCACCTTATCAGAGGGCCTTCTTTACTCCTCGGGAGTAATCTCGCGCCTTGGCAGAGTCGATAAGCGCGACGCCTATCTTGACACCCACAGCATTGAGCGCGAGCGCGGAATCACTATCTTCTCAAAGCAGGCAATGTTCACCTACGCTGATACAGAGGTGACTCTTATAGACACTCCCGGACACATAGATTTCTCTACCGAGGCAGAGCGCGCCGTGGCTATTCAGGATGCTGCAATACTTGTGATCTCTGCCACCGACGGAGTTACCGCACATACGAAAACTCTATGGCATCTGCTCTCTGCAAAAGGCGTGCCTACCTTTATTTTCGTAAATAAGCTCGACATCTCCGACAGAAAAAGAGAGATGATAATGGACGAGCTGCGAGCTGTGCTTTCCCCAAAATGCGTGGACTTTACCTACGATAGCACTCCCGATTTTTATGAGAATGCCGCCTCTGCCGACGAGCGATTGATGGACGAATTTTTCGCTACCGACACCCTTTCCGTCGAGAGCCTTACGGCATCCGTAAAAAAACGCAGAATTTTCCCCTGCCTTTTCGGCTCTGCTCTTAAAATGCGAGGGGTGGACGAGCTTCTCGCCGCCTTGATAAAATACGCCCCCACCCGTAATTATCCGAAGGATCTTTTCGGTGCAAAGGTGTATAAAATATCCAGAGATCATCAGGGAAAGAGGTTAACCTACCTGAAGCTCGTTGGAGGCAGACTGCGAAACAAGGATACCCTGGAACTTCGCGGCAAAAACGGTGAGATCACCACGGAAAAGGTGGAGGAGATCAGACTTTATTCCGGTGATAAATACAAGAGCGCAAACGAGGCGCACGCAGGTCAGGTGGTAGCCGTTTTAGGACTTTCCACAGCCTACGTAGGTCAGGGAATCGGTGTTGCAGAAACTGATGAGGCGACCCTCACCCCCGTTCTTGATTACAGAATAATTCTTCCGAGATCCGTCAACGCTTATGAAACCTATATGAAGCTGATGGTACTTGCGGAGGAGGATCCTGCGCTGGCACTAACCTATGAGCCGGAAACTCACGATATAAGAGTGCGCCTGATGGGCGAGATCCAGCTTGAGGTGCTTCGCAGAATAATTATGGATAGATTCGGCATCCCCGTTACCTTTGACGAGGGAAGCATACTTTATAAAGAAACCATTGCCGAAAGCGTTATAGGCTCGGGACATTTTGAACCCCTGCGCCACTATGCGGAGGCACATATAAGAATAGATCCCCTGCCAAGGGGGGAGGGCATCGTGACCGCCACGGAATGTGATACGGACTCCCTTTCCCTGAACTGGCAGAGGCTTATCATCACCCACCTTGAGGAGAGAGCCCACCGTGGCGTTCTTGTTGGCGCGCCTATCACTGACGTGAAGCTGACTCTGATTGCCGGAAAGGCACACCTGAAGCACACCGAGGGCGGAGATTTCCGTCAGGCAACTTACAGAGCGGTAAGGCAGGGACTTCGAAAGGCGAGATCGGTGCTTCTTGAGCCCACATTTAATTTCCGCCTCGAGGTTCCGAGGGCAAATCTCGGCCGCGCCATGACGGATATTACTAATATGAAGGGCGTTTGCGAGAGCCCGGAGTTTGAAGGAGAGGTTGCCGTTCTTGTTGGAAATGCTCCTGTAAAAACCATGCGCTCCTATGCCACGGAGGTGAGAGCCTACACGGGAGGTGAGGGAAAGCTTGCCCTGACTATCGGGCCATACGCCCCTTGCCATAATGCCGACGAGGTGATCATTGCCAGAGGGTATAACCCCGACCTTGACGAGCGCCATACGGCAAATTCCGTTTTCTGCAAGGGTGGAGCAGGCTATGCAGTTCCATGGAACGAGGCAGACGAGCTTATGCACATTCGCTGTGACGACGGCGCTCCAAGATCCCGAGAGGTGGATGAGATGGCAGCTGCCCCCGTCAGGAGAGCGAAGCTTGACTATCGCGGAACTGTTGAGGAAGATAAGGAGCTTATGCGAATTTTCGAGAGCACCTACGGTAAGATCAAGCCGCGCAAGGTCAGCGAGAGGGTGGAGAACTCTGCTCCTTCGGAAAAGAAGCAAAAGCCGGGAAAGCAGAAGCCGCGAGGCGACGATTACGTGCTGATAGACGGCTACAACCTGATATTCGCTATCCCCGCTTTGAATAAGCTTTCCGATATGGATATATCTCTCGCTCGCGATACGGTGATTCGCCTGATGTGCGATTATACCGCGTTCAGAAAATCCAAGGCGATCATCGTTTTTGATGGATATAAGAGAGCGGGTAGCGAGGGAAGCGTTGAGGAGCTCGGTAACGTTACCGTCATCTATACAAAGGAGAGACAGACTGCCGACTCTTACATAGAAAAAACCACCTACGATATATCAGGGGAGCATACGGTGCGTGTCGTGACATCTGATCTTCAGGAACAATATATAATCCTCGGTGCCGGTGGACTCCGCGTATCATGCCGCGAATTTTGGGACGAGCTTCAAAGCACATCTCTTATGATAAGGGAAACAATCGATGCTTTAAGCAGGTAGTTTTGTTAATAGTTATTTACATTTTACTGATAATTCAGTGATTTTTTGATAGGAAGTAGAAAAAGAAGTTTTTAGAAAATGAAAAAAGATAAAGGAAAAACAAGAGTTAATTTTTTCGTCAAAATAGCCATCTTTGGCAAACAGATCTTAAGATTTATTTTGTCAAGATACTTCATAACCTTTATAATCCTTCTTGCAGAGGTTCTCCTTGTGGAGCGACTGATCTATACCATCTCCGAGAACTTTTTCGTAACCACGGCAGTGGTATTTATACTATATGTAATAGGATTTATTCATCTTGTAAACAGAGATACGAACCCGGAGTATAAGCTGACTTGGCTTGTGGTGCTGCTGGTACCCATTGCGGGTGTGGTGCTGTATTTTCTTTTCTTCGACAGAAGGCTCTCGCCAAAGGAGGCAAAGCTGGTATTGGATTCGGAGGAGGAGCTTTTCCGATTCCCCGAGCCTGCGGCAGAGCTCTCCGAGGATTCGGAGCATTACGGAAAGATACGCGCCCTGATGGCGGACGATACTCTGGCAATACCCTACGGTGGAACGTCATCCAGATTTTTCGAGTCAGGCGAGGAGTATTTTGATGCACTTATCGAGGATCTTCGCTCTGCGAAAGAGTTCATCTTCCTTGAATATTTTATTATCGCGGAGGGAAAGCTTTGGGGCGAGATACACGAGATCTTAAAGGAAAAGGCAGCAGCCGGCGTTGAGGTCAGGGTGCTTTACGATGACATTGGCTGTATGCAAACTCTCCCGTGGTTTTACGAGCGCAAGCTTCGCTCCGAGGGAATACACGCATACCGTTTCGGCAGGGTGACTCCAAGGCTCTCTGCAGTTCATAACAATCGCGACCACCGAAAGATCGCCATCATCGACGGCAAGGTGGGTTACACCGGTGGAGTAAATATTGCGGACGAGTACGTAAACAGAAAGGTGCGATTCGGTCATTGGAAGGATGGTGGAATCCGCATTGAGGGACACGGTGTCAGAGGACTTCTCAGACTCTTCCTCAATTCATTTGATTTTACGGCAGGAGAGATTTCCGATTACTCAAAATATATGCTGGATCCCTACGAGACAGAAGCTCCCGACGGTGGAATCTACGTTCCCTTTGGCACGGGCCCGGCGCCTCTCTACCACCAGAAGGTAGGAAAAAATCTGCTCCTTAATCTTATCAATCAGGCAAAGCGCTACGTGTGGATAACCACCCCGTATCTCATTATGGACTACGAGCTGACGGAGGCTATCTGTAAGGCTGCAAGACGTGGAGTTTTAGTAAGGATCGTAACCCCCGGAATTGCTGATAAAAAGCTAGTTAAGATCATGACCAAAAGTGCCTATCCCTATCTGAAAAAATCAGGTGTGGAGATCTACGAATACGAGCCCGGCTTCATTCATGAAAAAACTCTTGTCTGCGACGATAAGTATCTGGTGGTGGGAACGATAAATCTCGATTATCGCAGCCTTGTTCATCATTATGAAGACGGTATTCTCATAGCTGATTCTCCTGTTATTTCTGATGCAAAGGAAGCATTTCTTCGCACCCTCGAAAAATCTGATTACAGAGATAGCTACGAGGCAAGGCTGAATTTGCTGGAATGGGCAATACGCAATATAATCAGAATATTTGCTCCGCTTTTGTAAAATAAACTTGACAAAAATGCCGCAAAAACGGTATTTGACATAAAAAATGACAATTATATAGATGTGGATTTGTTGAAAGGAACATATATGCACTGTACAAGAAAAATTACTGATGACATTGTTTGGGTGGGAGCTGATAGCCGCCGCCTTGCCCTCTTTGAGGGGGTATATAAGGTGCCTCGCGGAATTTCCTATAACTCCTATCTTCTCCTCGACGAGAAGACCGTGCTTTTCGACACGGTTGAGCATGACGTTGCACCTATATTTATGAAAAATCTCCAGCGTGAGCTTGGTGGCAGAGGACTTGACTACATAGTAGTTCACCACATGGAGCCCGACCATTCCGCAACACTTTTTGACACCCTGAAAAGATACCCTGAGGCTGTGGTCGTATGTAATGCAAAAACCATTGTCATGATAGAGCAGTTCTTCGGCGAGAAGCCAAATCATCTGCTTGTAAAAGAGGGGGACACGCTCTCTGTTGGAAAGCATACTCTCTCATTTGTGCTTGCGCCCATGGTACATTGGCCCGAGGTTATGATGACCTACGATTCCTATGCGAAGATCCTTTTCTCTGCCGATGCTTTCGGAACTTTTGGCGCTCTTAACGGAGCAATTTTTGCAGACGAGGTTGATTTTGATCGCGATTACCTTGACGAGTCCAGAAGATACTACTGCAACATTGTTGGAAAATACGGGACTCAGGTGCAGGCGGCTCTGAAAAAAGCGGCATCTCTCGACATCTCTATGATCGCGCCCCTTCACGGCTTTGTCATAAGAGAAAACCTTGGCTATTATCTTGAAAAATATAATTGCTGGTCAACCTACACTCCCGAGGTGCGCGGAGTAATGCTTGCCTACGCTTCGATCTACGGAAATACGGAGCTTGCGGCAAATGTGTTAGCGTGCAGACTGAGAGAGCTTGGCGTTCCCGTGGTGATGTACGATACCTCTGTGGCAGATCATTCTCACGTAGTTGCCGAGGCCTTCAAATACAGCCATCTGGTCTTCGCCAGCCCCACATATAACGGTGGCGCATTCTCCACCATGGAATACCTCCTTCGCGAGCTTGCCCACCACGGACTGAAAAACAGAACCGTAGCGTTTATAGAAAACGGAACTTGGGCATCTATGGCGTCAAAACAGATGAGAGCTATTATGGAAACCCTTCCCGGCACCGGTTTTATCGATAGCACTTTGGTTATAAAATCAGCACCGAGATTAGATCAGAGCGGCGAGATCTTAACCCTTGCAGAAGCAATAAAAGAGAGCGTTGGATAGAATCGTAGCAAAAAACAAATAAACAAAAAAGAAAACCCGACTTCCAAAAAAAGTCGGGTTTTTGCTAACTAAAGTTGTCTTTTAATAGGTTTTTAATCAAAATCAGTCAATATCGATCTTTGCACATTCGGGAACTACCATGTCACCGTTTGCACGTGTAGCTGCAAGCTCCTCGTTCATAATTGCGAGGGTCTTCTTGTCAAGGTTGTAAACGAACTTCGTTCCAACGTACATAAGGATCGCAGAAACGAGATACATAGCAGCAACGAGATAACGCATCTTGAGAGGAACTCCGGGGAGCTGATCTGCACCGAGAGCCGCATCATAACCGAGAGCTACCATGAGAACAAGACCGATAGATGGGCCAACGCCCTGCGCAAGCTTTCTGAAGAAGGAGTGAATAGCGTAAGTCATACCCTCCTCGCGCTTACCTGTTTTCCACTGATTATAGTCGATAGCGTCTGCCATCATAGCGTTACCAACGCACATACCAACGCCCATACCAAGTCCGTTGAGGAGCTGGAGTCCCATATAAAGCATAACGCCGTTCATATCGGGTGTGATAGGAAGAACTACCATAAGTACGCAAGCGATAACGGAGAAGATAAGACCTGCAGCAGCGCCCTCTTTCTTACCAACCTTGGTTGTGATAGGCTTAATGAAAGGAATGAAGAGGAACATGGGGAGCATACTAACAATAGTCATAAGGCCGGAGATGCTTGCATTGTGGAAGTAAGATTGGAACATAGATGTGGTTGCGTTTGCAGCACCGTAAGTACCGATGAACATAGCCACGGGCATAACCGTTGCACCGATAGCGGGACGGTTCTTTGCGAAGGATGCAATGGACTTGAAGAAGTTGAACTTCTCCTCGGAAACCTTAACGTCTGTCTTAACTCTCTGAACTGTGGTTTTGATCATGAACCAGAAGGAGATAAGACCGATAACACCGAGAACGAGAGCAACAGGGAACAAACGCTCACCGATAAGGTTCTCGCTTTCGTCGTAAAGGAACATGGGAAGAACGATACCGATAGGAAGACCTGCAAGCATCGCACCGATGTTTCTCCAAGCACCAAGCTGTGCGCGCTCGCCGGGATCTCTTGTGATAACGGAAAGCATGGATCCGTAAGGAACGTTTACGATAGTGTAAGCTGCGTCCCAAGCCACGTAACCAACGGTACAGATAAGACATTTAATGAGCATATCTGCGCCCTGAACGGGAAGGAAGCAAAGACAAGCAGAAACGGTGAGAAGGAATGAACCGAATGCTATGTAAGTGAGGAACTTACCTCTCTTGTACTGCTTTTTGGAAGCGTCCATAATTGCACCGATGAGGGTGTCGTTTATAGCGTCCCAAACTTTGAATGCGATGAGAAGACCTGCAAAGAGGATCTCGTCTATTTTCATATACTGTGTCCAGAAAAGGGTGAACCAGGAACCTGCGAGAGCAAAGCTCATGTTACAGCCGAAATCACCGGCAGCATATGAAACCTTGTCGAGCAAACCAAACTTACGGAAGCCGTTTGCATCGAGCCTATTTTGTTTTGCCATGATTGTTTTTCTCCTTAAATTATTATTTTTAGCTATTACGCTAATTATATTATATCAAAATTTAATCACTAAATAAAGGTACACATTTGCCATTTCTGTTCCTATTTAGTAAGATTTTTTCGCGATAATTTGTAATATATGGTCAAAATCGCAGGATAATTATTCCAAAAACCTTGGAAAGGTACACTTGTTCCTAAAAAGCCTTGACAATCTTCCATATATATATTATAATATTATCAAAAGGTACACCTGTACCAAAACGGAGGCAAACTATGTATCTACAATGCTCCACGGCAAAAACCGCAAATCAGCAAAAGCTTTTTGAAAACGCTCTGATCGGCCTTATGCAGAGCGAGGATTTTGAAAAAATATCGGTGGTTGACATTTGCGAGAGGGCAGGCATCACCCGCAGGATATTTTACAGACTTTTTGAAACGAAATACGATTGCATCGTAGCCACCATCGATCACAAAATGGTGGATTCCGAGCTTTATCAGTCCAAAACAGGCAGAAACGGATTTTCCCAGATATTAGAGTTCATCATGCTAGAGAAAAACTTCTTTGTCGCCCTGGCGAAAAGTAATCTCATGGGACTTTTCATGGAAAGGCTACTTCTTTATATGGACGGTGAGCATTCCCGCGCAAAGCAGCTCATGGGCATTTTTGCAGGTGACGCAAGAGAGATCCTGATTTACAATATCAGTGGGTTCATCGGCGTTGTATTCCATTGGATAGATACGGACTTTGAGCGCAGCATTGAGGACATGGCAGCTATACTTATGAAGATCATGCGAAAGCAGTATAGCGAGCCCTCCGGCTACTCACAGTAACTTTTATGCCAATGGTACGAATGTTTACAATCTGTACCTTGAAATATTTAAGATCAATGTGATAAAATATATAAAAAATACATCAAAAAGGAGAAACAAAAAATGGCGCACTTTATTAAATTTGTAAACCAGGGCCTTACCCCTATCCGCACATTTAATCCCCGCCTCATGTCCTACAACGTAGAGATGACAGAGATCACAGGCGGCACCTTCTGGAAGGCATATACCGAAGGTCAGATCGCAGGAACGGAGGAGTTCCCAAAGATCGATAGCTTCACAAACCACACAGCTCTTGCAGGTCTTATGCAGTACTATCCACCAATCGACCTTTATAATACAAAGGTTCGCGCTCTTGCAAAGGAGCTTGGTACAGTTTGGGTAAGAGTTTCCGGCACTTGGGCAACCAAGACTTATTATGACTTTGACGGCACCACAGGTGGCAAAGCTCCCGAGGGCTATCAGAGCGTTCTTACAAGAGATCAGTGGGTAGGCGTTATTGACTTCTGCCGCCACATCGGTGCGAAGCTTCTCGTTTCTGCAAGTAACTGTCAGGGTGACCACAAGAATGACGGCCCTCTTGATCTTACACAGATCAAAAAGCTCTTTGCACTTACAGATTCTGTTGGTGGTAAGATCGATGCATTCGAGTTTATGAACGAGCCTAATATGCTTCAGGTTTCCGGCGCACCTGTCAACTACGGTTTTGAAGATTACGTTCGCGATCAGGATATTGCAAACGCTTGGGTACGCGAAAATTATCCCGAGTGCCTTATCGTTGGTCCCTGCAACACAGGTATGGTAGACGACAAGCCCACAGGCGAAGATAACCCCATGGAAAAGATGGGCTCCGGCATGGGCAATATGATGAAGATGGGTACAGTTCACGATCTTATGCGCGGACACAAGGTTCCTATGAACGTATATTCCTATCACTACTATAACGGTATTTCCGAGCGTCTTGCATCCGTAATGCCTCAGGGACATTGGCCTGCAGAAGCTGCTCATACCGACGCATACCTTGCAGTAGCTCCCTCAACCTGCAGAATGAACGTTCCCGCTCGCGATAAGTACGTTCCCGGCGGTGAGATGTGGGTAACTGAATCAGGTGACGCAGGTGGAGGCGGAGATACATGGGCTTCCACATATCTTGACGTTCTCAGAACTCTCAACGAGCTTGGTAGCTTCGTTACAATTACAGACGGTGTTATCTTCCATAACACTCTCGCATCCTCCGACTACGGCTTCCTTCAGCACGGCACATTCGATCCCCGTCCTAACTACTTTGCAGTTCTTCTTTGGCAGCGCCTTGTTGGCAATACCTGCTATAAGACGGTTAACCCTGCAAGAGAGGGCGCACACGTTTACTGCCACTCCCGCAAGGACGGAAAGCCCGGTTACTGCTATCTTGTGATCAACAATTCCTTAACAGAAGATACAACTGTAAGCGTTCCCGGCAAGGGCGAGATCTACCTCCTCTCCGGTAACGGTAATATGAGAAACAAGACAATGTACCTTAACGGCAAGCCTCTCGCGCTTGACAAAAAAGGCAACCTTCCTCGCATAGAAGGCAAGAAGATCTCTACAGGCACACACGTGATCCCGGCGGGTTCTTGCGCATTTATTGTAATCTAAACTTTACAAAAACATATGAAAAGGCTACCGTTTTTGCGGTAGCCTGAATTTTTAATATGAGAATTATTCTTCTTCCTCGTCGTCAAAGAAGATGTTTCTTGCGTTGAGATAATAGCTGTCGCCCATCTCGGATATGAATCTATATTCCTCGTCGTCAATGTCGTAGATCTGCCCGTGAACGTCAAGAGCCTTGGCAGCCTTGCAGAATACCTCGAGAAATTCGTCAGTGTCAAATTCGTCGATCTCAATTCCGTAATCATCATTGGAGATAACGATGCTGGTCTCCCCATCAGGGCCAACCTCATCAAACTCATCGTCGTAGCTGATAAAGTCGCTGTTGAACTCGAAGAACTCGTCAAGCTCCCCTGATTTCAGATAGCTGACAAATTTCTTCAGATCCGATTTTTTGCCGGTCAACGTAATTTCAAAATATAGTTCTTCGCAGAGTATCATACGAAAGATCCTTTCTGAATAGTCTTGTTTTTGCGAAAAAAGTATAGCACAGCACATACGGTTTGTCAATATATTTTGTAAAAAAATGTAGATAGATTTTTCACCGTTCCAAATAAAGGAAAAAACTAGCCCGAAATCCGAGCAAATCTTCCTTTTATATTATATACACGTACGCGTAGGCGTGCGAAAACGACGAAAAAACTGCCTTTTTTTTCATTTTGAAAAAAGTTTAAAAAAATTAAAAAAACTTTTAAAAACCCCTTGACAACTTGAAAAAAATGTTGTATAATAGACAAGCGATTATCGCTCCGGAAGGTTTGATCTATCGCACTTGATCATTGAAAATTGAACAACGAAGAAATTTGAATTAAGCACTAAATTGTGCAATTCTCGTTAATGAAAAACACATTGAGAAACTCAAAAAGTAAGAAGAAGCTAAGATAAATAGCTCTGAAAAAGGTTTTGAGTCCTAGGGCAGCAGCCTTGGGATTTAAGATACAATTTTTTAGAGAGTTTGATCCTGGCTCAGGATTAACGCTGGCGGCGTGCATAACACATTCAAGTCGAACGGAGTATAGAAATATACTTAGTGGCGGACGGGTGAGTAACGCGTGAGCAATCTAC